>CAZCCI010000001.1:0-189329 GCA_964497255.1 uncultured Staphylococcus sp.
ATGATTGGAGACTAATTTTGCATCGAAATAAAAATCAATCATTAATCATTCAAAATATAGAGAACAATGAAGACAATTAAAATTACGGTTGTAGGCTTGGTTATGTCCTTGTTCATGCCGTTGTTGGCAATGGGACAGAAGACGATTCGTTATGGAGTCGAAGCGGGCGTGGATTTGTCTCACCCGACAGATTACGCGCGGACGACAGGAGTCGGCTTCCATGTCGGTGTCACCGGAGAATATGATTTTCAATCAGCCGACAAGGGTTGGTTTATGGCAACCGGTCTTGGGCTCATTTCAAAACCGTGGAAATCCGAAACATTTCTAACACCCGAAAAGGAGTATTCCATTTCACATGAATCAACACCCTATTATTTGAGATTGCCGGTCAGCATTGGTTATCGGTTTGGTTTGACAGAGCGACTTGGACTTCAAATCAACACAGGACTTTATGCAGCCGTAGGGTTGTTTGGAAAATCCACTCAATTCGAGACTATTAAAACCGACGACGGAAATCGAAATTTTGAAAACAAAGTGAATTGTTTCGGCTGCAATAACTTATATAAGCAATTTGATTGGGGTTGGACATCAAGCATTGGTTTGCAATATGCAACCCATTGGCAACTGAAAGCGACTCTTGACTATCAGTTCAATTCATTTGCAAGAGGAAATTCTGATATCAAAAACTTGCTTGTCGGACTTGGCATATCATATATGTTTTAGCCAATTTCAGATAATTAGAAAATCGGTCTTTGAAAAAATAATTACAATAATAACATGACAATCCGACAAATTTATTACTTTTGTTTATTGTAAATTTTTTCAAGAATATCTGATATGAACAAAGAGAGATATAACATACTGCTTGAACGTTACCAAACTTGGTGTATTAACAATGCCAAGCAAGCGCAAGCAGACCTCCAAGAGCGTAAGCAATATTGTTCTGAGATGCAAGCTCTTACAGAAGACATGATTTCGACATTATCTGAGGAGGGCTTCTATAATTTGATGGCTCCTCTTTGGTCTATGGGGATGTGGGGAAATAAACATTATAAAATTGATCAAGCTATCGAAAATAATGGGATGCCGTTAATTCGCCAAGAATTAAAAAACTTGCTTTACGGTAAAGACCCTATCGAAAAACGCTGGGATTCTTTCCGTGATAAAATTAAAGGGATTGGACCGGCTGCCATGAGCGAAATTCTTGCAAAATTTTCTCCCAATGATTATATTTTGTGGAATTCAAAATCTCAAGCCGGATTTAATTTACTTGAAATTGAAAAAGTCCCTAAAACATCGAGCCTTATTGATGGTAAAAAATATGAATATTTATGTCAAAAAGGTCGAGAACTAATTAAATATGCTCAAACAAAGGGCTTTACGGTTATAGATGATTTACTAACATTGGACTACTTTATCTGGCAAGAAATGCAAGATGTAGATCCCGACACTCTTATCGACGATTCAATCAGCCCTAAGACTTCAAAAGAATCAATGTTTGTCCACAATGATGTCAGAGATCGCATTAGAGATATTGGAGAACTTCTTGGCTTCAAAGCTGGTGTAGAGAAGAAAATAGCGGATGGCGCGATAGTCGACGCTATATGGGAAGTATCAGTCAGCAACATGGGGCGAATAACCTATGTGTTTGAAGTACAAACCAAAGGTAGTATAGACTCTCTTATATTAAATTTATTAAAGTCTAAAAATAATTCGTCTGTACAAGGTATTGTTGCTGTATCTGATGCCGTTCAAATTGAAAAGATCAAAAAAGAAGCCGCATCTGTAAAGGGCTTGGAAGATCTCAAATATTGGGATTACAATGAAGTTCTGAAAGTTTTTGAAAATCTTTCAAATGCTTTTGAATCAATCAATGCATTGGGGCTCGTCCCAAACGGGCTGTTTTAATTAGCGACTAAGCCGCTGGCATTCTTGTCGTTAAATGCAAATCCGAGCTATCGAAATGACAGCTCGGATTTGCAATTTTAACAGATGATTACAGAATTTTGTAATTTTTATTATTCGAGTTTTACATTATCGCACCTTTTTGCCCTATTTCATGTATTAACTTTGCAGAGCAATTCTTAATCTACAAATTTAAAACACAAAAATCAAAATGAAAAAAGTAACAACAATCAAAACCCATCAAAATGATTTCAGCCATGAGCTGATTTCATATTTCACGTTCTCGTAGTTATTGAACTTCTTTGTCGATTTGGAGCGATACCCCCAGCCATGACCGCCGGAAGGGAATATGATCAGCGAAGCCGGAACCCCGGCATTGGTCAACGACTCATAGTAGCGCAAACTATTGGCAGGCACAACAACTTTGTCGTCGCTGCAAAGGAGCATTATTGCTCGCGACGTCGAAGAAGTCACCTTCTTATCGGATGAATACTCATCTTCCAACTCTGTAGTCGCGTTTTCGCCGAGCAAATGCATTCGAGATCCTTTATGTGTCAGCGACGGATTCATTGAGATGACCGGATAGAACAGTATTTGGAAAGCAGGCTTGCAATGTTCGGTTGGATGAGTAGCCATAGTCGATGCGAGGTGTCCGCCCGCCGACGAACCCATGATGCCGATGCTGTCGGGATGAAATCCCCATTGAACCGCACTGTCAGCCATGATTTTAAACGCCGCATCGACATCGGCAATAGGCTTGCTGCGATCACCGGCAGGCAACGTGTATTCAACGACAGCATACGCCAAACCCTGCTGATTATAGAACGGAGCCCAATTGAAACCCTCGTGGTCCACGGCAAGATGCGAATAACCGCCACCGGGAAGAGCAACGAGAGCCTTATTGCCTTTCAGTTGCTTCGGAGGCAGAAACACAGTCATTTTGGGATTGGAAATCTCAATAACGCGACCTTGAGCACTGCTGACCGCCGAGCAAGTCAAAGTCAATGCAAGCGCAGGAATTATGGACTTGATGAATTTAGTAAACATACTTTGATGGTATTAATGTGTGTGTGTACGGTAAAAAAAATGTTTGCTAATTTCTGAACGGAGGAGGAGTCACACTCCCCTCGTCACTGTCAGCGTTTGATGTCGATTGCGACTCGGAAGTATTGTTTTCAGCGTCAACAACCCCATTCTCCGAACTTTCGGATGCAGACGACTGTTGAGCGGAAGCCCCGTCCTGACCGTCAGCCTGATCTTTGCTCTCGGCAAGAGCAAGTTTGGCATCGCGCTCGGCTTGGAGACGCATAATCTCCTCGGTTCTTGAAGTCCAAGGACGTTTGCCGAATATGTTGACGAGATCTTCGGCATACATCACCTCCTTGGTCAGCAACGTCTCTGCAAGTTTTGCATGACCCTCTTTGTGGTCAGTCAAAATCTGCTTCGCACGTTCATATTGCTCACTGATGATGCGCGACACCTCCTCGTCGATCTGCTTGGCTCGTTCGCCGCCGTAGGGTTTGGAGAAACCGTATGACTGACCGGTCGAGTCATAGTAGCAGACATTGGGAATTTTATCGCTCATGCCGTAGTAGACGACAATAGCGTATGCCATCTTTGTGACTTTTTCGAGGTCGTTCAGTGCGCCGGTCGAAATTTGACCAATCGCAAGCTCTTCCGCCGCACGTCCGCCAAGGGTCGCACAGATTTGATCGAGAAGAGCTTCGCGCGGAGTGATTTGACGCTCCTCGGGCATATACCATGCCGCGCCGAGAGCCATTCCGCGAGGGACAATCGAAACCTTGACCATCTCGTTGGAATATTCCAAGAACCACGAAACCGTAGCGTGTCCCGCCTCGTGTATCGCAATCGCCTTCTTCTCTTCCGTAGAGATGATTTTCGAACTGTGTTCAAGACCGCCGATGATGCGATCGATTGCAGCCATGAAACTGTCACGATCGACAGCCGTCTTGTTGCCGCGCGCAGCGATCAACGCAGCCTCATTGCAGACGTTAGCAATGTCAGCGCCTGAAAATCCTGCCGTCTGACGGGCAAGCATATCGACATCGACCGAGTTGTCGGTCTTGATATTGCGCAAATGGACGTTGAAAACCTCAATGCGGTCTTTCAATTCCGGAAGATCCACATTAATCTGACGGTCAAAACGTCCGGCACGCAAAAGAGCCTTGTCAAGGATGTCCGCACGGTTTGTCGCCGCAAGGATGATGACACCGCTGTTAGTGCCGAAGCCGTCCATCTCCGTAAGAAGTTGGTTCAGTGTATTCTCGCGCTCGTCGTTTGAACCCATGTTCGGATTCTTGCCACGCGCACGACCGACAGCATCAATCTCGTCGATAAACACGATACACGGAGCTTTCTCCTTCGCTTGACGGAACAAATCGCGCACACGCGACGCTCCGACACCGACAAACATTTCGACGAAGTCCGAACCGGACATCGAGAAGAACGGGACATTCGCCTCACCCGCCACAGCCTTGGCAAGAAGAGTCTTGCCGGTTCCGGGAGGGCCTACGAGAAGTGCGCCTTTGGGTATTTTTGCGCCGAGGTCGGTGTAACGCTGCGGATTGCGCAAAAACTCCACGATTTCGCGGATTTCAGTCTTTGCTTCGGTCAATCCGGCAACGTCTTTAAACGTCACATCGGCAGCTTCGCCCTTGTCAAACATCTTTGCTTTTGACTTGCCGACGTTAAACACTCCGCCGGGACCTCCACCGCTTGCACCGTTTGAAAATCTGCGCATCATAAAGAACCAAAGTCCGACAAGACAGAAGATCGGGGCAAAAGTCCAAAAGAACGACATATAATCCGATGATTTCTCATACTTCACATCGCCGATATGCACTCCTTGTTGCTTCCATTTGACGATTTGATCTTGGAGATTGTCGGCAGAGGGGATATTAGTGCAGATTTTTGCAATCTTGCCATTGCCCTCTTCTGTCTGAAACTCCGGGAACAACGATGTCGCGAGCGAATCCGACAAAACGGCTTCCGCCCGATTAGTGTTCGTGTAAATCGTGATTCCGTTTATGCCACCCGACGAAACGTATTCTTCAAATTTGGAATAGCTGACGTCTTTTGACACCGAATTGTCGTCAAAATACATCATTCCGGCGAGGAATGCGATTATTATAACGTAAGCCCAGTAAATGCTGAAATTTATGCTGAATGATTTCTTAGGCTTTTGGTTATTATTATTGTTCAGAGGAGTAGGTGAACTCATTTTATTCGTTTAATCTAAAAAATATGATTTTAAAATGCAATTTATATCATCAATTAATCTTCATCGGGATAGTCCGTAATAACCGCGTCGCTCCAAAGCTCCTCCAAATTATAGAGTTGACGAGCCTGCGGAACAAAAACGTGCACAAGAGTGTGCCCGTAGTCAATCACAATCCACTGAGACTGACCGTAGCCATCATAATTATACGGTTTTACCCTCTCCTTTTCGAGGAGATATTCGCGAACACTATCGGCAATCGCAGCAGCGTGTTGAGTTGAAGTTCCTTCGCAGATAACGAATCGGCTGACCGCAGCCGATTCAATATCGCTCATGTCAACCGTTGTGATTTTGCGACCTTTACGCTCGCGGATTCCCTCAATGATAAGAGGAAGGATGTCTGTTGTCTTTTCTGTCATGAATATGTTTCAGTTGAATAAATTCTAAAATTTAACACTTCGATTTATATATAACAAATTACATACAAAGTTAGTAATTGTCTTTGGAAAAATCTAACGGAAGTGAGAAAAACGTGTTATTCAACTGCCCGCCGTAGGCGATACGACCAAAAAACGATACTAATCGCCCACCCCAATCATTATTCAGACGTCCATTTCGTATGTGTCATAGACAACCGACCGACCGCCGAACATTTCTTTATGGCTAACCAGCCCCTCGTTAAGATAACGCCCTGCATCTTCATTCGAGATTCCGAAGTCAAAGTAATCAAAACCCGAAGAGAGACGATTGTAAATCAAATCGTGATATATCACATCTGCGGCAAGCAGCTCCTTGCCTTTCGGCGAACAAGCCACATATTGAAGGTGGATTACGTTTCGATTCAAATAGATTACGACTCCACCGACAACCTCGCCGGACTGCATTTCGGCTGTGTAAAATCGAATGTTTTCCGGGAAACGGCTTTTCAGGTAGTTAAGTTCGGCGGCTGTGTGGACAGGCTGAGTGTTGTGTCGCGAGCGCAAGTTTTCAATGACGATGTTCCAAAAGGAATCGGCAGTGTCGACTTCGTTTATGATGATACCGGCTTTGCGTTGGCTCGACTCCGCCCGTTTTCCAAGTCTCGACGAGTGGATAGGCTCGCGCAAATTTATGACGGTCGCAAGATTTCTGACGCTTAATCGTGCATTATTTCTGAACAAGGCATAAAGATCTTCCTCCGCGCCTTGCCGATGATAGATGTGAGGCACGGTCTTGTAAATGAGTCTTGCAATGCCCTCTCGTCGAAGTTCTTCGCGCAACAATGAAAACATTTCAAGCACATCGACTGCAGAACATTTGTTGTCAAGCACCAAACCGCCGTATGTCAATCCTCCGTGGCTCGACAAAACGTCGTCGCGACGGGTCGCTGGAAGCAGCGCAATGATTTTGCCATTATCATTGAGAAGTATATACGAATGATCCGGAAAGCGATCTATATGGTATTCCATATAGTCGCGTCGAAAGAGGAATGTCCCGTTCTTGGAATTGTCAACGAAGTCATCCCACAAACGTTTCATTTCAGAGGTATAGCGTATGATTTTCATTGGTTTGACAGAGATTTTGACGGTTATTGTAGTTTTCCTTTGCCTTCGCGCAAAATTTCGGGCGCAGAGCTGTCGGTCAGATCGACAATTGTTGACGGTTGCGGAACGTCTCCGAAATGATCACTCATGCCACATTCGCCATCGTCGATCAGCAACGAAACTCGTCCGTCGAACTCTGCTGCGAGTTCATGCGGGTCAAATTCGAGTACTTCATCATTGATTTTCAGCGAAGATGACAATGTCGGATGCCCGAGCCGTTCGGCTATTGCAAGGGCAATCAGATTGTCGGGGACTCGGATTCCGACTTCTTTTCGCCCCTTGAACACCTTGGGCAACGATGTCGACGCCGGAAGTATGAATGTAAATGCCCCCGGTAGGTTTGAGCGGAGCACCCGAAAGGCCTCATTGTCGATTCGTGCGTATTCGCTCGCCATTGAAATGCTGTCGCAGACGACTGACAATGTGTGTCGCTGAGGGTTGAGACCTTTCAGTTTGCACAATCGTTCGATTGCGGAATTGTTGAGCGCATCACACCCGATAGCGTAAAGAGTGTCGGTCGGATAGATAATGATGCCTCCGTCGTGCAAACAATCGACGATTTCATCAAGATAGCGATCATTGATGCTTGTCGGATACATTCGTAGAGTCTTCATTGTGAGCGTTTTTTTGAATTTGGTATTAGGGCTTGTAGATGTTGACATTGAAATCCGTGCCGTCGGCAAACTTCTCGAGCAGCCAGAGTGTCAACCCAACGGCGTCGTCGATCGGCATTTCTTCGCCATAGACATTGATGCACATCAATAGCCGATGAGTGTCAATGCTCAACTTTGTGCGCTCGTTGTCGCTTGTCGGAGTCCCTACTCCGCCAATGGCATCTCGATAGACCGGCATTCCGGCAATATTGAGTTCGCCTCGACCGATGCCTTCAAACGGTTCGTCCTCCCGACCAACACCGAGAGTGAGAGTTTCGCCTTCGATTTTATCTATGTCGAATCCTCCGATTGAATAGCCCGATTGGAGCGACACAAGGTTGATCAAATCGACGACGGTATTAATACGGTATAGTTCCATTCCCTTGACTACTCGTCGCGACAGTGCTTCCGCTGACGGTCGATAGCGATTCGGCTCTTTGCCGCAAGCCTTGTAGACCTCGCGAGTAGCTCGAATTGCCGGACGCTTGTTGATGTCGGACAACTCTGTGATTTCGCGCAAATCTGACGATGCACGCTCAATCAGGCTCCAAAGTTCGTCGGAGGTGGGCTTGTTTTCAATTGTCGCTTCAATCGCAACGACCTGCAAATTCTTGGCAACATCACGGATTATTTGTTCAAATTTGATTTCCATAAAGTGTTGGGAATAGTTTATATTGCAAAATTAGCATAAAAATATTGAATTTATTCAAACATTTATCGTAATTTTGTAATCTTAAATGAGGCATCTCCGATGTCGGCGCGGTTGCCGCACATTGAAAATGCGTTCTGTTTATTATTACATACCGACCAGCCTTCATGCTTCAAATATATGATTTAGGAATGAGAATGGGACGGCGTGCCATCTTTGCATTGTCAAAGACGGTATGCAGAAATACGGTGTCGAAATTTTCGCGCTTCATTCTCGGTCAGAAACGGACATTGAAAGAAGTTGCATCGGCAGCAGCGGGACTTGATCGTTCGCTGCCGACTCTGTGGCTTCACGCAGCATCGTTAGGTGAATTTGGCATCGCACGCCCTATAATCCGAATGCTGAAAGAAAAATGCGACTGCAATATCGTCGTGACATTTTTTTCGCCGACAGGCTACGAGGCATTGATGCAAAAACAGCCGGAGGGGATTGATGCCGTGCTCTATCTTCCGTTTGACACGTCGAGCAACACTCGTAAATTTCTCAACGAAATTCGTCCGGATTGCGCAGTGTTCATGGTGTCGGAGTATTGGCACAATTATCTTCACGAACTTCACTGTCGAAACATACCGACGTATCTTGTGTCTGCCGTGATTCGTGACAACAGTCCGTTTTTCAAGTGGTATGGCAATCTGTACAGACAAAGCATCAGGTATTTCAAGGAAATATTCGTGCTTAACGAACGCTCGCATGAATTGTTGACCGAATCGGGTTTAAAGAACGTGGTGATTAACGGCGACCCGCTATTTGACAATGTTGCGCTTGTTGCGTCAACTCCTTGGGAGGATCAAATCGTCAAAAACTTTGTCGGGGAAGGCAATCAGGTCTTTATTGCCGGCAGTTTGCATGATGATGAAGATCTTGAATTGGTGACACAGTTGGCAAACCGTCATCGAGAGGTCAAATTTATCATTGTTCCTCACGAAATCAGCGCGTCAATCATGCGCCATCTTCAAGAGAGTCTCGACGGGAAGATTGCGTTACACTCGCAGAGCGATGCCGATACGGATCTCAACGATACTCAGATTCTGATAATCGACTTTGTCGGTGCTCTTGCATATATCTATCGCTATGCAAACATTGCATACGTCGGCGGTGGGTTTACGAAACTTCTCCACAGTGTAATCGAGCCGGCGGTCTACGGTATGCCGGTGGCATTCGGGCCGAATGTGAGTCGAAAAGCCGTGACACAACAAATGATTAAATTGGGAATCGGGGAAATCACGTCGACTCCCGACGAGCTCGAACAATGGTTTGAAAAATTCAATAATAATCCTGACAAATTGCGGGATGTGTCCGAAAAAGCCGCAGCTTTTGTAAAAATGAACGTCGGAGCGACAAACCGTGTTGTCAACAAAATTCAAGAGGATCTATGTGCGAAAAAATAAAGTATTACATTTATCTATCGCTGTTTGGAGCCATCTCGCTTCTCCCCTATCGGATTCTGTATGGGATTAGTGATTTGCTTTATATCGTCTTATCGAAAGTTGTCAAGTATCGTCGCGACATCATTCGCAAAAATCTCAGAAATTCATTTCCCGAGAAAAGCGAAGTCGAATTACTTGAAATAGAGAAAGATTTCTATCATCAGTTTGCCGACAATATTGTTGAAACCGTCAAACTTTTGACTGTCAGCGACAAGGAGGCAGACCGACGAGTGACGGTGCTCGGCGGAGAAATCGTGGATCGCTATATCAATGCCGGTCATCCGGTAGTGTTATATCTCGGGCATTATGCAAACTGGGAGTGGGTGCCTGTCGTCGTGCGCCACTTTAAAGCTCCGGAATTTTGCGCTCAGATTTACAAGCCGTTGCACGACAAGGCGTTCGATAGACTTATGCTGAAAGTCCGTTCTCGGTTCAAGCCTGTTTCGGTGACTCAGAAGCAAACGTTTCGCACATTGCTCCGTTGGCGCAATGAAGGTCGAAAATTCATTGTCGGCTTCATTTCGGATCATCGTTCGAATAATTCAGTCTCGCATCATCGCACGATGTTTCTTAATCAAGTCACCCCGTTCAGTCCCGGCGGTGAGGAAATCGGCTCGCGCATAGATGCAAAATATCTTTATCTCGATGTTGAGAAAATCCGTCGCGGCTATTACAAATTTACCGTGAAAGAGATCGAACCGACTGAAACGGAGGGTGATTCGCCCTACACTCGTCGATATTTGGAGATGCTTGAAGCGACAATCCGTCGTCGTCCGGGCCTTTGGCTGTGGTCTCATCGCAGATGGCACTATAAATAAGAATTAATCAAAACACATCATAACAATTATTATCAACCTCGTCAATCAAACCGACATGAAAATAATATGTGTGATTCCGGCTCGCGCCGAATCAAGCCGATTTTTCGAGAAACCTCTTGCTCTGATTTGTGGTAAACCTATGATTCAGTGGGTTTATGAACATTGCAAGGAGGTCGAAGTTTTTGAAGAAGTTTACGTCGCAACCGACAGCGAAAAAATCAAAGCCAAAGCAGAAAGTTTTGGTGCAAAGGTGGTCATGACTCGCTCTGACCACGACACGGCGACCGAACGCCTATATGAAGTGTCAACTCGTATAGAAGCCGATTTGTATGTCATGGTCAACGGTGACGAACCGCTGCTCACCCGTGACGCAATCATTCAATGTATTCCCTCGGATTTGAAAGCGGATGACTTCTATGTTTCAAACTTGATGACCGACTTTACGAATCCTGTTGAAGTTGTCGATGCGACCAACCTCAAAATCGTAACAGCCAAAGATAATCGCTGTTTGTTCATCTCTCGCAGTCCGATTCCTTATCCCAAGGGGGCGATGGACTATGTGTTCCACAAGTTTGTCGGTGTCGGCGCGTTTACTCGCAAGGCTCTTGATTTCTATCACACGACTCCGAGAGGCCCGATTGAAAAAATCGAAGAAAACGATTCGTTCCGCTTCCTCGAGAATCACAAGCCGATTTACTACTACAATTGTCACTGCAAATCGCTTTCGGTCGACAACCGTAAGGACATCGCAGGAGTGGAAGCATATCTGAAAGAACTTGGCAATAAGTAAGCCGTAGTAAAACATATATCTTATTTTACAGCCTATGAGGATTCGCACCGATTTTCGCTCTCTCATTAAGGGGTATCAACGAATCTCGTTCTATGTTTCCAATTTCACTCGCTATTTTATGCCTAATGCTTTGTTTAGAGCATTGTTTCACTACCGTGTAAGGCATTTGTCGGCGGATGAAATTGAAGAAATCAATGAACGTGTGGATTACTATGCCCGTTGT
The DNA here is from genome assembly GCA_964497255.1 of uncultured Staphylococcus sp. Classification (GTDB taxonomy): domain Bacteria; phylum Bacteroidota; class Bacteroidia; order Bacteroidales; family Muribaculaceae; genus Duncaniella. The sequence continues at coordinate 11,347 of CAZCCI010000001.1, forward strand.
CCGGAGAGCGCGTCGGTCGATGACTCAACGGCTATTGCCGTTGGGGATTTTCACTACCCTTGGAAGGCAAAACATAAGTTTACGACTTATTTCTTCGATCTTTTCGATTGCGTGAGAGTTTTTCCATCGCATTGCAGGTTTAGCTACCAACCGGGAGATGTCAATACGTCATTCTCGACTGCTACATTTGCCAAAACGCGCCCGATTGTTGACGACGAGAGTAATACGGCGGTCATGCCACTCAATAAGGTGCGGCATTTCCGATTCATTTCCGATTCGCGCTCGTTTCGGTCGAAGCGCGATATGATCGTGTTTCGCAATGTTGTTCGTGGGCAACCTCACCGAACATTACTTTTGTCGAAGTATGTCGATCATCCGATGTGTGATTTCGGGCAGATCAACAGCGACGGAGCTGAAGACCCGCGTTTTGTCAAACCATATCTCCCGATGGAGCAACAGCTCGATTATAAGTTCATTGCGAGCATCGAGGGAAATGATGTGGCAACTAATTTAAAGTGGGTAATGTCGTCAAATTCAGTTGCCGTCATGCCTCGTCCGCGTATCGAGTCTTGGTTTATGGAGGGAACGCTAATCCCTAACTACCATTATATTGAAATCAAACCTGACTATTCGGATTTGATTGAAAAACTCAATTATTATATAGCCCACCCCGAAAAAGCCGAAGAAATCATCCGGCACGCTCATGAATATGTCGATCGGTTTCGCAATCGTCGGCGCGAGATGCTTATTGCTCGCTTGACTGCCGAACGCTATTTTAAGCAAACCGGACAGTTGTGAGACTCTTCATTAGAAATATACTTACGATTGATAAATCAAACGACGTCACGCTATGATGAATCAAGAAAATAAACGAATGTTGATAATCCGTTTTTCGGCTCTTGGAGATGTCGCAATGACGATCCCGGCTATCTATTCGCTTGCCAATCGTTATCCAACATTGACAATCGACGTAGCGACACGTCCGTTTTTTGCTCGATTGTTTATCAACCCACCTGAGAATGTCAATGTTATCGGAATTGACTTTAAAGGTGAATATAAGGGCGTCAAGGGGACTTTCCGGCTATTGAAAAGGCTTGGCGAGTTGCGTCCCGATTATGTGGCCGACCTACACAATGTTCTTCGATCGTGGGTCATAGACAGATATTTCAAACTTCGCGGAGTCAGGGTTGAAATGGTTGACAAAATGCGCAGTCAGCGCAATGAATTGTTTCGCACCGGACAGCCTCAAACATCGTTCATAGATCGCTATGCCGAAGTGTTTGCTCGTCTCGGGTATCCGATTGAACTTACCTTCAAAAGCCTCTATTCAAAAGACTCTCAATTGTCTTTGCCTCTGCAACTTCGCCATCCGGCTGTCGGAATTGCGCCATTTGCAAGATATTTCAATAAGACATATCCTCAGAATCTGATGCACGAAGTCATCAGCCGACTGTCAGCCGACGGTTACAATGTTTATTTGTTCGGCGGACGCGGAGATGAGGCTGAAAAGTTGAAAGCACAAGCTGAGGGTATTGAAAATTGCACGTCGCTTGCCGGGCTATATCCGCTTGAAGAAGAAATTGCAATCATGGGGGCTATGGACGTGATGGTCAGCATGGATTCGTCGAATCAGCACATGGCTGCGCTCGCCGGAGTTCCTGTGGTGAGCGTTTGGGGCAGTACGACTCCGGCATGTGGATTTCTCGGCTACGGACAGTCGACAGACAACGCCGTTTCTCTCGGAATTTCTTGCCAACCGTGTAGCGTCGGTGGGGCTCCGACGTGTCCCAAAGGTCATTTCGAGTGCATGACGAAACTGAGCCCGGATATAATTATAGAAAAAATAAAAGCAATACTCTCCAAACATCAACTCTCATAATGATATACGGATTTGCGCTATTTACCATAATTTATTTTATATTCTGTGTCATTTTTTTTGAAGTGATTCAGAAAGTGTTTTTCGGATTGTATAATCGTTCCGTAAATGCTGAGCAGCTAACCGCTGCTGATATAGTAAGCGTCTATCGTCACGGTTTTGTGTCGGATTTGATCATTGCGTCTTATCTTTCGGCATTTCCTCTGATTATCACAACTATCCATGTGTTGCTCCCATGTTTCAATGTCTCGGTCGTTTTAACCGTTTACAACGTATTGATCGCTATTGCATTGTCACTGATTTGCGTGTCGGATACATTGCTTTATAAATTTTGGAAATATAAACTTGATTCGTCGGCATTCGTTTATCTTCGGTCGTTGAAGGGCGCTTTTGCCAGTGTTTCACGTGGTTATATCATAGCTGCATTCGCTTTAATTCTGGTTGTTACCGGAATGTTTTTTGCAGGGATTGAATTTATTACGGTCAGCTATGGTTCAAAGCTGTTGTCAGGAGATTGGCTTTCGTGGTGGGAGTGTCTGATTGTTGCTGCCGTTTTTATTTTCATGGTTGCCGGATTGTTTGTCATTATTCGCGGATTGAAAATCCGACCAAATAATCCAAGCGTTGTTTATTACAGCAAAAATCCGTTTTATAATCATTGGGCTCTCAACCCTGCATATAATTTGATCTATTCGCTCGGCACAAAGGATGAGTTTAAAGGAAAGTTCCGATTTTTTGACGACGAGGAGTGTAAATGCATCTCCGAGCCGCTTTTCCCAACTATGTCGACGATTCCGCTATCAAAACGGCTTTTGAAGACTGACCGACCGAATATTTTACTTGTCGTTTGGGAGAGTCTCGGTGCGGAGTTTGTCCCCTCTCTCGGAGGTCGTTCGGATGTCGCTGTCAACGTCGATCGAATTGCCGATGATGGTGTGATGTTTACTCGCTGTACGGCAGGTAGTTTTCGCACGGATCGCGGTCTTGTCTGCATCCTTAGCGGTTATCTCGGGCAACCGACTACGAGCGTCATTCGCTACACTCGCAAATTGCCCAATCTGCCAGCTCTCCCTCGGCGGTTGAAAGAAGAAGGCTATGTGACAACTGCAATTCACGGCGGAGATTTGACAATCATGCACAAGTCAGACTATTATCTTGCGTCCGGACATGATAGACTTGTCAGCCAAAAGGACTTGCCGTCGTCGGCACCGACGTGTAAATGGGGCGTGCATGACGGATTTATGTTTGATTATATCTATGATGATATAGTCGAGAAGACTCGACGAGGAGAACGCTGGTTCACGACGTTTCAGACGCTCAGTTCTCACGAGCCGTTTACAGTGCCTTACGACAGGATCCCGACTGATGAAATCGCGAATTCATTTGCATATACTGACCATTGTTTCGGAGAGTTTGTGGATAAATTGAAGAAAACATCGGCATGGGACAATCTTTTGATTGTTTGCGTTGCAGACCACGGATATAACGCTTCGCACAATCCTGTGTCCCGCCAAAAATATGCACACATTCCGCTGCTTCTTGCCGGCGGCGCATTGGCTGAAAATTGCAGAATTGACACTCTTATGAGTCAGACAGACCTTGCTGCAACTCTGCTCGGACAAATGGGTATGAGTCACGATGAATTTATATTCAGTCGCGACGTGCTTTCAGAAAGCTATCGCGAACCGTTCTCATTCCATACATACAATAATGGTTTTATGTTTACCGATGAGCGTGGTGCAACAATCGTTGACAATGTGTCGAACGAAGCAATCGAGGGCGCAGATACTGAACGCGAGCGCAAGGGGCGCGCAATCTTACAAAAACTTTATAAAGATTTGTCAGAAAGATAACATAGAGAGATTTTATCAATCTAATATATTTGTATATAAATGAATCAGTTTAATAAAATATTTACCTCTAATCCCGCAAGGCTCGTCGTTAACTTTTTGTGGGTGTATATTTGCTATGAAATTTGTCGGTTTGCCTTTTTGTTTGAGAATTGGAATTTATATGCCGAAAATCTTTCATGGGGAGCGTTTTGGAATATTCTCGCCGGCGGATGGAGATTTGATACGTCGGCAATATTCTATACAAACGCCCTAATAATATTGCTTTACCTTTTCCCTCTTCATTTTAAGGAGAAAAAAGAATTTTGGTTGACGACAAAATGGTTGTATGTGATCATTAACTCCGCTTGTGTTTTGATGAATCTTGCCGATTCGGTGTTTTTTGAGTTCCGCAAGCACCGCACTTCTATGGAGATTTTTCAAGAGTTTAAGGGAGACAACAATATTGAAGGAATTGTCGGTGGTGAAGTCGTAAGCCATTGGTATCTTGTTGTTATAGCTGTCATCATGATTATATTTCTTTGGAAATGTTACCTTCTACCGGCTACTCCAATAACACCTCGCAAACGATACTATCTGACGCAGATCGTTTCACTCATTGCTATCGCTCCATTTGCCGTATGCGGAATGAGAGGCAACACTTTTTTCTCGGCAACTCGTCCGATTTCGGTAAACTATGCACATAAGTATGTGTCTGACCCGATGCAAACAGGGATTGTTCTAAATACGCCATTCTCAATCATCCGTACGGTCAATCAGATGGCTGATCCGACTCCGTTTTTATTCTCGGATGAAAAATCTTTGGCAGAAGTTTACAATCCGGTTCATACCCCCAGCGACTCTCTGACTGTCCGCAAGAAGAACATTGTGATTTTAATCGTCGAAAGTTTTGCTCAGGAATTTGTCGGTGCATTAAACAAGGATCTTGACAATGGGACATATAAGGGATATACACCTTTTGCCGATTCTTTACTGCAAAAGAGCGTTTATTTCGAGCAGTCGTTTGCCAACGCAGGGTTCAGCATCGATGCGCTCCCGGCTGTCATTGCTTCAATTCCTCGCATGGATCGACCGTTTGTCTTGTCGCCACATTCACTCAATCATATCAATTCTCTTGCAAGCGAATTGAAAAATATGGGGTATTCGACGGCTTTTTTTCATGGTGCAGATAACGAATCGCTCGGTTTTAATGCATTCGTGAAGCAAGCCGGCGTAGAAAAATATTTCGGTAAAAACGAGTTCTTTAAAGATCCGCGCTTTGGTGGTGAGTCGGAATTTGACGGCAAATGGGGAATTTGGGATGAGCCGTTCCTGCAATTCTTCTGCGCTGAAATCGGGACTCTCCCCCAACCTTTCATGGCATCAGTCTTCACGCTCTCGTCTCACCACCCGTTTGCCGTGCCAGACAGATATAAAGATGTATTCGTTGACGAAGGTCTTCACAAGCTACACAAGTGTATCCGCTATGCAGACTATTCACTCAAACGATTCTTCGAGAGCGCGAGCAAACAGCCGTGGTATGAAAACACGATTTTCATTCTGACGGCAGACCATGCCAGCAGCAAACGTACCCACGAGGTTTATATGAACGAAGTCGGCGGTTTCCGTATCCCAATCTTGTTTTTTGATCCGTCAGGCGAACTACCTGCGGGGCGTCGACCCGGAATTGTTCAGCAGATGGATATTATGCCGACTATGCTTAATTATCTTGGTTATGATCGTCCGTATGTTGCATTCGGCAAGGATGCATTCAATACCCCTGCCGATAAGTCGTGGGCCTTTAATTGGGATTTCTTCCCTCAATATTTCAAAGGCGACTACGTCATGCGAATGAAGGATCAGGAAGTTTCAGAAGTCTATAATTATAAAACGGATCCTCTGCTTAAAGAAAATTTGAAAGGCAAATTGCCAAAAAAACTTGAACAGGAGATGTTCACAGATATGTGTGCGCTCATACAAAGCTATATGCAACGTATGAGTAAAGACGAGGTTAAAATTAAGCCGTAATCCAAGACTTTAAACAATTCAATTAAAGCATGAATCCAATTAAACGAGAATTAAAATGGTGGCTGAACAGGATGTTTTTCAGAGCCTTCCGATATAGACGTATAGAACGACGACATCTTCGACCTCGATATACCGCGGATGCTGCAATGTCGACTTCAAAAGTCCGTATTGTTGTCCTTATGAATGACGGCAAACGTCTTCCCGGAGGCATGGCAGATATAATTTCATTTTACAGCATTTGTCGAGAGAAGAACATTCGTTTTGCTTTGAATTTCACATTCCCGTTTGAGATTGAAAAATATCTCGTACCAAATACATACGATTGGAGACTAAAAGCCGGCGAACTCAGTTTCAATTCCAAAGAATCGACTCCGATATTTACAGATAATATCGGGATCCATGGCGAACGTGAAATTCAATGGGAGAAAAACTATGCTCGCAAACAATTGAAACGAGTGTGTCAGCAACTACACGTATATAGTTCGTTTGATTTCGTTGCGGATGATTTTAGCAAACTATTCCACGAACTGTTTAAGCCGTCGCCACTGCTTGAAGATGCTCTTAATTCATATCGCGAATTTTTAGGGAAGAATTATATATCCGTATCAACTCGCTTCATGGAACTTCTTGGAGATTTTCATGAGCCAAAAGCAAAGACTCGGTTGTCTCGCCAAGAACAAGATTGCTTGATTGATAAATGTTTGAGACAGTTGCTAAAATTGCATCAAGAAAATCCGGGCAAGCGAGTGCTCGTGACTTCTGATAGCCAACGATTCCTTAATACTTGTTCTGCTCTACCTTGGGTATATACCGTTGAAGGAGAAATTGCTCATAGCGATACGGCTGATACCGATAACCATTTGAAAACATTTCTCGACTTTTGGCTAATTTCAGAGGCCGAGAGTGTTTATCAATTGCGTACCGATAAAATGTATGGAGGAAACTTCTCTAAAAAAGCGGCACTCGCAGGTGATCGACCATATAAATTGATTGAATTTTAAAAATATTTCCACGGATATAGCAAGACGGCTGTTTAATTGTATTAAGTTGCCGTCTTGCTGTTTTTTATGTTGCGACTTTGCGAGGTTAGGCTCAATAACGATGAATCGTAACCTCGACGGCATAGATTTTTGTTAATTTCAGCTATTCGATCTTCTGCTAACGACGGAGTGCGGCTTAATATCCACAAATATTTGTCGGAACGACTCCCTATTACGGCATATTCATAGTCTTTGCCTAATTCAAAAATGTAGTAATCGGAATAAAACCATAGAAAAAACGAGACTTTCAACCGCCCGGGATTGTTAATCGGTGCCGGTTGATATGCTTTCCCAATCACCACTCGTGGTCGCCATTTGTCAAACCCGCTATTGATTACAAGAATTTTACCGTCTGACCGCAGGAAGTAGTCGGCTGTTACATTTGACAGTCCCTTTTCAAAACGGTTGTCGAATCGAGCTATTTCATACCATCGCCCCATAAATCGAGCGACATCAAGCTGAGCAACTGTATATTTATCTTTCATAACGACTCTTTTTTATAGCATAACAATTCGGAAATTGAATTGTTAGTGAGTTCCAATAAGGAGAAACAAAAAGCCCCCGAATGTATTGGCTATAACATTCGGGGGGATATTCTGTGTCTATATCTGATTGAATTTTTATTTTGCTATTTTTTTCATCAGATGTTTAGTCGCTCCAATGAGTTGGTCGTCGATGCCTTGAAGCACGTTTTCAGGCGTATTGTAGATCAATACATCGGGATTGAGTTGCTTGTTTTCGAGCGGTTCGCCATTGATGTCGAGAGATGTTACCTGAGGGATACCAAAATAGAGTGTCGGATCGATTTGAGTTTCCCACCAAACGGCTGTCATTGTTCCGGGAACGGGAGCTCCGACTACATCTCCGATTTTCAACGTCTGATATACATAAGGAGAACCGTGAGCATCACTGTAATTGCTTTCATCTACGAGCATCACCGAAGGCTTTTTCCACTGAGAGAATGGCTCGGAAGAAATAAATTGTCCACGCGGACTAAATCTTACATATTCTTTGCCGCTGAGAAGAATTGCGAGGTCATTGTGAAGCCATCCTCCTCCGTTGTGACGAGTGTCGACAATTACGGCATCACAGTTGCGATATTTGCCGAGCAAACGATCGTAAGTTTCGCTATAACTTGCCCCATTCATACCTTCGACATGGACATAACCGATACGACCACCGGATACGCTATCAACAATTTGTTCGTTGCGTTCGACCCAACGCTGATAGAGCAGGTCATAGATTTCACCACTATTTGTTGCTTTAGCATAGACTGTTTTCTTGTCTCCATTACGCTTCTTGATGTCGAGTTTTACCTTTTTCTTACCTTCAAGAAGCGGGAAGTAGTCTTGCTTGGCAAGGATTACAGAGTCATTGATTGCGAGAATAATATCTCCGGCTTCAACTCCAAGGCTCTTTGCCGAAAGAGGTCCGCGCTTGATGATTTCTGCAATTTTCAGGCCATCGCCTTTATAGCTTTCATCGAAGAATGCTCCAAGTGAAGAGGTTGAAAGCCCCTTAGACAATCCGCGACGATAGCCGCCTCCGGTGTGTGACGCATTCAACTCGCCAAGGATTTCACTGAGAAGAATTGCAAAATCATAATTATTGTTGATATACGGCAAGAATTTAGCATATTCATCATGATATTTTGCCCAATCAACACCATGGAGGTTTTCGTCATAGAATTTGTCAAGCACCTGACGCCACATGTGTTCATATATGTAGCTGCGTTCATCAGCAGCGCGACGAGTGTATTCGGCTTCAAATGTCACAGGAGTCTGTTTGCCTGAGGCAAGGTTTACTTTCTTAATTCCGGAGCCGTCCATTACGAAGATGTTTTTGCCGTCTTTGTCAGGAATCATTCCCCATGGGCTAAGACCAAACGCAAGTGTTTTGGTATCTCCTTTCTTCAAGTCACGTTCGTAGAGCGAACGGCCGTCGGGACTTGATGCTACATAATAGAGTTTATCAGCTTTTGGGGATACATAGTAACTACCAATGCGTGCAGACGAACCAGTCAATCGTTCGATGCGATGACGACGATCGGCTAATTCAAATGACAAAGGCTTGACTTCTTCTTTTTGCTTGTCAGTTTTATCCTTGTCGTCCTTTTTCTTGCCTTTTTTATCGTTCTTATCTTTTTTATCTGCGTTGGCTTTCTCTTCTTTATCTTTCTTATCCTTTTCAGCTTTTTCAGCCAATTTTACTTCTTCCTCGGTCATATTAAATCGGTCGTAAGCCTCACCATCAAGGAACATTAGCAATATATCACTGTCATTTCCCCAACTGCCTTGGCTTTTATAACCATATTTCCCGGTAGTATATGCCACGGCTTTTCCATCAAGAACCCATTGAGGTCTACCATTGCTATATCCACTCTCTGTAAGGTTAATGACTTCGTTGCCGTCGGCTTTTACAAGCGCGATGTCAGAATTATTCCATCCGCCGATACCGATATAGTCAATCAGAAGCCATTTGCTATCAGGACTCCATTCAAAACCAATGTCTCCGTCTTGATAGCTGTAATTATACTTTCCATCAAGTACCGTTTTAACCTTTTTACTTTTAAGGTCGAGTACTCGGAGAGTTGTGCGATTTTCAAGGAATGCCACAGATTTACCGTCGGGGCTGTAATCAGGATAGAAAGCCGGTTTGTCGCTCTTGTAGAGCGGTTTTTCAACTATTTCAGTCGCATAGAGAAGTGATTTCTCTTCGGAATCTTTAATTTCAGCGGTAAAAAGTTGCCAAATGCCATCACGATCGCTGTCATATACAATGCTACGACCATCAGGAGCAAAATCAACAAATCTTTCTTGAGCCGGAGTGTCGGTGATTCGGCGAGTGGTACTATACTCAGTCGAAGTAATGTAGACATCTCCACGCAATATGAATGCTATCAGTTCTCCATCGGAAGAGACAACAAAGCTTGAAGCACCGGCACGACGTAATGATTTTTCTGCTGAGGCTACATAATCGTCAGTTACAATGTTAACATTGACTTTTGACGGTTTACCACCACGTTCATTCATCGTGTATATTTCACCGTTCCAACTGAATGCAATTACGCCATTATTTGACGCAGATAGCGAACGAACCGGATGAGTGGTAAACGATGTCAATTGTTTTTTCTGCGTGCCATCGATAGAGCGTTTGTAGACATTGAGTGTGCCGTCTTCTTCACTTACGAAATAGAATGAACCGTCCGAAGCCCATACGGGATTAAGGTCATGTCCGTTGAAATCTGTCAATTTAGTGTGCTTGCCATTGTCAAGCAGCCAAATGTCTGATGTCCCGGACGAACGCTCATGCTTTCGCCATTCGTTTTCAACACCTTTCTTATCTTGATACAGAATTTTGCCATTTTTGCTGATGCTCATTGATGGAATTGTCAATGATACAAACATCTGCGGACGATGTGCTTCAAGATCAACCGAGTAAACTTGACGAGTGAAACTTCCCTGTGCTGCGATCGGAGACGGAAGGTCTGCCGTCGAGAACAAGATATTGTTGTTATCTTTAAATGCAAGAGGTGTTTCATTGCCGGAGTTTGTTGTTAAACGTTTAGGCACACCGCCTTTACTATTAACTACGTAGACGTCCATTGACCCCTCGCGATCACTACCGAAAGAAATCTTTGAACCGTCAGGACTCCACACGGGCGCTGTGTTATAACTACCTCCTGAGGTCAATTGACGGGCATCGCCACCCTTTGAGGGAACTGTAAAAATATTCCCTTTATAGGTAAATGCAATCGTCGAACCGTCGGGAGAAATCGCAACATTGCGCAACCATAGCGGTGCTGCTTCTATGCCAACTGCTGTCGCAGCTAACATGACCAATGATACAATACTTTTTCTCATAAACGTGATTTTGATATGTATATGATTTGTGAAATAATTCGTGCTATTTTATATTAGACGTAAAAAAATCGAATTAGTTACAACCAAAGTGGCATTTTTTTACTTCTTAATTTATTCTGTTATCGAATCAATGCTAAAAATGCTGTCAGTAGAGATGCGTCGACGCTTCTCCATAACGTTATCAATCAGTTGATGCTGTTCAGTTTGATTGTTATTATCCGTTGCTTTATTTTTGGCATTATTCCCTTTTGTATATTTTCGCAAGAATGAAAAAATATTATCAAAATCACGTTTAATAACTATGCCTACACCTTGTGTCGTGAGTGCACTTTTTAAATAATAGTTTTGATCGTTATATCGGTTATAAGCTTTCAATTGTAACGTTCCGGAACGGTTGAGTAGATAGCGGATGTCAAAGTCGCCAATAAAGCTATTGTTATTCAGAGATTTGTCTCGATAACCGAGATTGCCGTTGAGCAACAGTCTGTTGTTCAACAAATGGCTTGAAAGAGCCACGTCGACTTCTACGTCAGAGAAGTCGCCTCTATCACTTCGGATCGCAGGCGCAATACTCCAATTGTCGCTCAACTGTCCGAGCATTGAACCAAGACGTGACGACAATGTTGACGAAGCCACTGACACCAATTCATTGCCATGTGTCCCTGTCATATAGTCAGGAGTATAAAATTTGTTCAATGCAAGAAGATATATGATCTGACGGTTCATCATATCCTCAGTTGAAACGATTGATCGGACTTTACGATGAATCTCGTCCGAAAGACTTGGAAAGTCAAGATCAAATGTTATTTCCGGCTGACGAATATCACCACGAACCAACATCAGAGCGTCAACTCTCACATTTGTTCGATTGAGTTCTCGATCTTCAAGAAACGATTCATCAAGATCACTGAGGTTGGCATTTGTTGAATATGATGCCGTTAAGTCAAGTTGAGCGGCGTATGGATCTCCCAAGAACGAAATTCTGCTGCCATCGCGAATTTCAAAGTCTTTAATAATAATGTCTTGAAGAGTGAAGTTGTACTTCCCTCGATTAATAGTATAGACACCGTACATTTTCATGTCGCCATCCGAAGTATATGTCATACGAAAATTACCGTTTCCATATGACGTAATTTTGTCTCCTCCAATCGGATCCATAATTATGTTTATTGCGGCATCCGTGTTGATTCCAACATTAAATGACAGAGAGTAGGATGTCTGTCCGACCTCTTCTCGTTTCATTCGTTCTTTCATCTTGTCAAGGATTAATTGACGCGGATCGTAAACGGATACTGTGTCTTTTTTAGATGTATCTCGATCCCGAAGCGTGATAAAAGTATAATCCAACGCTTGCTCGGCATCACTTAATACGAATGTGAACGTTGATTTGCGAGCAGATGTCATATCAACAGAAATATCAACATGCCCAGGCACTCCTTTAACTAACGCTTTGCCATTACCAAATACCGTTCCATACCACGGGTCTTCAGTTTGATTTTCATTTACGTCATAGACAAGAAAGTCATTGGCATCTGTGACTTCAAAATTAAACGCTGCATCATGGAAATAATTATGAGTTACATAACCGCTCAATTTTGCTTCCTGACCGTATGTGTCACGCAAAATAACATCATTAAAATGAATACGTCCGGGGCGGATATGAACGCTATCGGTTGCCATATAAGTTGTGTTGGTGAAATCAAGTTTCATCGAGATGTCGTCGACAAAAATATCACCGGTCATATCAATATTTTTAAATGTGCCATAAAGGTGCGCATCGCCAGATACTCGTCCTGAGATTTTCGATGTAAACGCTGACATAAATGGAGCCATAAATCCGACAGGAGCGTTGTTTGCCGTAAAATTAAAATCAAGTTCCTCGGTCATCGGCTTGATATAACCATTAATAATCGACAGGTCTTTGTTTTTCTGTCGAATTTCAGCATCAATTATAATACTTTTGTTTTCATGGTCCCATTGCGAACGAATGTCGGCATCACCCATCACACACTTATTGTACTTCAACCCATCTACTTTTAAGCGAGGGGTGTAGGCTATCGGATTGCCGGACAACAGAGACAATCCATAGAATTCACCTGTTGCACGTCCTCCAAATTGGACTGCATCACTAAGATTGAGCGATTCAAAAATGTAGTCAAGATCTATGTTCTCAAGTTTCATGACCACATAGTCTGCCGAATCCGCCGAGGCAATTCCATTAATGCTTAGAGACTGTCCACGACGTCCACCACTGAGATTATCAATAACTATTCGACCGGGTGCGATGTGAATCTGCGATGGGTTGACAACCCATGCCGAATCATTGAACACCATATTTGATCGATTGATACAGACATTCGTCAGCAAATTGTCGGATTCTTCATCATGGCTAAAATTAGTATCGAAATCAATATCCCCTTTAAAAACTTTTTCTCGATCGACTTCCCAAGATATTTCTGTCGAAATCGAATCAATATGACCTATTGATTTTACATTCAGATTTAGTTTTCCATCCTTTGTGGGAAATACGGTGCGAGCAATGAACTCTGTATTTTTAGTCCCACCATCAATCAACAGAGAAATAGCGCTATTTTCAATCAACTTGTTTTTCTGCTGTAAGAATGGCACATCAACCGTCAGCCCTAACATGGAGTTCTCTCCACCTTTGGCGTATGAACTTATTTTTGCCGGATATATTAAATCGACTGGTAATTTCAATAATCGAGAAAGAGTCGTGTCTTCTTTAAGAGTTAAATCAAGTTTGCAATCAATCGGCTGTTCATTGGTCTCAACCATTGTTACCAAAGAAGGATATACCGAAGACACAATATTGCGAACATCCTTTCCAATCGTTTTCAGACTAAATTGTCCGAAAAGTTCCGCATCAGCTTGCGGGCTACGAAGTGTCAGCAAGCGAAGCGTGTCTCGATCGGAAGCTTCGACTTCAATATATGGAAATTCATAACGAGAGCCGTCAGTATGTTCCATTAACAAATTGCTAATTTTTGTCCAACCGATCAATGAGTCCGGATTACGACCATTAATTGACAGATCAACTTCGCCGGACAACGAAAAGTCTTTAAATTTACCCGTTGGAACAAACGAGGATAATGATAAGTTCCGAATATCTGCATAAAATTCCGTATGCGGATTTTCATCATTTTTTTTCAACTCGGTTTCCCCTGAAATTGAAAAATCAAGTTCTGGGGAAACCGATGATATTTGGGTTTCAACCTTATCTCCATCAAATTCGGTTTTTGCCGTTATGTTTGTAAATTTATAGCCGTTCCAAATAGCGTTCGGGATTGACAATGTTGCACCGCCAACTATTTGATTGTTTTTCCCAATTGACAGATCTGCATCAGCAATTAAATCTACATTGGTGAACGCTGCTAGTTGAGGCATAAGCAATGACGGATTCAGCGACGTCGCATTGATCCTCCCATCGAATTTAAACGGAGAATAACGTCCGTTCTGATAAACACCGCCATCTACGTCGATATTACCACACGCAGTTGAAATTGTCCCGTTAAAATCCAAACCAACCGGAGTCAATGATAAATCTCCAAGCAAATTAACATTGTTCAACACTGATAACGGTTTTAGTTTTGCATACAATGAATGTAATGAACTTGTTGAACGAGCCATCACTCCAAGAGCATCGGACGCATTGATAGCAATATTCAATCGCCGCAAATCAACGACAATCGAATCTGCGCCCCTTGTCAGATTGTCAATAGTTCCATGTGTACTTAATCGAGCCTTACGCTCCGATAGCTCCAATTCGAAACGAGTAATCTGAATACTATCAAGATTTCCGTCAACTTCAAAATCAATATCAAGACGTTCATCGATACCGTCAAGTTCCTTGACAAACGGACTTAAATCCGACAAAATCAAATAAGACTCAGGAAGACTTGCCAATGGCGATCGCATTATGTTTTTTACATCAAAATGTTCGCTCAAAGGTGAAATAAGAGTCATATCATTGAGAGCAAGACGTGATTCTCCGACTTTTACAAGAAAATTATTAATTGACATTGACGACGAGTCTACGATGACTGATGTCGTAAAATCCGTCAATCTAAGGCCGGATTGTTCATTTGCTGCTAAGCGTTTGACATCAACGCAAATTTGTTTATTTGAAATGAGCGGAATGGTAATATCCGCACGCAAATCGTTGATTCTGATATGATTCTTATCGAAACGGCCGGAATCTGCTCTCTCGACATTGTGAACATCAAAAGATAATGCACTTTGACGTATGACAACCAAATTAACTGCAAGGTCATAAACTGTCGACTTTTTCTGTCCGTCAGATTTAAAACGATCTATTATCGGCTGAATATTAAGAGGAGCGGACGCACTGTCTTTATAAAGCGTCAAATCAAAACCACCGAGTTCGACGAACGAAATCAACGGCCGTTTCGTCCATAGACTTTCCCACAAACTGATGCCTGCACCGAGATGGTCTATTTTCAACGCTTCAACGCCAAAATTATCTCTGATTGAAACATTGTTAATAACCACTCGATTAAATGGCGCAATTGTCACTTCTCCCAAATGCACGTCAGTGCCGAGCAAAGCAGTAAGCTCATGCCCGACACTGTGCGCTATATTTTTCTGCACAGATGGCAGCGACAATAAAACATATAGGATTAACGGCACCGCCAATGGCAGCACAATCATAAGCACAAGGAGGAACCGTAGGCTTTTATAAAAGGTCTTCACCTAATAGTGTCTAATGTCAAATATTTTTTGTTACTTAAATTTATTTCGGACAATAAATCCTATAAAATTTTATTACATTCGACGACCGACGGACGAATCTAATGTTGACATATCTGCAACTCGCTCAACGACATTGCCGTTTCTGTCAAAAATAAAAACAGCAGGGAGAGAGCCAACGTTATAGTCTCGCAGAGCTTTGTCTCCGTCAGCCGGGCCATTGAACACCGTAATCCAAGGCAAGTTTTTAGCGGTCTGTTTCCATGCATATTCATCATCATCGAAAGCCACTTGGAATATTTCAAGACCTTGCGAATGATATTTCTCATAGACCTTATTGAGAGCCACATTAAATGCGGGAGATTCTTGGGCTGTATATGCTGTAAAGTTAAGAATCACTACATTGCCTTTTGAGGTAACATCGAGGAGTGAATATTCCTTGCCCAGATTGTCAAACAATTTAATATCAAATGCTCTGACTTCAGTTGCAATAGGTATATCTGAGTTAACTCGAAAATCTCCGGATGAAGCTCTGTTGCCAAGGAATAGACGACGGAGATAACCGGTTCGCGGATCTTTCGGACGACGTTCGCTAAAAGCATTAGCTACCGCACCAATCATTCGAAGATCTTCTTTAAGAGCAGGATTAAATAACGGCTTCCCGCCCATGCTCTTATTTATTATATAATATGTAACGATACCTGCCGGATCTGCAATAATCATTTGACCAAGTCTGCGCTTCAATTCAGAATTGGACGCAACAGCAGAGACACCATCAGTTGCTGCCGCCGCAACAATCATACTGTCAACTTTTACGAGGTTTTCAGCCTGTGGTGAGCCTGTGAGAGTATAGTCTGTATCCATTTTAAGGGCATCTGCATTAAGAGAAATTGATTCTATACTGTCAATCGGGAAGTAGACAGATTTATCCCCTACTCTCAGACGATAAATATCGGGATAGCCTTGAGCTTCGCGGCTATATGAATAAGATCCGTCTCCCGACACCTCAATGGTGTCCATCGGATACCAATAACCTTGGTTACTTGCTTCAAGCACCACAAGATCACCCTCTTTTAACCCTGTGATTTTTCCTTCAAGATGCCATTTATTGCTTCCTGCACACGAGGCAATCATTGTTGCGAGAGAGAGAACTATAAATTTGCTTGTTTTATTCATGATTAAGTTTGTTATTAAGTATGCAAATTTAAGAAATTCCCCCATAAAATTCAAGTATAATTCGACATAAAGACAATTTCCATCGTTAAACCATAGCACGAAATTACTTTTTAACCCGAGCTTAACACTTGACACAAAAGATGTTAAACACAATATCCGATTTTAAACTTTTACCGTTTAAATAAATCAAAACAATGTAATAAGCAACAGAACAGATTAAATAACAAATTCAATAATCCAACTAAACTCTACAACATTTATGAAAAAGACAATTCTAAGCATTGCAGTTGTCATTGCAACAATGATCGGGTTCTCGGCATCAGCAACAACTATTTCCGATAAGAATAATGACGAAAAAACAGAGTCACAAAGCAAACGTAATAAGAAAAAGAAACCGGGAATCAACCCATTTGCAGGAATAGAACTCACAGATCAACAGCAATCAGAACTCAATGCCTTGAAACCGTCAAAAGACAACGAGGCTAGGCCTGACAAGAAAATGAAGCGCGAAGAAATAATGAAACAAATGATTGAAAATCGTCGCAATTATCTTGAAAAAGTCAAGGGGATTCTAACGACCGATCAGTATGTTCAATTCCTCGAAAACAACTATGTCAATAGTATCGTAATGAATCCGCAAGGCGAAAGACCTCGTCGCGATAGAAATATGCAACGTCCGCCGCGTCCGCAAGGTGGCGGTTTCTCTGACTTTGAATGGTGATAACCTTTGTAATAATTGTTTGTTTTAATTGGCTGGCAATGCAATATCTATTATGCGTTGCCAGCCAATTTGTATGCTTATCTTCAATCAAAACTAACACCTTGCTGAATCAACGAATCTCGCACATAAACCGCAGTTGGAGATTCGGACTTTGCAATTTGCAAAGGTGTTCCCGTTGCAATGATGTGTCCACCATTTTTGCCCCCACCGGGACCCATATCAATTATATAATCTGCTGAGCAAACGACATCCAAGTTATGCTCAATAACAAGAACTGTGTTGCCTTTGTCAACAAGGCGATTGAGCACACCAAGCAACACTCGTATATCATCAAAATGCAATCCTGTCGTTGGTTCATCAAGAATAAATAGAGTCTTGCCTGTATCACGGCGAGACAGTTCAGTTGCAAGCTTTACTCGTTGGTTCTCACCGCCAGAAAGCGTTGACGACGGTTGACCGAGCTTAATATATCCGAGACCAATATCCTGCAATACTTTTATTTTGTTTATGATTGCGGGTATTCCGGCAAAGAAATCTACCGCTTGATTAATTGTCATATCAAGAACATCAGCAATCGATTTTCCTTTAAAACGCACTTCAAGGGTTTCTCGATTGTATCGTCGACCTCCACACGTTTCACACGCCACAAGAACATCCGGCAGGAAATTCATTTCGATTGTCTTATAGCCGTTGCCCATACATGTTTCACAACGTCCACCGGTTACATTAAAGGAAAATCGTCCCGGACGATAGCCTCGAATTTTTGCTTCAGACAACGATGCATATAAGTCTCTTATAGAGGTAAAAACGCCAGTGTATGTTGCCGGATTAGACCGAGGCGATTTACCTAGCGGTGATTGGTCGACTGTTACAACTTTGTCGATGTGCTCCAAGCCTTCGAGTCTATCATAGGGCAACGGCGTTGCATGTGAGCGATAAAATTTACGACTCAATATCGGTTGTAGCGTTGCATTTACAAGCGAAGACTTTCCACTACCTGAAACGCCTGACACACATACTAATTTTCCGAGAGGGATTGAAAGCGTGACGTTTTTAAGGTTATTACCGACAGCTCCGCTTAACACAAGGCGTTCTCCCGTACCTCGACGTGGAGACGACTGCCATGGAATCACATTTTTACCGCTAAGATAACGAGCCGTCAACGTATTGGTCTTCAACATTTCGTCCGGAGTTCCGATAAACACAACTTCCCCACCCTTGCGTCCGGCATTCGGCCCAATATCAATAATATAGTCGGCTTCAAGCATTATATCTTTATCATGCTCGACTACAAGAATTGAGTTTGAGGCATCACGCAATTGTTTGAGGGAATTGATCAAGCGTCGATTGTCTCGCTGATGCAAACCAATTGACGGTTCATCAAGAATATACAGAACATTAACAAGCTGACAACCAAGCTGCGTAGCCAATCTAATACGTTGACTTTCTCCTCCCGAGAGTGTGGCTGACGCTCGGTTGAGTTGTAGATAGTCCAATCCGACATCAATCAAAAATTTCAGTCGGCTACGAATTTCTTTCATTATTTCATGAGCAACAACTGCCTGTGTCGGCGACAACCGACTCTCAACATCAAGCGACCATTCATAGAGATCTGAGATGTCCATACATGCCAACTCAGCAATATTTTTGCCGTCGACAAAGAAATGCAAAGCCTCTCTATTGAGACGAGCTCCGTTGCACTCCGGACAAACGCCACGCGAGAAAAATCCCTCGCTCCATTTTTTTGCCGCTGCCGAAGCCTCGTCAGCTTGTTGCATTTCAATATATTTCACCAACCCGTCATAGGTCTGAAAATAATTGTATGTTGCCATCGTCTCATTTTCAATAACAAGACGCTCTGATGTTCCATTGAAAATCTCGTTAATCGCTTCCTCCGGCAACTTGCAAACTGGTGTCTTTATCGTGAACCCATACTTCTTGCAAATAGCATCAATCTGCCAGAATATCATCGAATTGCGATATTTACCCAGCGGTAAAATTGCTCCTTCATGAATCGAGAGTGACGAATTAGTTATAATCTTATCGCGATCTACTATGTTGACATAACCAAGTCCTTTGCAACACGGACAAGCCCCTAACGGAGAATTAAACGAAAAGTTGTGAGGCGCCGGTTCTCGATACGAAATTCCGTTTGCTGCATCCATCAACGTTTGAGAGAAATACGACACCTTATCGTCATCGACGTCATAGATCATTACTTGCTTATCGCCTTGGCGCAATGCATCGGCAACCGTCGAATCAAGACGACTCATATCTTTATCAGAGACTTTCAATCGATCAATAACTAACTCAATATCATGATTTTTATATCTGTCAACCATCATATTGAGTGTCAGATCTCGCAATTCACCGTCAACACGAACCGTCAAAAAGCCTTTTTTTCGCAACTGCTCAAAGAGTTCTTTATAATGACCCTTGCGATTTTTTATTAATGGAGCAAGGATATAAACCTTGTGCCCGTCAAAGCGTTCGAGAATTAAATTAACAATTTGTTCGCGAGTATATTTTATCATCGGCTCACCGGTAATATAGCTGACTGCAATCCCGGCTCGTGCATATAATAATCGCAAATAGTCGTAGATTTCAGTCGTTGTTCCGATTGTGCTTCGAGGATTTTTGTTGACAGTTTTTTGTTCAATAGCAATCACAGGGCTCAAACCTGTAATATTGTCAACGTCCGGACGTTCAAGATTACCAAGCATATTTCGGGCGTATGCAGAAAATGTCTCAATATATCGGCGTTGACCTTCAGCAAATATTGTATCAAAGGCAAGCGAAGATTTTCCACTTCCGCTAAGTCCGGTTATGACGGTCAACGCATTGTGAGGAATTTCCACATCTATATTTTTCAGATTGTGAACTCTCGCTCCTTGCACACATAGTTTTCCGTTTGCCGGATTCGATTTGGCGACGATGTCGTCGAGCTGCTTTATATTGTCGTTTTCAGCAATCATCATAAATCTAATACTCAATTCACTGACACCCATGCCGGATTATAGACCGATTTTTTCTGCCGTGAACGCGACAGGGATTCTTTTGTCGGAATATTTACTATATAAGTTTTTCCACTCTTGTTCGGAAGAGTTTTTGAACGTATCCACGGATTATTTTCACGCAAGATCATATAATTGATACCTTGTTGCTTTGCCCATGTTGCCCAATCGTCAATTGATTCAGCAACCTCAACCGAGTCGTATTCAAGAGGCTGATACAATTGATCGGCAGCAATTTTAAATCCATAGTCTTTTGGACTTTCAAGAATTAGTTTCATTGCAAGTAAACGGAAAATATAGCGCATGGTTTCATCTGCAAGATACAAATCATAGGCCGAGTCAACCTGCTGAGTGGAAAGTTCTTTAGTAATTCGAGCCATCCCACCGTTGTAGGCTGCGGCAACAGACTCCCATTTGCCATATTTTGCATAACTCTTTTTGAAATATTTGCAAGCCGCCTCAGTTGCTTTCGAAATATTGTATCGCTCATCAACATCTTCGTTGACCTCCAAGCCATATTCCTTAGCTGTTGCTGGCATAAACTGCCAAATACCGGCCGCTTTTGCCGGAGAATAAGCCCGAGGGTTTAGAGTACTTTCAATTACGGCAAGATAGATCATATCTTCAGGTATACCATTATGCTTCAATATCGGAGCTATAACCGGGAAATAGCGATTGGCTCGCTTTATCGCGAGCAATGTATTGCCGTGGGTATATATCATTGCTGTCAACTCTCGATCAAGGCGTTCCCAACGATCCGTCTGATCTATGTCTATTTTTTTTTCGGCAAATTTTATAAAAGTAGGTATTTTCGGATTAATAACATCTGTATGTTTTGCCGCAATCTCGCTATTCTCGGTAATTGAAGCTCGCGCGTCTTCTGTTGGGGCTAAAAATCCAGTCACAACTAACGCTACAATCAAAAATATTATTGATTTATGATATTTGTTCATTCGTTTGGGTTCTGAGATATTTTTATAACACATTGAAGCATGCAATTATAGAGGTTGAGGTTCATTGTCTTGCCGAAGAGTTATAACTAACAATATTAATGTCGCCGGAGCAATCGTATGATTTCCCATCTGCCCCTCGGGCTTTTATGACATAGTAATACGCCCCGGTCGGGACAACTTTGCCATTTCGTTTTCCATCCCATCCTTGTGATGGATCTGTGAGAGTTGCCAATTTGTGACCATAGCGATCAAAAATATAGCATTCAAAATCAACGATACTCGAATAGCTTACTTTCCATTCATCGTTAATACCGTCACCGTTCGGAGAAAAGGCATTCGGACATTTCAAGGACGATGTTCCAATTGAAATCGTGAAAACATCACTATATGATTCACACATTCCGTCAGCGTTTGCACAGACGAAACGCACGTATGTCAACCCCTCCTCTGTAAATGAATATCGGATGTTTAGCTCTTGAAAACGAAGACTAATATCTTCAAAATCTTCCTGTCGGGAAAATTGCCATTCCTTGAAGACTGCTCCGTCTGTTACGGCTGCTTCAAAATTAACTTCACAAGGAGCAGAACCACCAAATGCTGCTCCTCCACTGCCAAACTCAACTTCATTATCTGCATCGCGCTCGGTCTGCACTGCCGATGTAATGGATTTTACAGCGTATGGCAAAATTTCATTTGATGTAGCCGAGACCTCCTCGCCCCACTCCCGCAAGAATCTATCACCGGAGAGAGTAAAATCGGTAGAGCACAATGGCGCGACAACGCTCAGTGTTCGCGAAAACGATGGATATGCATCCTCGCATTGCGATTCCACAAACGTAATATTTTCAAAATCTTCCGTCAACGTTCTATAACTGAGTTTCAAATCTCGGTCAAGTGTAAAACGTCGGCCATTGATGCCATAATAAACAATTTCTTCACCATTGCCGTTCACATCAAGCGTTAGAAATGAACAATCTTTCTCTGCCGACTCGCTGATGCTTGTTACAGAGAATCGATGCCGGCTGTAATCAACCACCCAAAAACAATATTGACATCCAGCAGTCTCCACTATATACCCCATATCGCCATCAATTTTGTTGAGTACGGATTTTCCGTTTGCGAAACTGATTCCGGTCGTTATTTCTTCGGCATATCCGCCTCCAAGATTGGAATAACGAAACCATTTAACCTCTGATGCAGACGTAGCCGGGAACGAGACTGACAAACCGATCAGTCCGTCAGCTACACAGACTTCTTCCAATCCGGTTGCCGACGGAACAGCAACGCTTATAACCGGTTTTTCGCTGCCGTTCCAAGCGAGTTGTGATGCTGAACCAGAGATTGAACAGACTACGATAGAGATTAATGAAATATATATGCATTTCATAAACAATATGAATCAAAGTTGCATAGATGAAATCTTAACAGATTTTAGGCTTGTTATTCCAACGAAAGTTTATTGAGTTCGTCAATATAATCAAGAAGTTCATCCCGACCGCGTCCGGTTGCGCTTGATGTCAAGAATATCGGAGGAAGTTCCTCCCATGTTTCCAGTAGAATTTTGCAATATTCGTCGATATTGCGTTTTCCTGCTTGCGACCCCATTTTGTCAAGTTTAGTGAACACAATCGAAAAAGGGACTCCATTCTCACCGAGCCATTCAAAAAATTCGAGGTCTATTTTCATTGGCTTGTGACGCGAGTCTATCAGCACAAATAGATTTGTCATCTCCCGACGATTGAGAATGTAACCACGAATCATTTTTTCCAAAGCCTCACGTTGAGATTTTCCACGCATAGCAAATCCATAGCCCGGAAGATCGACGATGTACCATTCTTCATTAATTAAAAAATGATTGATTAACATTGTCTTTCCCGGTGTTGCTGATGTCTTGGCAAGACTCTTTCGTGATGTCAGCATATTGATAAGTGAAGACTTACCGACATTACTGCGGCCAATAAAGGCATATTCATGACGCGAATCCGACGGACATTTTCCGACGGATGAATTGGAGATAACAAAACGTGCTGATTTGATATTCATATTTTTAATGAGTATGTCTTGTGTATTTATCGAGGAAACGGGCATCCGCTACTCCATTTGGCGGAGAGCGGATACCTCGTAGCTTTCGATTGCATCTCTTGGGGCTATTCCAATATGAATACCCTCAAGATAATAATATTTACTGCTGATGAGCGGGTCGAAGGAGATCATTAACTGTTTTGACGGGGTTGAATGTCGAAATCGGCACTTCAACAAACACCGTATTCCAATCGCTCATTGCGCCATTCCATAATCCGGGCAGTTCCATAGCTCGAAGTTCCTTGCCGTGGCTTGACTTCGAAGAAATGAATCCGGTTGCAGGATCTACATAATCAGGCAAATTGAATTTCTTGCCGTCAATATCTTTGATGTAGCAAACAAGATCCACAGGATTGAAATGTGTAGCTGTTGACATCATCTTCATATATGCTTCATTATTCGGATCGACCTGATTACTTTCAAGAATCTGAGGCGATGTCGAGCCGTCGGGATTATATGCAATAAACGGACCTCCACCGGGTTCACCCTCATTGCGCACCATTCCGCAGACACGCAAAGGCCTGTTAAGTTTTTCCCGAATATAAGCTACGACTGCATCATCGTCCATCCCTTCAAGTTTTGCATCACGAACGTTCAAAACATTATTGAGATAGTCAAGCATTCGAGCGATGTCGTCTTTGGAATACATTTTCTCGTCGATTGCAGTCAAATCTTCTTCAATTTGATCATGGACTTGAAGTAGCAATCCTCCAAGAACTTTTTTGAACCGCACTGTATCACCGCGCTTAGAATCCGGGACAACATTGTCGATATTCTTAATAAATACAACAGCCGATTTTATATCGTTAAGATTCTGAATCAATGCACCATGACCTCCGGGACGAAAAAGCAAATGCCCGTTTTCGACAAATGGAGTATTGTCCGGATTGACGGCTATAGTGTCTGTCGACGGCTTTTGTTCACTCATTGACACGTTGAACTTCACTCCGGTTCGTTTTTCGGTTACGGGTATCACATCGGCAAGTTTCTGCTCAAACAGTTTTCGATGATTAGCCGACACGGTGAAATGAAGATTGACAATACCTTTTGAGTTCGCTGCCGTCTGTGCTCCTTCGGTCAAATGCTCCTCGATCGGAGTACGTGAGCCATCAGCGTATGTATGGAACTTCAACAAGCCTTTGGGTAGACCTCCGTAGTTCATGCCATCGGGATTAACAATAGCAGCTATTATATCTCGATGGCTGCCGTTTGCAAGAAGCTCGTCAAGAGATTTTCCATAAAGACGATCGACGGTTTCTCTAAGCTCGGGAAGGAACGGCAGTTTATCTATCTGACCGATCAATTGAGCAACAGGCGAACCGTCTTTCAACTCATCAGTACCACCATCGACAAATTCAAACAAAGCCTTAAACATTCGCGAAGCCGCACCCGAAGCAGGCACAAACTTGCAAACTTCTCCTCCAAATTCAAGATATTCGTTCCACCGCTCGATTGCATCGTCAATTTCATCCTCGTCGAGGCTGAAAATTCCGGCTCCGACACGAGCGGCATCATTTATTTTCAAATATGGAAATCCTGTCACAAAACGTTGAAGTTGAGCTTCAACATCTTTTTCGGATATTCCTTTGTCTTTCAAGAGTTCAAGATCTTCGGGTTTTAGCATATCTTTTGCAAATTTAAAAGTTGATTTTTACAACCCAAAGTTAACTATTTTTTTTCAAGTGTCACAGAAAAAGTGAGACAAAATCCGTCCACTAATTAATATTGCAAATAGATAAACGGCACAATGTCGCTTTGGCGGACTTGAATGACTACTAAAACAACTATTGCAAGAATGATTGCTTGTGCTAAAATTGGACATCCTTCAAATGCCGACTGTATGCGTTTAGTAAACCGTGACGGCATCACATGTATAACATAACCAATCAACATCAAAACTACAATACTTAAATAGCCCTCAATAAATTGCGGAGCGACTGACAAATGAAAGTCATTGAAAATCTGATGCCACATCATTACAACATAGTCCAACGATGGTGCGCGGAAAAACATGAATGCGACCGCAATAAGCATAAAAGTCAGGAGCATGTTAAACATCCTGATGATTGGTTTGAATAAGAATATAATACCAAGCTGTCCCTTTCTATTAAAGAATTTAATGATACTCATATTCCGAATCATCTTATGAAAAACAAGCAACACACCGTGGATTGCTCCCCAAATGACATACATCCACGACGCTCCATGCCAAAGGCCACCGATTAGCATCGTTGCAAATTGATTGAAATACATTCGAGTTCGCGAACAATGATTGCCACCAAGAGGAATATACACATAATCACGCAACCATGACGACAACGAAATATGCCATCGACGCCAAAACTCTGTCGGACTTTGAGATTTGAATGGGGCATTGAAGTTTTCGCGGAAACGATAGCCCATTAGCAATGCTATGCCGATCGCCATATCGCTGTAACCCGAAAAGTCGCAATAGAGTTGGATTGTAAACCCTACTGTTGCCATGAAATTTTCAAAGCCACTATATAAAGCAGGATTGTCAAATACTCTATCGACGAAATTTCCACTTATAAAGTCGGCGATCACAACCTTTTTAATCAATCCCACCATGATCAGCCAAACGCCCTCCGATGTCATCTCGCGAGTTATAACCGAATTGCCTTTAACTTGCGGCAGAAAATCCTTGGCACGAACAACCGGTCCTGCAAGTAGTGGGGGGAAAAATGTCAAGAAAAATATATAGTCAAACAAATTTCGACATGTCTTCATTTCTCCTCGATAGAGGTCGACAATGTAACTGATAGAGCGGAATGTAAAGAATGATATTCCGGCAGGTAACAGCAAGGATTCAAAACTCCCCCCAACAGTGAAGAAATTCGATAATGTATCAATTATGAGATTGAAATACTTGAAATAAGCAAGCATTCCGACGTTAATCGTAAGATTTATGCCGACAATCAGCCGCTTGACAGATTGCATTCCTCGGTTATCTGCTTGTTCCATAAGCAGACCGAGCACATAATCGCTTAAACAGACTCCAAGAAGTATAAGACAACACATTCCGGATGATTTATAGTAGAAATACAGAGAGAAAAGCATGACTAACGCCATTTTTAAAACTCTGACTCCTTTCACCATCCAAAACACCAACATAAATACAGCAAAAAGCAGCATAAAAAGCCCCGTATTGAACATCAAAGGCTGAGTCGGGTCATAACGTAGCACGTTGATGAGGTTATCGACATCAATATTCATTCGTTCAAGTAATATTCCTACTTGAATCATGACCGACTTTACGAAATTAACCACTGATTCCAACTTAAAGAATTTTAAGAGAATGTGTTACGATAGATTTTTCTTAGAGTTACTGATTTTATCAATTTTGATTTCGGAGCGCATCCATAATGGCATCATAAAGCAATCGCCCTTGTAAATTATATCCCTTATGCGAATGATGGATTCGGTCTTTTGCAAAGAAATTTGCCTTAATCCATGAATTACTTGCTCCGGCTCCTCCGGCCACGTCATACCAATCATATACGGCAACTCCGTTTTCTTTGCCATATTCCAATATTGCGCTGCGGAGAGGTGCTATATTTTTATTTACGACGTATGTCTTGCTCGAACGAGTAACCGTGCGATACCCATTTTTCTTATTTCGGACACGGACTTTTCGTCGCGAAATCACACTTCGATGACATTCCATCGGTGTTGTCAATAAGATGAGAGCGTTTGGGTTAGCCGTTCTGAGGCTGTTGACAAAACGATCAATTGAATTTTTAAATTGATTGACGTTCAATTTGCCGAATGCTTCATTCGCACCGAGTGAGACTATGATAAGATCCGGCTGTAAAGGCGAAATTCCAAGGCCGAGAGCCCCGATACGGTTATAAGCATCATACGTCGCACCATTGTTTCCGATTGCATGATAAAACACCCCCGGACGTTCGCCAGAGAGTGATGCACCATAGAGAGTCAAGTCTCCTGCCGACACAAATTTAATATTTATTTTTGTCGACAACGTTGCGAGAATCAATTGTGTGTAGTCTCTTGACGGAATGTCTCGAAAGCCAATTTTATTACCATCTCCATCTGTTACGTCCTTTATAGTTAGTTTTCCGTTATGAAAAAGGGTAACAGAAGAGAATGGATTATAATCTTCATCGTCTTTCGTTCCGATCGTGATTTCGCTCGTCGAACTGACAGGACGAATGGAAGTTCCGGTAAATCCGACTGTCTGAATCCATGAACTATTGGTTAGTTTAACAGCTTTCCATGAATTGCGACTCTGAAAAACATAGTCAGTCGGCTGATTCGTGCCACAAATTTTCAACGGAGCAATCAGACCGCGACCGGCATTCCCGAAATCATATTGCAAAAGTTCGCGAGTTGTTCTTGTATTAATGTCAGCTTGAATATGACTATCTCCAACATGGACAATCGACACCGGCGAAACTTTGCTTCGTTCAAATGCTCTGCGAAGCACACTCCAATCTGCGCCGTTATAAATAATGTGGTTTGACGCGCGTTTAATAAACGAAGGAATCGGAATGTCTATATCATCTGCTTCATCGGGGATTTCGACAATGTTTTCTCTAACTGACAAATCCAAGTCTCCGTCATCTACACTTTCCTCGACCACTTCTTCATCGGGCAGTGGAGACGATGGTTGTTGCACCTGTCCCCAGATAACCGACGGCAATACAGCCGAGGCTAAAAATAAAAGTATTTTATGATGAATTGTCATTGTTTTAAATCTGATTGAATTGCTTTGAAGAGTTCGTCGGCAAGTCGAGCACCTCCCTTGTGGGTCATGTGGATGTAATCTTTGTTTATATCACCGGATGCACACCACCTAACGACGGCATTTTCTCCACCCATAGCTTCTCGTGTATCCCAAAAGAGACAATGGGCGCGGCGAGCAGCATCACGTTGCGCCGAAACCATCGCCGGAGCTGTCGACATTGACTGCACTTGTGTCCCGACCTTCTCACCTCGATCACCGATTCCCATCAAAAGAATATCGGCATGTGGGTAGCACTGACGGACGTGATTGATGACATCAACCATTCGCGAACTATAAACATTATATTTTTTTTGCGTCGCACTCATGGCATTGATTCCGAACTCAAGAATAATGAGATCGTAATCTACAAATTTTGCTGTTTCTCGTGATAATTCTTGATTTACTTTGGTCATTGTCACGCCAGAGAATCCTCGCAACGACATACAGTCGAGACTGACACCCGAATCTGCCCCATCAAGCCATACGCCAAATGCAATCAAGGAAGAAGACTTCGTTTTAATGCCAAATTTTGAGGTCAATGAGTCGATTTTCAAACATTGAACCTCGGGAGAACCGACTACAGTTCGCTCTTCCCACTCGGCATCGCCTACTTTTACTTTTATTGTGGTGTCATCAGGCGAAATGAAAAGGAAACGCGAACATGACCACGATTTTGTTGTTTCAAATAACTTTGCACCTTCATAGAGAGCTGTGGCTTCGCCTGCCGAAAGTTTGGCATATTGTTCGGATATACCAATGTATTTTTTATCAACTTTGTGATTTGTCGTATAGATTTTCCATCCGTCGCCGCTTTGACGAACCGAACGACGGAATCCGGGAAAATCGGAGTGCATATTAACAAAGCCCACGCCTTCGCCACCGTATGCAGATTGAAGTAGATTGCGTAAATCTTGCGTAAATATATCGCCTTCAATGTAGCTATCACCAACGACGGCAATGCGAGCCAATCGACCGGAGTCAAGAGCATTTTTCAGATTCTTCAATCCGACTTCGCGTGTTGTGTAATCTTCTATCATTACAATATCACCTACTCGCGACGGCTTAATGGGAGAAATAATCGTGTCAATCGGTTCATCCGGATTTTCTTCAATAATATTTTGCTCGGCTTCCGACTGCATCTTCAATAATTCGGGGTCAATCTCCTCGGCTGCATCCGACGGAGCGACAGCAATACCGACAGTCTTCAATACGTCGCTAACAAGACTAAAATCTTTAATACGACCTCCACTCCATTTCGACAGCGGAAGAAGCGATACAATAGCCACAATAGCAATTGCACTGATTATTATTACGACAGGCGAACCTTTTTTCATTAATTTTCTTTAACTTATTGATTAAAAACAAAGTTTTGCGGCAATACGCTCATTGAACTCAATTCGATGGGCTTTAAGTTCTGGTCCTTCGACTCCACTGTCGTTCTTACCCATGAGAATCTCGGATAATTTTTGAGTCTTTGCACACGTTTCTGCCCATTCATCCTCCTCAATCGACTCGGCGACGATCCCGCCTCCTGCATAAAGATTACACAACCATCCGAATCCGGCAACGCCAACGCTGTCCGCCATTCGGACTACGGGCGCGGCAAAGCAGCATCGAAGATTGACGTATGCATGATAATCCCCGCCGATTCTAACACCAACATAGCCTCCGTAACAATTTCGACGATGCGTTTCATAGCGACAGATTTCATCAACCGCCGTTTCTCGCGGATAGCCGGCAACGGCTGGTGTCGGACTCAACGCGGTCATAAGTGCCGGAATATTGGCAGCTCCGCGAGCCGTTATGTCGGTGCAAAGATGCTTGATATTGAGAAATTTCCGTTCCGAAAGGTCGTTAACAGTCACATCAAGACCTTCCGTTTTTAATATCTCGACTATAAAATCAGTCACAATTGACTGCTCATGGATGTTTTTTTCGTCCCATGGACCGTTATCCTCAGCCGAGCGAGTTCCTGCGAGAGCCATCGTTCGGATTTCGCGCTTCTTCAAGTTGCTTTCAAGAAGAATTTCGGGAGTAGAGCCTAACCATACACCGGTTTCAGGCGTGTAACACATATATCTGAATGTCGAATTCGATAAATCGAAATATTCGTCGGCTATTTCAAGCGGATGTTTCATTGTGAATATTGTTCGCATACGCGACAACACAACTTTTCCACCTTCGGCTTTCAATCGAGGAATGATGCGAGAAAATGCATCGTGATAACTCACACGATAAGTCGACGCGATCCTCGGTCGAATCTCTGTCAACGGCTGCTCGATCAACTCTTTTTCGCAATAATCAAGCACAGTTTCCGCGCTCATCCGAAACGGGACGGAAGGCGTGTATGGCTCATCATTATCGAAAAAGTTGATAAAGAAGCAATCGGCATTACTGTCCACAAAAACAGATGTTGACTCAGACGTCTCTGCCGGCGAAGCATAGAATCGATAGCTTGTTTCACCCGGAAGGGCAAAAAGAGCAAAAGGAATCCGATAATCCAAGCAACGCTCGACTGCTTTCCTCGTCGAATTATCTATATTCATGAAATATATTCAACATTCGTCAATCGGTTCAGCCATCAATTCAAACGGCATCGCCGAGGTTATCTTGACATTATAAAATTCACCTTTATTTAAAGGCTTATTTTTGCTTACGAGCACTTCCGGATCGACTTCGGGCGAATCAAATTCGGTTCGCCCGACATAGAATTCTGTCTCCTCTCGGTCAATAACCACTCGTAACGTCTGTCCGACTTTTGCCTCTTGTCCGGCAAGAGAAATTTCCTCTTGCACAGTCATCAGTCGTTCGAGACGCGATTGCTTGACATCATCCGGTATATCGTCGGTGAAATTCTTTGCGCCATAGGTGTCCTCTTCCTCGCAATAAGCAAATGCCCCCATGCGTTCAAACCGTTGTTCTTTGACAAATTCCAACAATTCATCAAACTCTCTATCGCCTTCGCCGGGGAAGCCGACCATCAACGTTGTTCGGATATGTATACCGGGAACTCGACGACGAATTTCTGCAAGCAGAGTACGTGTTTCATCGCCGGTGATATGACGACGCATATTTTCGAGCACCTTGTCCGAAACGTGTTGAAGTGCTATATCAAGGTATTTACATACGTTCGAGCGACGAGCCATCACGTCAAGCAATTCCATCGGAAAATCTTTCGGATAAGCATAATGAAGGCGGATCCATTCAACTCCGTCGACATCGGCTATTGCATCGACCAACCGAGCAATTTCAACTTTTCCGTAAAGGTCTTTGCCGTAGTTGGTAAGGTCTTGGGCAATGACATTAAACTCTTTTACTCCTCGACCGACTAGTATCTTAACCTCAGCTACAATCTCCTCGATCGGACGGGAGGTGTAACGTCCCGTAATTAAGGGAATTGCACAGAAAGAGCAAAAGCGATTGCATCCCTCTGCAATTTTGAGGTATGCGTGATGGCGCGGGGTCGTGATTATGCGGTCGTAAGGCGCACTCCCGGGGTTGCGTTCTGCAAGATCGGTCACAAGATGCGACCAATCCGTTTTACCATACCATTTATCGACTTCCGGGATTTCTGCCGGTAGTTCGGAAGAATAGCGTTGCGATAGGCAGCCCATTACATAGAGGGCATCGATCACTCCGTCATTTTTAGCTTCACACCACGAAAGAATTTCATTAATAGACTCCTCTTTGGCATCGCCTATAAATCCGCAAGTATTGATTACGACAATCTTTGAGCCGTCGCATTCAAGAAACTCTTCAGAAGTAGAATCTACGACATCATAACCGACATCGGCAAGCATTTTCATCAGACGCTCCGAATCGACAAGATTTTTGGAACATCCGAGCGTTATGACTGCAATTTTTTTTGTCATACCGTTGCAGTTTTATTTCTTTTCGCCAAAAAGAGATTCAACAAATTCTCGTTTATGAAAGACTTGAAGGTCGTCAATCTTTTCCCCAAGCCCTATATATTTTACGGGAATCTTAAATTGGTCGCTGATGCCGATGACGACTCCTCCTTTTGCAGTACCGTCGAGTTTTGTAATTGCAAGCTCGTTAACCTGCGTAGCAGCTACGAACTGTTTGGCTTGTTCAAAGGCGTTTTGCCCCGTAGAACCATCCAGCACAAGAAGCACTTCGTGAGGTGCTTCAGGCACGAGTTTCTGCATGACGTTTTTCACCTTTGTCAACTCGTCCATCAGACCTTTCTTATTATGAAGACGTCCGGCGGTGTCAATTATGACAACATCCGCATTGTTAGCTATTGCACTTTGGAGCGTATCGTAGGCAACTGAAGCCGGGTCTGCACCAAGTTTTTGCTTAATAACGGGAACGTCGGCACGTCTGCCCCACTCTTCAAGCTGTTCAATAGCGGCGGCGCGAAAAGTATCGGCAGCACCAAGCACAACTTTATTGCCGGCGCGCTTGAATTGAGCCGCCATCTTACCGATTGTAGTCGTTTTCCCAACGCCATTGACACCGACAACCATGATAACATGAGGTTTGTGCGTGGCAGGTACAGTAAAATCATCCAATGAGGATTCTTCACTCTTCTCGGCCAACATATCCGCGATTTCTTCACAAAGAAGACGATTGAGTTCAGACGAGCCGACATACTTGTCTCTCGCCACTCGCTTCTGAATGCGATCGATGATGCGAAGCGTTGTGTCTACGCCGACATCGGAAGTCACGAACACCTCTTCAAGGTTGTCAAGCACCTCGTCGTCAATAGTCGACTTTCCGGCAATGGCATGAGAAAGACGATCAAACAGTCCGCGTTGTGTTTTTTCAAGTCCCTTATCGAGAGTCTCTTTTTTTTCGCGTGAGAAGAAATTAAAAAATCCCATAAATTCAGTATAATTTTAGAATTGCAAAATTACTCATTATTTTCCTATTCTCAAAACGCATTTTTTGACAGAATTTGTCATTGATTACTTGTCATTTCTATTACTATAGTTTAATATACATTAATATACAGCAATTTGTAGTCCTTTAATAACGACACAGCAAAAATGATGCCAAAAACCTCGTGTCAGAATATTTTTATGCTGAAAATTTTCTATCGGCCACAAAATCGACTGATTTTATATGTAATCATTGAATAAATGCCACGACTGAACGTCTAATCCAAAATAAAAGCGTAACTTTGCAAGCGTCAACGGAAGAGAAATGCCGTTGATGCTTTGAAAAGCGTTGCTTTCTTTCTCCGGTAGGAAAATCGCCAAATTATTCAGACAAGAGAAAAAGAGGGTTGGACGCTCTTCTGTATCGTTGTGCCTATTTGCATACGTGTGACGCGGATATAGATACTTCGATTCAGTGGGGCAATTATTCATCTTTTTTAATCTTGTCGGGCGTTTGGCGATGCCTCCTATCATTGAAAAAGCGAAAATTCTTATGCGTTGTAATTTAAATCGTCCGCAGGGAATATGACGACAATACCAAACTATCTACCTTATTATTCCTATGCGCTAAAAGATTTTATTGTCTTGTTTGTTTATTTTATCAGCAATCCCATTCACATTATCTTTGACTCACAATGACGCATTTGCAGATATGGTCATTTCTCCAATACTCGGATGTGTAATTGTTGCACTTGTTGCCTTATTTATGGTATATCTCGCATATAATCGGATTAAATCGACCAACCAAGTCCTCAAAAAGAGCCTGCCATTATCATTGATTCTCCTCCCCATATTATTCCAATCAATAAATGCGTGTGAATTTATTTCCGGATTGATAATTTTTGTTAATTATATAACTGACTTTCACCTCTCATTATTGATATATTCAATGATAAATGGAATAGCCGTGTTTTTCATTCATAATTTAATTCGGAAGAAAGACGCCTATCTGATCAATTGGCGTTCGGAATCGGACAAGCAAGTGGTACGTCTCACTTGTAATGCTGTCAATATCTCTGTTTTATTGTCGTTTGCAAATCTCATTGCTATTCCGATTTTTTCGACAGCAAAGAATGATTTAGGGAACAGCATTGAAATAGTAGTTATGGCTGTAACCGGATGCATTTGTTTGGTTTCTATTCTCGGCTCTGTGGCAAGTTCATGGATTATTGAGCAACAGGTAACACAGTTTTCGATGCGCAATTCAATACACCACAAAAATCAAATCGACTGATGAGCAATCTCTAATTCTTAGTTTGAGAAATTTTAATATGTGAGACGCGGATGCGATGCCGAGGCCCCAATCAGCATCACATCCGTTTTTTAATTTATTTACTCCTTGCGCAATATTTGCAACGGAAATTTATTGAATAGACACGAAATCCCATGAAAAATTCGTAATTTTGTCAACGCTAACAGAATTTTTAATTTTTCACAACTTATAATCATGCTTAAAAACGTACTTTCAATATCCGGACGCCCCGGTCTTTATCGTCTTGTCAATCGAGGCAAAAATATGCTCATCGTTGAGTCAATCGCGACTAAAAAACGTATGCCGGCATACGCTCACGACAAGATTATCTCTCTCGGCGACATTACAATGTATACTATTGATGACGATGTTCCCTTGGGCACTGTCCTTGAAAATGTAAAGGCTAAAAACAACGCTCAAATCATCGATATCAAAGCAATCGGCAATGATGCTGCCGTCAGAGAATATTTCGCAGAAATCCTCCCCGATTTTGATCGTGAGAAAGTCTATACTTCTGATATCAAGAAACTTTTCACTTGGTATAACCAACTTATCGAAGCCGGCATTACGGATTTTGCGAACAAAGACGAAGCGGAATCTGACGTTGAATCTGCACCCGAAAAAGAATAAGGCGCGTGAGACGACACAAATTTTTCACAGCTAAGGACAGTGTGGTTGATCTGATCGATTCGGATTATAATGTTCTCACTGTCCTTAGCCGTTTTTCGCTTCCTCTCGGCTTCGGACAAAAGACAATCGGAGAACTTTGCGATGAATCAGGCATTCGCACAAATGCTTTTCTCCTTGTTGTTAATTTTCTTCTATCGGGTGAAATTGACACTGTAGCTATGTCTGAAGTCAAGCCAATGGATGTTACTTACTTCCTGCATAATTCCCACGATTACTATCTTTCGTATAAACTCCCCCATATACGGAAAAATTTGCTTGATGCTCTTGACAAGGGACATGGGAATATAAATCCTATAATAATCAAGTTTTTTGATGATTATACGACACTCGTGAAAAATCACTTTAATTATGAGGAAAGTGTCGTGTTCCCCTACGTCCGCTGTTTATCAATGGGCGAACAGTCTGACTATACGATTGACGTGTTTCGCCGCCACCACGATGACGAGATTGAAGAGAAGTTATCGGAGCTAAAAAATATTATATTGCGCTATTATTCAACGTCGATGCCATTTAAAATGTATGATGCATTGGTCGACATTTTTAATTGCGAGGCCGACTTGAAGTCTCATGCTCGTATCGAAAACGACATTCTCGTGCCGATGATTTTGCGCATTGAAAATAATAACCAAATCTAAAACGCTGTTTTAAATCCTACTATGCGTCATATATCCATAGCTCTTATGCTTCCGTCCGAATTGATTGCATCCGGCATCAGTTCAATTCTTCGGAATATGGCGGATATTTCATGCTCTATCATTGAGATAAGCGGTGCAAATTATTCCGAGGAGTTATCTCGTCTAAATCCGTCTCTACTCATAGTAGATCCTATCAATTGTAATATTAAATGGAATGATTTGAAAAATCTATCAGATTCACCAATGAAAATTGTCGGGGTTCTTGTTCAACAGATGCCGAAAGAAAATTTACATTGGCTTGACGATACAATTTCAATCTATGACCATACCGATGTAATTACAGATATAATAAAAAGAAATATCAATCGCGATGAAGAGGATGATAAAAGCAAGGATTTGAGCCCTCGAGAAAAAGAAGTTGTTATCGGCATCGTTAAGGGCCTATCCAACAAGGAAATTGCATCATTGATGAATGTTTCAGTCAATACAGTAATGACTCATCGACGCAATATCGCTTCAAAACTCCACATACATACACCCGCCGGGTTGACGATATTTGCTATCGTCTCAAACCTCGTAAAGCTCGAAGATATTAAATCTGATATGGGAAAATTGTAGGCTTAGCTAAGTTTATTTACACGCCAACAATCTGAAAAACTCATCGACTTTTGCAGGCGAGTCACTAAATATGCCGGCTGTTTCAATTGTGTTGGTCGCTGAGTCTTGCTTTTCAACTCCACGCATTTTCATGCACAAATGCTCGCCGGAACACACGACAATAACACCTTTCGCATCAAGTTTTTCCATAACAATATTGCATATCTGCGAAGTCATTCGCTCTTGAACTTGAAGCCGACGAGCATAAAAATCAACCAATCGAGCAAGTTTGCTCAGACCTATCGTCTTGCCGTTGGGGATATACCCAATTGATACTTTGCCGAAAAAAGGAAGAATATGATGTTCGCACAGTGAATAAAATTCTATATCTTTGACAATCACCATTTGCGACCCCTCGTGGGAAAAAATGGCGTTGTTAATAATCTCATCAGCATTCTGACGATAGCCACGAGTGGCATAAGCCATTGCCTTTGCCGCACGTATAGGCGTTTTGACCAAACCTTCACGATTAACATCTTCGCCGAGTAATCGAATTATGGCCTCATAATGGTCGGCAATTTCGCGAATTGTCTTGTCGCTAATTTCGTTCACTGTGGTTCAAATTTTTAATAGAGCAGTCGAAATAAATCAGTAATGTAATATAAACGTCTTAATTAAGTGACCAACAATCAATTTTATTCTGCAGGGATATTGATGCGGTCGCGCACAACTCGAATTTCTTTGCTATACGAGGGGAAGGCCTTGCGAAGTTCTTCTGCTGCAATATTTGCTTCTTTTTGAGTCTTGAAATCTCCGACTTTCAGACGCCAATATGGAGATGTGTACATGACGTAAGTCTGATAGTTCGGGAAACGAGCGGATATAACTCGTTGTTTCGAACGGGCTTCATTTTTTGCAGTGCGAGCATTATTATCACTGAATACTTGCACTCGATAGCCTGCCATTCGACCGTTTACGGGACGAGCGACCTCTTCTTTATCATCGTTACCGCTATGTTCTTCTACGGTCTTTGTCTTGACAGAAATCAACCGTTCCAACATCTTGTCGGGTTGATTGACAACATTTTTATTACCACTTGTGATATGGTCAATTATTGTCGTTACGTCAGTTTCAGCATTAACAGCCGGAACTGCGGCAGCAAGCATCAGCAATGGCAATACGATTGATTTCATAAATAGCAAGTTAGAAAATATTCAAGTAGCGTTCGCAAAAACAACAAATCCCGAGCGATTGAAATGCCCCATTCCGGCGGTCATTATCAATCGCTCGGGATATTTATAAATCTATTTTAATACTGTGTCTAGAATTAGAATGCAGTCACAATACCCATGAATGATTCAGCTTGAAGAGCAGCTCCGCCAATGAGACCTCCATCTACGTCGGGTTTAGCGAACAATTGAGCGGCATTGGTCGGTTTGCAGCTACCACCGTAGAGAATTGAAGTGTTTTCAGCAACTTCATTGCCATATTTTTCAGCAATTGTCTTACGGATGAAAGCGTGGATTTCCTGAGCTTGATCATCGGTTGCAGTTTTGCCAGTACCGATAGCCCAAACGGGTTCGTATGCGATCACGATTTTACCGAACTCTTCTGCGTCGAGATTGAAAAGGCCTTCTTCGAGTTGAGCTTTTACGACATCAAAATAGCTGCCGTCTTCACGCTGTTCGAGGACTTCGCCGATACAGAAAATCGGAGTCAAGTTGTTGTCAAGAGAAAGACGAACCTTTTCGCGAAGAGTCTCAGATGTCTCGTTGTAATACTGACGACGTTCAGAGTGTCCGAGGATCACATAGTTTGCACCGGTTGATGCAATCATAGGTGCTGAAACTTCGCCAGTATATGCACCAGAACGGTGATCAGCACAGTTTTCTGCTCCAAGACCGAGTTTAGAGCTATCAATTACATTGTTGATAGAAGCGAGGTGTGTGAAAGGAACACAAATTACGACGTCGCACTTGGGAGTTACGTTAGCAAGAGCTGCGTTTACTTCTTCTGCGAGCTTGATGCCTTCAGGAAGTGTGGTGTTCATCTTCCAGTTGCCGGCTACGATATTTTTTCTCATTTTACCTTAAATTAATGTGGTTTTGAAAATTCATCTACAAAATTAACTATTTCTGATGAATTATTCAACTTTATATTTCACTGATGTTCTAATAATTCCATTAATACGAATAAATCAAGAGATAATCACAATTCTGAGAGTTGTGATTATCTCTTGCAAACTAAAGATGTATGTCAATATTATTTAGTCACTGCAACTTTGACTGTTTTTGCATCAACTTTGACAATATATATACCCAGCGCGAGAGGTTTATCTACGGGAAGAGAGTGCCCGCTAAGATTATGAATTGAGAATGAGTCATAAGATGAAAGTACTCTGATGTATCCACCATCAACTACGATTGTCGGGCTGTCTGCGTCTGACACGATATCATCAATTGCAGTTTTCGGACCAGAAGCATAGACCGCAAATCCACCGGCGGGCAATGTAATTCCTGTCGTAGTAAATTTAGGTGTTACATCTGCGCTTGCCACTAATAATTCATATTTCGAGTCCGACAAAAATGCTGTTTCACCAGTCTGCGGGTTGGTCGGGAAGGGAATATCAGCTGTCACGGATGTTTTCTCAACCGCAGGATTAACAACGAGATAAAGCTCCGACGTTCCGTCTGTAAGAGATATATAGCGCGCAGTCTTTGACGATAGGTCTATGTAGGCTTTTGCCGTTTCACTATAAAGAGAGGTGTAGTTGGATCGAACATTACAGAGTGCAGCAAAAGTATTGTACAGATTCTTACGATTAGTCTGTGATATTATCTTCCATTCAACCTTTTTCGGATCGGTATTATTGTCGCCTGATGGATTTTTAGTAGTCTGTGTATTCGCAATCTCCCCGAACTGCCAAATCATGTGAGCACCCGGAGACAGCAACATTTGAGCCGCCATGGATCCGATTCGCTGACAAAGGGCTTTAAAATCGCCTTTGACAATCGGACTTGTCGCTGTTGCATTGTAAGCAACTCGTTCTTCATCGTGGCTTTCAGCATAGCTGACTGTCGAGCCCCAATAACGATTGTCGTCATGAGGAGCGTAGAATCTGCTGAGCGATGTATTGTCCGTTCCAATTACATAGTTACGAGCCGACCAATTGAGATTTGCCCAATTAATTTCGCCATCACGAGCCATCTCATTTTCTTCTTTGGATCCTGCAAGATTTTCATTAATGAAATATGCATTCGGATTGGTCTTGACCATGCTTTCGCGAAGGGCTTTCATGCGAGCGACACGAGTCGCATTGTAACGGTTTGTATTATTGTCATTGGAATACCCCCATGAGTTTGTTGTGGCATCATAAGTATTGCCGTATGAATTGCTGTCGCCAAGACCTTTGACAAGGTCGAAACGGAAGCCGTCCACTTTATAAGCCGTCATCCAATAGTCAAGAGCATCGCGCCATTGTTGCTGCACAAGTTCACAATCTTGATTCCAATCGTTGAGGACACTATAAGAATGCGGAGCAGATCCATTGTAGAATGGATTTATGTTGCGGCGCACCATGTCATACCACGGATGTCCACCGTCACTTTGATTGAACACGATATCAAGAATGACAGCCATGCCTCTTTCGTGTGCAGCGTCTATAAATGCGCGGTAGTCATCAGGCGTGCCATAGGCTTTATCGGGAGCCATATAAAAATTAGTATTGTAGCCCCACGAATTATTTCCGGCAAACTCCATAATTGGAAGGAGTTCGATAGCATTTACACCAAGCTCTTTGAGGTAGTCGAGCTTTTCGATTGCAGCATTGACTGTGCCATTGCCAAGGGCTTTACCTTCAGTTCCTGTAAAGTCTCGAAGCAGAAGTTCGTAGATAATTAAGTCGCTTTGCTTTACGCCATTGAAGTCCGTAACTTTCCAATCATAGTTGTCGCGCTCGGTATTGAATACAGCCAACGGCACACCCGAGATTTTATCCGATGGATATGACGGAAGATTCGGGAATACGTCTGATGAAATATAGCTATCATTATAGGGATCAAGCACAAGATGGGCATAAGGGTCGCCAACATTGACCGTGCCGTCAAAGTTATAGTAGTAGATGTAATCCTTACCCTTTTCAATATTTTCAAGAGTCAACCAGAAATATCGAACGTTGTTGTAATCCTGATAGTTCATGACGCAATCTGGGGTGGCTGCATAGTCGTTCCACGAGCCCATCATTACGGCATTATTCTTGCCGGGAGCCGCTATACAGAATGTAACCGAGCCGTCGGCATTGATTTCTGAACCCATCTTGGGCACCCCTCCGGGGTAATCAACCGCTTTCGATTTGGGGAATTCAGCAGGAAATATATTGATAAAAATGTCGCCACCGTTACCGGTTTTTCCCTCTGCGCTACAATCGGCATTGCGAAATACAAATGCCATGCGCTCGATGCGTTCATTTGTCGAGGTTATATTGTAGTAGCTACGAATATCGGGAATACGCAATTCCCATGTATAAGGTCCGGTATATGTGAGTTTATATTTTTCTGAGTTATCACCCCAATTAGGTGCATTTTTCCATTGTCCATTACTTTGGTTTGTAATTACTCCAGTATGTGCATAAATTCCGGTTGCCTCAGTTGAACTTGAAAGCCCCCTATTGCCACCATCAGAGTGAAATGTAACGACTATATCAGTCGAATTTTCAGTAATGATTGCCGGAGAGGTCGTAACGCTTTGTGCGGATACAACGATCGATGTCGTAGCAGCTAAAGCCGACACAAACAGTTGGCATAGATTTGATCTCATGGTTGTGAATAATAATGAAAAGAATTTATAAATAAAGTATGATATATAATTAGATAGGATATATTAATCGAGTCGCAAACATTAGAGTAGCATTGGGTCAAATGAATCCGGATGTTGTTCGTAGGTAGATTCTAGTGAACTAATTATGTTTTGCAAATATGCTATATAGCCGATTATAACCGAACTCGTCAAAGCAGGAGTCAAACGAAACGCCACGCTGAGTTCGGAATTATTATGCTTATTTTGGTAGATGCCAATAGCTGCAAGTATGCTTTTGGCTTCTTCCAATGCCTTTTGACGATAACCGAGACGCACTAAGCTCATCAGATACGGGAATGATATAGGCGGAGTGTATGGCCACCAAATATCGCCGCCGAAATTAGCTTGATATATCTTTACTACTGCTTTATATTCTTTTGCAAGATAGCATATTTCAAGCGGGAACGCAATATTCTCCTTGAAGCCTTTGATGTCATCAAACGCAAGGCAAATCGTAGCCGCTGAGGTAAATTGCCTATGAGCTACATAATTCCGAGCCCATTCAATAGCGTCATGTTCAGTAGTATAGTCCGCCGCCATGACACTACGGATATACGGTTCCGCAATTTTGCCATCGAGCACAAGCAAAACGTCTATTACTTGACGAGAGTTTAGATGATTTTTCAAATAACCGGAAAGGACTCTGATAGCTTCTTCTTTTTGATCACACTCAATGAGGGCAGCTGCGTATGTCGAAATATCAGACTCCTCTACTTCAGCAGACTCTGACACTTTGCGATAAATATCAGCAACAAGTTGCGGGTCCCGTTCGAGTCGATATAGAGCGGCCCCCTTAATTCGAAGCGCCATGACTGAAGTTGCATCAATCGCAAGAGCATATTCCGCGGAAGACAGTGCATTTTCATTGTCTTCACGATTGATTTGCACGGTGGCAAGACGTAACCAGAAATCAAGAGTGAACGGTTCGAGCATCGTCAACTCTTCAAAAAGTTGTGCTGCTGTTTCAAGGTCGTCGTTTTCTTCCGAACGATCGGCAAATTCATAAAGAAATGTCTGAGGGTATGAAGACTTCGATTGAATACGCTTGCGATTTTTTTTCAACCAATCTTCAAGATGCATTTCCATTGCATAGTCAGTCAGTTGAATCAATTCCTCATCGGCAAAATCATCTGTCGAATCAACTATTGCATCAAGAGCCGCTATAACCTCTTCGCTTGAAAGCGTACGATCCGGATCGTTAGCACGAAGGTTGAGAATTTTATTTAGGATGCCACTCTGCTCAACACGATTATTGACATCCTTAGTCGCTTCGACATCGCCA
Source organism: uncultured Staphylococcus sp. (assembly GCA_964497255.1). Lineage (GTDB taxonomy): Bacteria > Bacteroidota > Bacteroidia > Bacteroidales > Muribaculaceae > Duncaniella. The sequence goes on from CAZCCI010000001.1 coordinate 53,636, forward strand.
AACGAGTAATAAAGCCAAGCTCGACGAGTTGCCAATGCTTCGCTTTTAGGATAATGAACTGCCCCATAGAGCAAGACCTCCATTTTTACGATGTAATTATCGTAGTCTGAAGCATAGTCAAATATTTCAATGAGATCTGTCTCATCAAAAAAGGCTTCCGTATTGCCATGTTTGACCACCTCAGATTCAAATTCTTCGTATAAATCTCGTCGGTCGTTGCGTTCTTCGTCCATTAAATTACTGTGGTTGGTTCGTTTTTCAATATTTATATATAAGGATTGAGAGCTGACATTTTTTTGTTGTAAAAATGCTACACTCTCAATTCCTTATTTATAGCGAGAATAATCCGTCGTTTTTTACCGTGAACGGACTCTGTTTATTTCAATTATAATAATCAGTTTTTACTCCAACTGTCTTTCAATGCAATTGTGCGATTGAAAATCAATTGTCCGTCTTTCGAGTCGGGATCAAGCGTAAAATAGCCGATTCGTTGGAATTGCAACGGCAATCCGGGCTTGGCAATTTCTGTCAAATAGGGTTCGACTTTGATGTGTTCGACAACTTTGAGTGAATCCGGATTGAGCATTTCACGGAAATCTCGTTCAGTTTCAGCCGAAGGATTTTCAACATTAAACAGACGGTCATAGATTCGCGCGGTTGCGTCGACGGCGTGAGCTGCCGAAACCCAATGGAGTGTGCCTTTAACCTTTCGAGCAGCGCCGGGAAGTCCGCTACGTGTGTCCGGGTCGTATGTACAGTAAATCTCTTCGATATTGCCGTCTGCGTCTTTCTTAACTCCTGTACATTTAACAATGTAAGCACCTTTGAGTCGGACTTCGCCATCCGGAGCAAGACGGAAGAATTTCTTGGGCGGATTTTCCATGAAGTCGTCACGCTCGATGAATATTTCGCGACTGAATGGCATTTGATGAGAGCCCGAGCCCTCTTCTTCGGGATTATTTTCCATCTCAACCATTTCGGTCTGCCCGTCCGGATAATTGGTAATGACAACTTTAACCGGGTTAATTACAGCCATTCCGCGAGTTGCGACTTTATTGAGGTCATCGCGCACAGCGTGTTCGAGCAATGAAATACTATTAAGGGCTTCGTATTTAGTATAACCTATTGCATCAATAAAATTGCGTACCGAACGAGGAGTGAAGCCTCGACGACGCAAGCCAGAAATCGTAGGCATTCGAGGATCATCCCAACCCGCAACAAGCCCTTCCTTGACAAGTTGAAGGAGTTTTCGTTTCGACATCACCGTATAAGTCAAATTCAAACGATTAAATTCGATCTGACGCGGGCAATAGCTTTCATCTGCGAGTTCCTTTACGAAGTATTCATAAAGCGGGCGATGGACAACAAATTCAAGTGTACAGATTGAGTGCGTAACGCCTTCAAAATAATCACTCTGACCATGAGCAAAGTCATACATCGGGTAAACTTTCCACGTAGTACCGGTACGGTGGTGAGGAGTCTTGATAATACGATACATGATTGGATCACGGAAGTGCATATTCGGGCTGCTCATGTCAATTTTGGCACGAAGCACACGGGTGCCTTCGTCAAACTCACCTTCATTCATGCGGCGGAATAAGTCAAGATTTTCCTCAACCGATCGATCTCTATAAGGGCTGTTAACGCCGGGTTGTGTCGGAGTCCCCTTTTGCGCAGCAATTTCTTCTGACGACTGATCGTCAACGTATGCTTTGCCCTCTTTGATAAGGCGAATCGCAAGATCATATAATTTGGGGAAATAGTCGGAGGCATAATACTCTCGGTCGCCCCAATCAAAACCGAGCCAATGAATGTCTTCTCGAATTGAGTCGACGTATTCAACATCTTCTTTGACCGGGTTTGTGTCATCGAAGCGCAAATTGCAAGTACCGCCCAATTTTTCAGCGATACCAAAATCCATACAAATTGCTTTTGCATGACCTATGTGGAGGTAACCGTTCGGTTCCGGAGGAAAACGAGTGTTGAGGCGACCGCCGTTTTTGCCGGCTTGAAGATCCTCAAGCACAAGTTGTTCGACAAAGTTTAACCCCTTTGATTCTTGGGGTGCTGCATTTGTTTGAGCTTGACTATTATTTTCCATTATTGCGGAGAATATATTTTTGTAAGTATAATTCTATAATTTATCGAAACCGATCATAACGAAACCTTCTATTCATGTGATACGAAACAAATATTCCTTGTCGGTTCAATATGCAAAAGTAACTAAAAATTATGAGAAAATTCACGCACGACAAATAAAATGCTGAAATTTCCAAAACCAATTACCTCAAAATGAAGTCTACGCCTCTACTCTATGCCTAAAAACAGCAATTGAATAGGGGGCATCGACAGCCTTATTTATTCGTATCGTTGAAGTCGAGCAAGCGATAGATTGTAACGATAATTTGCATCTAGGAAATCTCGACGAGCCGCAAGAAAATAGCTGATTTCCGACATATATATCAATGAATTTATCAGTCCTGCTTCGGCTGATTTGCGTAGCAATTCAAAACAGGAATCATCGCTAACGACTTCACTATATTCTCGAAGCAATTCTCGAAGTTCTATAGCAGTTTCATATTCAGATTGTAATTCCGATGATATTTTGATTAACGCCATTTCTTCGTCGAAACGTGTGGATTCCAAACGGAGTTTTGCAGCCTTTGATTTAGCTCGCTGAGTCAAGAAAGGCAACGAAACCGAAATGGAAAAACCATTAAAATTGTCTCCCATTTCATACTCATGAATATAGCCGATTGAAAATCCGGGAAAAAGGGAACGTTTTTCAACTTTTACCACTGCCTCTTGCGCTGCGGTTGATTCTCGCGCAGCTGCAACAGCAGGATCTTTCATCTGAAGTGTTTCGCGGTTTGGGCGAAGTATTTCGAGATCCACTAATGGGTATTCAGTGCCTAATTTCTCAATTAAATCTGCGACATCATTGCCTCCGTTAAGCGTTCGGAGCGAGGCAGCAACAACGGCCGAGTCTGATTTGAGCATTTTTAGTTCTCGGACAGAATTTACGTGTTCGAGAACAGCCTTGCTATAATCAAGGCGAGTTTCATTGCCTTGCTCAACAGCCTTTTTGAAATATACAACCATTGATGCTAATCCGTCGCATATTTTTCGAGTTGTTGCTATGCGTTGGCGAATATTGATCATATCTATCAACGCGATGCGAATATTCATGCGAATATCAAGCGCGGTCGATTCTCGAAGATATTGCAATGCCATTTCTGATTTTTTTATCGCAGATCGACGAGCGGCGTAGACTCCAGGCCAATCAAACGACTGTGAGATTGAAACACTTTCCTTGTTTCCAATCCCCTTTGCTCCCCAGACCTTTTCGTATGAAATTTCAGGAGCATCAAGAGCATTTTCGGCTTTCATCTCTGCAACAGTTGCCTTATCGGCTACGACGACTGTCCGATATTCCAGATTGTTACTCATCACAGTCGAAAGCACATCATTGAAGTCCGAAGCCGAAGCAAACGACCCGATTGAAGAAATGCACAAGAGGCTGAAACAAAGTTTTCTTATACCTAAATTCATTTTCAGATATTCGTTAATTGAAATGCTATTGTTTAGTAATATTATTTTTCTTTGCGATTAATATAGCGATATACCAAAGGAACAACAAACACATTGAGTACAGTCGATGTCAATAATCCCCCTAGAATCACGATTGCAAGAGGCGATTGAATCTCATTGCCTGGTTTGTCCCCATTGATTGCCAACGGAATCAATGCCAATGCCGAACTAAGTGCCGTCATCAAAATCGGATTTAGACGATCGGCAGAGCCTCGCATTATTCGTTTACCAAGCGAAACTCCATCCGAACGCAATTGCTCATAATGTGACATCAGAAGCATTCCGTTGCGAGTTGTAATGCCCAGCAATGATATAAATCCAATAATTGCCGGAATGTTCAGCTCTCCGCCGGTCAACCAAAGCAGAAAAACTCCGCCAATAATTGCCAACGGCATATTTAAAAGAATCACAAACGATTGCTTAACGCTATGATATTGACCATATAACAGCAAGAAAATCACAATCAAAGCAAATAGCGAAACGAGCATGAGTGTAGCCGACGCCTTAGCTTCGTTTTCAAATTGGCCGCCATAATTAATAAAGTAGCCTTCGGGCAATTCTATTTCATCTTCAATTACTTCGCGAATATCATTAACAACCCCACGAAGATCTCGATCAGAAACATTAGCGGAAATCACGATTCGACGACTTACATTTTCTCTGTTAATCGTATTAGGTCCTGTCGTCGATACTATTTCTGCAATTTCACTCAACGGGACTTTTCCTTTGTTTGTATCTATCGACAAATCAGCAATTGATTCAATTGAATTGCGACTTTCAGGCGTCATTCGCAATGTCAAATCATAAGGGAATCCGTTTTCGTAGACTTGTGAGACTTTCTCCCCTGCAAGTGCGACATTGATAATATCGGCAAATTCACCAAGAGTCACTCCGTAGTAAGCAAGCATATCTCGTTTCGGGCGAATATCGAGTTGCGGACGTTCTACTTGCTGCTCAATATTGACATCTACGACTCCGGAAACTTCTGATATATGATTTTTGATTTTATTACCTATATTATATAGGGTGGCGAGGTCATCTCCAAAAAGCTTGATTGCAATCTGAGCTTCCGTTCCCGAAAGCATTGCATCAATACGATGAGAGATCGGTTGTCCTATTTCAACGTTGACACCCGGCAAATGCGACAATTGATGGCGAAGATCGGCGAGAAGTTCATTGCGACTGCGACCACTGTTAAGCGTGTAAGGAGCTTCTATTTCCGACACGTTTACACCAAGCGAATGTTCGTCAAGTTCGGCTCGTCCCGTTTTTCTTGCCGTCAACGATATTTCAGGCATTGACAAGATGATTTTTTCAGCCTCACGCCCAAGACGATCACTTTCGTCAAGCGATATTCCGGGAAGGGTGCTGACATTAATCGTCAGAGAACCCTCGTTGAACGACGGCAAGAAACTGCGACCAAGGGTGAAAAATAGCCCCATTGCAGCAACAAATAGAACTCCGACTCCTCCAAAAATTTGACGAGGTTGACCAAGAGCCTTGCCAAGTGTCTTTTCGTAAGCCAATCTAATAGCTTTTGCAAATTTCGGTTCTCTATCAAGAGCTTCAACCGCCTTTTTACTTCCAAGAAGATAATAGCAAAGTACAGGAGTAACCGTCAATGCCACAATCGTAGATGCAATCAACGATACAATAAACGATATACCCAGTGGTTTCAACATTTTACCTTCCATACCGTCAAGGAAAAACAGCGGAAGAAAACTTGCCATGATAATCAAAGATGAATTGAAGATCGGCATTCGCACTTCTTTTGAAGCCTCATAAACGATGGTCAGCACCGACTCTCCGCTACGATGACGTTCGCGGAGTCGTTTGTATACATTTTCCACGTCAACAATAGCATCGTCGACAAGTGAGCCGATTGCGATTGCAATGCCTCCAAGACTCATCGTGTTAATTGTTAATCCGAAAAAATGGAGTCCGAGAATCGTGACAATAATCGAAAGCGGAATGGCAACGAGCGATATGATAGTCGTGCGTACATTCATTAAGAAGAAAAAGAGCACAACAATCACGAATATAGCCCCGACAATAAGAGACTCTTGAAGATTCCCGATTGATGTCGAAATAAAATCCGCTTGACGAAATATATCGGCATTAACCTTAACATCTGCCGGCAAAGTTGATTGTATTATAGCAAGATCTTCTTCGATTTTTTCAGTAAGATTTATAGTCCCGACAGCCGGTTGCTTGGTAACAGTCACAAGAACGGCAGGCTTAGCATTGAGCGACGCTACACCCAGTCGAGGCTCGGCAGCGCCGACTTTGATTGTTGCTATATCGGAGAGTCTTACAGTTCTACCATCAGAAACCATAACGAGTGAATTCCCGAGGTCTTCTACATTATTTGTCGATATATCACCTTTTATAATATATTCATTTCCATGTTCATAAATTACACCTCCGGATGCATTAGCATTCATTTCATTGATCGCATCGCGAACGTCTTGAAGAGAAACATTAAATGTCTGCATTGCCGATGGATGAAGGAGTATTTGATATTCCTTTGCATCACCACCAATAACGCTAACCGACGAAACACCTGATAGAGAGAGCAACCGAGGACGAATTTGTCGATCAGCTATTGTACGTAATTCTTCCTGAGATGTAATCGAATCAGCCGTAAGACCAATGATTAAAATTTCCCCAAGAATAGACGACTGCGGGCCAAGCGTTGGCTTGCCCACACCGGGAGGAAGATCACTTTCAATCTCCGATAGTTTTTCAGCAACAATCTGACGTGCAAGATAAACTCCGGTATCCCAATCAAACTCGACCCAAACAGTCGACAATCCTGTTGCCGATGCTGAACGCACTCTACGTACACCACTAGCTCCGTTGACAGCCGTTTCAACCGGATATGTTATCACCTTTTCAATCTCCTCAGGAGCCATGCCCGGAGCTTCAGTCATGACTACAACCGTTGGCGCATTGAGATCCGGAAATATGTCGACCTCCGTGCGCATCAACACAATCACTCCATAAATCAGGAGGATAATCGGAATCACAAGCATTGCGATTCGATTATCTAATGCAAATTTTATAATTCTATTAAGCATCTTTAATTCTGATATTTATGGATCAATGTGAATGAGAGTGACCCTCAGGCACGACAGTCGATGTTTCTGCGAGACGAATAAACGTAGTGCCTACGCTAACGACAGAATCTCCAACAGACAATCCTGAAATAATTTCAACACGTCGTCCGTCATCAAGCCCGACTTTTACAGGAGTTTTAACATACGCATGATAACTCTCTTTTATATATACAAACTTTTCACCTTGCTGCTCGGAAATAGACTCAATCGGCACGGTTATGGTTTCTGTTTTCGTTGAACCTATTAAATAAACTTCCGCGGGTGAACCCGGAACAATATCTCCTCGACTATCAAACGAGAAATATACAGGAATATATCCGGGGATATTGTCACCGGCAGCCACAGATAATGACAATATTCGGCCTCCACGGTCAATCAAGCTGATTGTTTCACCGGTAGAATGTGACGGACGAATATTTGCTGTATAGATCCGAGAAAGAAAATCGATGTATTTCGCAGGCAAAAGTGCACGAAGCGTCAATTTTCTGTTGCATCCAACAATCGCAATAGGCTGTCCGGCCTCTACATAACTTCCATCACTGACCGATAGTCCGGTAATCACACCTGACATCGTACTTATGACTCGCCCCGACTCAGCGTGCGAACTATACGAACTTTTGGCTACCTCATAGGCCATAACAGCATCGTTATACTCTTTTTGAGTAATCAGTCCGTCGTTCAATAGCGACGACAAACGCTCCAATTCTTTCGTTGCAGCATCAAGTGTTGCTTTTGCAACTTTGTCAGCATTTCCGCCTGAAACATCAGTTGATGAAACTGTCGCGATTAACTCTCCGACCGCAACCTGTTTTCCGGGTTCCACGCCTGAAACGAACTTTAATACGCCTGATGTCGGGGCTGAAATCGAAGCTCGATCGGTAGCAGCCGGAAGAATTTCACCGGCAACCTTAACCACGTCATTAAACGGACTTTTATCAACCGCTTCAACTGCTACCCCAAAACGAGTTGCATCTTCCGGCATCATGACTATTTCGCCACTATGATGCTCATGAGGATTTTCTTCCACATCCTCCGAATGTTCGTGTCCATGATGTTCTTCTGATTCATGAGAAGAACACGAAGTTAAAAAGGGAAGCGCAACTATTGCTACGGATAATAACGATTTATTAATCATATTGAAATTCATAATTCAATTGTTTCAATGTTATATTGTGGCAAAATTAGCCAACCGTCACGGTTGAAGCATTATAGAATTTTGTTTTATTTTTGCAAAATTAGCAAACATTATTGACCGGCACAAACTTTTCACCCCGTAAGCTACAATTATTCACCGCTTTTTCATAATTTTGTAAGTTGAAATATGAATTGTATGGATAATTATGCGAACCTTGAAGGTCTGAATCTACACTATACAGACTCCGAAAAAGGTCAAAAAACAATATTCCTGCTCCATGGGTGGGGCTGCAACCACTCGACTCTTGCGTTTCCTGAACGTATAGCTTTGTCGTGTGGCTATCGCGTCGTAAATGTCGACTTCCCCGGATTTGGAGATTCGGAAGAACCAAAGACTGTTTGGGGCGTAGAAGATTATACCCGACAATTTGAAGCTCTTGTCAAAGAACTCGGCGTAGAATCTCCGATTTTGCTTGGACACTCTTTTGGCGGACGAGTCGGAATCTTGTATGCATCTCGAAACAAAGTTGAAAAACTTATCCTTGTCGATGCCGCAGGAATAAAACCGAAGCGTAGTTTCAATTACTATCGCAAAGTCTACACGTTTAAGTTCATCAAACACATGATGTATCTATTTTTAGGCAAAGAAAAAGCCGAACAACGGCTTGATAGCCGCAGAGCGAAAGCCGGATCAAGCGACTATGCCAATGCCTCACCAATGATGCGACGAATACTCTCGAAAGTGGTAAATGAAGATTTAACAGACAAGCTACATAAAATTCAAACCCCGACTCTACTCATTTGGGGGGAAAATGACACTGCAACACCGCTCGCCGACGCAAAAACGATGGAACGACTGATTCCTGATGCCGGATTGGTATCATTTCCCGGGTGCGGACACTATTCATTTCTCGAAAATATGCCACAATTTTCGGCCGTATTGCAGAGTTTTATCGGAAATGCAGATTCTTCCGGCAAATAAATCAGGATAAATTTTCGTTATTCTTTTATTATAGTATAGAGTTCAAATAATCCAATATAACATAAGCACTACTTATCAGCCATGCTTGTTTGTTCAATTATAGCCATTATTATCACTGCAATCTGTATCGTGTATGAATTTAGACGCGATCTAATGATGCTTCAACAAAATTCATATCGCAACGAGCGTTACAACCGTTGGTTGTCGACATCGCAAGACTCGACGTCGACCGCACGTTTGATTTCAGGCGCAGTTGTTCTTGCTTCGTTGTCAACACTCTCAATATCGTTGATTTCTATAAATATAATAACGATATGTTCGTCGATCAATTTGATAAACCTATCCGGTAAAAAATACAAAAAACCGCTTGTGATGACTCCGCGAGCCACTCGTATTCTCTCCGTGATGATTGGTCTTGCTGTTATCATACTTGCGATAACCTCTGCAATATGCTTATTGCACGGATATTCGCTCGCTATAATTGCCGCTGTCGCATTAATGATCTATTGTTTTTCCCATTTATTTGTATTGACTGCAAATCTCATACTAAAACCGGTTGAAAATCGCATTAATCAAGGATATTATAATGACGCAAAGCGCATCCTGGATAGTATGCCCGACTTAAAAATAATCGGCATTACAGGTAGTTATGGAAAGACAAGCACCAAGCACTACTTAAACCGTATTCTTTCTGAAAAATACGACGTAATGATGACACCCGGCAGTTTCAACACGACAATGGGAGTCATCCGAACTGTTCGCGAGTATCTCAAGCCCTACAACGAGGTCTTCATCTGTGAAATGGGAGCAAAACAACCGGGTGACATCAAAGAGATTTGTGACTTGGTAAATCCTTCCATCGGCATTGTTACCGCTGTTGGCGAACAGCATCTTGAATCATTCAAAACGATTGAAAACGTACAGCGGACAAAATTTGAGCTCATCAACGCTCTTCCGACCAATGGTCTTGCTGTGGTCAACGATGATTTTCAATTCGTGGCGAATCGCAAAGTTGACAATGTCAAATGTATTCGCTATGCAGTCTGTGCGACAGAAAATATCCAATATGCGGCAGAAGATATAGCCTATACACCAAACGGAACTACATTTTCAATTGTAACACCTGACGGGAACAAACTGCCATTTACCACCAAGCTCGTCGGCGAATGCAATGTATCCAACCTCCTTGCAGCAATCATAGTCGCTTTACACATGGATGTTCCGATTGAAAAAATTCGTTATGCCGTAAGTAACATCGAACAAGTCGAGCACCGTCTCAACATGAAGCGCACTCCGGGAGGCGTTACTATTATCGACGACGCTTTCAACTCGAACCCGACCGGTTCAAAAATGGCCCTTGATGTTCTGGAAATGATGACTTCCGGCAGACGAATAATCGTCACACCCGGAATGATCGAGCTTGGCGATCGCCAAGAAGAATTAAACCGACAATTCGGCAACGCAATAGCAACATCAGCCGACATTGCAATCATTGTCGGCTCCTACAATCGAGAAGCAATTACATCAGGAATTGAAGACAATAAAAATGCAATTGCCGAAATTCACACGGTAGAATCATTCAACGACGCGCAGCGTCTACTATCAACTATGTTGAAATCCGGAGATACAATTCTTTACGAGAATGACCTTCCGGATACATTCAAATAAGTACTCATAAGAAGTCAATACAATACATATATATTCTCAAACGATAATGAAAACCAATATTGGAGTATTTTTCGGCGGACGCTCCACCGAACATGAAATTTCTGTAATTTCCGCTTCGCAAGCGATGCACGCCATCAATCGCGACAAATACGACGTTACACCTATATATATATCTAAACAGGGTCGCTTCTACACCGGCGACGCTCTTTTTGATGTAGCCAACTATCGTGACATCAACTCTCTTCTTGCTAAATGCGAGGAAGTATATATCCGACCCGTCTATGGAGACTACAATCTCTACCGAACAAAACCCGCCGGATTGTTTGGCAACAAAGGTCCGGTAGCAACGCTTGATGTCGTTATCCCTGTGCTCCACGGTTCTAATGTCGAAGACGGGATTTTTGAAGGCGTACTCGAATCGATCGGTATCCCCTACGCCGGCTGCAACACTCTCGCAAGTGCCAACGGCATGGATAAAATTACTATGAAAATGATTCTGCGCGAATCAGAAATACCCGTGATTGACTATGTTTGGTTCACTGACAAAGATTGGTTTGCAAAACGCGAAACCCTCATTGAGAAAATCGAATCAAAAATAGGTTATCCTGTTATTGTCAAACCAGCGAACCTCGGTTCAAGTGTCGGCATCGGACGTGCAGCCAATCGCGAACAACTTATCGAAAAGGTTGATACTGCACAGAAGTATTCTACTCGAATCATTGTCGAACACATGGTTGACAATCTTAAAGAAATCAACTGTTCCGTACTCGGAGACTGCGACGAATACCAAGCATCAGTCCTTGAAGAACCAATAAAAAGCGCAGAAATCCTCTCATACGAAGACAAATATATGGGTGGCACCAAGGGAGCAAAAGGAATGCAAGCCTCTCAAAAGCGCATTCCGGCAGAACTTCCGAAAGAAATGACAGAACGTATTCAATATCTCGCAGGCGAAACATTCCGAGTGTTGAGCTGCCACGGAGTCAGCCGCATTGACTTCATTGTTGATGCCGACACTAACGAAATTTTTGTCAATGAAATCAACACAATCCCCGGATCGCTTTCTTTCTACCTATGGGAAGCAACAGGAATTTCATTTGACAAGTTGATGGACAAGCTCGTGCAACTTGCACTTAAACGCAAGCGAGAACAAGGACAAAAGACCGTCAGCTACGATCAGAATATATTCTCGCTTTCAGGAGGTGTCAAAGGCGGCATTAAGGGAAGTAAATCATCTTCAAATCGTTAAACTATGGCTATGGGAAGTGTCGGCTTTTGGATCGCCTACTGCATAGGCTTCGGAATACTCGGAGGAGGATTATACACCTATATGTCTGGGCGCAAGAAAAACAGATGGAGCCTATTCGTCCGCAGTGCAATAATCTACACGATTTTTGCACTCGCATTCGTATGGCTACTCTATCGAATTGCGTAATCAATCATGGTGATATGGTTCTCCACGCATAATTGTCATTGCTCGATAGATTTGCTCAACAAAAAACAGTCTGACCATCTCATGAGTAAACGTCATGCGTGAAAGCGACAATTTATCATCTGCTCGGTCATAGACCTCTTTTGCAAAGCCATAAGGGCCTCCGATCACAAATACAAGCCTTTTGATTCCTTGAATCATACGTCGTTCGATCATTCCTGAAAAATCACGCGAAGTCAATTCTTTTCCTCGCTCATCAAGAAGCACAACTATGTCTCCGGCTTGCATGGCAGAAAGAATAGCTTTCCCCTCCTGCTGCTTCTGCGCATCCTCTGTCAACGCTTTTGAAGCCTTAACATCGGGGATCACCACCAAGTCAACCCCGACGTAGCGATTTGCTCGTTTCAAGAACTCATCAACACCCCTTGCGACATAATCAGTCGAAGTTTTCCCAACCGCAATAATAACTATTTTCATACATTAAAAATTAATAATCATACATACAATTTAATATGAAGACAAAAGACGAACTTATCGACGATCTTCTGACTCTTGCATTCGCCGAGGATGTCGGAGACGGCGATCACACCACTTTGAGCACAATTCCAGCCGATGAACGCGGCAAACAACGTCTCATCGTAAAGGAAGAAGGCATCATTGCCGGTATCGACATTGCACGCAAAGTGTTTGAAAAATTCGATACAGAGCTAAAAATGACCGTCTTTATTGAGGATGGAGCACACGTCAAACCCGGAGACATTGCATTTGAAGTCGAAGGCAGCGTTCGCTCGCTTTTGCAAACCGAACGAGTTATGCTCAACATCATGCAACGCATGAGCGGCATTGCAACTCAGACAGCCAAATACCAGCAACGCCTCGAAGGCCTTAAAACCAAGGTGCTCGACACTCGCAAGACCACTCCCGGAATGCGTATGCTTGAAAAAGAAGCCGTCCGCATCGGCGGAGGATGCAACCACCGCATCGGCCTTTTCGATATGATTCTCATCAAGGATAACCACGTCGACTTTGCCGGAGGCATACCTCAGGCCGTTGAAGCTGCTCGCAAATATTGTGCAGAAAAAGGCAAAAATCTCAAAATCGAGCTTGAAGTTCGTAACGAAGACGAAATCCGCCAAGCACTCGACGCGAAAGTTGATCGAATCATGCTTGACAACTTCACCCCCGAACGAACTCGCGAAGCCGTTAAACTCATCAACGGTCAAACCGAGATTGAATCATCGGGAGGCATCACGCTTGAAACTCTCCGCGACTACGGCGAATGTGGTGTGGACTTCATCTCCGTTGGCGCACTCACCCACTCAGTCAAAGGTCTTGACATGAGTTTCAAAGCAGTGAAATAATTCCGAACGAAATTTTATGCAGCCTGTCGACATTTTCATCGACTGACTGCACACATATCGTCAAGCGTAAAGCCTGCAAAATCATCAATGATTTTGTGGGCTCTTCCTTTAAGAATTTCGCGAGAATTTGTTGTAGCAAGACCTATCACTGTTGCCCCCGAACGCATTCCAGCTTCAAGCCCTTGAAGCGAATCTTCAAACACATAGCAATCTTCGATAGGCACACCGATTAACTGTGCCCCCATAAGATAGCCTTCCGGATTCGGCTTGCTGCATTTCACCATCGAGCCGGTCACAAGCGCACTGAGTTTTTCGCGAAATCCGGGATGCACTGCAAACAGATAGTCCATCTTTACATTGTCACTGCTCGTCACGACGGCAAAGGGGATTTCAGATGCTTGGAGCTGCGAGAGAAACGTTGTTACGCCCTCAATCCACGGATATTTCATAGCCTTTTCATATTCATGCAACTCCTCCACGATGCCATCCCGTTCCTTTTCAGGAAACGACATCAAAATTTCACCAAGAGTTGTCCCCTTGATGTCAGCGGCAAATGTTTCACCACCGACATTAAATCTACGCCCCATCGGGCCCCAAAAATTAGAATATTCGCCCTCGCTATCAACGAGAACGCCATCGAGATCAAACAGAACTCCGATTTTCTTATTCATTAGTATATGTAAAAATTTTGTCAAACAATATCCGTCCCGACCATTCCGATCAGGACGGAAAAATATCGCAACAAAGTTACAACAAATTTCCCAAATGAGCCTCAATACTTGGTGATATGCAAGAATTATTGTATCTTTGCCACGAAGAATGTCTTGTCAAAGTCAATCTTCACAAACTTGAATTTACTCCACTCATTGCATATTTTTCACTTATGGTCGTATTTTTCAAAAAAGGTGCAAACCTTATCTATGCCGTTGAAACCAACCACAAGTTTTCCGAAGAAGAAAAAGAAAAACTTCGTTGGCTTTTCGACGATGCCACTCCTCTGTCTTCAACATCCGTAAAGGGACGTTTCATCGGTCCGCGAAAAGAAATGATTACTCCTTGGAGTACGAATGCCGTGGAAATCACCCAAAATATGGGACTTGAAGGCATCACACGCATTGAAGAATTTCATCGTGTAACAACCGAGGAACCGACATTCGACAAAATGCTGTCGAGACTCTACGACGGACTCAACTCCAAAACATTCACGACATCAGCAACTGCCGCACCTATTGAACATATAGCCGACATTAGTGAGTATAACAAGCGCGAAGGTCTTGCCCTCAGCAAAGAGGAAGAAGATTATCTCCGCGACCTTTCAAAGCGTCTCGGACGTCCGCTTACTGATAGCGAAGTATTTGGCTTCTCACAGGTCAACAGCGAACACTGCCGTCACAAGATTTTCAACGGCTCGTTTGTAATTGACGGCGAAGAGAAGCCTCTTTCTTTATTTAAACTTATCAAGAAGACATCACAAGTCAATCCCAATAAACTTGTTTCGGCTTACAAAGACAACGTTGCCTTTGTTGAAGGTCCGACAGTAGCACAGTTCTACCCTACCCACCCCGAACGTTCCGACTTCTTTGAGGTGCGCGATCTTCCTACTGTACTCTCCCTCAAAGCCGAGACCCACAACTTCCCGACAACAGTTGAGCCGTTCAACGGCGCGGCAACAGGCAGCGGTGGTGAAATCCGCGACCGTCTCGGCGGAGGTCGTGCAAGTCTCCCTCTTGCAGGAACAGCCGTCTACATGACGTCATATCCGCGTCTTGGCAACTATCCTTGGGAACTCATGATGAACCCTCGTGCATGGCTCTATCAAACTCCCGCTGAAATCCTCATCAAAGCATCAAACGGAGCTTCCGATTTCGGCAACAAATTCGGACAGCCTCTTATCTGCGGCTCTCTGTTGACTTTCGAACACGATGAAAACGGCAAAATGTATGCCTACGACAAAGTAATCATGCTTGCCGGCGGTGTTGGCTATGCCGCATCAAAAGACGCAATCAAGGGCACACCCGAAGCAGGCGAAGCCGTTGTAGTCATGGGTGGAGACAACTATCGCATCGGCATGGGTGGCGGAGCTGTTTCGTCAGTTGAAACCGGACAATACGCTTCCGGCATCGAACTTAACGCCGTGCAGCGTGCCAACCCCGAAATGCAAAAGCGTGTATCCAACGTAATTCGTGCTCTTGCTGAAAATGACAACAACCCGATCGTGTCAATCCACGATCACGGAGCCGGCGGTCATCTCAATGCCCTTTCCGAACTCGTTGAAGAAACCGGAGGAAAAATCGACATTGACGCGCTCCCTATTGGAGACCACACCCTCTCATCAAAAGAAATTATTGGCAACGAGAGTCAGGAACGCATGGGCATGGTGCTCAAAAAAGACGACATTGACTTCGTGCGCACTATTGCCGACCGCGAACGCGCTCCGATGTATGTAGTCGGTGAAACCACAGGCGACCATCGCTTCGTCTTTGAACAGAAGAACGGCGTCAAGCCAATCGACCTCGCCATGTCCGACATGTTCGGTTCTTCACCGAAAACAACCCTTGTCGACAACACTGTTGAAACAAAATACACCGACGGCAACTACAATGCCGACGAAATCGAAAACTACACGGCATCCGTCCTCAGCCTCGAAGCCGTTGCTTGTAAAGATTGGTTGACAAACAAGGTAGACCGTTCAGTGACCGGAAAGATTGCTCGTCAGCAATGTCAAGGCGAAATCCAACTTCCGCTCAGCGACTGCGGAGTCGTTGCCCTCGATTACAGCGGCACAAAAGGCATCGCCACTTCTATCGGCCACGCCCCTCAGGTAGCCCTCATAGACTCAGCCAAAGGCTCGGTTATGGCCGTTGCAGAAGCGTTGACAAACATTGTTTCCACTCCGCTCTCAGATGGAATCAAAGGATTGTCGCTCAGTGCAAACTGGATGTGGCCCTGCAAAAACCCCGGAGAAGATGCTGCTCTCTACCGTGCAGTTGAAGCCTGCTCGGATTTTGCTTGCAAACTCGGCGTAAACATCCCGACCGGTAAAGACTCGCTCTCGATGACTCAAAAATACGGTGCAGACAAAGTATATGCACCCGGCACAGTCATCATTTCAGCCGCAGGCGAAGTTAGCGACATTCGCAAGACACTCAGCCCGGTTCTTGGGAAACGCAATTCAACGCTCTACTACATCGACTTCTCAGCCGACTCACTCAAACTCGGCGGCTCAGCCCTCGCTCAAACCCAAGGCAAACTCGGATCGGAAGCCCCGACCGTCACCGACCCCGAAATGTTTGTCAAGACGTTTGAAACCGTCCAGAAGCTCGTCAAGCAAGGCAAATTCATGGCTGCTCACGACGTTTCAGCCGGAGGTCTCGTCACCACACTCCTTGAAATGGCATTTGCCAACACTGATGGAGGTATCGAATTTGACGCAGCCGGCTTTGAAGCCCTCGGAGAGACAGACATTGTCAAAATCCTCTTTGCTGAAAACCCTGCACTCGTCGCACAAGTCGAAAACTCCAAAGTTGCATCTGTCGACGAAATTCTTGCCAAAGCAGGCATTCGCTTCTGCCACATCGGAGCTCCGACAACCGAACGCACACTCATCATCAACCACGCAGGCACTCAACGTCTGCTCGGCATCGATTATCTGCGCGACGTTTGGTTCCACACCAGCTACCTCATGGATGCAATCCAAAGCGGAGAAAAATGCGCTCGCAGCCGTTTTGAAAACTACAAGAAGCAACCGATTCGCTACCGTTTCCCCGCAAACTACAACGGCAAACTCGAATCTCGCGGCATCAGCCTTCGTCGCGACGGACACGGCGATCGCGTCAAAGCCGCAATCATCCGTGAAAAGGGCGTCAACGGCGACCGTGAAATGGCATACTCACTCTATCTCGCCGGGTTCGATGTGAAAGATGTCCACATGACCGACCTCATGAGCGGACGTGAAAACCTCGAAGATGTCAACATGATTGTCTTCTGCGGCGGCTTCTCCAACTCCGACGTTCTCGGTTCAGCCAAAGGCTGGGCATCAGGCTTCCTTTGGAATGAAAACGCAATGCGTGCGCTCAAAAACTTCTATGCTCGCGAGGACACCCTTTCGCTCGGCATTTGCAACGGTTGCCAACTTATGATCGAGCTCAACCTCATTAACCCCGAGCACCCGAAGAAAACTCGTATGCTCCACAACGACAGCCACAAATTCGAGTCGCAGTTCCTCGGCGTCACCATCCCGGAAAATAAATCCGTGATGTTCGGCTCGCTCTCCGGATGCAAACTCGGCATTTGGGTTGCTCACGGCGAAGGCAAATTCAACCTCCCGATGTCGATGAGCGACTACAATGTCGTTGCAAAATACAATTACAGTTCATATCCCGGCAACCCGAACGGCTCTCGTGCATCTGTCGCAGGTATCTGCTCAGCCGACGGACGTCATCTTGCAATGATGCCCCACCTCGAACGTGCCATCTTCCCGTGGCAGTGTGGCTACTATCCCTCGACTCGCCGTGCCGATCAGGTTACTCCGTGGATCGACGCCTTTATCAACGCCCGCAAATGGGTCGAAGAGAAGGTCAACAAATAATCCCCCCATCTGAAACACAATCGGAAGTTGTATTGAAACTCTATTGAATTTCAATACAACTTCCCAAACCACAATCTAATAAACCAAGTAACAACCCCGATTATGAATCTCAACATCATCGTGCTCGCAAAGCAGGTGCCCGACACCCGCAACGTGGGCAAGGATGCAATGAAAGAGGACGGCACAATCAACCGCGCAGCGTTGCCTGCCATCTTCAATCCGGAAGATCTCAACGCCCTCGAACAAGCTCTTCGCTTAAAGGACAATCATCCCGGATCGACTGTCACTCTTCTCACTATGGGACTTCCCCGCGCATCTGAAATCATACGCGAAGCCATCTACCGCGGCGCCGACAAAGGCATTGTTCTCACAGACCGTGCACTCGGCGGAGCCGACACCCTCGCGACATCCTATTCTCTCGCTCAGGCAGTAAAAAAAATCGGCAACTACGACATCATTCTCGGCGGTCGCCAAGCAATCGACGGCGACACCGCTCAAGTCGGCCCGCAGATAGCCGAAAAGCTCGGTATTCCGCAAGTCACCTACGCCGAAGAAATCATCGAACTCTCCGACGGACACGTCACTGTCAAACGCCGTCTTGAAAACGGAGTCGAAACCGTCAAAGCTCCGCTTCCATGCGTGGTTACGGTCAATGGTTCTGCCGCATACTGCCGTCCTCGCAACGCCATGCGCATTCAAAAATATAAATATGCCGCATCGCCGAGCGAAGCTGCCAAACTCAGCGACGATCGCAAAGCCCTCCTTGAAAAACGCCCCTATCTCAACATTGAAGAATGGAGCGCAGCATTTGTCGAAGCCGATCCCGAACAAATCGGCCTCCCCGGCTCGCCGACAAAGGTAAAAGCCATCGAAAATGTAGTCTTCACAGCCAAAGATTGCCGAGTTCTGACCGACAACGACGCTGAAATTGAAGAACTCGTAAAGGAACTCATCACTAACCACACAATCGGATAAAGCGCACTATGGACCAGAATAACTTAATCGTATATCTCGAATTTGAGGACGGTCGCGTAGCCGACGTCAGCCTTGAACTCTTGACAAAAGGCCGAGTGCTCGCATCCAAACTCGGTGTAAAACTTGAAGCAATCGTCGTAGGCGACAACCTTGCCGACATCGAAAATCAAGTGTTCCCCTACGGCGTCGACCGTCTTTACAAGGTTGCCGACAAACGCTTGTACCCCTACACTTCAAATCCTCATGCAGCCGTTCTCATCAACCTCTTCCGCGAAATCAAGCCTCAGGCATGTCTCATGGGAGCAACCTGCATCGGACGAGACCTCGGCCCTCGTGTCAGCTCTTGTCTCCACAGCGGTCTGACTGCCGACTGTACATCTCTCGAAATTGGCGACCACACAGATCCCAAAACCGGCAAAGAATATAAAAATCTCCTTCTTCAAATCCGTCCGGCATTCGGCGGCAACATTGTTGCCACGATTGTCAACCCGGAATGTCGTCCGCAGATGGCAACCGTCCGTGAAGGCGTGATGAAGAAAGAAATTTTCGACCCCGCATACAAAGGAGAAGTCATCGAACTTGATGCCAAGAAATATGTATCAGACTCCGATTTCGTAGTTGAGATCATCGATCGTCACATTGAAAAATCGAAAATCAACATCAAGAACGCATCGATCATCGTTGCCGGTGGCTACGGCGTAGGTTCGAAAGAAAACTTCCGTCTTCTCCACGAACTTGCCGACACCCTTGGTGCTGAAGTAGGCGCATCGCGTGCAGCCGTCGACGCCGGCTTCACCGAACATGCTCGTCAAATCGGTCAAACCGGTGTCACCGTCCGTCCGAAACTCTACATCGCTTGCGGAATCTCCGGTCAGATACAACATATCGCAGGTATGCAGGACAGCTCTATCATTATCTCAATAAATAATGACCCCTCTGCTCCGATCAACACCATTGCCGACTATGTCATCACCGGCAATCTTGAAGAAGTAGTTCCCAAACTAATCAAATACTACAAGAAAAATTCTAAATAACCTGAGATAATGGCAAATTTCTATACAGACAATCCCGATCTTAAACACCATCTGACCCATCCTTTGATGGAAAAGATCGTGGCATTGAAAGAACGCAACTATACCGATGCCGAAAAGTTTGACTATGCACCTCTTGACTATGAGGATGCACAGGACAGCTACGACAAAGTACTTGAAATCGTAGGTGAAATCTGTGGAGAAGTCATCGCTCCCAACGCCGAAGACGTCGACCACCAAGGGCCGCGCGTTGAAAACGGACGTGTCATCTATGCCGACAAGACCAAAGAAAATCTCGATGCCTGCCGCAAAGCAGGTTTGATGGGCATGGCCATGCCTCGTCGCTACGGAGGTCTTAACTTCCCTATCACACCTTATATTATGGCAGCCGACATCGTCAGCCGTGCCGACACCGGGTTTGAAAACCTTTGGGGGCTCCAAGATTGCGCTGAAACAATCTATGAGTTTGCCGACGAAGAGCAAAAAGCCCAATTCATTCCTCGCGTCTGCAACGGCGAAACAATGTCAATGGACCTTACCGAGCCGGATGCCGGATCCGACCTCCAAAGCGTGATGCTCAAAGCAACCGAACAACCCGATGGAACATGGCGACTCAACGGTGTCAAACGCTTCATCACCAACGGCGACAGTGACATTCACCTCGTGCTCGCTCGTTCGGAAGCCGGCACAAAAGACGGTCGCGGTCTCTCGATGTTCATCTATGACAAGCGTGACGGAGGAGTCAATGTCCGTCGCATCGAAAACAAGATGGGCATCAAAGGCTCTCCCACTTGCGAGCTCACCTACAAGAATGCAAAAGCAGTCCTCTGCGGCTCTCGCCGTCTCGGCCTTATTAAATATGTGATGGCACTCATGAACGGAGCACGTCTCGGCATCGCAGCTCAAAGTGTCGGTGTCAGCGAGCTCGCCTATCGCGAAGCCCTTGCATACGCCAAAGACCGCAAACAATTCGGCAAAGCCATCATCGAATTCCCTGCCGTCTACGAAATGCTTTCGGTAATGAAAGCAAAACTCGACGCATCGCGTTCGTTGCTCTATGCGTGCTCTCGCTATGTCGACATCTACAAGATCTACGACGACATCGCAAAAGAGCGTACCCTCACGCCCGAAGAACGCAAAGAGTCAAAGGTTTACAGCCGTCTTGCCGATGCCCTCACACCCCTTGCCAAAGGCATGGGCAGCGAATATTGCAACCAAAATGCCTACGACTGCATCCAGATCCACGGCGGTTCGGGCTTCATGAAAGACTATGCTTGCGAACGCCTCTATCGCGACGCTCGCATCACGTCGATCTACGAAGGAACAACCCAGCTCCAAGTAGTGGCCGCAATCCGCCACGTCACCACCGGCACATATCTCAATCTTATCAAAGAATATGACGCCGAAGAGATCAAGCCCGAACTCATGGCGATCAAGGCTCGTCTCCAAGCCATGACCGAACGCTATATCCAAGCAGTTGAATCGGTTACGGCTATCAACGACTCGGCTTATGGCGATCTCATGGCTCGTCGACTCGTCGAAATGGCAGGTGTCATCACCATGAGCTATCTCTTGCTTCTCGATGCAAACCGCAACGACAGCTTCAAGCGTTCGGCAGAAATATATACCAATCTTGCGCAAGCAGAAGTGACTAAACATGCCGATTTCATTGCTCGCTTCAATCCGGCAGAAGTTGAACTTTACAAAGTAGCCGAATAATAAAGTTAAATATTCTTAATTTTAGGTCTCCTAACCCCTATTTGAAGGCGTTAGGAGACCTTTTTTTAAAAAAATTTCATTGGCTTGACATTATCGCACCTTTTTGCCCCTATTCCAATATTATCTTTGCATCGTAATTCTTCAAATAACATTCAAAGCGGTCTCTGTTCGAGCAACCCCGACGATGAAAATTCCGGCTATGGAAATTTTTCTCTCGTAAATTTTTTTGATGCAAACTGTTGTTTTATATTCAAAATTGATTACTTTTGCAAAGACTCGACCGACAAATCAATTTTATAATACCTTTGAAAATGGATTTAGTCATCTTAAACGAATCTCGCTCACGCCGGCTGACATTCTACCTCGCCGAGGAAGAATATCTCGCCCGAAATTTCACTGACCGTGATTTCTTCTTTGCGTGGCAAGTCGAACCGTCCGTTATCATTGGTCGAAACCAATTACTCGAAAGAGAAATCAATGTTGAGTTTTGCCGAGAAAACGGGGTCAATATAATCCGCCGAAAAAGTGGCGGAGGAGCGGTCGTGGCTGATATGAACAACATTATGTTTTCATACGTCACGTCGTCCGACGACGTTTGCTCCACATTCGAGTCATACACGTCGATGATTGCCCGTGCGCTTCAACAGCTTGGACTCGACGCATCAAACAACTCTCGCAACGACATTCTGATAGGCTCTCGCAAAGTTTCGGGAAATGCCTACTATCATCTGCCCGGGCGCAGTATAGTCCACGGAACGATGCTCTACGATTACGACCCCGTGCTAATGGCTAACACCTTGCGACCGTCGAAATCCAAACTTTCATCTCATGGTGTTCAGTCGGCAAGGAGTCGGGTGACAACAATTCGCGAGCACCTGCCGTCGCTGTCAATCGAAGATTTTCTCGCCCACATACTTAAATCCGTCGCAGCCGGCAACGAACCGATGGTTCTTACTGCCGATGACATCAAAGCCATCGAAGAAATCGAGCAGGACTACTACGTCCCGGGGTGGTTTGAAGGAAAGAACCCCAAAGGCACTGTCAATCACAGCGAAAGGCTTGACGGCATCGGAGAAATCGGGGTCTCGATCGAACTTGATAAAGGCTGCATATCGACAGTCGAACTAACCGGTGATTTTCTTGAAAACACCGATACACAGGCAGCCCTATTGAAAACACTTAAAGGAGTCGCCTACGAACGCAAAGCCGTGACTGACGCATTGAGCGAAATCAACCTCACGGCAATGATTCCCGGGCTGACATCCGAACAATTTATAAACCTTATATTTTAACTCTCAAACACCACACATCTCTAAATTACTCAAAATTATCACCTTAAAAATACCGACATCCAAATGGAAGAATTAAGAAAGACATGTCTTCACGACAAACACATTGCTCTCGGAGCGCAGATGAGTCCGTTCGGCGGATTCGATATGCCGATTCAATATGCAGGAATCGTTGAGGAACACAATGCCGTTCGCAACGCTTGCGGAGTTTTCGACGTCTCTCACATGGGCGAAGTAATTATCACAGGCGCAGATGCTGAGAAATACGTCAACCACATATTTTCCAACGACATCTCCGGCCTTCACGATGGAGGAATCCTCTACGGAATGATGCTTAATCCCCAAGGTGGAGTCGTTGACGATCTGCTCGTCTATAAACGTGGCGACAATCATTTTCTGCTCGTCATCAATGCCTCGAACATTGCCAAAGACGTCGCTTGGATTGAAAATCATACCGAAGGCTTCAACGTCACTATAAATGACCTCAGTGACACTACCGGCGAAGTCGCCATTCAAGGGCCGGAATCAGAAAGTGTAATCGAAACGACACTCGGGATTCCGTGCAAAGAGCTGACATTCTATACGTTTAAAGAATTGACTTACAACGGCAAGCCGCTCCTTATCAGTCGCACAGGCTACACCGGAGAAGACGGGTTTGAAATCTATGCCGATCACGAATCCATTCGCAATATTTGGGACAAGTTCATCGAGTCGGGCAAAGTTGCCCCCTGCGGACTCGGATGCCGCGACACATTGCGTTTTGAAGTCGGGCTGCCGCTTTACGGCGACGAACTTGACGAAGACATCACCCCCGTCGAAGCCTGCCTGTCGATGTTTGTCAAACTCGATAAACCGGAGTTCATCGGACGCGACGTCATCTCTCGTCAGAAAGCCGAAGGAGCACCGCGCAAACTCGTCGGGCTCGAACTCCTCGACCGCGCCATCCCGCGCCACGGCTACGAAGTGCTCAATGCCGACGATGAAGTCATCGGATATGTGACCACCGGCTACCGTGGCATATCGGTTGACAAGAGTATCGCCGTCGCCCTCATTGCCACCCCCTACGCCGTCATCGACAGCGAGCTGAAAGTCCGCATCCGTCGCAAGACATTCCCGGCAAAAGTCGTGGCAAAACGCTTCTACAAAAAATCATACAAGAAATAAAATATTCACCTCTAAAATACCATTAAAAATCACCCTTAAAAATTTCACGATTATGAGCAAAACATATTATTCAAAGACACACGAATACGTTACAGTTGACGGCAACTTCGGATTCATCGGCATCAGTGACTACGCACAAAACGCCCTCGGCAACGTTGTCTATGTCGATATGCCGGAAGTTGACGACGAATTTGAAGCCGGCGAAGAGTTCGGCGCAGTCGAAAGCGTCAAAGCCGCCAGCGACCTCTTTATGCCCGTTGGTGGAACAGTGGTTGAAGTAAACGAAAATCTCGTCGACAATCCTCGTTTGATTAATGAAGATGCCATTGCCAACTGGATTATCAAAATCGAAATTGCCGATCCCGCTCAACTCGACGAACTGATGGACGAAGAGGCTTACCGCAGTCATTGCGAAGCCGAAAAGCACTAATCGGACAAAGTGCCGTCGTCGTTTTGCCATTCAACATTTGAATAGTCATGACGACGGCTCTTCCCCACCTTCCTATTTCTCGTAACCGGACTATCAACAATCTTTATTCTCAAAACGTGATTCACAGATATTTTCCACATACAGCGGACGACATTGCCGCTATGCTCGAACGTTGTGGCATGATAAGCCTCGACGAATTGTATAGCGATGTCCCCGACAGCCTCAAATTGAAACGCGACTACGACCTGCCGCCTCAAATGAGCGAAAAAGAAGTTCGCGACTATTTTGAAGAACTTGCCGTGCGCAACCAACCTCTGACCTGTTTCGCAGGAGCCGGATTCTATGACCACTACACGCCCGCTGTTGCCTCGTCAATAGCATCCCGTTCAGAATTTCTGACTGCCTACACCCCTTATCAGCCCGAAATCTCCCAAGGCACGCTTCAATACATCTTTGAATATCAATCAATGATGGCTGATCTGACCGGAATGGAAGTTTCAAATGCTTCTATGTATGACGGCACTACTGCTGTCGCCGAAGCCATGCTTATGGCTGTCAGCCATGCACGCAAAAAGAATCGGGTATTGGTATCCGCTACAATTAATCCGATTTATCGCGAAGTCATCGACACCTATGCCCACTATCACGGTGTAAACGTTGACACTATACCCGAAACCAACGGCATAACTGATCTTGAAACACTCCGCACAATGCTTGCCGACGGCGACGTTGCCGGTGTAATAGTCGCCACTCCGAACTTCTACGGCATTTTGGAAGACTACACAGGCCTTGCCGACATGGTTCACGACGCAAAGGCATTGCTGATCATGACAGCTCCGGCTTCGACTCTCGGAGTGATTCGCACTCCCGGCGAATGGGGAGCGGACATTGCCGCCGGCGAAGCCCAATCGCTCGGAATGCCTCTAAATTTCGGGGGGCCGTATCTCGGCTACATCTGCTGCACTCGCCAACTCATCCGCAAACTTCCGGGACGCATCGTCGGCGCAACAACCGACGCCGACGGACAGAGAGTCTTTGTCCTCACCCTACAAGCTCGCGAGCAACACATTCGTCGCGACAAAGCCACATCAAACATTTGTTCCAATCAAGGTCTGATGGCTCTCTATGCCGCAGTCTATCTATCGCTGATGGGAGCAAAAGGATTGCGTGAAGTCAACGAACTGTCGGCCGCCGGAACCCACGAACTGGCATCGCGTTTGGTCGAAAGCGGCGCTTTCGAGATGAAATATCCCAACCGTCCGTTCCTCAACGAATTTGTGGTTCGATTCAAAGGCGAGGTCAAACTCGCTGATTTCGTTGAAGTTTGTCACTCTTGCGGATGTCTGCCCGGAGTTATGATTTCCGACAACGAGCTGCTCGTCTGTGTCACTGAAAACCGCACGAAAGAAGAAATCGACCGCTACGTTTGGCGAGCTGAAACATTTTCAAAAGCAACGCCCGCAGCCCCCAATGCAAATATGTCAAACTGATTAGATGTCCCTGAAAATTATGAATAAAAAATATTACGGAAAAGTAATTTTTGAACTTTCGCGTCCGGGACGTCAAGGCTACAGTCTTCCGTCCAACGGTTGCAAAGACGCTCTGTCAACTATACCTGCCAGTCTGCTTCGCAGCAAAGCTCCGAATCTTCCGGAAGTCGACGAACTTACTGTGGTTCGCCACTACAACAATATGTCGACCAACAATTTCGGCGTTGATACCGGATTTTATCCGTTAGGCTCATGCACGATGAAATATAATCCGAAAATCAACGAGGAAATGGCTTCGCTTCCGGCATTTACATCGCTTCACCCCTTCCAACCCTCGGCAACCGTCCAAGGTGCACTCGAAGCCTACCATACATTGCAGTCAATGCTGAGCGAAATCGGAGGCATGGCGGAGTTTACGCTCAATCCCTACGCCGGAGCTCATGGCGAACTGACTGGTTTGATGGTTATTCGTGCATACCACGAAAGCCGTGGCGATCTGCAACGCACCAAAGTGATTGTCCCCGACTCCGCCCATGGCACAAATCCCGCCTCGGCTGCCGTTGCCGGACTTAAAGTCATCGAAGTCAAAAGTCTCCCCGACGGAACAGTCGATGTAGAGGCTCTGCGGCCGTTGCTCGACGACACGATTGCCGCCGTCATGATGACCAACCCCAACACCGTCGGAATTTTTGAACACAGCATTCCTGAAATTGCCGAGATGGTTCACGCCTGCGGAGCATTGCTCTACTACGATGGTGCAAACCTCAACCCGATGCTCGGCATAGCTCGTCCGGGCGACATGGGCTTTGATGTCATGCACATAAATCTCCACAAGACGTTTTCAACGCCACATGGTGGCGGTGGCCCCGGTTCCGGACCGGTCGGAGTGCGTGCCGGACTCGAAGAATTTCTCCCGAATCCTCGCGTAGTGAAACACGTCGGCGACAATGGCGACCCGCTTTTCCACCTCGATTTCGGAACGGAAAAAGCTCCTCATGCTCTCGGACGTATCTCGTCGTGGCTCGGTAACTTTGCAGTTGAACTTCGAGCGTTGTCCTACATTCTTTCGCTCGGTCGTGACGGTCTCAAACTCGCCGGGACGCTCGCTACACTCAACGCAAACTATATCAAAGAATCGTTGCGCGACCTCTATGCGCTGCCGATTGACCGCGTGTGCAAACATGAGTTCGTTTTCGACGGTCTCGCCGACAAGTCGACAGGCGTGACAACACTCAACGTAGCCAAACGCTTGCTTGACCACGGATTCCATGCCCCGACTATATATTTCCCGTTGTTGTTCCATGAATCGCTTATGATCGAGCCGACCGAGACGGAAAGCAAAGAAACTCTCGACGAGTTCATAGACGTGATGCGCGACATTGCTCGCGAAGCTGCCGAGACCCCCGACACGGTTAAAAATGCGCCGTTGGAAACTCCGATACGCAAACCTGATGACACCGCTGCGGCTCTGAATCCGGTTGTCACATTTGCTCAACTCGAATCTGCTTCATAAACACATCTCTATGGAACAAACGGATCTGATAATCATAGGAGCCGGTCCGGGCGGATATGAGACAGCGATTGATGCCGTCAAACTCGGAAAAAGAGTTACGCTAATAGAACGCTCTGAACCGGGTGGCACTTGCCTAAATCGAGGTTGCATCCCGACCAAAGCTCTATGCCGTTCGGCTGAAGTGGCGATGACTCTAACTTCGGCGACCGACCACGGTTTCGCTCCTGTCAACCCATCGGTTGATTTTACAGCAATTATGAATCGCAAAGACCGCATAGTCGGCGAATTGCGTGACGGTGTAACATCTCTACTTAAAGATGTGAACCTCGTCAACGGTGAAGCAAAATTCAAATCACAATCCGTCGTTGAAGTCAACGGAGTCGACTACACTGCGCCTGAAATCATTATTGCAACCGGTTCTCAACCGTCACGATTGCCGATTGAAGGAGGAGAAACGGCTTTGACAAGCGACGAAATTCTTGCGCTTGACACGTTGCCGAAATCACTGTGTGTCATCGGTGGCGGAGTCATCGGGATGGAGTTCGCCTCGATTTTTGCAGCCTTAGGCTCAACCGTAACTGTCATTGAATATTGTAAGGAAATCCTTCCGCCCTTCGACTCTGAAATTGCCAAACGTCTGCGAATGACGATGAAGCGACGCGGCATAGAAATCATCACCGGAGCTGAAGTCAAATCGATTGTCAATGGTTCAACTGTCAACTATATTGCAAAAGGCAAAGAAAAATTCATCGAAGCCGACGCGGTTCTTATGGCAGTCGGACGACGACCGGTAATCCCTGACGGACTTGCAGCTATCGGAGTGAAATTCAATCGAGGAGCAATCGCTGTCAACCCGACAGATATGACAGTCTTGTTAGACGATTCACACCAACAGGCAACCGACGGCTCAAAATTGTATGCAATCGGCGATGTCAACGGTCTTTGTATGCTTGCCCACGCCGCGACAATGCACGGCAAAGTCGCATTAGGTTTGCGCTCGCTGACTGACGTAATCCCCTCGGCTGTCTTCACATCGCCCGAATGTGCAATGGTCGGTCTGACCGAAGAGGCTTGCATATCAGCGGAACGCAACATTAAAATCGGTAAGGCAACTTTCCGCTCCAATGGTAAGGCTCTCGCGATGGGCGAACCGGACGGTTTGGTCAAAATAATTGTCGATGCAGACTCTGAAAAGATTATCGGCTGCCACATCTGTGGCGCACACGCTGCTGATCTCGTCCAAGAGGTTGCAACCGTCATGCAAGCCGGGCTTCCCGTTTCAGCAATCTACGAAGCAGTCCATGCCCACCCCACCCTCGGAGAATCTGTTCTCGCTGCCATTCCGACATAAAATTACAATCGGATAGAACTCCCTCGTAACAATATGCGACACACCGCCGATATGATCAACAGACCATTCGGCGGTGTGGATAGCAATTCGATTATAATCTTTCCGTAAGGAGTTTTTAATCTTCATCATGAGGAAATAATTTGTCCTCGCAATCAAGATGATAGTCTTTTGACAGCAGTGCAATAAACTTTGAAATCTGTTTAATCGCATTTTGAGTTTCGGGTGTCACGTCCTTGCCTTGCAGACGCAACATCAACATTCCATAGAGGGCGTTGAAACAAGTTTCAATCTCGCCCGGAGGATTTTCGCCGGCTTTGGCTCGAAGTTCGACAATGAAAGGCAAAACCTTGTAGAACTCAGCTCCATACTCCGGGAATCGACTGTCTTTCAATAATTCGATATGAAGATCGGTCAATTGAATAATGACGTTTTTATTGAGTTGGAGATGCCCGCTCTTTTCGACATTTTCTCGACGCATCATGTCGATCAATGACTCATACCACTCCGTCATTTCTTTTTCATGAGCCGAATCAAGATTGAATTTTGCAATGACATTCTCTTTTATGCGTTCGATCTCAAGGTTGTTAGCTCGAATTATGTCCTCAACCTGCCACATATAAAGCAGATATTCCGCAATATTCTCCTTATGTTTCTGTGAAGCTATATACATTGTTTAACTTTTTAAACTTTTATCTTATTCATCCACAAATTTACGACAAAAACATCAGCTTTGCGTCACTCGAAGCAAATAAAATCGTCATATCGTCTGAAACATTGCTTTTAGACTTGTAAAATCAAATTCTTAGACGTGACGGCGTGAAAGTTCGTGAAAATTCAGTAATTTTGCAACTATGTATCAGCAACTCGATTCAGACACCATTTGCGCCATTTCGACCCCGGCAGGAGTCGGAGGCATAGCCGTGGTTCGTGTCAGCGGACCAAATGCAATTCAAATTACAGACTCTGTGTGGAAAGGACGTCGACTCGCAGATGTCTCTACGCATACCGCACACCTCGGTGACATTATTGATCCCGAGAATCCGACAGAACCGTTAGACACAGGTGTTGCTACCGTTTTTAAAGGGCCTCGCTCGTTTACCGGTGATGATGTGGTTGAAATTTCAATCCACGGTTCACGTTGGATTCAGCGTGAGCTCGTCAATCTGCTCATTAGACGCGGATGCCGTATGGCTGAACCCGGAGAGTTTACTCGTAGAGCATTCGCCAACGGCCGACTTGATCTCACTCAGGCCGAGGCTGTTGCCGATGTAATCGCGGCTTCTTCTCGAAGTGCTCACCGCTTGGCTGCGTCGCAAATGAGGGGCGAATTTTCAAAACATATCTCCGAACTTCGCGACAAACTTATTGAAATCGCATCATTACTCGAACTGGAACTTGATTTTTCGGAAGAGGATGTGGAATTTGCATCGCGTCGTCAACTCGAATCGTTGGCGCAAACATTGCTGGCTAAAATTTCGTCGTTGGCATCGTCGTTTTCAACCGGTAGCGTGCTTAAAGACGGGGTCCCGGTGGCAATTGTCGGCGAGCCGAACGTTGGCAAATCGACCCTGCTTAATGCTCTCTTACGCGACAACCGTGCTATCGTCAGTGATATTCCCGGAACGACTCGCGACACGATTGAGGACACGATGGAAATCGACGGGATACTCTACCGCTTTATTGACACAGCCGGTATTCGACAAACGACAGACTCGATTGAAAATCTCGGTATCGAACGTTCGTATGCCGCAATTTCTCGTGCACGAATCGTTGTGTTGCTTCTTACACCCGATATTTCAGCCGAGAAATTTGAAGAAATCCGCTCAACCGTAGTCTCTCATCTGCCCGAAGATGCAGCTTTGATTACCGTCATTAACAAAATCGATACGCTTTCTTCTGACTCTTCTATCAATGACGGAAGCGTGGCTACCATTGGGGACATTAGTATTACATCTGACCAAGATTCTCAAAACAATAATTCGTCAGCTTCTCCTCTACTGATTTCAGCGTCAAAGGGCCTGAACATCGACCAACTCATAAATCAGTTGAAACGACACTCAGGTGCAGATGACACAGAGGACGCAGGTATGATCGTCACCAATGCTCGCCACTATGAAGCTCTACTCCACGCACAGGCTTCGCTCATTCGTGTTATCGACGGTATCACTGCCAATATCTCCGGCGACTTCATAGCTCAAGATCTCCGTGAAACAATCCACCACCTCTCCGTAATCACAGGCTCAATCACCACGACAGATCTACTGTCATCTATATTTGAAAAATTTTGCATCGGGAAATAGGTATAGTATTAAAACCGATTAAAATATATCACCAAATATCAGAAAGGCGCTCAAAATGAGTGCCTTTCTTTATGACTGCTTGTCGGCGTTTTAATCGTTTGTGGTCGTTTTCAAGTTATTTTTTCCTCGTTTTTGTACCTCATTTGGCTCTCATCTTCATCGGTTGAAAACCACTCCAGCGAGATGATGGATGATGTTGACTGTAGTTGACTATGATTGACTATAGTTGACTAAAATGGCGAAATGAGTGGAGAAATCATCGACCAAAAACGACGGAAATGGCAACCAGTAAAATCAGAATTGTCAAAATCTGCGAAAGATGCGGAATGGAGTTCCTGGCGCAAAAACAAAGCACCAGATTCTGCTCTCATCAATGCAGTAGAATGGCTTACAAAGATGCCAAACGACTTGAGCGCAAAAGGAACACGGAAGCAAGAGTCAGAACACATGTACAGGAAATAGTTCAATCCGAAATCGGAGATAAAGAACTCCTGACATTTCGTGAGGCCGCAGCATTGCTCGGCATTACTAAACAGGCAATGTACGCCCTTGTTGCGAGAGGATCCATCATTGCGTACAAAATTACAAGTCGATTGTCAAGAATCAGGAAAACGGATATTGACAAAATGCTTGAGAGCAATCC
Organism: uncultured Staphylococcus sp.; assembly: GCA_964497255.1. GTDB lineage: Bacteria > Bacteroidota > Bacteroidia > Bacteroidales > Muribaculaceae > Duncaniella. The sequence goes on from CAZCCI010000001.1 coordinate 85,416, forward strand.
ATATATATCCTCCCCTCTCAGGTCAAAAAAGCAGCGTGAGCCTATCACCGAGTTCTATACAACCAAAGAAGTTCTGGAGAAATTCTCCATAAGCAATTCGTGGCTTTTCACAGTTGCCAAACGGCAGAACATTCCCAAAGTAACTCAGCATGGCAAAACATACTGGAGCAAGAAACACTGCGACATGATATTCGGCAAAAAAGATACTTCTGTTGAAGAAATAACAGAATGGTATTCTGTTGCTGAAATCCAGGAAATATTTGGCATGACCCTCCCGGCGATATATTGCCTTGTTTCAAAAGTTGGAATACCCAAGAAGAAGGAAGGTAAGGAAGTCCGCTATTCAAAGAAACATTTTGATGCGGCAAAAGGTATTGCCGAGCCTGTTGAACCGGAATGGTACAGCATTGCCGAGGCAACCGAGAAGTTCAACATGTCACGCGACCAACTTTACCATTATATCAAGACCTACAAGGTCAAGAAGAAAATGGTCGGCAAATATTGCTATCTCGCAAAGGACGAAGTAGATGCGCTGTTCGAAAACATCTTCACTCCACCTTCAATCTAATCCGGTTGCAAGTTTTTCCAAAGTTGTACCTCAATAACTTACCAACCGGGGAATAACTCCACATATTTGCAGAAAAAAGAAAAACTATGGCTACATGTGCTAAGGTATATCTGCGGCAGAAACCTATAACAAAAGGCCGCATGTCACTGTATCTGGATTACTGGCCCGCAGTCCGTAATCCCCATACAGGGCGTCTGTCTCGCCGGGAGTTTCTCGGCTTCTATATCTACGCCGAACCGAAGAATGACATAGAAAGAGATTATAATGAAGCAATGCTCACCCAAGGTGAACTCATCCGTTGCCGTCGTCAGGAGCAAGTAATCAACAAGCAGTTCGGATTCATGGACCGACATCAGGAGAAGGCAGACTTCCTTGACTACTTCAAAAAGATGTGCAAAGGAAAACCCCAGAAATGGGAAATTGTCTATCGTCACTTCGAGATCTTCGTAAAAGGGAAATGTCTCTTTGAAGAGGTGACGGTGGAACTATGTACAAAGTTCCGTGAATACCTTCTGACAGCCAATAATCTGCGCCTGACGCATAGAAAACTTTCACAGAACTCTATTGCCGGTTATTTCTCGACTTTTAGAGGGCTACTGAAAGTAGCTTACAGGGATAAGCTCTTGAAAGAGAACATCAACGACTATCTCGACAAGATAGAATGGAAAGACGTTCAAAAAGAGTATCTCACTCAGGACGAACTCATAATACTCGCCAAAACGCCTTGTAAGATTGATGTCCTGAAAAGAGCGTCCCTATTCTCTTGCCTCACGGGGTTGCGTATCAGTGACATAGAGAATCTGACATGGAACAATCTCCGCATTGCTCCCGATAAAGGGCCATGTGTCAGAATCAGGACGCAGAAGACCTCCACCGAGGCAATTCTACCGATAAGTTACGAGGCTCTTGAACTCTGTGGGGAACGAGGTGAAGGCAAGGTCTTCAAGGGACTGACACGTTCTATGATCAATGTGCCGCTCAAGAACTGGATTGAGGCTTCCGGCATCAAGAAGCATATCACGTTCCACTGCTTCCGTCATACATACGCAACACTTCAGATTGCCGCAGGAACAGACATATACACGGTCTCAAAGATGCTGACTCACAAATCAGTCGTAACTACCCAGATATACGCGGATCTCGTGTCTTCCAAGAAGCGAGAAACCGTCGATAAGATAAAACTGAAATAGTCCTTATTTGTACCTCTTGTTGAAAGGATGCCCTTCGGGGTGTCCTTTTGTGCGTTAAATATGCCTAATATATCTCAGTATTTGTAAATGTCAGAACTTGAAAGATTTCGGTTCAATAGAATTTCAGTCAAGGGCTCAATTCAATTTTTGAATTTCGCTCACGATGGATTTCCATTCAGCCGAAATGGATGGAAATATAAATTCTGACGCACTTTATAACAAATCATAACATTGATTTTCAGGGCATTTCTCATGCGTTATTCTATTAGAAAATAACGAACTCATAATTGAATTTAATACATATCGTAAAGATGAAAGCCCCTTATAAATCCCCTTGGACAAGAGCATATCTCACCGTTGTAACGATGTCGGCGCTTGGCATCGGTGTCTCCGATTATACAAGAATGATAACGGAAACCTCCGATATTTTCCTTGCTATCTTTCATACGATATTCATATTATCACTTGTATACGGCACAGGATATCTGATATATCTCATATCTGCATACTATATTGTCCCCAAATTATACGTTGCACACATTTCCTGCAAATCAAGTGACGAGGAAAGCGACAGACAGCAAGCGGACTTCCTTATGGGGACTGATTCAAATACCGAATCCGGCATGATGGATGATATTCTTTCATATTCATCCCTCACATTCGAGAAACATCTGTCCAAGGCTCAGATTCAAACGCTCTGTAACAATATTCAGCAGCTTGCCAAAGGTAAAGATGTGTCAGATGATATTACAGTTAAATTGGATGGTGTGACCTCCAATGACCTGTATCATTTCGGCTGGAATATCGGAAAACGTCTCAAAAGATCCAATATACAGATAGCCTGGTTCCTTAAGGATACCTTCAAGTTAATGTTTTCAGATGTTGCTGTTGACACCATACAGACAAAACTGGCTATCAAAGAAGGGTCTTTCACTCTCAAACTCATACCGCTTGACCAGCCCCTCATACCTCACATGTTCCCGGCGACTGGCTTCTAAGAGAAACAGTAAATTCCAACCGCAATCAAGTCTGAAAATATAATAAAATATGGAGAATACGCCCTCATTCGATACTATGCCCAAAATGCTCGCAGAAATGATGGAACAGATGTCATACATGACCAAGGAACTCACAAGTATGTCCAAAAGACTCCAGAGTCAATCCAAAATGATTCCGGCCGAAGGCTTCATAGATCTTGAGACAGCCTGCGAAGTAGTCCATCTGAAGAAGCCGACTATCTACAAGTTGGCTCAGAAAGGTCTCATCCCCCATTATAAGCCGGCCAAAGAATTATTGTTCCGACGATCTGAACTCATTAAATGGGTTGAAGACAGTCGGCGGATAAGCAAGATGAGTCTGGAAGAAATAACCCAGATGATGACAGGCTCAGTAAAACGAAAGCCTAAGAGATGGGATGGCTGAAAACCATTCTTACTGTCTTTCATGGGTCTCAGAGTTTCTCTGAGACTTTTTTATGTCCTTGCATCTCACCCTGCATTTGGGTCTGCATTTCATTCCGCATTTGACTTTGTATTTGATTTCGCAGCCGGAACCACTTTTAAGATGACAAAGCATATTGGAATGGTCTTAACATAAGGCTTGTCATTGGCATCGCCTGTTATAACAGCGTTTGATGTTGCTGCTCTCGCCATCAAAACTGCCGAAGACCGTCTATTAATCCCGATGGGGGCAACCTATTGACTTCTTGTTTTCGTATGCGTCTGCTTCAGGCACTCCAAATGGAATTGTCTGACTTCTTAATCTCGAATGACCCACTTTTGCTGCCGGTATCCGTGTCCTCTTTTGATTGCTGGTCTGGTTGTGCTTCGCCATTGAGTACGGTCGATTGATTTTCTCTTTGCACCATTGAAGTTGGAGGACTGATTGCGCTCTCATGACGGCATGGTCAGGCTGCTTATATAAAGAGGCTGGCCCTCTGATGCTGTATCGGCGTATCCGAGACTGTCTGCGGACCGGAGAACAGGTGTCCCGATTTCTTTCCATGTCCAATTTTCCTGACGAAGCAAGAGCCAATCATTTTACTGCGCAAAGGTTGTATGCTGCGACATCTTGAAGATGTCCTGTGGACGCTTCCGCAAGGTCGCTCTGCCAATGAACGTGTGAAAAATCTTCCTTTCCATAGGTTCGTGCCTCTCTTATGGCAAGAGTATTGTTTCACTCAACCCCCGGCTGCCACTGAAGCCGCAAACCCTGAAATGCACATAAAATTAATTTACTCACTTCTAAAAATTTACAGACATGAAGAAAATCAGCAACACCTTCGAACTCTCCGGCTTCATCGCAAACGACGCCCAGATCCGCAACTTCGACACCGCATCGGTAGCCCGCTTCGCCATCTCGGTAAGCCGCGCCGAAAAGAACCAGGCCGGTGAGACATCATTCAAGTCTGCCCTCATCAACATCGAGGCATGGCGCAAGAACGAGAACCTCGACTCCTTCGACCGCCTCAAGAAAGGCGAGCACATCACCGTAACCGGCTACTTCAAGCCCGAGGAATGGACGGGTACCGACGGCAAGAAAAACCAGCGTGTCGTTCTCGTGGCAATGAAGTTCCACCGTACTCCCGAAATGGAGGAACAGCCTGAGACTTCCGCCAAGAAATCATCCAAGAAGTCGAAGAAAGCCGCCTGATACGGTTCTCCCTCATGAGATTTGCGGTCTCCGGACCGCTTTTCTTTTGCTCAGTCCGACCCTGTTATATTATTCCCTGACCTTTATAAGCCATTGCATGAATCCATCCGTAAGGAGTCGCGTGATTTTATGTCGGCAAAGTTAAGGACACCTACGGATACGTCAAGGCCCGACGGCACCGTGCCACGGCATCACCCCTGCTGCTCTGGCAGCCTTGTCTTAATCCTTTCAGGTATCCTTTCTGAAGCCTGTAAAATTTCACGGCAACCCTCCCGGAAATGAATTAAAAAAGAGGGGAATAACAACTTAAAAAACAATGTTATAATGACAACAACCGAAATCACCTATCGTGATGAGACCTACACCTGCCGTGTGCTTTCAAGCAATGACGGAGAGCCGCTGATTATCGCCGGTCTTAAACTGCTTGACGCACTTATGCCGTATCCGATGACCGACAACTGCAACGGGTTTGCCGACAAAGAGGCGGAGAAAATTGATGAAGAGATTTTCTTTTATACCAATGAATGTGATTTGAAACTGGATGATAAAAACCTTACTGAACTGATGAGGGCAAGCAATCCTGACTGGTTTTGACAACTAAAAGAAAAAAGATATGACACGCAGAGAAGAAATAGAATCCGCCGCTAAAGATATATTCAAGGACAGCGAATATCCTGTCCCAAATATATGCTGCTTCATAAGAGGTGCTGAGTGGGCAGACAGAAACCCATCTCCTGAATGGCATAAATTCACGGATTCCGACTGCAAACCGGAAAAAGAACAGGTAATAATCCTTGCAATAATCAACATGGAGTTCAAGATTGTTTCTTATCAATTAGTCCGCTACGACCCGATGATTCATTATTCTGGCAATGATAATGTCCGTTGGCTGGCTGTGCCCGAATTGTAGTATTAGAATATGGGCGAATATATGAGAAAAACTTCCATAAATCTTATCTCGAAATAATTAATCAATTAATAACGCATATGTATGTCAAAAATAACTTATACTAAAAAAACTCTGATAACTCTTGAGAATGGAACATCAGCAGAAGCTCATGCTCCCATGATAATATCAGCAAGCCGAAGCACTGATATTCCAGCCTTTTATGCTGATTGGTTCTTTAATAGACTTGAGAAAGGATATTCAGTATGGACTAACCCATTTAATTCATTGAAATCCTATATCAGTTACAAAGATGTTAGATTCATTGTTTTCTGGTCAAAGAATCCTCGCCCTTTAATCCCTTATCTTGATATACTTGATAAAAGAAATATCGGATATTATATTCAGTTCACCATCAACGATTATGAAAAAGATGGATTGGAATCCGGAGTGCCTCCACTCTCACAACGAATTGAGACATTCAAATATTTGGCTGAGAGACTCGGCAAAGGACGTGTAATATGGCGTTTCGACCCGCTTATCCTTACGGATAACATTGATATGGAATCTCTTTTAGGAAAAATATCCAAAATTGGAGAGCAAATTCATGATTATACAGAAAAACTTGTTTTCAGTTTTGCTGACATATCAATCTATAAAAAGGTCAAATCAAATATGGAAGCAGAGGGAATAAAATACAAGGAATGGAATAAAGATACTATGATTCTTCTTGCAAAAGAATTATCATCTCTAAATGGGAAATGGAGGTTAGAACTTTCCACCTGTGGTGAAAGTATAAATCTCACGAATTATGGCATTAATAAAAATCATTGTATAGACGACCGATTAATTGTGCGTTTCGGACATCAGCATCCCGAACTTATGGAAGCTCTTGGCGTAAAAATCATTACTACCTCTTTATTTGAAGAAGATGATAGCCGTTATATAAGACTTGATGACGGGAGGTATGCCATAATAACTCAAGATAATCGGGATAGAGGACAACGTGAAGTGTGCGGGTGCATGAAAAGCAAAGATATAGGACAGTACAATACTTGTCCGCATCTTTGCGAATATTGCTATGCCAATGCTTCAAAGGCACAAGCTCTCGCAAACTGGAGAACACATATTAATAATCCACATGCAGAAACAATCACTGGGATATAGCACAATATAATTCCGATTCTTGTTTCTATTCGACCATATGTACTCTAAACATCACATTAAAAGTTTCTCAACACAATTTTTAATGTGTTGTCTGCTTCATAACCCTGTCTCCTCTTATAAATATATTATACCCCTTTTATTGCTGTCCCCCGCCCCGGCATACACGCGGATTACTTTGGACGAGAGTCTTTCACGGCAATGCTGTATTGCCAAGAAAGACACTCGTCTGTCAAAGCGGATGGCCGAAGAATATCGCTCAGACTCGCTTGCAGGAAAGCATAGGTTACGCTACTCTCCACTTATGCTTATCCTTACAAGTTCCCTTGACCGACACTCTTCCTGACAGCCATCCTATAATCCGCACTGATATGCCTTCCCTCCCTTCCTTCCTTACTTTTTTATTCATAGTCAGCCTATTCTATACTGCGCCAGGTTTTCCATTATAATAACAGAGCCTTTTTTAGATCTGGGGGTATCAAGTGCCATCCGAAAGGGAGCCGTCGATTTTTATGTCGGCGAAGTTAAGGCCGCTCGTGGATATGCCAAGGCCCGGCGGCACGTGCCACGGCATCACATGTGGTGCTGTGGCAGCCTTGTCTCAATCCACCGTTTCACGTCCTTTGAGATTTGCCGAAAAAATTGATTCGGCCCCTTACGGAAACGGACTTTGAAGAAAGGGAAAAAATCAATCGCTTCACAGAAAACATAACATTAATCTTTTAGCATCAACGAAAATGGAAGCTAACAACACCAACGCCAACAATGGCAAGAAGAACATCATCAACTCAACCGTAGTCAGTGGCTTCGTAGCCACCGAGCCGAAAATCACCACCTGCACCGAGGCAAGCGTTATCCGCTTCGCTCTCGCAGTCAGCAACCGGGTTACCAACAAGGCGACAGGAGAGGTTACACGCCAGTCCTCACTTATCACAGTCGAAAAGTGGGCAAAGAATACCAACCTCTCATCATTCGACGCTATCTGAAAGGGCATCCTCGTTGAAGTCAAAGGCTACCTCAAACCTAACGAATGGAAAAACGCCGAGGGCGAAAGCCGACACCGTATTGTTCTCGCTGCAAGAAGCGTGAAGCACATTGCGAAGCCGGCATCAATGATGGAACCGCAACCTGAAGCAATCGCTTCCTAATCCGAAGTCTCACATTGCCCGAGGCTCACTCTCCGAGCCTCGGGTAAACATTAAAGCGACATGGAAGATTTTGAGGACAGTGTAATCGGATGCTTCTGCACTCTGCTTGACAGTTGGCGAGACCATGATTGCGGAGAAATCGTTGAGGACTCCGGGAATCAATATGTAGTGCGACTGACATCAGGACAACAAATTACCTTGAGCCATGATGATGTGGTAATCTGTGACTGACTAAAAACAATAATCGACAATCCGACCTTACTGCGCCGGATTGCCGGTATTTAACGTAGCAAGGTTCCTGTTATACTTTCTTCTTCCCCCTTTTTAATGATGTAAGTGCCGCGCTTTTGTAATAAAACGACGGAAGGTCATTTGTAAAATTTTCCGATGGCCCGGGAGGGCTGCCGGTGATTCTGCGGCAAAGTTGGAGGCCGGGGTAAATGTCAAATCGGGGCCGGAGGTCACGGCTTCGCTGTGAATTTGACTCATTGCCCCTTGCGCCTCCCCTGTAATGCCTGAAATCTTAAGACAGCCCTCCGGCGGACCAAACGGATCTAACGGGAGGGATAAAAAATGAACTATATGAAAGTAATATGTACTCAATGCGGAGGAATAAACGTAGCGTGTGAAGCTATGATTAATCCCAATGACAAGAAATTCCGTAATTATACGGATGACGCGTTTCTTTACGGATGGTGTGAGGACTGCGGGAACGGAGTTGTCCTCTCCAATGTCGATGAAGTGAAAACGGACATAGATAACCTCTATGCTGATTATCGTGCCGAACATGATACAGAACCTCTTTATGCGCAATGTGAAATCGTATGGAAAAAGGACGATGATTATTATGCTTATCCCAAACCGATGACCATAAAACTATCTTCCGACATTGACGATGCCACCGATGAAAAAATATTCTTCTATTGCAACGGCATCGAGGCACTTAAATCACTCGTTGAATTTGGTCGTGAGGATTTTATGCTTACTGAGTGCCTCCACTTAACAAGAGAACTGAAATAATATCATTAAAAATCAAAATCATGCACTCTTCAGTTTATCAAATAACAACCGAAAAGGTTGAAGAAGGTGGATTACTTGATGAAGACACCTTACACCAGGGAGACTGTTCGGGACTTGACTATTGCTCGAATATTGACAACGAGGAACGCAGGGAGCGTATAGAAATCCTCGTGAACAGGATACTGCCCGAAGGAATGTTCACGCTCATTGATGAAAACACAATCCGTTACAACGGCGGCGTGTAAATCTGGCAGGAGGAATGGGTCAAGCTGATAAAAGAAAAATGCTCGCTTGTGACTGCAGACAATATACAGAAATGGGAAACGCTTTATTACCTTCAGGAAGCGATAGAAAATCCGCTTGATGCAGGAAGCAGGTTCTACGATGACAACTGCGGATATTCTTCCTATTCGGAGAAATCGGGAGAGTTCATGAAAAGTCTGAATAACCTTGAGGCAGGAACACTGCTTTATATAGGCGGTGTGGTTGACTATCATTATTAAGCTATGAGTCGGATAGTTTATCCGGCATGACGGACAGGCGGGATTTTGCCCTGCCTGCCCCTTCAGTGGATATGGCACAAACATCTGAGACCATATCCTTTTATATCAGAGAGTTCTCCTTTAAGCGCACCCGCTTTCCTCTTATATTTTCTCGTTCTTGCTCTTTTTTATATTCCTGCGCATGACAGGACTAACATTTATGTTCATAATTACTTGTCCCCCTATAGGTTTTGTCAATATCGTCAAGCCGCTACTCTTATAAATCTCCTTTTATAAAGCCATATCCCATTTTTAGGAGAATCCTTTTCTGTCCGGAACCGTCACTGCCGGTGGTTATCGGCGCGAAGGTCAGCATCCGGGCTTATCAGCCAAGGTTGCACGGAGTTTCTGCGAGATTTTACATCCATACTGTAAAATCATCTTGAAAACCTTGTCCCTAAAGCCTCTCGGATGCTCCTGTGTTGCGCAGATAATCACCTCATGGACGGCTCCTGAAGGAGCAGGAAAGTGAGGGAAAGAAAAATCAGATATATGGCATACAACAAACACAAATCATTTGAGGATAATGTCAAAGCGATAGAAACCGCACTGACCGTCCTCTCGCAGAAGCGAAAGGCTACCGAGCCGAAGAAAGAAACAATGTCGCTCTATTCGGGCTTCGGAGGTATCAAAGAGGTGCTGAACATCGGCACTGAAAAGCCAATCCCTCAAAGCATGGAGGAAACGGCAAACCGACTGTTGACAGTCCTCGGCAGTTTCCCAACCGACAAAACCCATTGGTGCGACACAACCATTGAAAGCATCAAGACATCGGTACTGACCGCATTTTACACCCCTGCATTTATAATAAACGCAGTGGCACGGCAGATACAGTCCACGTTCAAGACACACGGACTTACGATGCGCACGTTCCTTGAGCCGAGCGCAGGCATCGGCGGCTTCCTGCCTGTTGCCATGAACAACACCAAGTCATACGCTTTTGAAAAGGACACGCTGACAGGCATAATCCTCTCCCTGCTCAACGACGATACCGAAACCTATACGGCAGGTTTTGAGAGCATCGGGGAACAACGGTTTGAGCATACATCTTTTGACGTAATCGCCTCAAACATACCATTCGGCAATTTCCGTGTGTTCGATGCAGACCTGTGGAAGAAAGGCGGCATACATGAACAGTCCACCAAGACCATACACAACTACTTTTTCGTAAAGGCAATGGAACTGCTCAACGAGGGCGGACTGCTTGCTTTCGTTACATCGAGGGGCATAGCCGACACTCCCGGCAACAAGTTTGTGCGTGAATACCTTGTGAACAACGCCAACCTCATAAGCGCAGTCCGTCTCCCCGACAACATCTTCATGCAGACAGGCGGCATTGAGGTCGGGAGCGACCTGCTCATATTCCAAAAGGACACAGCCAAATCCGGCCCCACATCAAGGGAGGCGATGTTTCTCCAGACCTCAAAGGAAAAGCACGGCGAGGAAAATACGGAACCATCAAACCGTCTTTTCACCATGCCGAAAACAACACTGTCAACCGACAGCCGCATTGTGAAAAACCAATACGGCAAGCTGACACGCAGATATTCATGGTCGGGCGGCGAGGCTTCAATGGCTGACTATCTCGCAGCCATACTGAAATACGATTTTGAACGCAATTACAGGCCAGGGCTTTTCTCCAATCCGGGAATTGGCAGACAGGCGCAGATGTCGCTTTTCGGAGATTTGGACATCGCGTCGGCAAAAGGACGGCGTGGCTATACCGGGGAAATGCCCGAATGGTTCAAAGAGGGCGCACTGGTAGTTTTCGAGGGTCAGGTGGGAACGCTTGAATACCGCAAGTCAACCCATTATGAAGATATTGCCGTCGATTTCGTGCCTGTTGACAACGGAAGCGTGAACATCGAGAGGGCAAACGACTATATGCCGTTGAGGGGTGTCTATTTTGAACTTTCCAACAAGGAGAGGGAGGAAAAGACCGAGCAACCCGAATTAAGGGAGCGACTGAACAGCCTTTATGACGCTTTCACCGCCAAATGGGGCTTCTTCCACGATAACGACAACAAGGAATTTATCTCTCTTGACAGCCTCGGAAACGAGGTGCTGACACTTGAAATGGCTGTCGGAAGGGAGATTTACAAATCCGACATCATGCGTGAGCCGGTGGCTTTCAAAAAGACGGACACATCGGTGAGGCTTCTCCCCATGGAAGCACTCGCAAGTTCTCTGAACTATCACGGTCAGGTCAACATCGACTATATGTGCAAGACCGCAGCAATGACCGAGGACGAAATCACCGGAGCACTCAAGAACGAGATTTTCTACAACCCAATTACAGACTGTTGGGAGCATAAAGGCCGTTTCATCGGCGGCGACATCGTTACCAAACTGCGAGATGTTTCCGAACTGCTTCCGTTCCTTGACGAGCGCAAGAGGTCTTTTGCCGAAATTTCTGCAAAGGCACTTTCCGATACGTTGCCCGAACCTGTGCCGTATGAGGAACTTGACATAAACATGGGCGAAAGGTGGATTGACCCGAAACTATACGCCTCTTTTGCGTCATATCTTTTCGGGGTGGATGCCGAGCTGATGTACTTTGACATAAACGACACCTACCTGCTCCGGCTCACGGGATATTCAGCCGTCGCCTACAACACTTATTCCGTAAGGAACTGCAATGGCGAGGATATGTTTGTCTATGCGCTACAGGACACCGTACCCGAATTTACAAAAGAGGTGTATATCAACGGCGAAAAGACCCGTGTAGCCGATGAAGATGCCATACAGGAGGCAGCCGCCAAGATACAGGAGATACGTTCCACGTTCCGTGACTGGCTCGACCGTCAGCCCCTGCCTGTCCGTGACCGGCTTGTAGCCGAATACAACAGCCGCTTCAACTGCTATGTGCGCCCGTCCTACGACGGATCGGCTCAGACTTTTCCCGGCCTCACATTGGAACATTTTCCATACGACAGCCTATATCCATCCCAAAAGGATGCCGTGTGGATGATAAAGCAGAACGACGGAGGCATCTGCTGGCATGAGGTCGGTGCCGGAAAGACAATGATAATGTGCGTGGCGGCTTATGAAATGAAGCGTCTCGGCATCGTCAACAAGCCTATGATTATCGGGCTCAAGTCCAACGGGCATGAGATAGCAGACACTTTCCGCAAGGCATATCCCATGGCTAAGATACTCTATCCCGGACGCGAGGATTTCACGCCTGCAAACCGCAAGGAGATTTTCTCGCAGATAAAGAACAACAACTGGGATTGCGTGATACTGACCCACGACCAGTTTTCAAAGATACCCCAGTCACAGGAAACTATGGCTGCAATCTTCCGGGAGGAACTTGCCGATGTCGAGCGTTGCCTTGAGGTTCTCGAGAACTCCACCATGCGCTACCGCAGCTCTAAGATGCAGACAGGGCTTGAGAAACGGCAGGAGAACCTGTCCGCCAAACTCGCCGAATTGCGTCACGACATAGACCAACGCAAAGACAACACACAGGATTTCAACACTATGGGAATAGACCATATTTTTGTAGATGAATGTCATGCGTTCAAAAATTTAATGCTGCAGACACGCCATACAAGGGTTGCGGGCATCGGAAACACCAAAGGCTCACAAAGGGCGATGAACCTGCTTATCGCAATCCGTGACATTCAGAGGCGCACAGGCCGTGACCTCGGAGCCACATTCCTGTCAGGCACGGTTGTTGTCAACGCTCTTACCGAGCTGTATGTGATGTTCAAGTATATGCGTCCGCAGGAACTCAAAAAACAGCGGATAAGCTGCTTCGATGCGTGGGCGGCAATATACACCGAGAAAAAGGCGGATTACGAGCTTGATGTCACCGGCAATATCAAGCGCAAAGAGCGTTTCCGTTCATATATAAAGGTGCCTGAACTTGCCTCATTCCTCCGTGAGATAACGGATTACCGCACAACGGACATGATTAACCTCGATGTTCCCGAAAAGAACGTGCGCTTCCTCTCCAATCCCCCGACTATCGAGCAGGAAGAAATGGCTGGGAGGCTTGTATCATTCGCCAAATCCGGAGAATGGGCTGACCTCGGACTTGATATGCCCGAACCCGACAATCTCGACAAGGCTAAAATGCTTATAGCTACAAATGTAGCGAGGAAAATGGCTCTTGACATGAGACTTCTCGGCGATAAGTTCAGCGACGACCCTGGCAACAAGGCTTCGATATGCGCAAGGACAGTCTATGACTACTATGTGCGCTCAAACGCCAACCGTGGCACACAGTTCGTTTTCAGCGACCTTTCCACCTATAAACCCGGCGAGTGGAATATCTATCAGGACATCAAGGACAAACTTGTGGCTCTCGGAATACCCTCGGAAGAAATACAGTTTATCCAGTGCGCCAAGACCGAAAGGGCGAGGAAGAAACTGTTCGCCGACATGAACAGCGGCAGAGTGCGTGTGCTTTTCGGCTCCACAACCATGTTAGGCACAGGCGTTAACGCCCAGGAACGTGCCGTGGCGGTGCATCATCTTGAGATACCGTGGCGGCCGGCCGACATGGAGCAGCGTAACGGCAGGGCTGTCCGCAAGGGAAACACCGTGAAACTATGGGGTGGAAACACCGTTGACATCGTTATTTACGGAACGGAGAAAACTCTTGATGCCTATAAGTTCAATCTTCTGAAGAACAAGCAGATGTTCATAAATCAGATTAATAACGGCACGATTGCCGTGCGACGCATCGACGAGGACGGCATGGACGAGGAAAACGGCATGAACTTTGCCGAGTTCGTGGCAATCCTTTCCGGCAACACCGACCTTTTGAAAAAGGCGAAGCTCGACAACAGGATTATGCAGCTTGAAAAGGAACAGGCCATATTCAAGAAAGAAAAAGGCCGTGCGGAGCGCAAGATGTCGGACAATCAGAAAGCCATTGCAACAGCAGAGGATATGATTGCCAAAATGAATATGGACTACCGCTGTTTTGTTTCACGGAAAGATGATGCGTCAGTAACCCTCGTATCCGGCACTTTTGCCACACCGCAGGAAATCGGGCGAGAACTTCACCGCATATCAAAGTCTTACCGGGGAACAGAACACAAAGCCGTCGGTTCTTATATGGGTTTACCCATGACGGTAAGGAGCGAGTTTAATATTGCCGAAATGTTCGAGCGCAACATCTTCTTCATCGAGGGAGCAAGCGGACTCAAGTACCGATGCTCCCAATCGGGATCGTTGTCACTCTCATTCGTGGAAGCCGCCGCATATCCCTACGCTGTCATGGAACGTATGCCTGCCCGGATAGCTGAAAAAGAAAAGGATATAGCGAGACTGCGGGAAGAAATTCCGGTGTTGGAGGAAATCATAGGCCGCAGATGGCCTAAAGCCCCGGAGCTTGAAACTCTCAAGGCTCAATGCCGGGAGTTGCAGCAGAAGATTGAGGAAGACCTCAAAAATGCCGAAAAAGGCATATCGCTGTCCGATGGTATCTCGCCTGACAAGCCGACAATTACCGAGGAAGCAGCCTGACATCACCATATATCTGACTTTTATTCCCTGTCCGGTTGTGAAACCAGGCAGGGATTTATTTTGTCATTATGGCATTGAACTGCGGTGGCGCAACTGCCTCTTTTAACACATAGCCTTTTCAAAAAATGCTTTATCCCCTTTGTTGCCTTCTTGCTCTCTTTTATACCGCTGCGCCCCGACCCGGCATCCGCGTGGCTGACTTTGAGCGAGAGACGGCCTCGGCAATATTCCATGTTGCCCGGCCCGACACTCGCTTTCACAGCGGTAATCCGAAAAATGCCTGTCGGCCTCGAAGTCAGTACAGGCATAGGTTCCGTTTCCCTCCACTTACGCCCGTACTTCCATATCTTCGTTGACCGGCAATTTCCCTGATGGCTTACCTCTCATCCACACATGGATGCCTCCCGCCCTTCTTCCCCTTCTATTAACATGCTCCTTTTATATCGCGGATCAACTCCCTGAGCACCTGTTTCAGATATGCCGGGACATGCCAGTACACTTATATCCATCTCCGGGAACAGTTATATCCTGTACGGCTTTACAGATACCGTCCGTGACGGTTGCCGTGATTTTTGAATCGGCGAAGTTAAGGCCGCTCGTGGATATGCCAAGGCCCGGCGGCAGCGTGACGGGGCTTCGCCCTGTCAGCCTTGTCGTAATCCACCTGTGCAGCGACCTTCCTGACTTGCCGAAAAAATCAGTCCGACAACCCTCCCGGAAGGAACTGATAAAAGTAAGGAAGAAAAAACAATATTTATCAACATCTTAAAAGTCAAGATTATGGAGACCAAAGCAGTCAGAAAAGAAAACGTATCACTCGCCCTCATTCAGCCGAGCGCATTCAACCCTCGCAAGACCTTTGACGAGGCAGCCCTCAAGGAACTCTCCGACAGCATCGCCTCGCAGGGTGTCCTTCAGCAAATCGGCCTACGCCCCATTGCGGACACCGACCGCTACGAGATTATCTTCGGGGAGCGAAGATACCGTGCGTCCGTCATGGCAGGGCTTGAGACTATCCCTGCCGACATATACGATGTTACCGATGATGAAGCGGTTGAAATCGCCGTCACCGAGAACCTTCAACGTGAGGATGTCTCACCGATTGAGGAAGCAAACGCATACCAGAGCCTCATGGACAGCGGAAGATACGATGTGCAGTCATTGGCTGTGCAGTTCGGCAAGTCCGAGGCATACATACGCACACGACTGAAATTCACATCACTTATCCCCGAAATAGCGCAACTGCTGGAGGCTGACACTATCACAATGAGCGTGGCTTCCGAGATATGCAGATACGGAACTGACATACAGAAAGAGGTTTACGAAAAACACCTCTGCGAAAATTCTTATGGCTACGGCTCATGGCGTGGGCTGAAAGCCTCCGAGGTCGCAAGGCGCATAGAGCAGAATTTCACAACCGACCTTGAGCGTTACTCATTTGACAAGGGAATGTGTGCCTCATGCCCCCATAACACCAAGAACCTACTGCTTTTCTGCGAGGGAACTTGTGGAAAATGCACCAACCGCAAATGCCTTGAGGATATGAACACATCGTATCTCGTTGACAAGGCGGTGGATATGATAGCCCTATATCCTGCCTACCCTTTGCGACAAGGGCGATTTGGCACAAACGAGGCGGCGGTTGAGCGTCTTTCGGCTATGGGACATGAGATTGAAACTCCGAACACATACATTCAGCCGTACCCTGCAATGCCGCAGGAACCGACTGCGGAGGAATACGAAACTGCCGAAGACTTCGCCGAGGCTCATTCGGAGTATGAACAAGACCTTTCCGAGTATAACGATGCCGTGGAGGATGTCAATGCCAGGGCAGAGAACGGAGAAATCATTGTCTATATTGTCATTGAAAAAAATGACATAAGCATAGGATATGCGATGAAGCCGTCCGAGGCTTCCATGGACGGCACTGCTGACAACAAGGCGGACGACCCCATAGTGAAACTCGAGAAACAGGACATGCGCAACAAGGAAATCGCCGTGGAGAAAACCGTGGCAGACACCAAGAAGCAAATCCTTGAGGCCGACATGACCGAGACCAAGTTCGGGCAGGACGAGGAAAGAATGGTGTATTATTTCATGCTTTCATCGCTCCGAAAGGAACATTTCTCGGCTGTGGGGCTTACCGAGAAGCAGGCAGGCTGTCTTTCCGATGATGAAAAAATGGAGATAGTCAGCAATCTCAACGCCAGGACAAAGGCTGTAATCCGCAGGGATTATCTTATAGCCAATTTCAAGGAGGCATTCGGGAACAACACAGTTGCAAAACTGCTGCTCGGCTTCGCAAAGAAACACATGCCCGAACAGCTTGCCGAGATTGAGAAAGGCTATAACGAGGTCTATGAGAAACGGCATCAGCGCATAGAGGAAAGAAAAGCGGCTCTCATGCCGAAAAACGAAGAGCCGACTACGGAGGCAAACGAAACCTCCGAAGATGAAGCCAACGAGGAAGCGGCTTAATATCCATAATCATAAGACGATTGCAGGGGCTGTCATACGGCCTCTGCTTTCTTTATTCTGACTACACCGGTATATCCATTTATGACGGTGCCTCCATTCCGGGCCGCTCAAGCCTCTTATACTGTTTATGCCATTTCAATTACTCTTTTAATCAACGGGGGCACTGTTGATGAATCTGATTTAACGTCTGTCAGCCTTTTATAAATTGCGGTTATTCCACTTTTAATCCTGCGCCTGTGATCCGGGAGATGCCGTCCGTCGATTGTCACGGCAAAGTTGGAGGCCGGGCCAAATGTCAAATCATAGTCGGAGATCACGGCTGTCACCGTGAATTTGCCTTATTGACCCTTTTCGCCTCCCCTGAAAATGCCTGAAATCGGTCAGACAGCCCTCCGACAGACCAAAAGGTCTGAAAAAGAGGGATAAAAATGTAAATTTATGGCGAAAACGATAGACATTGAGCTTCAAAAGCAGTTGGATAAACCGCAGACATGGTTCTGCAAATATTTTCCTGCACGCATACGCAACGTAGGAGAACGGGAGATAGCCGACCGTCAGTTGGTTTTTGATTTCAAGGACGGACGGGCATACGAGGAAGTCGCACGGCGCACGGCGACCGCCATGACTGAGCGTTACGGAGCAACGTGCGCCGACATTGTGTTTTCTCCCGTTCCGGCATCTACAAGAGAGAAGAACGAGATACGCTACAAGGCTTTCAGCCAAATGGTGTGTGAACTCACCGGTGCAATAAACGGTTACGACCATGTATCGGTTTGTGGCGATAGAATGACCGTTCACGAGAACCGCAAGGCAGAGAGGGATGTCCGCAATGCTGTTGTCATTGAGTTTGACCCGACTTTTTTCAGCGGTAAAATGGTTGTGGTATTTGATGATGTGATAACGAAAGGTTTGAGTTATGCCATATATGCCAACCGCCTTGAAAGCCTCGGAGCCAATGTGCTCGGAGGTGTTTTCCTCGCAAGAACCCATTACAAAGTGAGATAATATGGTTCAATCAAAATATGATAAGTCTGTATCCGCTTGCTTCAGCGGACACCGCATCGTCCCATACTTTCATTTGAGACGACTTGAACGGCAATTAAGGACAACGATAATCTCGGCATACGCTGACGGCTGTCGAAATTTCTTCTGCGGCATGGCTATGGGCTATGATTTGCTGGCAGCGGAAGCCGTCCTTTCTCTACAGTCTGAATTGCCGGATTTACGGCTCATTGCCGTTATTCCGTATCGTGGACAGACCGAGAGGTGGAGAGATGCCATGAAATCCCGGCATAATGACATTCTGCGTAATGCAAATGATACTGTGATTCTGAGCGAACACTACTATCAAGGCTGTCTGCTACGGCGCAATGACTATATGGTAGTCCGCAGCTCACGACTTATTGCATGGTATAACGGAAATCCTAAAGGAGGTACGTTTTACACCTGCCGTATAGCTAAGGCTAATGGATTAACGGTTATAAACCTGTATGACAGCCGTAATTAATCGGCTGTTGTAATTTGCATCAATATCTCATATTTACTTTGATTAGGTAAAGATGCAATTTTGTGGCAAAATGGTGTCTTTTATAATTCGTTATAAATCCTGTCGAAAATCCGGCGCAGCCGGGGTTCGTCCTTTATAATCTCACGGAGTGAATTGAGCCTTTCTACGTTGGGCGACTCAGGGAACCAAAGTTTCAGATAGCCTCCCTCGGCATATTTCTCATGCAGATGGCCAAGCGTGCGCTGCCAGTGGCCCTCTTTGTCAAGTTCGGGATAATGGTCGAGTCCGTATTGTACCGTCCTTTCGATTATCTTCTCCGGTTCGATGTAGCGATCTCCTTCTGCGACAATCTTGCCGTATATGCTTCGAGGTTCATGGTCGGACGATGCCCGGTGGTCTTCTACCGCCTGTGCCATTGTCTCTATTTCCTCTTGTGTGAACCACTCATGCAATCGTGGATCTTCCCGTACTATCCGCCCAGATTCAAGATGATGTGTCTTCCTGTCGATGGCAAGCCCTAAATCATGGAACGCTGCTATGGTATATACCATTTCCATGTTGAGGGCGTAATGCCGTGCAATGTCAAGGCTCTGCGCTATGACCGTGCGGGCATGATCCTCCCGATGGGCCTTGTCGAATCCGTTGTACCTGGGCAGTATCTCCCTTTCTATATATAATGTCAGCCCTGTATTCATTGAAATTATACGTTTCTATTCCAATCCTCTTATTAATGGATTTTGATTTTGTAATATCGGTAATTCTTGCAAAATTACCGATATTTTCTCTATTCATTCATTTGTTAGGTATAATTATTTAAAGTGAGAAAAACTGCTTAGACGGCAACTATAAAACAACCCCTAATAATGGAATTTGTGATGCTTTTGCACATATTATTCTTTCTCCGGAACCTGTCCGGTCGGGTTTATAGGCGCGAAGTTTGGCATTGGGGAGCATAGCCAAGGTCGTGCCGAAGTTTCCGCGCCATTTTGCCGGTATCCGGAAAAATCGTCTTGAAAACCTTGTCACTTGCTCCTTTGAAAGATGCCCTTGTGATGCGCAGATAAACCCCTCGCGGACGGCTCCGAAAGGAGCAATAAACGGGAGGGGAAGAATAAACATTCAAACAATACAGATATGCAGACAAAAAAAATGACAGTCGAACAAGGAAAGCGTTGCAACATAAGCCGTTTTCCGAACTTTCACCGTTCCGGCTCTATCAAGGGTATGAAAAAATTGTACTACGGCAAAGATGCTTTGCTTGTACGTTGCGGACAATACATCTACAACGTGACTTCAGAACCAAGCATATATAATCAGGCAACAATCTAATACGATACGGCTATGAAGAAACTGATAATCTGGACAAGCGATACCTATCTTGACGATGACGCAAGAGAGGAATATCAGCAATGTAAACGAGAAGCCATTGATGATGATGACTACTGCGTTACTGACCGTGAGTGGGCAGAAGTGGTAAACGACTATCTCAATGACGAGCGCGGAAACCTTAACAAAGATGTTGAAGGCGTGATAATTGCTTTTGCTGATGTCGGCAGGTGGGACGGCAGACGGCAGGGCTACAAGATACTTGGTAGCACCATAAATGATATTTTCAATATCTCGGAAGATAACAACGAATGGTACTCTGACGGCAACAACATCCGTGCTATACTGTCCCACCATGACGCATCGCACTATGTGCTCTACCGGGTGGCGAAAGACCGTGAGACAGCGGAGCGTATCGCCAAGCAAATATACAACCGCGAGATAGACGAGGCAGGCTTCCGCAAGCGCACTCGCTCCCTGCACCCCTATGTCGCAGAGATTTACGGCTGGAAAGCCGGTCGTTTCAATAAAGCCCGGAAAGCGGTATGAAAAGATATAAATACATCAAACATATTGTTGACAGGCTGACCAGTTCGGACAGCAACAATGAGGAATTTACTCTCTACAACCATCTTGTAGGAAAACAAAGCGGCATGGGAGGTTTCTTCGCCGCCACCATATATTCAGGCACTGACCGATATTCGGGAGAGGTCGCCGACTTCAGTTATGACTATTGGACACACAGTCTTTATATCGAGGATGCTGAAAGCAGACATGCGGCCGATGCCATAATCAGTGCTTTCAAATCAATCTATCCATGCTGTCTGAAAATCATAGATGACACACAAAAAGAAGATATATGATGATGTTTCCCGATTTCAATGACCCTGCCTGTTCGGAGCAGGGTCATTGCACCGACTTTCCCGAATATGGAAAGCAGTGCGACCTTATTGAGCCGTGGCGCGGTTATCGCCGTGGTACCATTGTGGCACAGACTCCGAAAGGCTTTGTCATACAGTTAAGTTCCGGAGCCGAGATAGATGTCTATCCCGATGAAATAGAGATTGACTGATGCAACAGACCGCTGACTATATAGGCACGGTTTTGCCGTCCCTATGCGCGGCGGCTGCGCCCATAACCTCTTATATAAACCAATGGATTTCTTCGATATTTAACTATATAACGGCAAAATATTTGGATTTTTGCCGTTGTATAGTTAACTTTGCAGCTGCAAAAATGAACTCTCATGATTGAGACAAGAGCCGCGATATTAACTTACGCAAAAAGCCGGGAATCATTCCGGTTCACTGAGTTATTGTCATATTTGAACAGTTTGTTCGAGATCTCCAAAGTGACGCTGTCATGGCATCTGAGAGAACTGGTTAAGGATAACAGCTTATTCAAACTTGGAAGAGGAATATACACTTTGCAAAATGTTCAGACACGCAAATATGTCCCGCAGCTTGGGGACAAAATAATAAAAGTCGGGAAGGAATTATCCGCCTCATTCCCCTTTATAACGATAAGTGTTTTTGACGGAAATGTTCTTGAAGGTTTTCAGCATCATTTGTCATTGAACAACCTACATTACATAGAAGTTGAACGGGATGCGATGGAACCGGTTTTTCATTTTCTCCAGAAACAGGGATATGTAGCATATCTTAATCCAAATAAAGATTTTGTATATAACTATATTTCTATGTCGGATGAAGCATTTATTGTTAAGCCTCTTATCTCAGAGTCTCCGTTGATAGATTTCCGAGGCGTAAAGACCCCCAGCTTAGAAAAAATACTTGTAGATGTCATTTGTGACAGTGATATGGATTATCTTCATGGGAGCGAGTGGTATAGGATGGTTGATAATGCACATTCCATGTATGCCATAAACCGAACCTCGATGCTTCGTTATGCCTCTCGTCGCAATGCAAAACAAACTATTGAAAAGGCTATTGAAAATTTAGGAACGAATTATGATTAAGGAACATTGTTTCGGCAAAGACTGGTTCCAGGCCATGTCGAAGAAATACAAATATAATGACCTTGGAATTATTGAGAAAGTAATCAGGGCATACGCATTGTTGGACTTGCTGGCTCGTTCCGGATGTCCGTATATTTTTAAGGGAGGCACATGTACGGGTCTCATCCTCGGAGACAGAACCAGACGGCTCTCAATAGACATTGACATAATCTGTCCGCCAGGAACCAATATCGAGGAATATCTCGGCAAAATCAAGGAGTTCGGGTTTACCCGAACAGAATTGATTGAACGACGGCAGGCAGGTAAAGATATTCCTAAAAGCCACTCCAAGTTCTTTTATCAAATAGCCTATACCGACAGAGCAAATCAGGAGTCATATATTCTTCTTGATGTTCTATACGAGGATACTCATTATTATAAGGTTAACCAGACAGAGGTTATCAACCAGTTCATAGAACTTGACTCAGAACCTTCTATTGTCAAGGTACCTTCAATAGGAGACATTCTTGGAGACAAACTGACAGCTTTTGCTCCGAATACTACCGGTATCCCTTACTATAAAAACGGGAACTCGCGCTCCACCGAGATTATGAAACAGGTATATGACATAGGCAGGTTGTTTGATGCAGTCAAAGATCTTAAAATAACGACATACTCGTTTAAGCGAATTGCGCAAGTTGAGCTTGGATATCGAAATCTGGGCTCAGATTTAACATTAATATTCGAAGATATTCGCCTGACGGCTATGCTGCTTGCCACAAGAGGTCTCGAGGGTGAAGGTGATTTTCCCTTGTTGCAGGACGGCATCAAACGTCTCAGCTCATTCATATATGAGAACAAATATTTTATCGAGGATGCTATTGTCGATTCTACAAAGGCGGCATATGCTTCGACCTGTATTGAGAAAGGAGTCACCGGCATTCGCAAGTTTTCGCCTTCAGACCTAACTGCAGACATGACTATTTCAAAGGCACTCCCGGGTAGGCTCAACAAACTAAAAAAGTCAAACGCAGAAGCATTCTACTATTGGTATCTTATAGACAATATGTTGTAGTCTATATTAGACTGATTACTATACAGCGGCAAAATTGAATATAATTTGCCGTTATATAGTGCGAGAATAATTGTTTTAGAATCAACGCTCAATATATCGTTCATGCAGTTGACTGAAACGACAACATAGACCAATAATCCACATGTGATAGGGTTAATACTTTGCCGTCTGAATTGCACATCAGGCGGCTTTTCCCATATTATAATCTCACTTTCAATCACCTTTGTAAATTGGGGGACAAGTACCATTCTTTTGCCTTCCATTACAAGTTTGGCATAGTGAATGGAATTTTATACACTGGTTGCCTCTTATATGATTGCAGTTTCTATTCTCCCCGGGAGCAGTCTCAGTGGTTTATGGCGCAAAGTTCGGCATCCGGGAGCGACGGCCAAGGTCAGGCGTTGTTTCGGCGAGATTTTGCAGTTACCTAAAAAATCATCTTGAAAACCTTGTCTTTCGCCCCTTGTCGATGCCCCTGTGATGCGCAAATAAACCCCTCACGACAGCTCCATCGGAGCAAGAATGAGAGGGAGAAAAAACATTCACTCCAAATATCGTAACAGATGAACGAAAAAGAACTCGCACAGGCGATTGAGACCGCAGTCAACAACTACTCTTTCGACCCGAAGAAAGTAGCCTCGCAAGTACCCATGATGCACCGTACTCTCCAGCAGAGCGTCTATCGGCTCTGCAAGGCTATCATCGAGGTTATCGGGGCTGACGACTATGCCACCGACCCTCGAAACCAAGCCTCTCACAACGAGGCGAAGGCAATGCTCAACTACCTCAAGGAGCATGGACGCTCTATCCCCATGATTTGACAACCCATTAAAACCATACGAATATGAATAAGAAATTCTACCTTGTAACAATGCTGATTGAATGTTCAGCAGAATGTATAACCGACACTCACGCCCTTTATGGAAACTATGAAAAGGCTAAGGAAGCGATGGCTGTCGAAATCGAGGAAGCTGCAGAGAACTTTGACGGACGAGAGGGAGAAACTCTTGTGGATGCCGAGACCTGCCGTGAATGGCGCACCGAAGATGGTTACGGCTATACCGTAGGCATCGAAGAACTCACTCCGATAGAATGAAGACCATGGAAACCAGAGTAGAAAAAGTTCCCACTTACGCCCTGTGTTATCTGGTTAACGACGATGCTACCGGCCTCACAGAGCAGGAAGTCAACGAGATTGACCGCCTGCTCCGTGAGCAATCCGTGGAAATCGTCTGTCCGCCTTCAGATGAAGAATGGCAACCATATTTCAGCAACTCTCCGTGGTTCGGGATGCCATGTGAGGTGATTGATTGCGACATAGTATATCGTGTAACCTGATTATTCCTGCGATATGAAGAAATTGTTATTGATACTCTTCCTCTATCTCTTGGTGGAGGGAGATAACGTGATAGGTGACGGACTGTATGTCTATCACCGTGGCAAACACGCCGTTGATGAACTGAAAACCAAAGTCGATGAATACTATCCGAGGATTGAAGCCGTGGATTCGGTTCTGATGAAAACCTTATCGGCGGAGAGCCTGCCTGCAACTGACGGCGAAATCGACACCATACCTCCGGAACGTGAGACTGTCAGAAGAAACAGAAAGGTCATTCACAGGTAGGACGTTTCTTGCCGAGCCTCTCTGTCGGTATGCCATGCTTCCGCAGTACACGGAACAGCGTGGTCTTGCTGATGTTGTTGAGCCTTAATATCTCCCCGGTATTAAGGCCGGTGAGGTACATGCTTATGACCCGACTGTCGCGTTGTGTCCTCCGTTCCTTGGCCGACGTTTGAACCGGGGACTGCGTTTGTAGCGGCTTTTCGCCGTTTCCTTTTTTAATGTCGGCCACATCTGATGCCAGTGTCTTTAACGCCGACACTATGTTCCTGTCCGATTCGCCGTCATAGAGTATGCCGGCGGTGTCAATCCTGTCCCCGATTGAGACTAGCCTGATATTGCGGACTTCACAATATTCCAGCAGCACAGCCAGATTGGAGCAGCCATTGACAATGTGGCATAGCCGGGGTACAATTATCTCGTCATTGTTCCCGATCTGCCTGAGAAGGGTTCTTCTCTCCGGTCTTGTCTGAGTGTCGTATCTGCTTTCCATGAATATCCGGCAACATTCCGATTCTTCAATATTCCTGACTGTTGCATCATCTGCCGAATGTAATATGTATCCGTATCTTGCCATCTGTAATGCGCTATTATCTTTATTTCATGCAAAGATAACACATATAGATAATATTATCATCTGGGCTACAGCTTTTTAACTATATAAATATAATCTCCTTTTGTAAATAATGTTAGCAAAAGTAGTCGATATTTATATACGTTTCCGTGCATCTTTCTTAGTATCTGCGACATAACCCGATTATAAATAACAGCCCCATTCATAAAGAAGATTAAAGCCTTGAACACAGGCTTTTACGGAATGTTTTACGGACTTATCTTTGCACCCGGATTAACCAATCATGCTATTTTTAATGACAAACGGAACCATAGAAAGATTTTTAGAGTCGGGCGCGTTGAAGCTCCCGGCCATCATCAGACCGAGACTCGAAAACAGGACAGCCCGTGAGGTATATGATGATTACGCACTGCTTGACTTCTCTCTTCCTGAAGCTCTGGCTTTCGAGGATTTCTGCAATGAACTGGGCGAGTCTTACGGCACCATCGAGCTTTACCGTCACTGGCGCTCGGAAGACACCGATTACGGCCAGTCGGTGTGTGCCTTTCAGGAACCCGGCACCGGCGTGATGTTTCAGATTTGCGCCACTTCAAATTCCTGCGGGAAAATCACCGGGGTTGATGTGAAGCTGTACTTCTCTCTCGAAAGGATGCTTGCAGAGCTGCGAGAGACGCTACGCAGAGCCGCCGTGCAATCCGGCAAGTTCGCATACCGCATATCGGAAGAGGAACTGCTGAGTTATTTCCTCTGATGACGGACGCCCTTGCCAACCACCTGATAGATGTCATCGACTGGCACAGGACATGGATAAAGGCTGTTGATTTCGGTTCATTCCGTAACGGAGTGGCCGTAAATGATGCGTCGATAATGAAAGTCACATCAAAGGTCTTTCGCCTTGAAGTCAGGATAGGTCTTTACGGATACAGGCGCGGAACGATAATATCAATTCCGGAAGACCGGATTGACAAGGCTATATCCGATTGTTCCGGCCATGACAGTTCGATGATTGCACGGATCAGCACTCTTTCCCTGACATTCAATGATGTCAATATGATTTTCTCCAAAGCCTCGTGGGAAACACTCGAATTAGAACTTGAGGCATAACAAGACAAAGATTACCAATATGCAAATGTTCCTTCATTTTTATCCGGCAATAGTCACCATGCTGTCGATGTTCTTCTATCGCCGTGATACGCCGGGGATGCAGAAGTTCTATCGCCGGATGACGTTCAGCCTGTCGGCACGCAAACTTTTCGTATCGCTCCTTATGCTGCTGATGCTCTCCTTCAACTTCTGCTATCTGCAGAGTTACGGAGTGAACTGGGCCCTTGGAGTGGGTACGGTCCTATGCCTGTCGATGTTCTCTTTCCGCATAACTGAACGCAGCATCTTCTGGCTGCAGACCCGCCTCGGCATTGGACTTGGATTCATAGCCATGCTGACCTGCGTCATCGAACCGGCGATATGGCCTCTTTCAATGAATCTATACATATTCTCTATCGGTTCGGTCTTCTATCCGTCGGAAGAACTGATGCGGCAACTGAAGTCGCCGGAGAATTTTTCCCGATATACCGCTTGTGCGGACAGCACTCTTATATCAGGATACTATTCGCGTTGACTCCGGGAGGGTTGTCGTTCTGCAAAGTTAATCGCCGCATCCGGTTACTCTCCAAAACGGGCCGCCGGTCTCGCTGAGATTTTGGTTCGTAAGATACGGCAACTTGTATGGCAGAAAACAACCCGTTTCCCGAAGCCAATGAGAATGGTTCTCGAAGGTGAGGGAAACAATAAATCCCAGCACTATGGATAAAGAATATGTAATGCAGATTGCGGACACTATCCGCCAACAGTTGCTCGCAACCACACCCATGAACGTAATCTGTTCGTGGGGCGCACTCCACGGCTTCTTCGCCACCGTACACAAGGGTATGGCAACCCTTATGTTCAAAGTGAACGGCAGGCTTTTCAAGGGAAACGTGCTAATCTCCTACAACGAGATGGACTATTACGAAATCTATCTCAAGGACGCAAACGGCATCCGGCTTGCTCACCCGGAGGTGTATTTCGACCAGCTCGGAGACATCATAGACGAGACCATTGAGCGCGGAACCGATGCCGCAGAATACAACGCTTTCTGCGAGGCTGAGAAAGTAAAGCTGATGCGCGGAGAGATTGGCTGAACTCGATGCGGAGGCACAGGATGCCACCGACCGGCTACGGCACGGGGCATCCAGGCTCTCTGCTTCTGACAGCGGCAGTCCATTTTTATCCCTTCCATTAAGACATTTACCTCTTATTATTTGATAATAAACCTCTATTCAATTACCACATCCCTCAATGACCAAAACCAAGTATAACCGCCAGACGCCCCACAGCCGCTTATGGAGTGTGAGGCTCACCCCGGAGATTATGGACTACCTTGCCGCGCCTACCAAGTTCGGTGCTTCGAGGCTCACTGCCTATCTCTACCTTCTGCACAATGTCGCGGAAACAAAGACCCCTTATAAGCCTGCCTATGGACAGACATTCAATCTGGAAACCGGCCAGCTCGTAATCTCGATTACAGACCTTGCCGACCGTTGGAACTGGGCACGCGAGACAGTGCGCAAGTTCTTCGACCAGCTTGAGGTTTTCGGACTTCTGTCGAAGACACCTCTTGACCGCTGTTCTCTCGTTACCATGACGATGGACTGGCCGGATATCGCATACGCCCCTGCCTTCATTATGCCGCAGGTACCGTTCAAGGTGCCGGAACCGCTTGCCGACAAGATGGACGAATGGCTTGACGGCAATATAACCGATTCCGAACTTGTAGAGACAATCGTAGAAACGCTCGAATCCTTTGACAAGGAAGACGATGTTGCTTATTCGCACAAGATATCCTCCTTACAGTATTCACTGATTCGGCAGATGATTGGGAAATGGCACAACCGCCCGGCAGAGCTTCCCGAGACGGCAGACTCTTATAGCAACGAGTGCCTTGGACGCATCTTCAATGTGTGTCTATCCGGCAACTGGTCGGACTGGCTCCGTCTCCTTAAGGGTTGCAGTCCCGGTCTTGACCATGAGACATCCGTTATCAAAGCGGTCAAAGAATCATCCTCTATTACGGACGCCCGGTCTGCGCTCGACGGATTCTTCAACCATTTGAAAGTCGATTTCATCAAGGACAGCCTCTAAAACGTGCCTTGCTTGCTTCCGGTAATAGCGGGTACACGACGGTTGCAGGAGGCCATTCCGAGCCTCTCTGATGTGCGCTGTGCGCCTATCCGGGTATATGCCTGACCGATTCCCGTGGTCATCGTCCAGGTTGGCTTATAGACAACGCGCTTGCGCGAAGTTGCCGGATTGTGAACCACCCGGGTAGCCTAATACCCCCTTCGGATTGAAAATCCTCTGGGAGTTGCCGTATCCGGCAGGCTGTTACGAGCAAGCTCGGCCTTTTTAGAACTGTGTTTAACGCTCTAATTTACACTTATATGGCTAAACAGGCAATTGACTTCCATGCCTCGGCAGGAATGTCAACCAATCAGTCCAACGAGCATCAACGGCGTTGGTCTGACAGAAGCTGGAATGTTGCCGTCAAGGGCGGCAACTATGACCGCACCCGGGCGCATCTCAATTTTGAGGTGACCCGGGGAGGTGTAGTACAACCGATAGATCATACAAAGAGTATTCCCCGGCGCATCAAGGAGACGCTTGCGGAACGGGGAATAATCGACCCTAATGAGGAAATGAAGCGTAAAGGAAAGGAGCCTAATCGCCGAACCGTTGTCAATATCATCTTCGGAGGAAGCCGGGACCGGATGCACCGTCTGGCTTTCGGCAATCAGACAGTTGATTTGGAACATGGTGCGGACAATTCATCCATCACCAGATGTAAAGACATCGAAAATTGGGCGAAAGACATTTACAGATTCGCATGTGACAAATGGGGCGAAGAGAATATCGTTGGTTTCTACGTTCACCTGGACGAAAAGAATCCGCACATTCATTGCACCGTGTTGCCAATCACGCCTCGTAATAAATTTTCGTTCAAGGAATTGTTTGCGGGAAAAGATAAAATCGAGTTCAAAGAACGCACTCTCCGGCTTCATAATGAGCTTGCCGCAGTTAACGAGCGATGGGGACTTGGTCGTGGTCAAAGCATCATGGAGACAGGGGCCCGTCATCGGACTTCCGAGAAATATCGCAGGGAACTACGTCAGGAGTGTAACGACCTGGAAGTTCAGATAAGCGACAGACATGAGACATTGAAGGAGCTATATACGGATATCCGTAAGGCAGAGAAACGCTGCAAGGGTCTCAATACGATGATCGGAAATCTTGAGACACGCGAGGCAGACCTCAATGACCAGATTGACCGACTGGAGTCTGACCTCGAATCAGGGAACGGCGATGCCGAAGAATTGCGTCAGCGAATCTCCGGCCTTGAGGATGAACTTCGTGTCACCGAATCATCACTTGAAGACAAACGCCAAAAACTCAAGACCGCCGACCGGCAGCTCGCACAGCTTCAGGATGAATTGAAGTCTGCCAACGAGAAACGCTCCAATGCGATGAGAGAATACCACAATTTCACGGAGAAGAACCAGGAGCAGATGCGCATGAGACTGACGGATGCCGTGTTCGGAAGGTCTGTTGTCGATATGCGCTCTCTGCTGGCGGCAATGACGCCGGAACAGAAAGCCGGCTTCGACGGGGAATTTCTCATGGCAATGGCAGAGAAGCCCAACGAGATCCTGAAATGCGCGATGTATCTGTTCGCCGGATATCTCGACGGGGCAATTCAGTTCGCCAAGGGAAGCGGCGGCGGTGGCTCTGCGTCCGACCTTCCGTGGGGCCGCGATCCGAATGAGGATGACCGTCGCTTTGCCTACCGTTGCATGATGCAGGCGCACAAGATGCTCCGTCCGGCGCCCAAGCAGGTAAAACGACATTGACAATGAATGAGTGCCGGAAAGTAGTGTCGATTTCATGATACTTATAAAGCGACTTAAATAATCGGCTGATTCATAGAGTATATTTCGCTATCGCATCTTTTATGTTTTCCTTTGCACTCAAATTTCAAAACCAATCAGATGAAACACAAAACATACATACTCGCAGCAGCACTGATGGCAAGTGCCGTCAGTTCAGACGCTTTCGCTTACGCCCAAACATCCCGGACACATCCCGGTGATGTCATGGAGCTTATCTACAAACCGTCAGTCTCATATAACAAAGATGTTGTC
Source organism: uncultured Staphylococcus sp. (assembly GCA_964497255.1). Taxonomy (GTDB): domain Bacteria; phylum Bacteroidota; class Bacteroidia; order Bacteroidales; family Muribaculaceae; genus Duncaniella. Next base: position 115,839 of record CAZCCI010000001.1, read on the forward strand.
GAGTCTCCCGGATGGAAAGGCAACTGGTTCATCGGAGCCGACGGCGGCATCAATGCTTTCCTTGGCACCCCTATGGGATGCAATGACCTCGGCGGCCGCATCAAAGGACAGTTCGGCATCAACGCCGGCAAGTGGTTCACCCCGACTGTAGGCAGCCGGCTGTCATTTAACGGTTACTGGCTCTCAAGTCCCGAAAGTAAAACCCAAACCGGATGGAGCGTATCCTCCGAAATCCTATTGAATCTCACGAACTCCCTGTATGGCAACCATGACAAGACACGCTTCGGACTGATTCCGTATCTCGGTGTGGGGATGCTCCACAACAGACAGGCACAGACAAATCCTTTTGCCCTCAGCTATGGTGTCATTGCCCAATACGGACTTACTTCCAGACTGAAGTTGAATCTCGAATTAGGTTGCAAGACCACATTCTCAGACTTCGACGGATTCGGAACTGCAAACCGCTTCGGTGGTGACAACATATTGTCTCTGTCTGCCGGAGTATCTTTCACACTGGGCAGTCCGGGATTCCGCAAGGTCGTTGATGCCAGACCTGTGATGCTGGATAACTCGCGTATGCGGGAACTTTGCCTTTCACTCTCGGATGAGAATGGCCGGTTGTCGCGTAAATCTTCCAACGATGACCGTATTGTTGCCGAATTGAAGAAGATTCTGGAGATTGAAGGTTTGCTTACCCGATACGGTAATATCTTCAATAAGGAATATGACAATGACGATACCGTCAGTCATTACCCGGTCAATGATTATTCCGGTCTTAACAGTCTTCGCGCAAGGCTCAAGGGTGCTAAGAATGATTACAGTTCCAAGATGCTCATGGACATTGAAGATCTTGATGGAATTGATGATGAGACTGACTACATCGACAGCCTGATCAATGGTGAGCCTACCGATTCAATAGCCGGATTAGGATTTGCCGGTAATGGCAGTGCCTCCTCGGATTCAGTTGACGTATTGAATAATGACTATTATCTGACACTCATTCAGTCCGGGAAGAAGTGCATCGGCAGTCCGATATTCTTCTTCTTTGACCTCGGAACAACTAATCTGACCGATAAGTCTCAGCTTGTAAATCTCGATGAGATTGCCCGTGTCGCCAAACAGTATGGGCTTATTCTGCGAGTGACCGGAGCTGCAGACAGCGAAACCGGAACCGGTGAAATCAATCACCGACTCGGCAACGACCGTGCCGATTATATCATCAGTCAGCTTCGGCAACTAGGCATCAGCACCTCCCTCATAACAAAAATCAACCAAGGCGGCATCGACCGCTTCAATCCCGGCGAAGTCAACCGCCACTGCAAGATAGAACTATTTCTTACTGCCAAATAAAACTACTTTTTCATAGTTGGGTTAACTAACTTTCCATAATGCGAAGCAGCTCGACCGTGAGGCCGGGCTGCGTTGTTTCATTATACTTTGTTGGTTGACACTGTCTATCGCTTGATTGGTGTGTAGTCTATAGTAGCTTCTTCGTCGGTGGCTTCGAGCTTGAAAATCACAGGGCGCAATCCATCATTGCAAGAACAAATGGCCACTCCGGGTTTTCTTATCCAATCACCATAGTAAAATAATTCATTACCTGCACCGTGAGCCAACGCAAACGCATATTGGTATATCGCTTTCCATGCCTCGTCACAGAAACCTTCCGGTTTGGCATAGTCGCAATAGTATACTTCTCCCTCTTTGTGCATCGGGCATCGGTTCAAGCCCTCTGCTCCATATTCTTTGGCGAGATCTTCATTTAGCATGGTTCGCAGAACCGTAATCTTCACTTTTTTCATAATCAATCCCAGTCGTTAAGAGATTCTATATATCTATCAACATCAAGCACAGCAATATAGTTCCTGCGCTTCTCCTGACATTCAGCACAATTGCAGGTGTTTGATTGTATATGGATGGTTTCGACGTTGGACTTTTCCTCTTCGATTTCTTCTTCCATAATCACTTGGCAACTTCCTCTTTGAAAGTATTGGCCGGTTTGAACGCCGGGATGTTATGTGCCGGAATGACAAGTGTGGTGTTCTTGCTGATGTTGCGGGCTGTCTTCTCAGCTCTCTGCTTTACGATGAATGAACCGAAGCCACGGAGATACACGTTCTCACCATGAGCGAGGCTGTCCTTAACCACAGTCATGAGCTGCTCAACGACAGCGAGCACGGCGGCTTTGTCGATGCCGGTTGTCTTAGCTATTTCGCTAACTATATCTGCTTTAGTCATGTTGTCTTGAATTTGATAAACTTAATGAACACAAAATTACTAAAAAACATTCATTAACGCTAATAATTGTTTTCTGAGATTTAGAGGACCGCTATCTTTAGGAAATTTAATCAGCCTCATCAATCAAGAAACAATTTTTCGTCTTGGAGAAATTTTGCTAATTTTACAATACGAATGTGTTTCAAGCATAATTAATCGGAATCTTAGCAATGACAATCGACAACATCAGTAAAGAAATAAATAACATCCGAGGGAAAAGGAATGGTTCTCTATCAGTTGATGATATAGAAAGGCTGATATGGCTTTCCCGTGAACGAAATCGAATAGAAGGCCGAGGTGTTACCTATCACTATGCTAACGATATGACAATAGGGGAAATACAATTAGCTGCAAAAGTTATTTCTGCACAACTGACTGAAAGCCCTTATAGAAATAATTTTAGTTGCCTTCAATGTCCTGCCCCTATAGAATGTAACGGTGATTGGTCATTATTTACGTTACCAGCAGATGATAGCAGTTACACCCATATGTTTTTTATTGAAACGCCTAATTATGGGAAGATTTGTTATTATCTCCATGGATTTCCCGCACTTTTAGGACTTGAATCGAGTTTGTTTTTGGAAGATGCTCAAAATACTTTCAAATTGCTGTATAACAGTGAGGATGAGTGTGGCATAAAAGAGGCAGATAGTCTTGTAAATTCTTTTATATGTATAAATTCATCTATTACAAACTATTTCATTAAAGCAGCACAAGAATCCGAATTATTCTCTTGGAATGCAAAATATAATCCTTGTTTCTTTGATAGGGAAAGGATTTTAAATTTCAGAGGATGGATGATGATGGATATGCGTGAGGAATTTGGTGTAACACAACCTATGGTTGGCAAACGTTATCTCATGAGAGATTTTGCAATGCAGCTCAAGTATCTTACTTTTTGGGTTGCCTTGATGGATACGTTCACCTTTCCTAGATTGGAAGAGTCCTTTAGAGAGATATATGCAGACCTCATTGCTTATCTCTTGAAGAATTACGCTAATATTTATATCTATGATATCGTAGCAGAATCTAATTTGGTGGAGGATTCAGCCAATACTAAAGTTCGAGGTTCAAATAGCAATACAACTAGATTGAAAATTTTCTTTACAACATCCGATGATATACCTCGTCTGATGAGACTCGATTTACCACATATTGACTGTCCTTATGTTCATATTAATATAGAAAATAGAGAAACAGGCGAAAATATACATCAGAAAATTTCTCAACCAGAAAGATTTCCAGGAGAATATGATTCAGTATTTGAATCTCTCATAAGCATGCTTCAAACATATAATTTTTATTCAATTACTACGAGACATTCACCAGTAAGTGATGATAGAGCAGTTTTCCGAGAAATGAAATATTGGACTGCAATGTATGATTTCGCAATCCCAGCAATGGGCTTTCTCATATTTGGCAGTAATGATAATATAAATCATTTTGAAGTTGTTCAACAGTCTCGAAATGTCCTATTATTGTTGCTCCAGGAGGGCGGGATTTCTGTTGAAGATTCTGAATCTCTCAACGACTACGAATTATTTGAGCTTGCAGATCTAATTATTAGGAAAAACGCACTCATTCCATAACTATTTTAATGGATGAGTGCGTCAGAACAAAGAGATTAATACTATAGTTACTTTATACCTAAGACTTTGGGAACAGACAAGAAATCAATAAAATAGCACAATCTCAAAACATATTTGGAGGCTCAAATTTATTGGCGATAAAACAGTTCCAGTTCCATCCAGCGGCGACGGTAAAGACCGGGATGCCGACGACTTTTGTATTTCGAGAAGGAGGTATATTCATAGTGGATGTCTCGGTTTCCGGATTTCAGCTTTTTTAGGAGTGAGCTGTTCTGGATGCGGCCGCTGCCGACATTGTAGGCGAGGCACGCAAGGAGCAAACTGTCAGCACCATATCCACGATAGTAGGCGCAGAGCCGGGACAAATCTTTTCGCAGAATACGGTCGGCTTCAGCATGGGAATATTGCCGTTTCCTGTACTTCTCGCCCTTTTGAACTACATGACCGTAGGCTATTGTAGGCCAATGTTTAGGTTCATGGAGCGTTTCGTAATGCCGAATCAGAACGCAGGCCCGTTCAAAAGGTGGCAACGCCATCAGTTTGGCTTTGCGGGAATCAGAAATAGTGGTGGCGTTGGCCGGCATTGCTGACAGCAACACCACCATAGTAATAAGCCATTTCTTCATCGGCGGAAACCTTTTGACTGAATCTCATCCTCAGGTTGCACCTCGGATTTCTTGGGAGGAAGCCCCATTGCTGCGATTTCCTCCTTTTCATCCACCTCAACCTTCGAGGTTCCCTTAAACGGAACTTCCTCCGGAACCAAAGTCGGATCGAATACAGCCTGTTCCTCAGAATAAGGCTGCACGGTCTGTCCGTTTTCAAGTTGTTGGCTGACATCCTGCATCCGGTAGTTGATTACAGCCGTCGCTTTCTTGACATCAGACATGACGGTGCGGATAAAATCCGGAGATTCCTCAAGGCTTTCCAGCCATGATTTGAGATAGGCGGCGGAATCTCCCTTGACGTGCTTTTGGATGCCGTTCTGCTGACATATAAGTGCCGAGCCAAGTTCTGCCACCAGTTCCTCTCTTGAATAGTTCTCATCCCCGAAGGTGCAGGCTTTCAGGCGACCGAGGCGCGACTCGGAACCGGTTGAATGAGTCATCTCATGTAGAAGTGTTCCGTAGAAACTCTCGCCGTCGATAAACTGCTCCTTAGTAGGAACGACGATATGATCCTTTGATACGGAGTAGTAAGCCCTGTCCTGATTCTCGGGAATGATGGGACAAACCCAGGCATTGTTGGTTATCATCGCATCAATAACCGGAAAAGAGAAAACCTCTCCTTTCTGTTCAGGCAGTTTCACCGCACACTGCTCTTCCAGCTTTGCATATAGTTCCGGGCGTACTTCCTGCAGGTTGGTCTGCGCCACATTGAACACGTTAAAGACCTGATTCTTGGGATAGACATTATACTGTTTCTTCTCCTCATTGGAGAGTTTCTTGTAATCCTCCCAGGGAATCTTTTCCTTCGAGTCCTTGTCAATGACAGTGAACGTGGTGAGAAAAACCGGGAACGATTTCTCACCTTTCAGAACATGGACGGCCTCACGTTCCTCTGCTCCTTTCTGCTGTGGATTCAGGTCACGCTGGATGCTGTTGAAGGTACACCATACCGGTAGCTTGTAGCCCTCTTTCTCGGCATGGAGCATCAGCATAAGGGCGTTACCTCCGTTGTATCGGCGACCGTGCAGATTGCGGGGCCACACAAGCGCACCCTCGGTGAACCAGGGCTTCTGCCAGTCATGGTCGATGGACTTGATCTTGTCAATCATCAGCTCCGTGAACCGGTCGAGTGCCCTGTCTTCCGCCGAAGGAGTATTAGCGTTTTTTGAGTATCTCGCCATTAAAACGGAGTCTTGACATATTCCTTCAGCTCGACAGCCTTGCAGTTAAAGTCAAGGTTGCCGTTGAATGTCGATATGCGCAGCTCTCCCTTTGCCTCGATCTTGGCCTTGGGAACGACGAATGTCGGGATTGCCTCGTTGAACGACACAAAGCGCACGAATACAGAGAAGAACTCTTCGCCCACCTTGTCGGTCGAATACGCCGAGAATCGCAGATATCTGTTCCCTTTCTTGTCGGTAGGTGTCTTTATGTCCTTGCATACGACTCCACGGAACTCCATTTCTCCGGCGATTCCGGATTCCGCCACGGGGTCGATTTCGATGTTATCGGCCGATAGATTGAAGTATGTTTTCTTTTCAGCCGCGCCTTTGATTTTGAGGACGCCCTCTATTGAGACACGCCGCCCCTGCGTGAGAGCCGTGACCTCGGCGTTTTCGGCTGCCACGCTGATATTGACCGGCACGGCATCGCCTTTGGTAGATGGCACGTCCACCGACAGCCCGAAAGCCACGAAGCTCTTGCCGTCAGCGGTCTGTTTCACACTTGCAGTACGGTTGATGATACCGCATACTTTTACATTGCATTTGATCATATACTTGATGATTGGTTAGTTGGTTATGAATTAGTTTACAGTCAGTCCCGTGTAATGAGTCTGACATAGAAGATGCAGGCGATTGAAGTCTTCACGGTCTCAAATACCGAGAATGCAATAGTCCACAAAAGACCCAGATGAGAGTAAATCACGAGGGTGATATAGCACAATATCAGCAGAATCACCACAAGCGCGGTGTAAAGGACAATGCTTCTCATCGCTGCAGTCCCTGATTCTGCTCGTTGCCCATCTGTCGGTCGAAGTTCTGCGACATCTGATTGGCGACAACGATGTTGTTGATGATACCGGCTATGCGTCCCTGTTTTGCCTCGTTGCCAAGATTTGCGTCGTTCAGTGCCGCTGAAAGCCTTGTCATCTCGGCATTGGTCAGCTCATGCTTGAATGAGCCTCTGTCATCGGTGATTGACAGAATGGGGTTCTGTCCCTCACGGATAGTCAGAGAGCAGGCCTTCAGACCGGGCGTCAGGGAACTGAGGTCAATCTGACGGTTAACGGCTGCATCGGAGGCGAGAGCCATAGCTTCCTCCCTGTCCTTTCCGTCAATCTGCACGGCAAGAGCCATAAGGGAAGTGAACATGGTAATTGCCATTTCCATTACCGGGTCATTGGACGGGAGATTCACGCCGCTATCCTCTGAAGAAAGGAGTTTCTTCATCCAGCCGTCAGGTGTCATTTCCTCTTGAGGAGTATCATCGACCGCCATGTCCTCTCCGGGAGTATCATGTTGCGGAATCTGGTCGGCATATTTGGCGAGCAGATCTTTTCCATTGTGCATTGCCGTGACTTTGATATTCCCTTTGGCGGCTATCTCTGCGAGATAGGCAGCCGGGTCAATATCACGAGCTGTTCCGTCAACACCTATCATCTTTACACCGAAGTGAAGATGCTCACCGGTAGTTCTCGTCCCCGTATTGCCGGAGACACCGATTTTGGTTCCGGCGTTTACGGTATCACCGACCTTAACAGCTATCTCCGACAAGTGCATATAGGTTGTCTGATACTTGGAACCATCGGGTCGGTCATACTCCAGGGTCACGCTCTTGCCTCCGCCGGTATTGACATTGTGACTGACACTGACAACGCGGCCGTTATCTTCAGTGGCAAGAAGTCTATCACCCTTACACTGAATATCCACACCCTTATGAAACTGCGTCTGACCCGGATTCATAGGGTCTTTGCGTTTGCCATAAGGAGAAGTTACAAGCATGAACTCGTCTCGCTTGACCGGGAACGAATAATGGCTTGACTGTTCGGCAGGTGTCTGCATATCAGATGTCGGTGTAAGCGGGCCACGCTCCACAGCCATGCGGTCATATTTTGTCAAGTCCATTCTCTCGATTACGGAGATAAGGCTTGAGGCATACTGTTTGGACGATGCGTAACCTGCTTTTTGCAAACTGTTGCACCACCCTCGGTAATCATCCTGAGCAAGAGCGAAACATGCCGAATATCGGCTGTTGTTCTTGAGAATCAGCGAATGATGCTCGTAACTGTCGCCGACGGTCGCATACTTGCAGAATTTCTCGTTGGGTCTGTCATCGGTATAGAGTCCGTACTGGCCACCTGCGTCAAGCCATGATTTCCCGGCCTTGATACCGAAATGGTTGTTGCACTCACGCGACAACTGACTGCGCCCGTTGGCACTCTCAAGAATACCCTGGGCGAGCGTCACCGATGCCGGGACACCATATTTGCGCTGCTGCTCGATGGCATACTCGGCATACTGCTCTACATATTGCTGTGATACGCTTGCCATAGTTATCTCCCTCTGTGAACGGTTTGCGTTTCTTCCACTTCCTCGGTTCTTTCGACCTCGACGCTCTCGACTTCCGGCTCAGGCTTGACAACCTCGGATGCCGCAGCCTCGCTTCTTGAAACTTTTGCTCCAAGAATATCAGCGAACACCTTTGCCGCAAGAGAGGTCTTGTACTCAGCCATATCCTCGGCAACGAACATCCTGTTCCACTGGTCGCGACTGATCTCACGGGGCTTCACATTGTCCGCACCCTCTATCTTGGGGGCACACATAATCTTGTCCTCCTTGGTCTTATATACGTTCACACGGGTGATACGGGAGACATCAACTCCTTCGGGAATGTCATTGAAGATATTGAAACGGAGGGAAGGATTAGTTCTGACAAGCTCATAGTATTTCTGTCCGAGTTCCATGCGGAGCCGGTCAGCTTCCGACTGATGGCCCTGACGGAGCGTTGAGAAAAAGCGGTTTACATCCTCCTTTTCGGGATAGATGCAGAACGATTCGCCGTCTTTCGGTTTGATGTAGAAAGCCCAGCGTGCATTATCGTCCTTGAGCATCTGTACCCGGTCGAACAGAACATTGTTGGCCGCATCGACAGCCCCGGACACATCAATCCGGGCAACCTCGTTGAGCTTGCCGCCTTTATAGGACATCTCATGGACGGTTCTCCCTTCATAAAAGCCGTCATCAGCACTGAGCGACAGCCGACCGTCATTGTTATAGAACCTGACATAAGTGGCACCATCTTTTTTCAACGCTGCCTCTATACGGGCCAGAGGAAACCCTTTGAGCGCGAAGTTCGTAAGTGTCGCGTTGGCATCGGCACGTTCCTTCGGAGTCATTACTTCGTCAGGTGTTACACGGAACAGCTTGCGTTCTCCTTCAGGCAGGTTTACATATCCTCCGGCCATTGCGCCTCCGGGAAGCATCACGTCATAGACACCACGGGGACCTTTTACAACCACCATAGAACGGTCGGCCTCGTTTGGAATCCGGCGTATCATGTCATTGATAAGGTAATGATTTGACTTGGAGTTCCACACTCCCGGCAGATATTCCATGCAGAGGCGGTTGATTGAATCGGCGTTTTTAAGAGCCTCGCCGTAGGCCAGTTCCACCTGCTCCTTATCATCGGAACCTGTCAGGGCCATTGCTTCCTCCAGCTCCTTGTTATAATAAGTCAGGTCAAATTTTTCAAGAAACTCTCGTTTTTCCTCCGGCGAAGTGAAGTTGCGGTCGTCAATCTTCATGCCGCCGTGACGGAGTATGTCACAGAGGATGACGGCCTCGTGGCTGTCAACCTGCGGCTTCTGTTTCTGCTGGAGTTCGTCAATCCGCGCCTGAGTACGGAACCGGGCATATTCGATTTTCTCACCCTGTTCTGCCTTACGTATTACATCAAGGGCATTGTTGACATCCGCTTCCAGAGCGTCAATCATGCAGGGATTCTCCTGAAGCTCCCGTGTCCAGCTCTCTATCAGGGAGATATTCTGAGGGCTGACCTTTGCCGGAAGTCCGAGTTCATTCATCTTTATGGCGGAAGCCACTTCCACCACAAGTCGCTCGTAGCGGTCGGCGTAGTCACCCGGGGCATGACCGCCCTTCATCACCATTCCCTCGCGGGCGAGACGCTGCTGATGTCCTGTGGATGATACAATCTGCCGCATGAGTTCCTGCACATATTCGGGATATTCGGCATATTTTTTCTGATCCGGCATATATACGGCATCTTTTTCGGTGTCGTAATGAGCCGATTCGGAAGCCTCCCGGCGTATGGGTACCAGATAATCCTTCATCTGCTTGATAAAGCTGTTGACGGATGCCCGGAGCTGGCGTTCCTCAGCTTTGAGGTTGCCGCGCTCGTTGGCGGAGCCGAATCGGTCGAGCACCGAACGGTACTTGTCCTCGTCAGCATGAGGCATCACTGTCTGGTCAAGGTTGAAAAGCATACGGATCTGCCGCTGCTGCACTCCTTTGTATTCCGACTGCTGTTCCTGTGTGAGCTTCTTATAGTCGCCGGCACTTATCACATCCTTCGGGTCGTGCTTGTTGACATAGAGATCCCATGCATACCAGTTGAACGGCGTGCCTTTCTCCTTGCCTATGACCGGGATTCCTGCGGCTTTTGCCGTGTGGAAGAACACATATTGCGAGGAAGGATAGTTCTCGCGGTCTGCCGTGAGCTGGAGCACAAGCGAGTTGAAGGGACTCACTGTCGGGCCTTTCGGATAGATACGAGGAGCCATCATGCCTGCATGGTTGAGCCATTGACCGCCGTTGCCCTTTGCGTTGGTGAGGGCTTCGTTGATTAACCGTACCTGGCGGATTGCCGCCTTCTCCTCCTGTGGGGATTTTTCTTTCATATTATTCTGTTTCGATTATTATCTGATTTGTCTGGTCTGTGATTGATTCTCCTGAGTGACGGCACGGTAGTTCTCCTGTGCGAGCTGGCGGTTGGCGTCATGTCTTGCAAGGACTGTGTTGGCAAGAGTGTTCAACGGCAAAGCTCCTGACTGATATGCAGCCACCACGTTGTCGGGAAGCATTATCGAGCATGGAGTGCGGTCGATATTGGCGACAAGGCAGTTGCCGTTGATGACGGGACCGGTTATCCTCGGATTGAGTTCCTGGTCTTCATACTGCTTGAATCGCGGCCCATTCGGATTATTATGCCGTTCTATGCTTTCATGTCCGGCCTTGTTGACGAGGTTCAGTCCTCCCATACCGATGAGAACCATCTTCAGAATGGGATTCTTTATAAAGAATCCGGCGACCACGGATGCCATAGGTATCAGATTATTACGGAGATGCAGGCTCTGCGTCTTGCCGGTCATCATGCCGACAAGAATGTCAGGCATCATGGCTATGACATAACCAAGGTTGTGGCCGATGTCCCCAAGGCCGTTGAAACCGAGGTCTGCCATAAGAGAACCCCATCCGGCTTGGTTGGCTTCCTGCTCCTGACGAATATTGCCATCTTCATCAGTCGCATCACTCACTTGTGGATTCTGCTCCATCTGTTGTTCTGTTTGAGGGTTGCCTGAGCGTGCCGCCAACTGAGCTTCTGCAGCTCTTGAAGGCGTGGTATTGTTAGCAATCGGGGTTTCTTGATTCTTAGGTGCTTGGGCTGCATTTTGCACCGCTTCCTCAAAAGATTTCTTGACATTTCCAACGGCTGTAATAATGGGAGAAGCAAATGCTTTGGCCCCACGGCTTATGAAGCCACCTAACGAAAATGTTCCTACCGGCCTTTTGAGGTTGCCGTTGATTCTTGTGACACCTTCGCACCTCTCGGCATCAAGGCATCCGGCCTGTGCCTTGATAGAGTCAAACACATTCTCGTTTTCACCGGAACCGAAAACTCCTTGACTGATACACTGCTCTATGGTTATGCTGTTGTCTTTGTCCTTGGAATCCATATAGGCTTCCACTCCGGCAAAAACGACTTCCACCCCGGCAAGCTTCGCAAGGTTGGACCACGAGCCGCAGCCCATTGTCGCCACTGTGTCAATGGCGAATGAGGCGGCTTTTGCACCTCCCCATTCCCAGCCGTTTGCCTTGTATCTGTCTTCGGCTTCCTTGGCTATCTGTGCCTCAAGCGGAGACCTGTTCAGCGTATATGGAAGCCCGAACAGGCTTTCTCCGGCGGCCTTCCTGATTATGTATTCGGCTGTCGATTTTGGCGTTTCCTTGTCTATGAGCCGGTCAACCATCGTCTGTTGCAGTCGGTAATCCATATATGCGGCGGCAAGGTCACAGCCGATTTGCTGAGAGGCTTTGTCGTAGCGTTCACGGCCGATTGATGCCACCATCGCATTGCGCCATGATATAGTAAGGGCGACAATATCGTGGGAAAGCTCCTTGTCATTGACCACGGCTTCCTTGCACATCACAAGATAGTCTTCGGTGGTCTTGCTGTTCCATTCGCCGGTGGCTTTCAGTATTTGTGAAGAAGTGTCGATACCGGGGGCACAGCGTCCGGCATCAGCGAGTGAAGACAGAATCCCGCCAAAGCTCGTGTTCCATTCCGCACGCTCCTGACCCTGCTTCTTTATGAGGTCACGGCGCACTTCGTCCATCACTTCAGCTACATTTGCATCAAGATACCGGCCGAGGCAGTATTCCACCTCGACAAGTGCATCCATATTCTTAGGTTCGGCCATGTTATACGCTCTGTTTCAAAAGTTGTTCTCTGGTCTGGTTGATTGCATTGTGATAGGCCTCCATCTGAGACGGGAAGTATTCCTCAAGCCACTCATCCTTGCCGATTAGGTCACGGATAAAATTGACGGCTATCTGACGCTCTATCTCGATGGCTGCCTCGCCACTTTCGGAATTGTTGAACCATGCTTTGGTAAACCACCGTATCCCGAAACGGTCGGGATAGACGCTCACCATCCTCGGGATGTCGAAACTCTGTATGTCTATATCCCAGTCGGCAAGCGGGTCTATCGTCCCCTGGCTTAGTACGGCTGACTCATGGACTTTTTTTTTTAAGCCGTCGGCCAATGTCGAGAGATAGATCTGCTGGCGGATTGCGAGATAGTTCAGAAAGTCGCCGATGAGCAGGTTCTGCGCCTTGCAAGCCAATGGAACCGAGGATTCGTCAAGGCCTCCGGGATTACCGAGATGCGGAATGGTGCGGAAAAAGAACTGTCTGACAGCCGCCCAGGAGAATATATTCCTCAATGACATTTCCGTCTGAGAGGGCAACAGATAGTCACCGTTGGCGAGGTCGGCAAGATATGACGGATACCACCGGAGCATGAGTCTCTCTATTTCCTCACGGTCTTCGTCATAATTTGTCGGCACATCCATGTCGATGGTCTCGAACTCGGGTGTGGCGATCTTTCCGGTCTGGAGAAGCATCTTGATGTTGCCGTAGATCATTGTCAGGAACTCCATCGGATTTATCTCCTCGTCTTGATATTTCACTTCTATGTGAAGCGAGTCACCGGCCATTCCTACGACTGTCCCTGCTTTGACTTTCTGGTCAACCTGCGCGAAGCGGGTCTTGAGGCAGAAGTAGGTCACAAGGTAGTCGCCATGCCGGAGCATCAGCGTGGCACCGCTGCGGTCGTTCATCGCGCCGCATACCTGTCCGTCTGCTACTGCGGCAATCAGGAAGTTGCGAGTCTTGAAGTCAACACCGTGGTTGAATATGCCTTCGGGATTCTCTCCGTATGGCTTGATTATTTCCACTCTTCCCTTCTTTTCCTCAAAGGGCATGGAGTATCCTGATTTGGAACACAGGTTTGAGTTTTGGTTATAGTTCATTTTCGATAGTTTATCTTCTGATTACAGGTCTTTGTGGCTGTTCTTGCTGCGGTTGCTCCTTTTGGGCTTCGGGAGCGTCCTGCCTCCAGTCGTTTTGTCTCTGCGGTTGCTGTTGCACCACTCGGGAGTTGTTGCCTATAAGCAGCATACCGAGCAATGCGCCGGCAATCTTGCCGAGCCAACCGAAGCGTCCGAATATCAGCAGTGCCGAGGCAACAAGGCCGAGCATGGACATCATAGACACCTTTCCGTTGAAAATGTTGCTGAACAGGTTGCCGAACATGTTGGCTCCGTTGCCTGAGTTGAGATTGCTGAAGAACTGGCCTATGCCTCCCCACGATGAAGCGGTGTTGTTGACATTGTTGACGGCATCAGTCACTCCTCCAATGGCGTCTCTGGCAGCCCCGATGGTATCGCCGACGGCACCCACGGTGCCATGAACCGTGTCCTTTACGGCTGCATTGGTTTCCTCGCCGAGAACCGTCTCGCCGACAGTCTGCATCACAGGCTTGTCGTTTATGAGTGCCTCCCAACCGACATAGCCCACACCGGCTCCGACAGTTGCGGTCTTGATAGCCCTGCCAGTCCCAGCGAGAGTGCGTTGGGGATGCACTATGGGTGCGGACACCCATTTCAATACTGAACTCCATTTACCCATTGTTATCTGGTTTTCTTTGGTTTGACTGTAATAATTGTTGAGTCTCTTAACGCCGGCTCAAACGGTTCTATCGGTTTCACTATCAGTGAGTCCTTTATCCACGGCTTCGGAGGTCGTATCCACGGGCCAATAATCCACTGGTTATTGCCGTTACCGGAACCGCTGCCTCCGCTTCCCGGATTGATGTTGACCCTGCCGTTCTGTCGCCACCGGCGGAAGGCGGCATCCGTGATGCTCCCTTTGTCAATAGGGTCGCGGGCCCTGTTGTCAAGTTCAAGCCACACATCGTTGAGCGAAGTGTATTTTACGGCTCGTGCCAGACGGGATAGCTTCCGGTTCATCACTTTCAGCTTTGGCCGGATTCCAAATACTATTTCCACACGCTGCTTCTCGGTCATTTTTATATCGGAGAGGCATACCTGCCGGATGTCGTTGACTATATCCACCGATGTCATGATCAGTTCCCGGTATATGGTGTTCCTCTTTGGAGTGAGTGCCACGGCCAGCGCATTTGTCGGCGACTGTCTCAACTGCCGGGTCAACTGCCCGAAGTTCTCTGTCAGCCGACCGACTTCATGATAGAATCCGTATATCTGGGCCGCATACACGATGATGTCGTTGAAGCGATCGAGATACTCGTTGTATTTCCGTTGCAGGTCGGTGGTCGCTTCCACTTCCTCCTTTGTCCAGATATGGCCTGTGGTCATCAGCAGCATCGCCGATTCCTGACTTTTAAGGGCTTTCTTCGCCTTGTCGTCATAGAGAAGTATCATCCCGGCGAGTGTCGGGTCAATCTGTGCCGAAGCCTTGAAAACCGATAGGATTATAAGTGCGAAAAGAAGTATTTTTTTCATGGATGTATCGACTGTGCCACTCGTTTCCAGCGGGCTTTTGCCTGTCGCGCTATAGTCGCGTTGTCACGGTCAATCATTCCGGCTGTGGCGTTGGCCCATACATCGTTGAAGGTGTAATACCGTATGCTCAGGGTGAGCCGCTGCAGTTTCTTGTGGAAGCTGTGCAGTCTGTCGTTCAATGCCCAGAGTGTCTGGCTCCTTTCCTCGCCGGTCAGCATATTCTTCAAGCCACCTTCTGCAACGGCATTCTTGAGCAATGTATATACCGACACCATTTCGGTTGCTGTCTCTATATAGAGATTGTTCATGCTCATGGACGCCACGATGCCTTGCGGGTTGTCTCCGATTGCCTTTTTCAGTTTCGTGAGGGAAATGAAGATGCGCACCCCTTCGTTGTATAGGGATGTGGACGCTTTGAGGCTCGATGCGTAGCCGTCAACTTTCTGAAGGTAGTTGCTGTACTGTTTCTCCCATTCATGAATCTTGGTGAACTCTGCGGCGATGGTGTTCTGCAAGGCGGCTGTCGATAGCTGGTTCTCGGTCTCTTTCTTGACCTGACCGTTGATTGCCTCGTTGCCCTCTGCCAGCGCTGCCCACTCCAAAGGGTTGGCGACAACGATGCTCTGGGCACCTCCCTCAAACGAGGCAAGACCCAGCGCGATTGCGAGTATGGATTTAGCGATTGGTAATCTCATAAATTCCTTTTCTTCGTTTGTTGTATTCAACTCTTTCTCTAAGTGTTTGCACAAGGGGATAGCCCAATGATATGCCCGGTATTCTCAGCCGGGGTGTTGTCCTGTCACCGGAATGGACTGTCACGGTCTTTATGTCAAGGAGATTCTGGATGAAGCTGACATCTTCATGGAAGTCGATGACACGGTAAAGCTCGATGAACTCAACTTTCCGGTTGAAGACTCCGTGATGATATATTATCTGCTCATCTGTGATAGTGAACTTCATCAGCCTCAGATACAGAAGCATATAAAACAGATGCAGTGTCATGGCTATCATCAGCACAAGAATGACCGGCGGTAGCTCTGAATCAAAGTAGAGACAGTAACCGATGATGTTGACGGCTATCCATCCGAATTTATCTGTCACCCATTGCAGGAAAGATGGTCGGAGGGTTATCGTTCCGAAAGTTGAAGCTGGTAAGCTCATCGTTTCAGCCCTCCTTGCCTTTCTTCTTTAATTTCAGCAGATTCTTCTTGTTTGGGTATATCTCGCAACTGATCGTTCCAGTCCTTGTAACGTGGGTCACATGGCTCATATATAATTTTACGCTCCACAGTTGGCCAGACAGGGAATACTTTCTTCATCTCAGCTAAATATTTCTGTTTCGCGTCGCGTAGCTGTTCCCTCAGCTCATCAAGTTCTTCTTTACAAACAAGACCTGACTGCCTTGATGAATAACATTCCTCACTCAGAGATTCATACTTGTCATATGCTTTTCCGGCTTCTCCGACAAGTAATACGGCTTCTCCTGACAGAACATCATCCGCATGCATTATCGAATCAACATATGGTTGCCATTCGGAAGGATACGGAGCAGCTTCTTCAATACCAAGCTCTTTGGCTATTGCATCAAAATTAAAGTCGTCCATGCGAAACTCATAACTGTCTTTCATATCCGAAATTTTCAATATGCCATCGTCTGTTATTACAGTTGTAAAATTGTTCCTGCTTTTGGTAAGGGCGAAGTTTACGGCAAATAACTGCCCGGCCCGGTCCCTGTCAAAACAAAGATGATGTTCGGCCTGAGGAGCTTCTCTGAATACTCCCTGAAACTGTTCTTTACTCGGAGAACCTGAGGTAGATATGAATGTTGCGTCATCGAGACTGCCATTACGGGAATTGAGCTGATAATAGGACATCGCATCGTAGGCACTTTCAAACCAGTAAATAGAGCGTACTGCGTTAAGTGACCTCCCGGATGGATTGGCAATCCATAGTCCGTGTGTGGCATCAGAACCTGTTGCCATCCCTTTGAAGGTGGTCTTGCCCTCCTTGTTGGGGAAGCCTCTCAGCTCCATCCCGACAACCGTCTTGCTGCCCGGGATAGTGAGAGGGAACGACAAGTTGCCGAACTGCTTGCCGTCATCACGTTTTTTATATGACACTTTCATGTACGGTTCAAATGCTTCCTGCGTCGATTTGCCGATACCTCTTGCTATCAGGAATTTTGCAATGAGGTAAGGATGACAGCTGAACTCGTAGTCCATGAGGGTGAACGGCTTACGCTCCCTGACGGGGTCAAGGATGCGTGTCTGCCTCTCTTCCAAAGGTTGGTTGAGAAGCCTGTGGCAGACCACGTTCACAAGACGGTCAAGAGACATACCCGGCCGGTAGTCGGCGAAGAAATGCGGATGTTCCTTGATGAAGGATATGATGTTGTAATTCTTGCGCTCCGGCGGCTGAAAGCAGCACATTCCGTTTGCCGACACTATGAACTTGTCACCGCTGACCCTGCGTCCGTCGCTGCCCAGACGGACATACGAGGGATAGCGCAGGCCATCCCTGCGGTTCAGATGATAGCCGGCGTCCTGCAGGACTTCCTGGATTGAAAGTCTTGCCTTAAAATCCTCGTATGTCAGTTTAGGTAATGCCATAGATAAGAGTCATGGTTAAAAGCCTTGACCGCGATGGGGTTCCTGCGGCCGTGGCTGGTTGATTATTGCGTCGAAGTTCCTTGCGGCGACATCCTCGGGAGTATCCACGCCCGGCTTGAAGTAAGGTCTGGGGCTGGGGCCTCCGCCGTAAAACTCGGGACGCGGACGCGATGCCGCCCCGAGCACTACGGCTCCGACTGTCAGTGCCGTGAGTATGCCGGCACCAATCTTGGCACCGTTATTGGTGGACTGGATATCCTTCATATCCACTTCGGAGAAGATTTTGGAGAACATCTTCATTCGCTGGAGGTCGTTGACGGCAAGGAACTTGTTGTAGTCCTTCTGCGATATCTCATGCGTTATCACCTCGCCGTTGATTACCGCTGTCATGGAATACTTCATTTCCGAAGAGCCTTTGTCCTTTCCCTTCTGTTCTTCTTCCGGCTTTGACTCGGGAACAATCGGCTGGACTGATATGCGCTCGACCGATACCTCGCGACCATGTTTCCCTTCGCGGAACCATGCTTTGTTTCCCTCCAGTTCATAGAGATCGCGCCCATTGATGACCGCGCCGACTTCGGGATGCCCTTCGTGAAGCATATCCATCATCGCCTGTTCCTCCGCCGTGATGGTGTACTGCTCGTTCCGGACGGTTGGCTGATTCTGTGCGAGATTGACCACCGACTGCTCCTGTTGGTTGAGTTCCTGACGCACTTCCGGTTTAAGGACAATCTCCAACATGGTGTCTTTGTTGAGCGTGTCAAGTGTGATGGCGTCGGCGAAGTCATCCTGTATGACTCCGTTGATAATCCGGATGCGGTCTGCCACCGGTACCTCCTTGATGGAGTTGTCGGTGAGCTTTGCCACTTCCTCATCAGTGAGGTCATATACGAAATCGGCCTGTTCCGCGCTCGACTGGATCGTGACGGTCTTTTTCTCCGGGTCGATGACGATACCGTGCGTTTTCAGCACCTCCTGCCACTTCTCGTTGGAGAAATAGACATCTGATGTGATAGCCTGATTGTATGGCACGGCGGGAACTTTGGGGCGTTCCGGCTGCGGAATTGGTTGAATCACGGTCTGCATCTGCGCAAGGACATCCTGTTGCGGAACCGTTCCTTGAATCGCTCCCTGCGGCGCGCCTTTATAATAGAAGCCATAGCCGCCGGTCTGAAGTTCACCCGGTTTCTGCCGTCCGTCTGGTCTGACAGCCACCATAGGTGCGCCGGCCGGGAACCAGAGTTGTCCTCCGATGCGGCGCATGTGCCAGCCTTCCTGATTGCGCGGAGTCCATCCGAGGAAGCCTCTCCCGAAAGGATACCGGTGCATCATCGGCGCGTGCATGGCAACTCTGCCGTATTCCCAGACACCTATGCGGTTGCCGTGGAGACCCATAGCCACACGCCCGTTGGCGTTCCGAGCGTGTACGAAGTCCCGGGGAAGGTCGAAGTCGGCGGCGACTATCGAGGCAAAAGTATTATAGGCCCTCTTGTTGGCGGTGTTGGTACCCCAGTCAACAAGTGCGCGGAGCTGCTTCTCGGATATGGGATAATAGAGCAAGGGGGAATCGTGGCCTTGTTCCACTAACTGAAAACCGTTGCTCGACCCCGTGACTGTCGCCCTCATGCCGTTGCGCATAAGGATGTCCTGCAGTTCCGGATGCAGTTCAAGATGGTGGGGATTTGTATTCTGTCTGATTGCCATGAATTTCGGTTCTGGATATAGGTTTGTCAGGCGAGACCCTGTTCCATAGCTTCTTCAAGGATGTCCTCCTTGAAGGCTATGTAGGCGAGGGCGTTCTTGTCGTTCAGCTCCATTCCTCGTTCTGCGAGAAACGATGTGAATTCTTCACGCCATTCTTCGGAATAGTGGGTCACATAGTCCACCCAGCCGAATACGCCGCGCTGTACGAGGTCGATGAGGGTCTCCTCGGGGTAATACTCGAACTTTGATTTTTCTCGGGCCATTTACGGTTTTACATTTTATGGGTTCCCGCGCTGCGCTGCATGTTGCCGCGCTTTTTCATTTCGTCCCACAGGTCATCGCTGTATTCATCTTCGGGAACGTAGTCGAGCCCCCCTTCGTCGTTGGCAATCCAGCAGCCGTTCAACCCAAAGTTGAACTTGCCGTACTCACGGCGTTCCTCGTCGCGCCATGCTTTCTCGTCACCGGCTACGACACGGATGCCTGGGGCTTCGCCGAGCGACACTCCGAGTGTCCATTGCGTGTCCTGAAAGTCGGCTGACAGGAGCTTGCCGTTGCGGATACAGTTGACCTCCGGCTGTGAGAGGTGCAGTTCGTCAGCGATGAACCTGATGTTGTTGTTGATGACGGCGACGGGGACACACATGAGCTGATTTGTCTCATGGTCTATCTGGAAAAAGGCAGGTGCCTTAATGCCGTCGGGCATGGTCATGTCGCTGACAATGGGTTCGCCGTCGTTGAGTGCCTTCTGCTGCTGTGGTGAGAAGCGCGAGATTTCCGACTTCTCGAGTTTGGGATAGAACATGATGCGGACTTCGCCGTTGTCGTTTCGGTAGAGCGACAGCTTGGCCGCAGACAGGATTCTGTCTCCGTTGTCGGCTGTGACCTGGATGGGCAGCACGGGCGTGGTCTGGCCGTTCTTCAGTTTCTTGAGTATCGCGTCCGGCATGTCCTCGATCATTTCGCGGGTAAAGCCGAACCGGTTAAGGATGTGATATGGAATCTGGTCTTCTGTGAATTTCTCTGATTGGTTCATATTTTGATTGGTTTGAAAATTATTTTCGGCAAAGATATAGGCATTAAAGGCGTGAAAACGAACAACTGCCTCCCGACAGCCCGTCTTTTATAGTTCCTTATCTTAATCAGAAAATCGGCACCTTTTTTCGGCATTCATGAACCAAAATATAAATATAATCTCCTTTCTTATAATTAGTTAAACTTTGCGGTTGGATTCGGTAGTTCCGGATTTCCGTTGTATCTTTGCGCTCCCGATGAAAACCGTTCTTATCACAATACTCATTTTCCTTTCATTGTCGGTGTCGGCGCAGTTCAATACGATTGCGCCTGCCGGCTCACGACTTAATAAGAAAGTCTCGACTCAGGCCGTAGATACAGCAGCAGTTGTTTTCAACAACACTTTTCAAAAGGAGAGGGAGGAAAAGGCTCCTGTAACAGACGGGGGCGTCAACTGGTATCATCCACCGCTGAAAGGTAAGCTGAAAATCACATCCGGCTTTGGCAATCGCCGGAATCCTTTCGGCAAGAAGAAGTCTGAACATCACAACGGCCTTGACCTCTCGGCTAAAGCCGGTACCCCCATATACGCGATGCTGCCGGGCGAGGTAGCCCACATAGGCTATGACTCCCGCTCCGGCAACTATATCAAACTGCGCCACGGCAACTTTACCGTCAGCTATTGCCACCTCATCCGCAAACCCGATATCCCAATAGGCTCAAAAGTTTTCCCCGGGCAGCCCGTCGCCCATGTCGGTTCCACCGGCCGTTCGACCGGTCCCCATCTCCACATCACCCTCAAAAGAAATGGCCGAGTGATAGACCCAGTCATACTCCTGAATTATATCAACAAATTTTCAGACTCCTGAAAGTACCCCGATTATAATGCCGGTCTAAAACAAGGATGATCCAGTCCCTCAATAAATGAGAATACGCTATCAACGACCTCGCGTGTGTATTCACGATATGACAAGGAGGTATGCGGTTCCACCTGTTCAGCTATTTTTGCCCGTGAGAATTGCCATTCGTCGAAGGCAGTTTTAATTTCATTCCACATAGGATTGTAATAATAGGGATCGGAATAAGAATGAAATTTGGAGAACAATTCCTGATAATCCGATTTTCCTTTGATAGAGTCTGCTTTCGCAGGATTGACAGAGTAAATCAATTTATTGTCAAGTATCTTATATTCGGCATCGATGCATGACCTTCTATAGTCAAGCCACGCTATTATTCTACAGTTTTTCTCTTCCGGAACAGCACGATAGGTTTCAGTCGAATAAAGTTCGTCGAGGTAATAAGCCATTACTTCCATAAGATTATGCCATGCCACATATTCATTGTTCACCCACTCATTGTCACCTGCATCTTTCAGGATTGAGTCGTATGCAAGTGATGCTCGGATGCTTGCAATAAGTCTGAGATAGTCAGTCCATGTGTTTATATCTGTCTGAGAGCCACTGTCAGTGATTGTTTCGCTTAAATTCGCAACATCGTCTAAAGCCTTTTCGACATTTCCTCTGTAGTAGGTGTCATTATTGATGATTTCTCTAATTGCTCGGGCATAGTTCAAATCATTCATCGGGGAACTTTCTTCTCCGCTAAGGCTAATCATCTGTACCAAAATCTTGTACGCATGAGGATTCTCCTTACGCATAGATTTCCAATATGGATTGTCTCTGTCTAATTCAGGATTCTGGGCACGTTCAATAAATTCGGCAACAGAGGTTTCACCCTCGGCAAAATGAGGTTCGATATGTGCATCGGCGAAATACACACCACGATATTCACCAGGCAGATACAGCGTTGCGAAATATCGGCCTTCCGGATTAATCAGCTTAAACGATTTATCGTCAATTTTCTCCAGTTCAGCTACTTCAAGATTGTCCGGATTGACTACAAATACGCGCTTTCGCAAATCATAGACTCCGTAGCGTTGATCAGCCTTCATACATCCATATTTATCGGGAGAGTTCGTAGCTATATAACGTCCACATCTGTCAACTGGCTTTAATTCATCATACACAATAGGCAAGATTATTCCATAGCGGTCGCGCAGGCCATACTTTCGTCCGCAGAAATGGGGTTTGTCGGGTTCGGCTATCTCCACATATTTTTCCACAACGTAGACGCCGTTTCTCACTGACAGATTCGTTACATACATCCTTGTATAGTCGGCATCGGTTACGACGTATGGGTTTAGTCCCAAAATAGCGGGTATAATCATAATTGGTATTGACGTTACCAATAACAGAGGATATAGCCATTTATGAGTTTTACATACTATTGCAACGCCCGAATATGCAATCAGTCCAAAAGCAATTATGAACAATATTACCGTTTCTGTTTCGCCATTATGCAGTGTGAGCCAATAACATAAACCCGCTGCAGAGAGAGCCACACAAATTCGTGTAAGTACAATGCCGGCATTCATACTTCGGGTCAACATTATATAAAACAATGCCGGTAATGTCAGCACCCCGACCAATTTAAGAGAGGAGATGTCTTTCAGCCCTATTGTAACCGCAAACAGCATGAACACAGCATACGCCAGAGACCATCGAATCTCTTTCTGATTGATAAGCGTTTGAATCAAGGAACGCCCCTTACGTTCATACATACACCAGTATAACACAGGAAGCAAAGATATTACAAGTCCGAGAAGAATACCGCCGACAGAACCTTCGTCAAACATGACCCATGAACACAAGCCCGTGACTGGTATAAGGTAAATCCATATCCATTTGCGTTTCCACTGTATCTCGCCTATGTTGTGAAGCCTAATCCCGACAACTATCGGTAAGACCGCAAGCCAAATAAACCATAGTGCGGAAATAGAGCCGATCCAGGCTTTCATCTCCCATTCGAACGGTTCGGAGAATATGGCAACCATCAACTTTGACTGTCCCACGGCACAGAAGAAGTTATAGAACATCCTCTCGAACGGTCTGCTGAAATTATCGACACACGTATATGCAATCAAAAAGCCGATAGCCGATACCAAAGCCCATGGTGACTTGCGATACATTTCAAAGCTCAATGCTATTCTGACAAGAATCAATAACATCAGACCGGAACTTGAATACCGGCTAAAAAAGAATGCCCAGATACTTACGAGAATCAAGTCGATGATAAACATCTTCTTGCCATAGAGATAACGCTTCATATTATTGATAGATTTGGTTTTACTCTGATTTGCAAATACTGATTAGCCTTTTGGCTTCAGGTGTCATATAATGTCTGAGCTGTTTATAGGGTACGATAAAATGGAATGCCCCGGCCGCCCAACAGTCTATCTCGTAGGGTTGAAACGAGAATACCACCCCCGAGTCTGTCAATGCGCCATCGGGAAGTTCAAATTTGACCTCCCGGTCGGGTTCTTCCCATTCCGTGCCTTCAAGAATTGGATTCGGAGACTGCCATCCCACAATCCGGCTCTCTATATCTCCCGCTCCTTCTATTCCATCATTCCATGCAAGATAGTGTGGGTCGTTCGCCATGACAACAAACAACTCCTTTTTTACCTCGTCGAGATATTTAGCTTTAAAAATATCTTGGCTCGTCAGTTCCTTCCCGCGCGTTATGTCTAACGTGTGAAATGTCTCCGTGTACATTCCATGGCCGATACCTATTCGCTCGTATTCATACTTTCCATAAGTGACAAATTCCTTATTTGCAATATGTGAACTAAGTGCTAAGACTGAATAACTCGAACCCATGTCGGATTCTCCTCCTCTAATCCAATTCTCAAATGTTTTATGAGCCATGAAATCTGACAGACATTGTATGTCGTTGGCATTTCCCGTATATACGGGCCTATAATTCTTTGTCGGATTGAACCCTGCATAGAAAGCCGATAGCCCCGGGACTTTTGCCTTTTCGCTCTCGGATATTCCGGTCAAATTGCAAATGAACCGGTTAATCGCCACTCTATTTTTAATACAACTGTCCGGGTAATCTACTGTAAAAATAAATTCTCCCATATACTCCATGGTGTCCCGTTCAAAGAGGGTTGTCTCCTCGAAGACAATGGTATCAAGACACTTCTCATAATTTCTTTGGAAACGAAGAAATCCTTTAATCGGTTGCATAAAGGTTCTTATCTTTGCGGCTGCATCCGGATCTCTGAGGTCAACAATAAGATTCCTTGTTACAAGACTCAGCTTCAGGGTTGAAGGTCCAACTGAGTCATATGTCAACATCCGGTCATCGCCTACATGAATGGTATCAAAATACCAACCGCCCCACATTGACACGTCGCCACTATATCCAAAAGCATGACCTCCGGCATACATGATAGTATCCAACCATAATTTTTCAGAATCATCAGTATCTGTTTCGCTTTTGTCCGATGTGATTTCGGCTGACTGAAGAGACAAAGAAGAGTCTAGCTTATCCCAATCTATAAAACTGAGAATTGCCATGGTCATAAAAGAGCCAATCACGATGAATACTAACTTTCTCATTGATGTGGAATGGTGATTAATGTGGATATGGTTTACTAGTGTTGTCTTTCAATTTTTCTCGCTGCACGCCTCAGATAATCCGCAGCCTTCTCATCTGCTCTGGATGCGTATTCGAGTTGAGTCTTGTAGTTGTCCATTGCTCGTTTTGCCTTACGCTGGTAGCTTTTTGCAGTATCAGTCTTCCCTTTCTTTGTGTAGTATGCCGCTTCTCGTTCGTATTGTTCAGCTTTCTTTAGGTAATAAGCAGCCTCCCGACGATAACCGTCGGCTTTCTTCTGATAATATTCAGCCTCACGGACGTATCTGTCGGCATCATCACGACCAGCATACATAGGCATAGCTAATAGCAGTATAACCAAAGCAATCAGAGTGCGCATATCTTATTCGTCTATGTCAGCCAAGATTTGCAATCGGTACATATCCTCATCAGAGAAATCTACCCATTTGGATGTCGAATCACAAGTGAGATAATGATGCAGTAAACGAGCTGCGTCTTTTGTGAGTGCACCAAATTCATCTGCTTTAAGGAAATACTCTGCTGCCTTTCTCCTGTCATCTATATCTTGTGCAGTAACATCTTCTGCATAGCCGTCAGGATTATCAGACTTGATAGTATTCTCATATTTTTTCGCTCCGATCAAAGAATAGATGTATGGAATCTTGTCCATTATCAGAGGTCTCGCCCATGAAATATCAATCTTTACCGAGTCACTCTTATTACATAAGGCATATCCCGCACAAGCAAATACGGCTGCATCCGGATCGGTTTCACTATCTGCAGCAAATTCAACGATATCTTCATGTTCAACCTGTTTAGAATTATGAATACACTTTAAAAGAACATCTGCCGAGTGATAGCCAGCCTCGTTCAGAGTGTCTATGGCACAAACAACGCGATCAAAATCTTTATTTTCAATATAATCGACAAGCCGTGAGAACACTGCAATAGGATCATCATGATTGGCATGTGCTATCTCGGCCATACAGTCCTCCAAATTCTTGCCTGCAAGGTCGTAATAGAACAATGCGTTTATAAAACTTCTTTTCACCCCGCCTTTGCCATGACGATGACATTCGGCGAGTGCTTCGTAAGCCCAAGGCTCACCACAACGGGCGCGTTCGACGAGATACGGAATAGAATCAAGCCAGTTGCTGTTATATGAATACATTTTGAAGCCATCCGGCACAGTAATCTCAAAAGACTCTCCCGTATCAGCATTACGGATTCTCATCTTCTTGTCAGCCATTACTGTTATGGCAGACAACAGCAGAACTGCGAATATAATTATACGATTCATTTATTTGGCTGTTACATTCTTGATTTGTTCGGCTGACAATACAAAGGGGATTTCAGGTGATACCTGATTCATATAATCCGGTTTCAGAAGCATGATTCTCAAAGTCGCATCTTCCTTCACCATTGTTTTCAATAGCTGCCCGACTGAAAGATAGAGCCTCCAGTCGCCATCGCAAAATATCTCTGATGACTTTATCAAGTCTTGGTATGCTTCTTTGAAATTGGAGACAATCCATTCTGACTCTTTTTGTATATCCTCCGGAGTAGTCTCTTGTGGATTATCTTTTTCATGCCAGTTCTTAAGCTGAATAATCATCAGAACTGTTTTCGACTCTTTGTCGTAAATGATGTCGCGGAATGTCCAAGAATCCCACATTACAGTAGGACAGATACGCTGGATACCTTCCACTGCGTATTCGACTTCGGATGTTGAGCTGTTCGGCTCTTTCAATTTTGTCATTGCCGATACCTGAAGGATACTGGCAACGACAAAAACAAAGATTGCTATACACTTTTTCATATTCGATTTCTATCTGTAAACGGAGATTACTTTCGAGAGATTAACTCTTTTGCGATACGGATAGCCTCTGGACGGTGTTTTTCCATCTCCTTCCAGGATTTTGCTTGGAATGGGATGACTACATTGGCGTGGGTATCTATGAAACCGTAAAGAACAGACTCGTCGTTGTCTTCCATCCCATATCCGTCCTCATCCATAAAGTATCGCCCATCAGGATATAACGTCCATTCTACCAAAGCAACACCGTCCTTGAATTTCTCGACAGCGAAGCGCTGATAATAGGCCGAGAAAGAGTAAGCATTCCTATTGTTTTCAAGAGTCTCCACGCCTTTCCAGTCCACATCTTTCTCTGAAAGGAATTTGAGAGTGAAGGAAGTATCCATCAGTTCATAGGCTGTCCTATCAGCGTTATTGATGAGGTAACGTTCTCTCCAGTAATCATCGATTACTTGCTCTACGATTTCCATCTTGTCGCCCATCCCGGTAATCCGGTGATACGGACGATTGTCATATTGAGACTTCTTCAGCTCAACGTAAAGTTCCTGAGGTGTCATTACTTTAAAAGTTTTTAAGGATTGATTCAGCGTTTTACTACACAATATGTTACGTCTGTCTTTGTTGTATGGCGGCTATTGCTGCATTCAAAATAATAGTAAAGATAAGAACCTCCGCTAATTCCGGCATGAGATTTATCAAACGTGGTCTTGGTTTTGGTGCCGGCACCGTACTGACGCATGGATTCGTGTTTGTCCATATCGCTTGCCTTTGGCGTCTTAGACGGCTTGGATGAGTATCTACGCCAGTGCACTTTACAAGACATATTGTCATTCATATCTCCACCGTTGGTAAAGCGGACGCGGAATGATACACCGTCGTAGTCCGTCGTAGTTAGGTACTTATCCAGTTTTGGTGCTGACAAGTTTGATGTTGTGGGGGTGTCTGGCTCATTGAAGAATGTGTTATCTTCTTCTTTGTCACAACTTGCTACCGCCATTGACGCAAAAATGACCATCAGCGCGATGAACATTGATTTAATGACTTTCATAGTAATCTGAGATTATTTGATTACATACCAGTTTCCGCAGTATCCGAATCGGGTTTTGCCCTGAATGCAGATCCATGTGTTGTTGAAGTCGATGTATCGTTTCCCATGATGCAGATACACGGCGAAAGTGCCTTTGGGATGACCGTTTTCCGTATAGACAGAAACGGAAGAACTGGTACGGGTGTAGGTCCCATCATTAGGAGCGGCAGCCATGCAGGTGTTGCCTGTAAGTCCGGCGGATGTGGCTACAATATCGGCAGTACCGAATGCTGCGACAAAAGCGATAGCGATGAATACTTTCTTAATCATAGTGAAATGCCCTGATTCGTGTCGAGCGCAACTTTTATTTGGCTTGTTTATCCTTTATGAATAAAATTTCATTTAGTAACCCGGGATAACTTAATTATCTTAAGATCACCCCATGAACAGGCTATTTTCGGTATACGGAACGGTATGTCCTATTAATAACTATGGGGCACATCCTCGATATAGTGGTTATAATCTATTTTCCACTTAAGTGCATAAACTCCATCCCCAATAGGTTCGTTCGCTTCTTGAAGAATGTATGTTTCGTCTTCATAATCGATTACATACTCACCATTGTCTTTCAAGTATACGCGATAAGTGTCTGAAGACCGTTCTTTAGTATCATTTAACCAATCTATTGTGTAAACCGCGACATAGCCCTTAAAAGTCCCCCCGTGGGATATGTTCTCTACAGGCCCCGAATCCCAGGTAAGTTTCGCGTTCCGATTGAAATTATCGCAACTTTGGAGTACCACCATAATACTGATGAAAGTTGCACTTACCATAATTTTCAATATCTTTTTCATTGCAAGAGGCCCTGTTTCGTGTCGGGCGCAACGATTAGTTGTTTAGTATTTGTAGTCTATACCGTTGATGGTCATGCGTCGAGTAAGGCGATGATAAGGACCGCTTTTAGATGTGGCAACGTAATCGATGCCGCCCTTGTTGAACAAGTAGAAACGTTCCTGACGGCCGGAGACAACTCGAGTGAGGGTGATAGTGCCTTTGTAGATATAACCGTCAGAGTTCCGATCATAGGTTGCTGCTGCACATGTGAAGCCTGTAATGTCAGCGTTAGATGGTGCAAGGTCTGCTACTGTTACTGAAGCCATGATTGCGATGGCGAAGATAAATTTCTTAATCATTGTCTTATGCCCTAATTCGTGTCGGGCGCAACTTCTAAGTTCTTTTGCCCTTTATGATTTGGTTAATAGATAGGTAACCCCTGACTTGAAAGTTTTTAATCATTTTTGACTGTCCTTGTAACGTAGCCGTTGCCGTGACACCAACTACATCTGCTCTTAACTTGTCTGGTCTCTCCACCGCCCATATAGACCGTTCTGTAATTGTAACCTCCATCGCAGTGTTCACACTCGACACGTTCTTTGTGATAATCATTGACAGTCTCAGGGGTGATATATACCCCGTCGTATGTTACGACGCCGGGCATCGGCTGGAAGGGATTAGTCTGCATCCACTGAGTGGCGGCAGCAGCCTGCTGCTGATAGTAGTTGACAATCTGCTGCTGCATAATTGCGTTTTGCATGCTGACTGCATTGATATCCTGCTGCATCTGCCAGCACCAGGACGGGCTGCCGGGTCCATAATTGAGAAGATAATCGCTCTGAGCGGAGGCCGATGCAAGAGCAGCTACAGATATCGAAAGAGAGATGAAGAGTTTAGATATAGCTTTCATATTCATAACCCTGATCCGTGTCGGGCACAACTTCTAAGTTTGTTCTTTGCCCTTTATGAACAAAACTCCGATTAGTAACCCAGATAACCAAAAATTTTGGTATAGTCTTCATTTATAAAATTGATGCGGCAAGATAGCTGAATCTATCGCCGCATCTAAATAGTCGATGATAATATGTTCTCGCCCCTTCACCTTCGTTTAGTGGTGGCAGGATTTCTTGTGACCACAATGTTTGCAATATGATTTCTGCCATTCTTCACCATTGGTGATGGGAGAGAATCCGGAGCAGTCGCAGCCTACGGTGCCGGAGCAGTGCTTCCCCTGAGATGCCACATGATTATGAGTGCATACCTCGTAGGCAACAGAAGTGTCGTGAGAGGCTGTTGATGTAAACGAGCAGAGACCGATTGCAGCAATTCCAGAGCATGCAACGATAGTGAGAGTTAAGAATAGCTTTTTCATTCGAGTAAACCCTGATTCGTGTCGGGCACAACTTCTAAGTTTGTTCTTTGCCCTTTATGAAGGAATAATAGAAGATGTAACCCCAAAATCAAAAAAATTTAATCGACCATGATGAAGCCGGCCCAATAGAATGGCGAGGGATATATTTTTCGGGTTTCATTGCGGGCAAATTCAAAAGCCTTGTGCTGATCTTTGCTTCCATTGATTAAGTCATCATAGAAGCTGGTCATGAAGCATTTCGTAGCCACATCGCTCGCTTTCCACAGGTTCATTACCACACTTTGAACACCGGCTTTCTTGAAGGCACGTTGAAGGCCATAAATACCTTCTGAGGTTATTTCCCCTTGACCGGAATGGCAGGAAGCGAGACAAGCCAAAGTCGTGCCGGAAAGATTACACTTTGCAACCTCAGAGGCGGTTAGTAGTCCGGTTCTTGATTCGAGAGAGCCGCTTGACATTACAAGTCCGGAGAGCGACATGGCTTCATTATATCCGGCTAAAGAATATGGCAGATTCTTGTCGGAAGGTGTATAATAGAATCCATGAGTGGAGAAATGTATCACAGTTGGGGATTGTCCTGTCAAAGCGAGAAACGATTCTTTTGTGCCTTCTGCAGCAGACATTATTCTTGGCTCAGTTACCTTGCGGAAAGTTTCGGATATTTCTTGAATTTCCTCAAACGAGCGAGGCAGTTCTTTAATACCGGTGCCATATTTAAGTCCTCCATAAAGTTGAGCTGAATTGGCACCTGAAAGTTCCTTGTCTTGTACTAGTGACCTGGCGGAAGTCAGACGCTGGAAAGAATACATATCGCCGAGGCATTCTTCTTTCATGGGAATCGCCTCAATCGAGAGTTTATGGAATACGCCCGACGGCACATAATAAACCTTATCTGCACTCCCAATAATAGTTTGTAAGGGTTTGCCAATAATGACAGCCATATCACGTCCTGCCTCTCCATTATAGAGATTGCTCCATCGGTTATGTTCCAGGTTCAGCAGTGAATCTATTTGATTACCATTGCAAATATAGTGAACCTTTGGATATTTTTGATTGCGACGGATTTCATAGCACACATACTGGCGAGGCTTACTCTTGGGCTTGAAGTCGGCAAAATCGAGAAGCACTTCATCGTCTTTCAGACACTCTTGCACTTGATCCAGACCGATTGATGCAAACTCGGTATTATTACCATATTTGGCACACGCTTTGGCTATATTATAATCCAACCCCTTTATTTTTGCGTATGTGTTTAGGATCTCAACAGAGTTACTGTCAGCAAGCAAATCAGACAATTTTGACCTTAATTCATATACTTCATTAAGATTAGCGACATCTTCCGACGTGCCGTTCTCGCGAATGATTGTGTCAGAGGATTTCTCTGTAGCGAGGAGCAATCCTTTCGTTAGTAAAAGACATTCGTATGCGAGAGCTGTAAACTCATCTTCGTTATATTTGGCTTCGACTCCAAAGGGGATGGCGTTTTGCAACAGTTCAATCATGTTGCCGAGGTAAGCTTCTCTCTGCATAGGGGTAAGCGACTGCATATCAGACAGAATCTTATTGCGATACCATCTGATTACGTCTTGATAGATCTTACTTCCTTCGTCAATATGGCCAAGATAGGCATGGCAGTTGGCGATGCAGTAGTTGGTCCAGTTATATTCGCGGCTGTCAGCACCATACAAGCGTAGGCAGGAATCTCGCTGCTCCTCATATACTTTCAGTGCACCGGGATATTTGTCATTATGAGCCAATGCATTGCCATAGAGATTAAGCGTCATGTGGGTGTTGTCAGACTGTGGAAGTCTTCTGACAATCATGGTTCCCAACTCATACGCGGATTCAGCCTGCTCCCAGTTCTGGATATGGGATGATACTATACCTAATAGATTGGTCAATTGCAGTTTTTGCTTCCATGACAGTCTTGTTGACAGGGCGGTTCCGAAAACTTTGTCCGCTATTCCGGCAGCAGCGACCGAATCATTGCTCAATGCATAGATATTTGCAATAATCAATGAATCTTCCAATTGATAGTACGGATTATTAGTCCCTATCTTTTTTAATGTCTGAATGGCTTGAGTTCCATGTGAAATGGCCCCGTCATAATCACGCATATTGATTGCAATATCCCTTAAAAGACATTGATTGATATACAAATCCAATATTGAATCTTGCGGAAGAGAATCCAGCGCTGTTTCATAAAAATATTTTGCCAAAGGATAGTTTTGGTCGGCACGCGCGAACCTCCCGGCCTCCATAAAGTTTTTATATACCTGAGCGTTTCCGGCAATTATGGTGAAAGCCGTGAAAACTAATATCAGTAGCTTTCTCATTATCAATGAAGTTTGTCAAGAAGAGTCTTGGCCTCAGCCTGATGCTCTCCTCCCAGATTAATATAATCATTCAACAGGTCAACCGCCTCCTGCCTTTTGGCGAGTTTCAGCAGGACGTTAATTTTCATCCACGTCAGCTCGTAATTCTGATTCTGCTGTACACTGCGCAGATACTCTCGCCGCTCGGCTGACATCGTTGGATCAAGGACTGTATCCGCCATTGTGGCATCGATGTCGGCAAGAGCCTGAGAATATTTTGCGGAATCAATCAATGCGGCAATCGAAGAAATATCTGACGAACTTCCGCGATATATTGGTGCCGACGATGTAATCCCGATATTGGAATCAACCGTGCGATTCATGTAAATGCTGATTCCGACGCCACAAATTATTGCAACCGAAGCAGCGGCTGAAACCGTATAAATAGTCCGCTTCCGGAAGATGATCTTTCGATTCTTTTCTGCCTCAACACGCTGGTTCTCCCATTTAGCCATATCAGCTTTCTTGGATGCGACAGACTTAATCACTCGTTCGACTCTATTGTCGATATCTTCTTCTTTCATAATAGTCCTGCTTTAGCGAATGATTCAGAAATACGTTTCTTCAGATTGGTCATACACTTTGACTTACGGCTTTTCAAGCCATCATAGGAACTGTTTTCCGGACGGAGCTCAAGAATCTCCTCCAATGTCTTGTTTTCGTAATAAAACAGCGTAAGGATTTCCACACAGCTCTTGGGTAAAGAAAGAAGGCAGTGACTGACAATACGGTCTTTCTCGACTTCTATATCCTCGTCCCAATAAAGGTCTTCAAAGACTTCTTCTTCCGATGGCGTTACTGTCTCGTTAATCTTCACAATATATTTTCCGCTCCGGAGCATCTCAAGGTATTTGTTCTTGACAATGCGCATGAAGTATCCCAAAAGATCCGGAACAAGAGCATCTCCTTTCTTAGAGTGCACATATACACTACCATCGTGAAGAAACAACCGATGCGATTCCAGCTTCTCCCAAAGGATAACGAAAGACTCTTGAAAAAGATCGTCACGGTCATAATCAGTCAAGCCGCCATAGTTTGATGTTCCTTTGCCAAACTGTGAACGGCATTTGTCATACCAGAACTGTTGTATTTTTTTGTCTCCAGTCTGATAAGCCACAACTATTTCAATGTCAGTATATGATTTGCGTCTGAATTCGAATATCATCTTTTTTGAAAAATCAGTGAAAGTGTCTTACCGGTTCTTCCGGTAAGCTTTGGATTCTGAGCCACCGGACCTTTATACTTTCGAGATTCGTATTGCTCATCAATAGCTTTGTATATTGCCTGATCAGAAAGTCCTGCGAAATTATTCCAATTGTTTGCAAGAATATGAGTCAGTTTGCCGACCCCATTATACTCCTGATTAAGCTGAAAATCCTGACAGGCGCTAAGCGTCAGCCAGGTTTCAGAGATTCTCGTTTTAGTGCGCGTTTTCTTCCCGGGAATGATGAAATCGACATCCACGCCGCGCACAACTACGGAGTCCTGTTCACATAGGTCACGTGTAGAATCTCCGCTATGACAAGCGTCAACAATGACTGCGATTATTCCTTTATTACCTATTTTAGCTCGAAGACGGTATAGATATTGGCTTACTTCATCATCACTCAGATGTTTATTGCCTCTGTCATTAGCGCAATATTTAAGATAAGCATCATAAGGGATCCAGGCCTCGTCCATACCATCCTTCTCATCCCCGTTTAGGTCAGTCATCATCTGTCCGTGACCGGAAAATTGTATATAGATAATATCTCCTTTTTTCGAGCGGTTAATCAACAAATCGAACGCATTGACAATACCGGCCTTTGTCGCTTTAGAATTGGTTAGAGAAACAATGTCTGTAAATCCATTGGTCTTTAACATCGTCACCACCATAGGAACATCTTTGTCACCATTGATCTTGCCCCATGATTTGTCAAGTTGTTCACCCAGACCAATGACAAGTGCCCGACGTGTGGATGCCTCAATCGGAAGAACACATGTCAGGATTAATGCTAGTAACGCTGCTATGTATGATGTTTTCTTCATTATAAGTTTCTTTCATTTTTGCCAAAGACCAAAGGTCAGAGATGCTTTCTATAGAGTCGAGAAGGTTCTCATCTGCTTGCTTTTCACTCTCAGTAATAAAACTTATGATTCGTTGTTCAGATATGGCAGAGAATTTTTGACTTATCATAAAACTTCCTTATTAGTTTTACTCTATAGAGCCTTAAACTCGCCCAATCCTATCGCTGCCCATAAAGTTCTATGAACTGAGTGATAGCCCGATGCTTGAGATTATAGACATTCTCTACTCTCATATCAAGCATATCCGCAACATCTTGAGGAGCGTAGCCTTCAATAAGGAGCAGCCGGATAATCTCTGCGTAGCGTTGATTAGGCATTCTCGAAAGAACTGCATTCATATCTATTGCAAACTGAATGCGCAAGTCATCGCGTACTGAATCCTCAAAGGCACCGGAATTGTTACCAAAATTTTCTGACTTGAGTAATCGCTCCCGAATACTCATGAAGTATCGCCAAGCCACCGGAATCATCCACGAGCGAAGTCGACACCCGTTCTTGCCGTCGAAGCCGTCCAACTTACTCCAATTATCCCGCGAGAGATAAATGTAAAGCTCGCTGACCAACTCATCGAAATCAACGTTGCCGCCAAACACCTCCATTCTGATTTTATGGAGTATGCCACCAATCTCCTTATAGAAAAACTGATGGCATACTTGGCTATCACAATTTTTCAATGCCTGCGTATAAATTACATCTTGAACATTTAAGAGCTTATTTGGATTTGCTAATTCCATAGTGTATAGAATATTGTTCAATACTCTATGCAATCATCCATAAAATGTAACCCTATACTGTTGGTAATTTACACGAGAACAGATTCGTTCTTGGTGATATGGTGGTGCTAATTGTGGGATATTGTCCCTACCAATTAATTAAATCTCTCTTGTCAAAAAACGCAAAGCGATGTGAAAAACACATCGCTACCATACAATAGTATTTTAGGCAACAGCTGATTTTCATTGCCGTAGGTACTATCTGATTGATTTATCGACATCTGAATATTGTTCAGAACAATACAATCAGATTCAGACAGCCATAATCTATGCTGCATATTTTCATAAACTTATCATTCTGGGCAGGAAAGTTGGTATTCCCACATAGAACCGTCTTGTGAGCCTGTAGTGACAATGACAGTAACTACACTGCCATTTGAGAATTTAACTTTAACTGTTTCTGGATTCGACGGAGTTGTCTTCATTCCAGATGAGAAAATAAGTTCTCCATTCTTCCAATTCTCACCAGGCTTATGGTTATATATGTCAATTTGATCTGGACACGCATTTCCTGTCTCATAAGTTACTTCAAATACTCCTTGATCCACTCCCATATTGTAAGAAATTGGAGATGAAACCGAAAATGCTTTTACATCACTTTCCCCCTTAGCACCAGCATCGCATGGTGACTGTATTGGAGTTGGCGTAGGATTATTCGGGACAACTGGTGGTGTCGGTGAGAACTGAACAGAGTCAGGAATTACAAGATTCACATACTTATGCCAATGATAAAAAAATGTTGTATCAGCCGTCATCCCATTTGGTGCAGCAGCAGTGACATAACCTTTATGAAGAGTATAAAATACATAGGAGAATACGCTACAGGGCATCTTCTTAAATGTATATTCTCCTTCTTGATTGGTCACGCCACTATGATCTTGTTTCTTACGGTAGAAGAACTCACCGTTTTTATAAAGAGCGTGTTCAGTGTATGACAGAGCGACGTTACATGATGCAATCGGCTTGTCGTTTGTATTTAACGTGTGTACTGTAATATCTCTTTCACACCTAATCAGGCACATCAAAAACAGCAATATCGGGATGAGTAGCCATAGGAGTTTCTTCCAATTGAAGGAATCTGTCAGATACAAGATATAATGATCACATGACTTAGTGAATTTGAAACTGAAATCTCGGACATTTCTGTTATGGATGTCAAGATGAACACGTACCCTTTCCTCGTCGACAAAGAATGAACGAGGCACAACGATATTACCGCTCGAATCAGTGATCTTCGTAATTTTTACCCCTTTACTATTGGTTAGGGTTAAAGCAGCATTCGTAACGGGTGTTTTCTTGTCGCGCTCATATTGGGTAATCAATATATCGCCTAACACTGCTTGACTATCATCAACTTGAATCACATATTCTTCACGATACTGTTCTATATCAAAATGTATAGAATCATGCTTGCCGGGAGTAACAGTTACCGGGATTCCTACTGTCATGTTCTGTAATGGTACTATACCGCCATCATCAGTTGAGTAATAACCTTTCATCCTCGGACTTTCAATAAACAGTGCGTAGTTGGGAACTGGCTGGCCGGATATTTTGCTCACGACTTTTATATGGCACTCCTGAGGAATATCATGGTCAGGGTCCTTTACAGAGACAACAGGCTTGTTGACATAAATCACATATTCATCCTTGTCTTTCTCGATTGTAATATCGTGGGCATCGGTCTTATTTTCACCTGTCCACACTCGCAATGTATTTCCGGGACATAAGCGACCGATTGGCACGATGCCGTCACAATCTGTAATATATGGACCGTTAATGTAATCACTCTCGATTTTCAAGGAATAATTAGCCAACGGATTGTCATCTTCCAATGCTTTCACTATGATATGACAGTTATACGGAGAATCCGGCTTGGGTTCTATCTCAGGCTCAGGTTCAGGCTCAGGTTCAGGTTCAGGCTCAGGCTCAGGTATTGGCGGAATAATAATGTCCGACAAATCGAGTACATATTCCGTTTTATTGGCGATTACCGTGAAAGATTCAATGTCAACTTGATCGCCTCTTGTAACAGAAACCTTAAACATATGCCCCGAAAGAAGATCTGGTAAAAAAATCTTTCCTTCAGAATTGGTAGAAAATGTCCCTTCAAATGCGCCTGTGAAATCCACAGTTTGGTCAGAAACAGGTGCACCGCCGACCTTCACCAATAAATATGGTTTTACAGCTGGTCTAACATTGATTACCATTATAATATTGCATTCGGGACAATCCACAGCGAAATCCTGAGCAGGATATCCATCGGGAGTTACCACAACTCGCATTGACAAGTCATCATAAAGTAGATCGCTTATTCTTATACGTCCATATCCATCTGTTAGTTTTGAAAGATGTATGGATCCATATTTAATATCGGACTTGATTGATGACATAGGATTGTTGAACTGGTCAACAATAGATATATTTATTGTTGTTGTTGGTGCAAATCTCAATGTGTACACTTCAATGTTTTTTTTCACCTTCAACACCTTTTCTTGACCGGTAAGTTTATATCGGAATTTGTACTCCGAACCTACCAAACAGATGCCCTGTTCATATCGGCCGTTTGCATCAGTAATTATATCCTTAATTACTGAGTTGTTGAAATTATAAGTGAATTGACTGTCGGCTATAGATTTTCCATTGCCGTCAATCATTTCAACAATCACATTTTGGTGTTTTTCCCTCGCTTCAATAATTTCTTTTTCCAATCCATCAGAACCAGAATCTGATGATTTGTTGAAACTACAAGCCCATCCTGTTATCAAAAAGCGGTATTTATTGTTGAGTACATTGTCATCATTATCCTTATCGACAGTGTAAAATATATATGAAGGGTCAGGAATAGTGAGAACGTACTCTAAATGCTGTTTTTTCAGCGCACTTGTCCATGCTTTAGACTGCTGTTCAAAAAGAAACATGAGTTGCCCTCGGATATCCTCCGGCGCATCACTTATACTCTTGAAGTCGTATTTAGTATTATTTTCCCAGACCACAGCCGTGGTTGAGATTCTCACCGGTGCGAAAGGAGCATTTTTCCCGAGCGTCTGAAGAATAGAAGTATGAAGCTGCTCATAACTACCCTTGC
Organism: uncultured Staphylococcus sp.; assembly: GCA_964497255.1. Lineage (GTDB taxonomy): Bacteria > Bacteroidota > Bacteroidia > Bacteroidales > Muribaculaceae > Duncaniella. The sequence continues at coordinate 153,856 of CAZCCI010000001.1, forward strand.
TCAGGAATACTATCTCCCCTTTACTCGCATGTTTTATTTTTTTTGCCATATATTGTCTTGGGAATTTAATATTTCACACCAGTCTACTTACTAATAAGATTACGGAGATGTTTTGCTTTTACTCCGTAATTGAAATTTTGAGTTATATCAAGACCTGCAAAATTAATACAGATAAGATTCCCATACTTGTCAACTACGGGTGATCCGCTTGATCCATGAAGGGCAGGGATTGTGTACATTACCTTAACATCGTCAGTATTCTGACTAATAGTCCCTTCCGTGATTTGTGCCATGATTCCTTGTTCAGTGATTGCCAAAGCGGGTCCGAGATTAAAACCAAGCAAATACAACTGCTCTCCCAATTGAGGCATATCCACGTCAATATATTCTCCATCTGCATTGAAAGGCGCAAGTTCATGCTTTTCCTCATAGCGCTCGACATCTATATAATTACATCCTTCGGGCAATCGTTTGTTTTTTAACTGGAGTACAGCCAAATCATACTCGGAATCATCTTTAATCAACACGCAGTCAGTGAAGTCACTTGTAGAGGTGATATGAGTGTTATTTGGGGCAACACCTATCCGACTATGTATAGAGATATTGACATTTGAAGTATTAATCATGCGCAGTTGGTCAAGAATCGTTTGGTCTTCATCGCGTTCCTTCTTTATTTCCGCTCGTTTATCTTCAATTGATGCCTCCAAGTCGCTTCCAGACGGAACCCGGAGCCAGTAGTTGTGCAATTCATTGATTTGATCCGACAATTTGTTTACCTCCTCGCTATAAAGTCCAACCAGCACACCCATGAGAGAGGACAGATTGTTTTTTACAGATTTTTCATCTACTTGCGGACCCGTCACATGGCTATTGGTTGCGATTTTACCATCGTCAGATATGAAAAAGCCAGTTCCATAGCATATAGCCGGCTTCACATCATTAATGTTCGTTTCAACGTTTGCCATGTCCCCATCCTCGTCAATACCGGTGAAGTAGATTGTTAATTCGCCTAAATCGACTGTGTAATAGTATTCGTTTTTCACGAGCACCACAGATGAGCCAAGTTTCTGCTCCAGTTCATTCGCATTCAACGGAGTTCCTTTTCTCCCGCAAGAGCATAGAAGGGGAATAATTACTGCTAGTACAACTATTTTTTTCATATTAGACAATATTCTAACTCAAATTTTTCTAAAGGATTTATTGACTTTTGTTGACGATTGCACGTCTTGTGAGGTTTTGGATTTCATTTCTCGGTCAGCCATTTTATCTATATATTTACAAATCTCTTCTATAGAATTGAAATCAGTACGAGATATCGCTAAATATTCACTCGAATGGATTATTTTCATCATTATGTCCTTATGATGATTTAATTTACCGATTGTCAGGTCGTAGGTTGAAGACCGGGGATACATGAGTTCTTCCTTTAAAGAGTTTCTGAGATTAATAATCCTAAGACATGCTTCAGCATCCGAGATTAAATCATCATATCCAACTCCACGAAGTTCTTTTCGTGCTCTATCTACGTCTTTACGAGTGAATTTTGTACCCTTAAGGTTTCGAATTAGGTTCTGTTGATACCCAGCTAATTGGGAATTATTCCTATTATCTTCTTTTGGCAATTCTACTATTTCAGATACTGACACACAAGTATCAATGTCCTCCGTGATTAAATCTGATTTATTCGTTAATTTATCAGTTTCTATCGATGTATTAGTAATAGTAACATCTTGTTTTTCAATGGGATTTGTGTGTGTTTGTCGCCCAATTATAAAACCAGCAATAAGACATACGATGCCAGTTATTATATATTGGACATATTCTTTCAAGACAAGGAATATTCTTTTGTTCAATTTCAGTTCAGGTATGACAGTGACTATCTTGGGAATCTGCGTGTCACTGTATTTAGTGATAGTCTCGGATATTGGCTTATATCCATCAAGTCTGACCTGAATAGAAATAATGGATTCCGGAAGTGCCTTAATTTCAATAATCTTCCCAGTTATACGAGAGCTTTTTTCCTTCTTTCTGTTTTCTTTTACAATATCCCATTTGATTATACCAACATCTTTTCCCTTGTCAAGACGTAACTTTAAATCGGGATTCTCGCTGGTATCAATCTTGACAATTATCTCGCAACAAGGCTTATCCTTAATTTCGTAAGGATAGATTTTACCTTCTGGCGAGAATTTGGCTTTCGATGCCATAGTATATTCTGTGCCAGGGATAAGAAGAACTACTTCATTGTAGTTATATGGTAGAAATAAAACCTTGAGATTGGATTTAAATATAGCAATTGACTTACCGGTTTTTCGTTCGGATAATGTTAATTCCACATCATGATTAAAGCGTTTAGATAAATTGCTTAATAAATCTGTGGTATCATACCTAAAAAGAGGTGAGAGTTCGATCCGTAATCTCTCTCCATTATAAATAGAAGACTTTACAGCAAAATTATTATTATTTGCAATCCTTATTTCTATAGGAGCTTTAAGCTTAACGATTTCTGTACCTTCTACTTTCCAAACGCCTGGATTGGGGAAATATGAGCCAAAAGGGAATACCAAAGATGGCAATTCCTCAAATTGTGGCAGTTTGCCTGCGACAACTTCAACAGGTATCATTTTGATTTCCTTCTCAAAATGAATGCCTATTCTATATGTTGCCCTGTCGGGAGAAACGACAATTTTCCATGAAGCAAGATTATCAACAATCCGCCCATGGAAAGACAATGGCTTGTGGAACGGTTTACACGCAATATAATTTACCGATTCGTTGAAATCGGCAAACCGAATAACGTGTCCGTCTGGAAACACGAGCTCATATTTATGAGATGAAGTGGGCATTATTTCTTTTTCTTCTTGAATTTGCCCGTTGAACTATCTTCCCTTACTTTGGTACTTCGAGCTTGTTCGTTAGATTCATATAATCTTCGAAGTCGTTCAACATCGAAAGACTCAGGCAGTAGTTTTCCGGTTTCGTCGCGAGGACATGACTGAAACACCGTGTCAAGCTGCGACTTCATAAAAGGAATCCGTGAGATGCGCTCGTTGCGCAAATCAAACATAATATTTTCGTCAATTTCCTTAAGAATTTCAGTTTTCTCTTCATCGGTAGCAGCTACTATATAGCGCTCTTGACCAGCAATCACATCGCTAAGCAACTCCTGAAGGTTAGTCGTTATTCCATAATACTGCTTAACCGATTTGAATACCGAATCAACTTGCTGATTTAACATCTGCGATTCAGTGTAAAATGTCAAGTTATCAATGCTATCGATAACAGCATCGATGCGGTTTCCGTCATAAGGCTGTTGAAGAATTTCTATAGCCTCAGACAGAGTATGGAGATCAGTAGTAAACTTGCCCAATCCGATGGAATTCAGATTCTCATAAGGAGTCAATAATGTGGTTAAGGAATCCAACTGGTTTAATATAGGCAAATAATTTAGCGGATTATTGTCACGTTCCATTAGATTGGTGACAAATTTAGACAATTCTAGAGTTGGAGCATCGGTCGGAAGATGTTTCAGTCTCAGAGTTAATTTGTTTGCTCCATTCTGCGCCCAACAAAGCATCCCAGATGTTATGAGTAAAAATGTTAGTACTTTGTGTCTCATTTTTCTTCAGTTTTAAATTCTTGATCTAAGAGAATTTTAACTATTGGGAAATCAGCACTAATTTCATTTACTGTATTGAGGGCGGAACGTAGTTGACTGATTAATTGCTCCGCGTCGCCGTCAGAATTTTCGGCGAGCGAAGTCAAATTCTCCTTCACATAACGAATCTTTTCGTTAAGATATGAATAATCATTATCAATAATCATTTCAAAAAATCCTTGTTCCTTGAGGGCTGTTTGTATGTCCTGAGACATCCATTCAACATATATCGGTGCTATATCAGGCATTCCAAGAAGTTTCCCAATTCGTTTGAAGGCGTTATTGTTTGACTCAAGAGTCAGACTAGTATATAAAGTGTGGGCAACAGTCTCATAATTGTTACAACCATAATAGAGTCGTTCAGCCTTTTGGGCTTGATCGGGTGTAATATTCGGATTTGAAATAAGGACTTCAACTGATTCAAGAGTACGATTTACCGCATCATAAGAATATGGCCTGTCAAAAACCTTTTGGAGATTGGAGAGTTGATTCGTAATACTATCAGTAATCGAATTTCTATTTTTCTCGCGTTGTCCGATGCGATATGTGTATATATCTGCATTGGCAGCCATGGTGAGACCATCCCATAGTTCATTGGGTGTTGGCACTTGTGCAGATGCTAATATTGTGGTCAATAAAAAAACTGTCAATATCTTAGATTGAAGAAGATTCATTATCTGAAGAGTTTAATTGCTTGATATAATCAGTTACAAACTGATTGAGTTTCTCGAAAGTCGCTTCCTGATTATTGTTTTTCGTCATTTTTTGGAAATCAGCTACTACCTGATAACATTCTGTTTCGCTCATCTTATCGTTGACAATCTTCTCTTCGATAAGTTTTTCTAGTCCTGTGTAGTAGTTCTTCTTCGAGGTTGTCAATCTTGACGGGAACTCCTTCACACTTCCTGTAATTTCACTGTTGTTGGAAAAGTAGGTTGTGTAGTACTTGTTTGATTCTATTTTATTTTTTGTCGGTTGATAATCCATGGTGTATGCACGCATGAATACAGGATGCTGGACAAATGTAGATTTTGACAAACTAAGCACCGCATCATAGTTACTAAATATGTCCTCCAATTTTTCAAGAATATGATCCGGCTTTTCTCCAGTTACTCCCATATCATATAGAAACGCATTATCCTTTTTCAAGAATGATAAATCGCTTTTTAGTTGGGAGTAGTTGGCATATCGAGGCTTCTTGAACTCCTCATCAACTCGATTGTTAAGACAACTCACCGACAGGACATAAAGGTTCTCTGTAGGAGCTTCTGCCGATTCAATTACACCTGCAGCGCAAAGACTATTAATCTTTGTACGCAATGTATCATATCTCTCCTGCGTCCAAAAATTGTTATTGGAGGTAATTTCCTCAATAGCATCTGCCAGTTCATCTCCATCCGTAATTGTTATCAAAACGGGTGGCATAATTGTGATTGTAGTAGAGTCGTCTGAGCTACTGCTTCCATTCCCGCAACTTGATAACACGAGAAGAACAATGATATTGAAAAAAAAGGTTGAACGCATCTTATTAGTTATTTTTAATGTATTCCTCCGCCTCCTTTATTGTATTAAAGGATTTCGTTGTAGACCTATATGTTTCAGAATTAATTATTTGATCCATTATAGCTTTATGATGTTTTAAATGCTTATAATGCAAATTATAGGCAGTGGTCCCTTTTGTTAACAATTCCGCTCTCCCAGCTGGATTCAACTTGAGTATCTCCAAACATGCTGCGGCATCTTTTATAAGAGCTTCTTGACCCGTTCCCGCAAGAGTTGTGCTGGCATTGTTAACATCAGCCAAAGTGAATTCTTTACCATGCAGTTTTTCTATCGATTGACTCTGCGTTCCCGTTAAATTGGTTGCAACAACCTCAACATTGGCAGATTTTCTTTCACCTGATTTATCATCGGCTTTATCATCATGGACTTCTCGGAGTTGTTTATTCAAAGCCTCGATTTCATTCATCAGTTTCCTGTTTTTTTCGGATAGTTCTGAATTATCTTTAGTTAATGCATATATTTGGTCTGACTTATCCTGACTGAATGGAAGATAGTTGCTCCACTTATTGGCAATCAAAAAGCCTAGAAGAATACCCCAAATAATACCTACCATAAATGTTGGAAGATATTTCTTGCAGTATCTTTTTATACGAGTGGCAGATGTAGGTATAAGATTGCATAAAACATCCCCATTAGGATTATTTTTGAGGTTTACTTCATCCTGAAACATCTTATATCCTTCTATATCTACCTCTACGTGTACTGGAAGAAGAGGAAGATCGGATATAACAATGGGATATGATGATATTCTAATCTCCTTTTTTAAGAGCCTTTTAGACCTCGGAATATTGTATTCATATACAATTTTACCCACCTCTTCATATTGGTCTAATTTCTTTTTTAGTTCAATAGGGAAATGGGGGCCAAATATCACCTTGATTTCTCCTGTTTTCTTTTTCTTTAACGCACTTAATGAGATTCTACCATAAGAATCAAATTCTAAATATGTTTCCTCAGTAGTTGTTGTTTCAGGAACACGTACACGTACTTCAGAATATGGAATATCCCAATTAAATTTAACCTTATTGATTGTCCAAGATTCTCTTGTAGTCTTACTGTGTAATGTCACAAAGTCCTGACAAGCAGAATCATTCAGAAATTTGAACAGTTCCGAAAAATCGTAAGGATATATTTTGCTTGCATAGATATATAAAGTAGCCTCATCTGCCCACTTTACGGGAGAACTGATGCTGTAGCCAGCAACGGTAAATATATTTTTTTCGTTCTTCTTTGTGATTTCATCACCCTCTAAGATCCATTGACCCTCTCTAAATTGTCCGATTCGTACCGATATAAGGGAAGGTCTAAGTTCACGTCTGTTTTGATCTAAGGCCACAACCTTATATTCCATTCTCTCTTTTTCTGGTTGCAGACCAATTTTATACTCTGACCTGTCTCCGGAAACTGTGATTTTCCACTTTTCCATATTTGAACCTACAGACCCTATAAAAGTTAGAGGTTTTTCGTATTGGCGATGAATGGTGTATTCTGGAAGTACTTGGTCCATGTCCGTAAACTCCACTCTATGTCCATCAGGATATACAAGGATGAAAGATCTCGAATCACTAAATTTAATGTTTGAAATCGGTTTATATCCAGTTGAAGTGAGATGACGGACCTTCGGTCCATCTTCATAATTAATGATAAATAGGATATCGATGTCCTTTAGCTCTTTTCTGAATGGATCGCTAAGGATTATGTCCCTTTCTTTTGGTGATTCGACTGCAATAATCGCACGTTTAGCTATAGAATATGAGACATTGAATTTGAATTGCGTTGGATCCTCAACAATTCTTGCAGATACAATATTATAAAACTTTTCAGAATTATTGTAAATCTTATCAGCAGCCGATGACTTAAATTCAATAGCTATTCTGGCAAACTCATTTGCCAATTCTTGAAAGGTCTCTGTTGGCTCAAGCATTTTGAAGCCTCGCTGAATAGCCACAGCGATATGAGCTTCCCGATCACGGAATTGTGCGTCCGAAGATAGTAGGAAATGATAGGTTATTATATATGCATCCGGGGTATAGTACACAGAAAATGTACCATTCGGTAATTGACCTCTTTCTCCATCAAAATTGCGTCTTAATACTACATCTTGGGAGAAAAGAGAATATCTTCCAGCCATATTGAGGCGCATTTCCTCAAATCCTGCAGGATTAGCGAATATCCTTATTTCAAAATTCATATGTACTCGATTGATTCTATGATGAGGTTGCAAATGGTTGATGTATAAAATGTTGTCATTTATTCATCCAGTCGATGAATGAAGCCAATTTGGTGGGATTGCGTCTGGTACTATAAGTATTAGCGGCTATTACACGAAGTATCTTCTCCGCATCGGTCTTATCGTATTTTATCATATGACCCGGATACACCTTTCCAAGGCTGAATGTGAATAAATGGGGCGAGTGGCCACACTGAACGTTGATATTGCTCCTTGATGGATTGCAAAGTCCTCTTATATCTTGTACGAGTCCTTCATAACCACGATCAATTACGTCACGTTGAATCACGTCAATGCTATTAGGATTACTCAGAAGGTCGCTCTTTGATAGGATTATATGCATTGAGTCTATCTTCTCAAGTAGACCAGGCACACTGCCAATAAACTCTACAACTGCTTCCAAGGCCTGAGCTTGAGTCATTGGACATTCAACGCCATTAAGATTGACCTTATATGATTTCTGTGGTTTTGGATCGATAACGATGAAGAAAAGTTTGCGATTTTCATTCATGAAAAGTTCGCGTGCTCCTTTGCCGAGGAGTTTATCCATTTCTTCTGGATTTCGGATGTTGGAAGCTGCAAAGTCAAGAGTACGCTCTCCCGGCATCTCAATTATGCTGATTCTGTGGTCTTCTTCATTCTCTTTTCCGGGGTTTTCCTGAAGTATGCCATCAATAATCTGTATGAATTTATCGCTTACCTCGGTTCCTATAAGCTCTTCATCAGACTGCACCTCCGCATTAATTCCATCGGTATCGTCTAGATTGTTGAAAGGATTAGAACCCTCCATTATCAACAGGCACCAAATCTTGTCGTAAAACAAAACGTGTTTTAGTAGCCTGGGGAAATACATTTTTCTCAAGATAGTTTTGTAAGATACTAGCATAGGCATATCCTATATGGTCTCCATGTGCTGGGAGAGACAGACGGAGATTCCCAGATAGTCCCAATTTGAATAGACCAGCGAGAACGGTCGACTTGCCAGATCCCGGGACACCAAAGAAATACACATCGGTATTGTTTGTAGCCGACTTGAAGTTATTTTCAGGCAACAATGAATTCTCAAGTTGATTGCGATCATCATTGTCTGTCGGATGAGTATTGATATGATTAAGAATTTCGTAGGTTGCTACGTTTGCATTCTGTAGATCCCCCACGCTGAAAAGCGGCTCATAAGTGATTTCGCCATCATACTTACCATTCATGAGATAATACATACCTTCACGAGTATATCGACTTGGATTGACTTTCATGTCACCCAACATGTACTCTCGGATAAACTCCTTCTTAGTTGGATATTTTGCAATCAGAGACATAAAATCATTCACTGTAGCAGCTGAATTACCTAACACACCCCTTATCTCAGGCATGATATTGCGTTCTCTTTCCACTTCCTTGACTTTGTCTGGAATATCATTGGCGTGTTTTGAATAACGCAGTTTGTAATTATTTAGCGCTCCCAACTTTTGTTCCGGGGAAATATCCTGAGCAAGAATCAACAATACATGTTGCCACTCGGCGTCATCCTCTTGGTCTGTAAGTTCCTGTCGTTTGGCAGGAACCTCATGGCTATGGAGTGAATATTTGCGCTCATAAGCATCGATAGCATGACGTTTCTCTGCAATGGGTTTATTTGATGCCAATTGAGCGAGAAGTATCTGCCACGCATCTTCTGCCTCCTGATTTTTTTTTCGTTCTTCTTCTTGAATTTTACGCTCTTGCTCTTGTGTTTCGACTTCCGATTTTAGATTTTCAAGTTCCTTCGCAAATCGAGAGAATGGATAATTGACACTGAAAGTCGAAATTAGATATTTCTTTTCAACGTAACCACAACTATGACCGTGAATTTTTGATGTCAAATCATCAAACGCTTCACGTTCTGTTCTTATTTCTTCTTCTCTTTCCCTTTGGGCAAGTTCGATTTCGTCTTTGCGATTTCTAATTTCCGCCATCCTGGTTGATGTGGGAAAGTTGTCAATGAAAAATTGACAATCCTCAACAGTGGCATCATTCATCATGCACTTGTTAAAGTATTCGTCTTCTTTCCCAATAAGAAGAGCGCGGTTAACTTTCTTCTTTTGATCATCAGTAATTGTTGTCAATTGGTTGATTTTGAAGCAACCAGCCTCAATCATCTTTGCAACAAGCTTGGGGGGATAATCATTGGGATTATTCAACACAGCAATGATTTGTCTTTCCGGATATTGTATGTTGTCCATTTGTTTCGTCTTTATCATTTATAATCTATGTCCGGCTGCATATACATCCTGAACATTTGTCCTCATCTTTGGCTTGCGAATCGACTCATCCTTAATGCACAGGAATGTGAAACTCGTAAATAAAGCAAGTATGATGAAAACAAAGAAGCCCGCAAAACTGAATTCTTTAGTCTCAAATATACGATGGGAGTCCTTCCATTTATTTTCATTGTTGGAATACGCCAATTCATGATTTAAGCCCTTATCCTCTTCAATTTTATTGAGAGTACTGTATTTCTCCGATAATTGACTTTTGTGAAGGTTATAAAGAGTTTGAAGAGAGGCGAATTTTCCTCCAGCAGTAAAGATGTTGAAATCTCTAATAATTGCTTTGTCTATAATAGGAGAAATAGAGTCAAGAGACTTTTTGTATGCTATGTAAGTAGGGAGCATAGTCTTTCCGGCCCAATCATCAGCATATTTTTTTGCATCTTTCGGAGTCCATCTTGATTGCAATGGAGCAACATTGTTGAGCATCGTTATATTTTTTGTCTCGATGGCAATACGTAACTCATGTTGATAATCCTGACGGCGTTTATCCACGCCTTCCTTATACGCCTGATGCATATTCGAAATATCAGAAATTATCAAGCCTGTATTATTTATTAACATTTCTTTCTTTGAGGAGTCCTGAACGTTGAAGAAGTGCATGAAACTATCTATCGAACAAAAGAGAAAAATCAGGCTCAAGCAGTAGCTTGTACAGCTTAGCCACTTGAATAGTTTGGTGTGATTTCCTTTGCGCCGACCCATAAGCACAGCACATACTAATAGTATAATCATTGGGATGAAATACCATAGATTGCCTATTGTGATGGCCAGGTTGCCATTTGCGCTTATAAATTCGCCTAACGACGCTATGGCGATAATCAGAAGTAGAGCGATAATCGATATCCAATCTTTTCTTCTCATTGCTTTCTTACTATTTTTTTGAGTTGTTGTTATTGCTTGGTTTCCATTGCTTGGCAAGGTTTACAGCCTTGTCAATTTGAATCATGGGTCCTATCGGATCGGATAGTTTTTTACCAGTCTGCCTTAGTACTTGTATTACATCACTTGTAGTTAATTTGGGGTTAACACTTTTAAGAAGAGCTATACTTCCTGCTACAATTGGGGATGCCATACTTGTGCCTTGCAGTGATGTATAGTTATTGCGGTTAACCGCATTGTATATATCTACACCCGGGGCCGAAATGGTGCTATAATTTGTAGGCCATCCTGGAAACTCACCAAAATTACTAAAGTTAGCTTTCTTTAACCTTTGGTCGACTGCCGACACTACTACCACTTTATCATTCCTTGCCTTAGATGAATACCCAGAGAGTACATTTTCATTGCCGGCAGCAACCACAATAGTACATCCATGCTTGTCTGCAATCTCATATATGCGCTCCCATACCTTGGATAATCGCTGGTCTTGATGTGATATATAATTCTGCTGATTTGCTACAGGCATTACCTTGAACCAATCAGGCACATCGGGACCTAATGAGACATTTATAACAGATGCACCGTTGTATATGGCATATAGTATACCATCAATAACGGAGGTACTTAACATAGATCCGTCAGCAGTTGCCACCTGTACGGGCATGAATTTACACCCTGGGGCAATCCCGCTGACACCTGTACTGTTGTCGGCGAGGCCGATTGCTGTAGCAGCTACGTGGGTGCCATGATCACTCCCGTCTCGTTCTATGATAGGGAAAACGTGAGAATTTCTCTCAGGAATATTTATCGGTTTGACAATTTTACCTCTAAACTCTGGATGGTTGAGGTCGAAACCATTATCAACTACCGCTACAATCACATTTGAATCCCCTTTTGACGTATCCCATGCTTGCAAAGCCTTGATAGCATCAAAATACCATGATTTATTTCGGTCTTTGAATCCAGGGTCGCTAGGCTGGTATGACAATCCGAAAACTTCCTCGTCAAATAGAAGGAAATTGAATTTAGGCATCTGAGCATTGAGACTGTCCTTCAAGAATTGACGTTTGATTTCGGGTATTCTCATCTGCATACGATAGGAAAGAGTGTCGAAATATATGAAGGCATAGTCATCATCCGGATAAAGCCTTTTGAATTCCGTCATGAAGTCTTTCCCTGTGTTTTCATTTTCCTTCTCAAGTAATACATTGATACGGTTTTTAACAATCGTAATAAGAGAGTCACTCGGGTCAACAATAATCTCGCTCGGATTAATTGGGTATATAGTTCCCCCACCTTGTCCGGGAGGAAGAGGGACAATGGGTCCAACGGGATGTTGAGGGTCCGGATACCGACCACCTTCTGTTGGATCATTGGGATTATAAGGATATGGAAGAGCCGGGTCGGTCGGGTCAAAATTATTTCCCGAAAGGATATTCTTGTAGTCGTGGTTGCCAAATAATCCCATAAGAACAGCCATGATTACAGCAAATAGACACAAACCGAGAGTCACTGTCCAAAAGAATCCTGAACCCATATTATTGTCATTCTTTGCCATTTAAATCTCTATTGAGGTTATATAAGAAGCCGGTAAATTTTCTTTAATAATCTCACGACTCTTATTAAATTGATCCAAGAGATTTCCCAGTTGCTTGTTGGCCTCCTTATTATAGTCAGCTGCATTATAAGCTACCGCAAAAGAAGTAATGACGAATGCTAGCCATCGACGCATGTTGACAAAAGTGGGTAACTTGGTGAGTTGTCCTCCTTCACCTTCATTAAGCATCTCAAGTTGCGAGAAAAGATAACGCAACTGTTCCTCGTCGTTGTTGATTGGTTGATAGAACATTTCATCAGTGACAATCTGCGGAAGATTGAATTTCGTGGAATTGGCTTGAACACGCTCTCTGTCGGACTCACTTAGAAGTGAGTATCCCATATCCATTACAAAGTCATTGTAAACGCTTGCAGCAATGTCGGCTATCATCTCTTCGTTTTCAGGCGCGATAGCTGCAGAATAATCTACATATTCTTTTATAGCATTGGCTATATGTTGAGCCAAGTCGACCTTCTTCATCATTTTAACCACATTCTCAACAAAGTCTGAGAAAATTACGGTATCAAAACCTGCGGTAGTGAATGCAATACTATTCTCTTGCTTCATGAGGTTTTCTCCCCAATGCGTTACAAATTCTTCTGCTAACACTATACTTGGAGAACATTTCCTCTTGTATGTGGATGTAAAGAGTAATTTAAGATCAATTCCGTTGAGCAGAGAATCATTGACCCCGGTTATTCCGAATACATCCTTGAGAATATTCATATTATATGCAACAGCGTCTTTCGTGTCTCCAGGATTAAAGTGATATCCCGCCTCTTCAACTGTACGGATTAGCGTTTCGTATTTCTTGATTTTAGTCTTGTCAATTATTATCGAACCGTGAATATTCTTCCCGAAAAAGTCGGCTACATAACCACTATTTACTTGCAGGTATTGAATGAGCCTACCAAAAAAATCAGGCTTCTCCTCAAAGATACTTAGAAGTGAGAATTGGAACCGCTTACCTGTACGGATATTCTGTTCAAGAAGTTCAGCTTCAGTCTCGTCGTGATATTCTGCCTTAATCTTGTCCTGAATCTTTCTAGCGATCTCAAAAAGTTCGTTGTTGAATTTTAATTCACGTGCTTTTGCCGCCTTGTCACTGGCCGAAGCAAGGCGCTTCAGCATATAGTACGATCCATCATTCCCGACAGTGGAAGCTGCATTCCAAGCAATCTCAGGATTGCTGAAAAAGATTTTAACATGCTCGTCATGAAGGAATATTTCCTTCAGTTTTGCACGTTCTTCGGGTTTAAGCTCCTCCTCTTCCGGCCCCGGCCAACCATGGAATAGCCTATTGCCATCATCAACGTCACTACTGAAATAGTAATCACGAAGGAGAAATGTGTTATCGAATCTCTTGCCTGGAAGCCATTCGTCGAACCATTTGTTTGTTTCGTGATCAATTACTTCGGAATACCATACAGAACCAAGTCTCCTTTTCCATGTCTGAATGTCGATTGGCTCTTTTATTATCAAATCCTTGTTATAAAATGTCGAAACAAGGAAGAGTGGTGGGATGTCGTAATTCTCAAGATTTACTTTGCGTTCTGATGACGTCTTGCCTATATATGTGCCGACCCATTCGTTAAGAATCGGAGCCACAAGATTGGGTGTTGAATTCTGATGGGTGTGACAAAACATCAGAATACTCAACTTATATTCCTCACTGTACTTTTTAAAAAGATAGCTTACCTTGCATCGCAATATGAGTTTCACAATCTGCTTCAGAATATCACTAGGAGGATAACCGAGATCTCGCCCTCTGGCTCCGGGGAAGTCAAGCAAATCGATTCCTTCCAAAAAACTTTTTTTGAATGTTTGCCCGAATCCGGCATCCAAAAGCATCTGCTTGTTATCTTCAGAAGACCGATTGGCCGATGATCGTATGTGATTCAGATTGAATGATGCTTCATCTTCAAGGACATTCCTGTCTATATGATATATGGCTTCCGCGGTCATTGCACTCAAAATACCTTTATTGACAGATGTAATTTTCCCTGAAGGCAAAAGAACTTCAGTTTGAACTCCTTTGCGCAATGAGTCATAAGCGTTGCCGGCGTTGACCATTAATTCAATAGGCTCTCGTACCAAATTGAGGACATCAACGCACATAAGAGTAGAAGCCCCGTCATTGTTGTCATTTAGCACAGGTTTTATGGAGATAGATACTTTTTCAGAAAAATCCACCTCGTCAAGAGCTTCAATAAACAAAGAGAACAGAGCCTTAAATGTCTTGTCGTTTACCCAAAGATGAGAGAATACATTTACCCATTCTTCCATAGGCACTTTCCGTATAATTGATCGCAAAGAATCAAAGTAGCCCGAATTTACGTACACATTGGTCGTGACTGGAAGGTTTTTGGAAAGATATTCCTCGATATCCAATATATCGTCTTCGGATAATATACTGTCTTTTATATTAGGACAATTGCTATACTGTTCAACCATGTGAACTGCTATTCCCTTCAAATCACTTTCGCTATATGGCGCATAACCTGTAATGTCTTTCATATAGCTGTCTGCTAAAAGGGTGACAAAATCTGAAACCGAAAAGAGTTTCAACATCACTGGATAACGCTTATCCTTAAAAAAGTTAGAAGAGGTAAAGCGAGTCACAACCCCGGTACTTTCTTGACTGTTTGTAACGTAGTTACACTTATTACGGAAGTCAATCATATTACCATCATCATCAGGAACCATAAGTAGTCCGTCCCTGGTTCCTAATAAACTGGTGATGATATACGACTTACCTTGTTGACTTTCACCATAGGCAGCTATCGATGGGTTATCAACCATAGCATTATAGATGCGCTTCATCTTGCGACGTCCCATCGCTAAATCCTTAACCAAGGCAAGCCGCTTTCCTGACTGAATGTTAGCGTTAGTCCAATCAATCATCTCCGACACTTGGTCGATTGCGTCTCGCAAATTCTGAATGTTTCTTTTTGTTATCATTTTAACCAAGTGTTTTTAATTAAACGAGAAAGCTCCGTTATCTAACCAGTAACCACTAGTCGAACCGTTACAATCGGGAAGTACAAGTGACTGAATTGACAATTCAAGTAAATCAGTTATAGGTTGATTATTTTTATCAATAGCGTTTTGGAGTGTCAACAACTCTTTATTTTGAGAGAATACACGATTTATGGTAACTCTAACTCTACTTAAATCATATCCCTCGGTTGACACTCCTGCCTTAACCTTAACAACGTAGAGCGGTCGTGACTGATAGTATTCGGTGTTGAGTTGTTTGCAACCAAGATAATATGGGCGACCGTTAAGTGCACACTTGAAACTGAATGTGTTCTGTTCTGGTGTCAACATAACATCTGCGTTGTGAATGCGATCATTGGTATAATCGATACTGCCTATATAATTAGCCGTTGATGTCATACGTTTACGCATTTTACTCATATCCAAATGAAAATTCGGAAGATAGCCATGCTCTCCCTTGTAGGCCACAATTGCTCCTACAGCGACAACAGGTTTTAAATCTCGGAAATACCCCATTGAATCGCTCGACGGGAACCATCGTCCCACCTTATAGCAGTTCCATTTTTTCTGACTGTTGAGCACATTATCGTTTCTAGGAAGAAGACGAATCAACCGATCTGGTGATACCGGGAAAAATTCCAAAAGCATGTCGGTGATAGCTTCAAGAGAGGTCGGTCTTCCAGCCAAAAGCACGACATCAACTTGATAGGAATAAAGTATGATTGACAACTGTTTGAGCAACGGCTCTATTCTACTACGGATGCACTCAGTGATGATTTCAGGCGAATAACTCCAGCTCAAATTCTGGATTGGGAATCCAAAACGTTGTTCAAAATATTCGAGAAGATGAGGCGAGGGAGGATTACTGGCAAAAATTTCGTCGTAAGTTACATCCCTGGCCACCTCAAGGTTTTTCATCATATCCATCATCTTTTGAGCGATTGGCACGGATATCTGAACATTGAAGTCATTTCGCATGATTCGGTCAAGCGCCGATAATGCGGGGGCATCACTGCTGAAAAATCCTACTACTTTGGACTTTGCCTGTTCTGATAGGCTTTCTAGTTCTTCATCAGAAAGACTATTAAGGCGAGATCCTGCCAGATTACACAGTACAGCATTATAAATGCTACCCACACCTGGGACAGGTTTGCCTATTGACGAAGAATCACGAAGAACGACTCGCAGTACGATTTCCCGCAGTAAGTCATCACCCGCAAGGTTAAAGCTATCCCAAAAGAGTGGCACCGGTGTTAATGTACAGCTCGTGCCTTGCTGATCATATTGATAAGAACATATCATCAAGTCTGTAGTCCCTGCACCAATGTCAATTGAACCGATTGTCAGACAACTCTTATCATAACTGTCATTGCCGTCATTGGCGAATTCAGGACGAACATGACCCTTCGATTCAATCATTTTTTTACAATCACCATGATATCTATTGACAATTTCGCTGTAAAGAAATACCATCTGGCAACAAGTAGCTTCATCAAATCCCCATTCCACCCTTTGTCCAAACATTTCCTGTTTTGTAATACGAAGATCCGCTTCAGAAGGAATCACAGACACTTGATTTTCCCATTCCGAGGGAACATAATCCGTATAAAGAACCTCTGGATCAGCACTTCGTTTTATGGCAATCATTGCATCGTGAGCACATCGACGCAAAATTATTTGTTCCTCCTGCGACATAGCAGTAGGACACGTAATAATGATATTTTCAATTATTCGCTTCCGATCCTCATTACCACGTCCGGTCTCAATATCACGGTAATTATAGGAATTGATTTGCATCATTGCTTGCTGAAGGACCTCAATCATCACCATGGTCATCAAGGAACGGCGAGAGAAAGAGCTTCCCTCATTCTGAATGTCTCCAAGAGAATCTTCGGGCATACGGAATGATCCATCAACCTTAAACTGTTCACTTAGGAACTTTACATATACAGAATCGCGTTGTGGTGCTATTGGTTCACTATTTGTTAGAAGAAATTCCCATCTTGCACTATATGGTTCAGAATCCCAAAGATATCTTTTGGGACTGGAGTGATGGGTAAGACGTGCACTTTGTCCGTTGTGTTTTTGTTCACTAGATATAAGTCGGTGGGCTTCTTCTCCAATGCGGACAAAACTTCTCCAACCGAACACTCCACGGATACCCATATTATCCTCTCCAAATTCTGCTCGGTGAAAGGCCAAACGCATATCGAAAGAACCCGGATAAATTCTCCATGGCTCCTGAATATCTGTAAGAGAAAGAAGAGTTCCCTTCGTTAAGTCATGATTCTCATAAATAACTCCACACGTGCGGGAATTGCCAATATCAAGCACAAGATCAACATTGATGGCAGCCAAATCATCATTGAAGAGCCTAACAGTGGGACATGCATCCTGGATGAGTCTGAGTTGGGTAAAAAGAGATATGTAAAATCCCATGTGTCGACATCTTTGGATGAATTTGCCTGCTTTATATGTGGGCATTACATCTGATCCAAAAATGAGCCGTGCCATATATGAACTCACCCATTCATTTTCATCTAAAAAAGAAATGTACTGTGAAATCCTGTTGCAAATACTGTATTGTAAGTACTTCGTGTTTTGAGGAAACTCCGGAAGTATGTGCTCAAAGTCATCAGAATTCTTTGATGTGTCAAAAGCCCATGTCAGGCGATAGTGATTCGTTTTCTTCCCCTTTGATATTTCGTCTATTCTCAGTCTGCACCACTCAGTGGGCGTGGCATTGAAGGTTTCACCA
The DNA here is from genome assembly GCA_964497255.1 of uncultured Staphylococcus sp. Lineage (GTDB taxonomy): Bacteria > Bacteroidota > Bacteroidia > Bacteroidales > Muribaculaceae > Duncaniella. The sequence continues at coordinate 171,850 of CAZCCI010000001.1, forward strand.
TTATCTATCATGAACATAGGTACTGGAATCCACTTACCCAAAATTTTCTCAAAAGGAGTGGAGGAATTTCCCTGCTCGTCAAACAATTGAAAAGACCCTTCGATATTATATTCTCCATAACACTGACCTTTTGGTATGTCAAAGAGATTGTTCTTATTGATTTTGGAACAATCTATGACAGGCTGACCTGCAATGTCAAGCATATCCTGTTCATCTCCCAGAATGTTCATGGTTTTCTTCACGCATCCCTGATCTCGCAGTTCGCTTATTAAATAGCTACCACCTTGATAGGGGAAGGCAAGTTCAAAGCAGTTAATATTAACCTCGCCTGAAGGATACTCAGCGAAGTACAATGTAGGGATAGGAGCTTCTCCAACCTGCACCGGCTCAGAAGGGTTGAAATCGACTTCTGTGGTCAGAAACTGTAAACCTGTGTTGGCTATCAATGTATATTCTTTCATAGAAATATGTTTGCTATAACTATAAATATTACCAACTGCACCACTATGATTTGAGGCAATAGTTGAGGGAATGGGATCTTGGATGTTTTATGACGAAAAATCTCCATCGCAATCAAAGCTCCTGCTGAACCTCCAGCCGCAGCCAAAAACATTAATGTTTTTTCGGGAATACGCCAATGATTCTCTATGGCGTATTTTTTATCTAGCCAAAACAATATTAATGTAGCAATGCTGAGGATTATAATTGCTAAAAAAGAGGCTAACATATGCTATGAAAAATTATTGACATAATAATCATTCAATTATTTCCACATTAATTGTGTCAATTTCAAGTTTGGCACACCCGAAATAGTCAATTACCACAATTAATTCAGTACGGTCTTTACTCAAATCCATTACTTCGCCTTCAAGACCAGCAAGGCTTCCTCTAATAACTCTAACCACATCACCTCTATTGAATGGATTTTTCGATATAGTTATAGGGGTATCGGATTGGCAAAGCATAAATTTCAATTGTTTAATCTGCTTGTCTGGAATAATGGCTAACGGCTTATTTACACCATTACTTGTTCCAGCCTTATTCGTCATGAAACGATTTATGAACGGCAAGCCAACAATTTCCTTTCTTTGTTGTTCTGTACAGTAAATGAAGATTGTTGACGGAATCACTACTCGATCGACCTTTGACTTACGCCCATTCTTCCACACCCTAAGTTCTGTTTGAACGGGAAGATAGTGGCGAATCTCCAGTTTTTCGAGTTTTTCGGAAGCAGATTTCTCTGAATTGTGATTCACGATAGCGACAAACCAGTAACTTTTTGCCACGCCTACGGCGTCGTCAACGACATAGGTCGCTGTCGAACCACTGTTTGTCACTGTATTTGCGCTCATATACGATGATACAAATAAGGTCTTAAGGAGGAACCCTCTCTTAAAAGGAGATTTGGATTTATTCCAAGGGGCTATAAACTAACGCCTTAGAAGTGTATGCCCGGCACTTTTGCTAAACAACATAGACTTATGTGCTGATTGCAAATGTTAAAATCGCTATATAAATTCATCTTTTTTGGCATATAGAGGGCGCGTATTAGAATTTTTTAGTAACTTTGCATGTTGGGAAGCCTCTCCTTTTAAGAGAGTTGGACGATTACTAAACAGCATGGCCTCAGAACCGGTTGGAACTGAGACCGCAATAGATTGGAGATATTGCCGTTTTAGTCAGCAATTCATAACCTTACATTAACTGAGACTTTTTAAAATCAGGCTATTGGCTTTGTCAACAACAGATGTGTCGAGGCTGGCGAGGTAGATTTGAGTCGTTGTCTCACTATCATGACCCATGCCCTCGGAGATTACGGAAATCGGGATACCTTTGGCTTTGGCAATGGATGCCCAACTGTGTCGGGCGACATAGAGGGTCAACGGAATATTCACTCCAACCATTTCTGCAATGCTTTTGAGGTTGCGGTTTATGTTGTAACCAGTGTTCCGGTATATACAATGTTCGTTAACTTCCTTATTGCGAATTATCGGAAGAAGATAATCGCTTTTGTTCTCGGGATATTTGTCAAGCATCATCTGCATTTCTTTTGTCCATTCTATGATGAGCTGCTGACCTGTCTTACGGCGACGGTATGTGACGTAGCCATTTTTGAGGTCTGTCTTTTTTAGAAAAGCCATATCGATAAAGCTCATTCCCCGGAGATAGAAACTTATCATGAACATATCGCGGGCATAGTCAAGTGTCGGGACAAGAGATAGGTCTAAAGTCTTAATTTTCTTGATGACAGCCAACGGCAGCGCTCGCTTTACTGTTTTGTCATGCCCGGTATAGACATGACGGAAAGGATTGTGGTTCTCGATGATGTCATCTTCCACCGCACGGTTATAGACCGCACGAAGGATGCGTGTATAGAATGATATAGTATTAGGGGCGATTCCTCGGCTCTTTTGCCATGACTCGTAGCTTTCCATTAACTCGGATGTTATGCAATCTAGCATTATATCTTCATCTTTTCTGAAATTTTTAAAACTATTGAGCGTGGATTTGTAGTTCTCGGATGTCCTGATTTTACCGTTTTGCTTCAGCTTGACAATGATACTCTCCATGAAGTTGAACAGCGAGTATTCTGTGGAATAACGATTAAACTCTTCAATCACATCGTCTGCGGTATATGACAAGCTGTTAGCATCAAGTTTGCGGTCAATCTTGTTCAGCCGTTCCAAATCCCAACGGATGCGTTCACGGATTGAAAGAATGAACGATTTGCGTTCACTCTGCTGGGAGGTCGTTACCATTGAGCGGTTCTCATCCCACTCAATCGGGAAAACTTTGTAATCGGTCGGAAGCTGTCGCACCTTCCTCTCATGGATAATCTGATAGTAGATTGAGCCCTCGTGGTCAGCGACAGTCGAGGGTCGGAATTTTACTTTTATTGAAGCCATATTATATTAACCTTGTTTATGATTTGACGCAGAAAAGGAGCACAACCAAGATGGCTATGCTCCTTGGAGTTTTGTAAAGATGCTAAGTAATACGATGTTATTATTTCTTCACTTTGAATTGCTGGATTTCGCGGATCATGTCTTTGATGTCCTGGTTGACGCGGAGGAAGTTGGTGTAGAGAACACGCTCACGGGCTTCGCGTGAGGGGAAGGAGTAGAACTTGGGAAGTGGAACGTAGCCGGCTTCCTCTTTGGCAATCTCGTCCATATCGAAGTCGGTCTTGCAGTAGAACTTCGAGGTCTTGAACTCCTCGGCTTCCTGAATATTGATGCTGTCGCGCATTCCGGTCTTCGTTTTCACAAAGTCGCGGGCCACCTGTCCGCAGATCCAGCCGGTCGGCAGGTCGGAGATTTTGGAAGCCGGAACAAGGCTATCCATATTCTCATTAAGGTTGATGGAGGTGCGGTCACGGTCTATGGTGACTCCTTTCTTTAGCTGAACCACCTTGCCGAAGATGTCGCTTGACAGCCATTCAAGAGTCTCCTTGGCTCTTGCTGAACCGCTGACAACATTGCCGACGGTCGTTATGATTTTCTGCATACCTGTCTTGCCATAGTCAGCTTCCAACTGCGGCAGTTCCTGAAAACCGAGTGCGACCGATACCTTGTTGCTTCGGGCTGTACCAATAAGACGGTCGATCTTGTGGAAATACAGCGTCGGTAGCTCATCGACGATGATAGACACCGGGATATTCTTGCCTTGTCCTGTATTGACACGAGTAACGAGACGGTTAAGAATCAGAGCGTTTAATGCTCCGATGATACTCTCCATCTCCGGGTCATTGGCTATCAGAAGATAGGACGGATTAGCAGGGTCACTGACCTTGAGGTCGAAGTCATCGCCATCTTTATGGAATATCCAATAGGATTCCTTTGTCGCCAGACGGGAGGTATAGACACGGAGCGTACCTATCATACCTTCCAATTGTTCCATTGCCTTGTTTTTCAATGCCGTCTGGAACGGTCCGAGAAGCGGAAGCACCTCGTTGTCGGTCTTGAGGACATCAAAGATGGTCTGATAATCCTCGTTCAGGAAGGATAACACATGGGGCATGTCGGAATACTTGCCCAGCCAATAAGCCGGTTCGACTCGCCGGGTCATGGCAGCGTCAGCATACACTTCTCCGGTCGGTTTCTCAAATCCGGTCTCACGGTCAACAACCATTTTGGGAAAGAGCTGATTCCCGTTCTCATCATAAGGGAGTTTCTTGTAGTTAATGAAGAAATAGATGATGGCGGCGAGAAAGTTGACCGCAGATGTCTGGAAGAACTGGTCGGAACCTCCGCCTCCCTCTTTCTTTCCCTTCTGTAAAGACTCGAGCAAGGTCTCCGCGGTTTCGGACGCCGCAGCAAGGTTGCCGATATATTTCTGCTGTATAGGGTTGACACGACGGCTGTACTCCACATCCACGAAGTTGATTACCGAGAATTTGCAACCCTTCGGCAGACGGTTCTCTCGCTGATTTTTTAGGTAATGGTAGTATAATTTAGTAGCAAGTGTGGGCCACTTATAGTCATAAACTACCATCGCAAATCCCTTTGCCGAGTGCTGACGGATGAACGGTTCGACAATGGAGAAAGTCTTACCGGAACCGGGAGTACCGACAACCCATGTACCACGGAACGGATTGGTGATGTTGATCCATCCCTTGCGGAACTTACCCTTATAATAGTAGCGCATGGGCACATTCACACTATACTTGTTCTCCACTTTCTCTTCACATTGCGAGAAGCTCTCGTTCTCAAGATTGAAGCGGTCTTTGAGCAGACCTTCTTTCAGGAACTTGGAGATATTGTCAAGAGCCACATGGATGAGTATTGTGCCGAGCACACTCGCCACCATATACATCCAAATGTTCAAACGGAGGGTAAGAAGTACGGGCATGATACGGTGTCCGAACAGCCACAGTGACAGCACCGTAATGAACAGACCGGCCACGATTGGATATAGGACCTGCATCCTCGCATCAAATTCCAGCTTCTTCTTATTGCGTGTTCCTATACAGGTAATGCAGATAAGAATCAGCGTAGCCAGCTTGGAGTAAACAAGATTGCCGTCCTGATATATCAACCACCTTTTCATGCGGTCGTGAATCTCCACTACCACACCCCCGAAGTGGTCGAGCACTTCGGGGTCTATCGCATACATGAAGAATTCCAGCAGCAGCGACACATAGATACATGCCCTGAAAATCTTATAGGAACCTTGCAGTTCCTTGCTTTCTTCCATTGCCATAGGCTACCAGTCGTATATGGTTATGATGGGACGGACTTTGTGTTTTTGCGTCTTAGGCGTTTCCTGCATCGCTCCCTGCGACAGCGAATAGAGCCACGCCTTTGCTGTTTCCTGTCCTGCTACCTCTGTAGATGACCAGTACCAGCAGCCGTCAGGCATGTCGGTTATTGGTTCACCACCGATATCCACTATCCCTTGGTTGATTGAACTGCGAGTTCCCTTTAAAAAACGGAGCTGCGCAACCGATGGGATATAAGCGGACTGACCGAATCTCCATAAATCAAAGACAGCATCGGCTATAGGGGATCCGACATTGCGCTGAGACATCAGGGCATAGGTGTTTTGGTTTCCGTCAAGTGCATAGGCATCAGCGGATGTTCCCTGCTTTATTCCGAGTGAATCGGCGAAGGCAAGCGGCTCAAGGTCGTTCAGATAAACGGCAAAGCCACGCCCCTCTACTTCCGGATCTGTGTTGACATGGAACACGATGCCGATTCCTTCCTTACCCGATTTCTTCCATGTTTCCATAGGAAGAATCTGACCGTCGGTACAGAGCACATCACCGACTTTCATCCCCATATCAGGCTCCGGATGGTGTCCGTCACATGATGTTACAGCCATGCCGATGAAGGCAAGCATAAGATATACTAATTTTCTCATTGTCCTTTTGTTAGAATTTTACGCCTATGCCGACGCCGGTCTTGAACCAGTCGCGGCCGTTGATAACAAACTCCGTCTTTACCTGCCAGTAGAGCTGCCACTTGCCACGCATGACATAGCTGTGTTCATACCCGGCGTGGATTCCTCCGATCACCTCATGCGTATCGGAGCCGATGGAGCCTCCCAAACGAAGGTTGCCATGATTGTTGCGACCACGGAATACACATGGCTTGTAGGCGGCTCCCACACTCCATGTGCGGTAGTTCTTCCAGAACGAATCCGGGCAGACATGACCGCAATCGGCACATTTGTCCCATTTGAGATACACATTCCCGAAAAACTCCCAGGCATTGTGGTGCGACATCTCTTTCTCATAGCCGACGGTCAGTTCAAGGCCGTTCTCATAAAGGAGTCCGGCACCTATCTGAACTCGACCGTCCTTGTCTGAGGCTGACGCCGTGCCAACCATTGTCAGGATGGCTACGGCAAACATTAACAGTTTCTTCATCGGCTCAGTCCTCGCTTAAAAGTGAATGATGAAACGAATCTGCCGAGAGTACATCCTCATAGTCAATCGACATGGAGATGCTGCGTCCGGAAATCTGTTTCTCCGACAGTTCGATAGTCAAGACCTTGTCGTTGGGGAATGTCAGTTTCCTCACTACAATCACATTACGGTAGCCGTGCATGAATGACTTGGTCTTTTCCAGCACCATTTCAGGCTTCAGCTCGATTACCTGACTGTTGGTAGCCTTATGAACCTTCTTGTCGGCGAGTTTGATACGCAGTTCGTCAATATCAAAGCGGATATTGGTGCTGTTGTCAACCGAAAAATCAAGGAAGAAATAGTCGCCTACAGCATAGATGTTGTTCAGACGCATCTTGAGCTTATGCTTCTTGGATCCGACATTACGGTATTTCGCCGGCGAGTTCCATACCTTGCGGGCGAAGCTATACATATCCTCAGACGATAGCGAAACCGCAGGATTGTTGTATGCGGTCTGCTCCGACAGTTCGACAGTCTTGTCAGTCACAGCTTCGGTCATGCGGGTCGTGTAAATCAGTCCGTACTGCACACGGTAGCGTTCAGTTACGACTGTGATGATGGCAAGTATTTCGCCGTCCTCATGTCCGGCTTCTTTGGGTTTGAGACGGATTGTGTTGTCGATGGGCTGGTCTCCGGCAATCTTGTCGGTTGAGATATCCACAAAGCGTATCGGCTCCGTGGCTGTGATTACCGTCGTTACCTGCTCGTTGACTGTGAGAAGTTCCATCTCCTCATAGGTGGACTGGGCATTGGCAGTCATTGTTGCGGCTCCGAGAAAGAGAGCCATTGCGAAATGTTTGATATTCATTGGTTATGGTTTGGTTCGATGATGGTTTGGTTATTGGTTATGGCTTCTTTGACACGCCGGTTGGCGGTGTCGCAGTATTCCGGCACTATCTCGTATCCGATAAAGTGCCTTCCGGTGTTAACGGCGGCGACCGCAGTTGTTCCGGACCCGATGGCGTTGTCGAGTATCAGATCTCCGGGCATGGAGTAAGTCCTTATAAGATACTCCAGTAATGCGACAGGTTTCTGTGTGGGATGATAGGAGCACCCCTTGCGGTGCTCCTTGGGGAAGTGGAGAACTGAGGTTGGATATTTGTCATCGGCGATTCTGACAGGTACAGCCTTCATGCTCCCGTAACAGCGGTTGGTGAACTTCTCGACATCACGCCTCGTATGGTTCCTCTCCGAAGGAAGACACGGACGCATCTGTGGATTATAGACCGGCTGACTGTCATAGAATAACACGATGTCCTCATGTTTCCTCAGTGGCATACGCCTTGCGTTGAGATGACCGCTTACTCTGTCTTTCTCCCACACGAGGTTGTATCTCCATTTGTCAGGCTGCGACATTATCAGTCTCGCCGTGAACATTCCCTGAGAGAAAAGGATAATCGGACATCCGCGTTTGGCTATGCGATTGTATTGCTCCCAGAGCAGGTCGAGAGGAATCATCCTATCCCATCCGGCAGCCTTGTTGCCTTTGTTCAGGACGCCATACGGGAGGTCTGCGATTATCGCGTCGATGCAGCCGTCAGGGAGAAACCTCATTCCTTCAAGGCAATCCATATTGTATATGGTGTCTATCTTATAAGGTGTGTCGGTCATCGGCTGTTGTTCTGTTTTTCCCTTCCGTTCACAAGATACACGAAGGTACCATATTTGAGTTTGACCTTGTTTTTCTTGATTGCCTTGGAAATGGCGGAGGATGTTTTCTGATAAGCGTTCTGGATTGCGTTCCAACCCCACTGGGTCACGTTGTCCATCCCTGAAGTATTGTTGTTGAGCGTCATGGAATTGTCGAGCGCACCGCCGGCTATGTCCTTTGCCGTCTCTCTGAACGAGCTGTTGGGGACATAAAGTCCTTCCATACCGTCAGTATCATAGAGAGTGAGATTCACTTTAACAAGGTCATCGTTTACCATCAGTGACTTGACCGTTCCCTTGACACGCTGCTGACCGAAGCCGCTCATTGTGGCATAGAGATAGCTGCCTTTGGGCAGGAACACATCGTTAATCTCCACATCATCGAGAAGCCTCAGCCTTACACGCGAGCCGTCAACAGCCTTTATATCCTCGTCGATAATCGCCTTGATAAGACTCGGTTCCGGCTCGTTCTCGGCAAGAGTATTGAAATAGGATGAAGAGGGACGCTTTGCTTTGACAACGGTCTGGGCGTCATCATCATCTGAGAGTGCGTTTACCGCACCTTCCTTTACTTCGACGGTCTGAGTTGCTGTAACCGAAGCGGAAGCCTCGACTGTGGGCACCGGTTGCTCTACTGACTGCTGTCCTTTGAGCCGGGCTTCAGCAAGGGCACGTTCCAGTTCTGCAAGTGCAGCTGCATTGTTGTTGTCGGCAAAGTCTATTGGATTCAGCGAATCCGATGACATCGCCTCTCCCTTTTGCGCTCCCTCGGCGATTCTATCCTGCATCTCGCGAAGACGCAGCAGTTCTTCGGTGCGGGCCTGTGCCTCACGGTCGAGCATTGCGAAATCTTCGTCTGAATAGCGTGAGTCATATTCTTCTGTCTGTTCATCATTGTTGCGGTCAATGTTCTCCACAGCCGAATAGTCCTGTATGCGACCGAATGACTTCATCATGCTCTCGGTGCGGTTGCCGATTCCGTCATCACGGATCTGGGCCTGCGGAAGCGTGGGGTTCAGATACTCTGTCTCCTGAAGGTTTGCGTCGGGAGCATCCTTAACCTCAGTCTTGAACATGTCTATGACAAGCCATCCTGTTCCCAGTATCAGGGGATAGAGGATTGCGGGGAGGACATATTTCGGCTGGCGGAAGTTAATCTTCTGTAGTAGATTCATTTGCGTTATTATTGATTGGTTTGATTTGTGGTTGCGATTGCCTGCGTTCCTTGTAAATGCTTTCCTGTTTCTCCACAGCCGTCTGATAGTCGTTGGCTTTTGTCGCCACCTGCGACAGCCGATAGACATTGAGCACGAAGCAGAATATCACTATGCCGAAGACGATACCGAGGAATAGTTTGGGCCAGCGGTCGGCGAAACGCTGTGTGGCTGCTGCCGCCTTGTCTATCTTGAGGAAGCGTGCCACCTTGCGGCCGGCACTCACTTCCTTCTCATAGCGTTCCTTGTACCTGGGGTCGTTCTTATCTGGCATTTTCTCGCCCATGATCAGTTTCTTCCAGCCCATGCTCAATAATTGTTTTTGGTTTTCTGTTCAATATCCTTGTTTAGCAAGGTGCGCCAGTTCACTATCAGCAGACCGTGGGGATTGTTGTCAGTACGGGGAACACGCTTCAACTGACCGGCTGTGACAAGCTCACGGGTAAGAATGGAAGTCCTTCGCTCGATGCGCTGACGCCCATAGTATTTGAACTCCATATTCTGCGGGTCAAAGTTGATTGAATCGCAGTAAATCGAGAATACGGCCGACGTACCCATGATGTTGTTGTAGAAGCCTCTCTCCTTTAGCGTGTTGTACTGGGCAAGACCGGTTTCATCAACAAGATACATCGCTTTGTCCATAGTATATTTGATGTACTTGTCGTCCGGAGCTAGTGTGAAGAACAGGTGGTGAAAACGCTCGACATGGCTCTTGGCTTCGACATCGAGTGTCTCGTCCATAGTGGTGCGCTCCACGAGGACAGGGACCGTGCCGTCAAGCACATATATCTTCTTCTGAGCGTCGGCGACCATGCTTCGCGCTGTCCAGATACTCGACATGGAAATCACCACGCATCCGGCAAGAAACACACAGCAGACAATCGTCACCAGTTTGATTTTATTTTCTAAGTTCTTGATTACCATTATATGTTTTTGTGAATTAGTAGATTAGAATATCTTGCTCATCGCTCCCTGTGCCGACATCTTTGCCTGTGAAGCCACGCCTTCGCCGAAGTTTCGGGTCGAGAAAGCGGTGTCACCTTCCGGTATCATCCATGCCGCAAGGTCGGGTACGAGGTTCAGGCATTTGAGAGCGACTATCGAGGCCGCCATCAGATATCCTGCAGAGAAGAAGGAGTTCTGGAGGTATGCAGCCATTGTCTGAGTGCTTTCCGTTATAGCCGATAGGTTCTCAACCTGTATGCACAAAACTATGTCGAAGAGCAACAGCACATAGAAGCCCACGAAGTAAAGCATTGCTCCATAGAAATGCACTGTGAGATAGCGGGTAAGCCATTTTGCCCATGCACCTTCCCATTTCGGCAACAGTGAGAAAGCCCATTGTATCGGACCGAAGATTGTCAGCATACCCAACAGAATCTGCTGACAATATATGGTGGCCCACCATCCGATTCGGAATACTATCAGGGCGATTACCATCACTATCTTGTCTATGCAGACTACCGCACCGGAGGTCAGCGAGGTAAACCACAGCTTTGAGGCATCTTTCTCCATTTGGGTGACTTCCTCGACCCCTGTTGTCTCCATAGTGGATTCTATGAGATTGGGGTCGGAAGTGCCTGTCCGGGCCACATCAGCCTGCGCCTGCAGGTCTGTGTAGAGGCTGTCCCTTACGAATACCAATTCCTGAACCTCCCTGAATTTGTCCTCGATCTGTGCCGCTTCCGCCGAATACAGATCATGCGTGTAAGAGCCTATCGAGTTGGGTATGTAGGACAGAAAGTCAAGCACACACCATGACGAGCCGCTTGAGTTTGTCCCGCTGTCGGCCGGCGGATACCACCAGCACATGATAAGGCTGATTCCGAGAGGACGAAGGAGCTTCATCACATCAAGAGGCTCGTTCTTATACATCATCTTAAAGGCCATCTGTCCCGCCACGATGAGCGAGAACAGCGCGGCCAACGCCATGCACATCTGGAGAATCCACCAGAACGGCCCTTGAGAACCTGTGAACGTGGCGTCACAGAGGAACTCGTTGGTCTGAAAGATTACGTCATCTATCTCTTCCTCAAGGAGATTGATGCCGAAATCCGAGAGAATATTGTCACCCATTCACGCCGAGGTCACAGAAAAGTAAGTCCAGCTGCTCCCGGATTCCCTTCAAGCCGTCAATAGCACACTCAAGGTCGTCCGCCAGAAGAAGATTATGAATTTTCAGAGACTCTATCTCCTGGTCTTTTTGAATGAGGCGAAGGCTGTTAGCCATGTCCTTTGCCTGCGGGATACGGGATTTGCCGGCGATGCGGATTACATCCTCCATCGAGATACATTTCACAGGCTGACGACCTCCGTCGGTCTCCATGACTATAAGCCGGGCATCCTCGGAGTAACTGCGGATACATTCCTTATCATCGCGGAAGCCGAAAAGACGGGCGGTTTCGTATGCTCTGAAAAGGAATTCTCCTTTTTCAGTCAGCACGAGGGTCGTATGTCCCAGTTTACACTTGATCTTGGTTGTTTTGATTGCTTTATCCATTGATGTTTTGGTTATGATTGGTTAATTATCAGTTATTGTTTTGGTTGACCATCCGGCACTGCGCCACCGGTTCATGGCAGCCTGGGCTATCGCGCCACGACGGTCCGGTTTGGTGTAAGTGGCGGCAAGCAGTTTTGAAGTCTCACCCCGTCCATGCAGTTGCACAAGGAAGCGCAGCAGGTTCTCGTTGGCTTCGGTTATATCCTTGTATATCCGCAGATACTCCTTCTTCCGCTGGGAGTTCGGCATATAGGACTGCTTGATTGCCGTAATCGCCGTCGTGAACTTGTTATAATACTCACGCCAAAGCGAGACATGGACGTTCTTGCCTCCAGCCGTAGCAAGCCGGTTGATATTGCGCTGAAAATTTTCCAGACCCGCCTCAATCTTGCGACCTTCAGCCATCCATGCGAGGTCAACCTGACGGTCCGCCATATTCAGAGCCTCAATCTCTGTCCGCTTGACAAACGAGGAATCAAGTTTCTCCGCATCGTCAATCTGCTGATAGGCGGAGATGCCGGCAGTCGTGCGAAACGACATCTTGTTTTCCGCATTGGCAGTCTTGCGGTAGCGATTATGAAGAACCTGATAGTACAGGCTCGGAGTCAGGGAACCGGCCCCGGTTTCCTGCACCGTTATCTGGTTCATCTTCGCATTGTCGTGGTTGTAGGTGATACGCTGCGCCTTGGCCGACAATGCGAAAGCCGCCAACAGCACCGGGATGTAAAATCGTTTCATTGATTCTCTTTATTAAGGTATCCTGCATCACGCCATCTTCCGAAGGCGTCGTCAATAATCTCTCTTAGCGGTTTGTTGCGGTAAACCGATGATTTCCAATAACCGATTCTGACCTGTATGTATCGCCATGTGTCGAAGTATGCCTTGTTGACATGAAGCCTTATGTTGTCGAGCGACTGGTTGATGGAGTTGAGAACCATCATAAGGTCGGAAGTCGAACAGGGCGCCGCGCCTGTGGCATACAGCACAAGGTCGGTCATCGAACGGTAAAGATTCTCAGCCTCGTTGCCTATCTTCTGAATACAGTGGAAATTGACCATGATTATCAGAGTATCAGACATCTCAATGTTACCCCGCTTGAGGCACTTCTCATGGAAGTCAGTCAGCATTTTCTTGTACTTCACCACATTGTCCTTGACATTGGTATATGTGTCACGGACATTCAGCGCAGTCCTCATGGACTGATAGATTATGTCGATGATGTCGAAAGCCCTGGTGTATTTGTCAAGGTCGAAGTTGAGTTCCTTATAGTCATTCGAGGCATCGGCAGAATACTCATGCAGAAGTTGGTTGCTCATTTCCAGAGTGGAACGGGCAAGCAGCAGACTTTTCTGATGCTTGTGGTCGGAGATATAAGCCTCCACCGAAGCTATATCGAAACTCCACTGGGCACTCGCACTCAATGGCGTCAGGACAGGAAGCATCATAAGTATGGCGAATAGGATTCTGTTCATTTTTTATCGGGTCTCTATGTCTTCGTCATATTTTCCGTTGTACTTGTCCGAATGTGCGGCATTGGCGGCATTGCGGAGCCAGCGGCGACGGGCTTGCTGTATGAGGGTCTGTCTGCGACCCTGCTCATCGTTGATAGGCGGAGCGATGGTCAGCAGCACGTCGATGATCGAGCGTTTGTAGTTCATCATCTTCTCAATCGACACAAGGTTGACATAAATCTTATGGAGCCTCATGTCAACACCTCTTGCAATCTCAAGGCGGTCGGACGACCAAAGAAGATGATATGTATCCTCTGTATCGTCTGTTTCCGAAGGTTCGGTCTTGCAATACTGTGTGTCGAGTTGACAATCCGGGTATTCACGGGCTATTGCCGACAGTCTCTCGTTGATCTGTTTCTCTTTGTCGGCATCCGAAGCGTTGGAGTCAAGGTTTATTATCTCGACAACCTGAGTATCCGAATACTCGGCATACAGCTCATAGTCAATCTGCACAATGGCGCGGTGTATCTTTATGCCGAGGAAGTATTTAGGCTTCCGGGCAATGGAGATGGTCGCCTTGAAGGTCAGTGTGCCGTTGATGTTAGGAGCGTGCGCCTTGCGGACATAAGTGTAGCCCGACCAATATCCGTCGCCATCCCATGTCAGGTTGTACGCGGTCTTGCAGTCCTGCATGATTGCGGGAATACGGTAATAATCATCCGTCTGGATGTCATTGTCCTGTGATGCGTCCTCTTTTGCCTGAAGAACATCCTGCAACTTCTTCTTATAATCGGTCAACTGAGTCTTCAGCTGACTGATCTGATTCTGGTTTGCATTATACTGTTGGCGCAGACGGGCAGCTTCCTCGACTGTCGCCGAAGCTATCTGTTTGATAAGGTCAGCGTTCTGACGTTCCAACTGGTCTATCTGTGCCTGCGTGAGAGCAATTTTATTACGGTATTCCGTTTCCAATGCGTCCAGTTCAGATGTATCGACATCCTGATTGCCGGACAGAGATGTTGTCATGGAGCACTGTTTGGTGTGGTTGCTCAATGAGTCTCCGCAACTCTTGCACTTGTAAGTATTGGTGCCGCTCATCAGTTTAGCCCCGTCATGGCAGGTTACGGATACAATCACGCTCTCCGTGCCTTTCAACTTGTCGGCATTCGATGCCGAGTAATAATTACGGCTACCGTATCCTATCTGATATACGAGTCCTTCCTCATTGCCGTTGAACTCCTTGAGTTTGACCTGCATCTGTTTTTGAAAAGTAGCCAGGTCCATGTTATAGCTGTCAAAGACATCCTCATAGACTTCCTCCGTCCAGTTCCACGATTTTGTTACTGTTATCGAATAAGCGTATGCCTTTCCGTACTGCTTGCCGCCTCGATTGAGAATATAACCGCTACGGTAATAGTTCATGTTATAGCGGTATCGGTCATCCTGTTGGTTGAGTTGGGCGACCTTACTGCGCGACCATCCGGCATGAGCCTCCGAATTACTTAATGCCGCTTCGACCACTGCCGACGAAGGATAGTAGTTCGGATCTGTAGTGTTTACCCTATACCAAGGCGAGCCGTAAAGGATGGAATTGTTATCAGTAGGAGGGGTATAGTTACAAACGGTCTCCGACCCGGACTCTTTCCTGTATATGTACCACCGCTGGGTGTAATACTGGCCGTCGGTACGGTCAACATAGTCGGTGATCCAGCCTGTCATATTGTAGTTGGAGATATTGAAAAGACGGTTTACATTCTCCGGAGAGCCGACAATGTCCATCAACTGACCGGCAAGAAGGTTATTGATGTTGTCATAGATGCGCTCACAGCTTACCACAGCGTCGTAGATGCCGGTAATCTTTCCTTGCATGAGACCGCTGAAGTCGGAACCTGAGAGTACCTGATTCATAATATTCTCGGCTGTGCTTGAGGCTATACCGACCGCAATGTTGTAAAGATTCTCTGCATCGGCTTTCAGGTTCTCTTTCGTGAAATGGTCGGGAGCCTCAGCAAGCATCTGCTGCATATTGTCCCAGTTGACAATATTGTACTGGGCGAACTCAAAAAGTTCTCTGATTTGCGGATTGAGCTCAAGGAAGTTGATGTCACCGAATCCGAGTCTGCTGTTGGTCACTACCGACTCGAACTGCATACAAAGAGCTTTCGTCTCGTCACAGATCTTCATCAGATAGCTGCCCCGGTAGAGGGCGTTATGAGGCTGCTCCAGCATCAGCCGGGCGACCACCACAATCTTGGGAATGATTTTGGTGGCCACCATTCGGTAGATGCGCTTGTAATAGTAGTTCTCTGTCGAACTGCTCCAGATACCGAGGTCAGTAAGCGCCTTACGGTCGAGAAATTTAGATGAGAATATGGCGGCTGCCGCCACTTCTGCCGATGTGTATTTCTCAAGAATTTTCTTCACCTGCTCATTATAATAAGCCTCGGTGCCGGTCTCAACACCGTATGCCGAAGCCATCGCCGCCACGGTCTTGGCGTCGATATTGAGATTGGCGTACTGTGCCGAAGCTGACACTCCGGCAAGACACATTATTAATATAAGCAGGATACGGTTCATTGTATATCGGTCTTAAAGTCTGGAAAGAATCACGTTTTTGAGGTCTGTATCGGTCATGCCCAACGAAATGCCGACCTTTTCAAGATGATGTTCGGTCTGAGCGACGAACACCGGACCGATATTGCGGATTGTGGTCAAATCTTCGGGCTTATACTTTACGAGAGATTTCAGGTCGGTTATGCCTGCATTTCGCAGAGCCTTAGCAAGTTTGCAGGCATAGGCTGTGCGTCGGTCATGAACAGGAGGATAGATTTTATCCACAAATTCTTCGATTGAAATGAGAGAAATCATAAATGATATATTGGTTTTGTTAAGTGATTTGTATGTCAGAGGTTCAATACCTTGCCTTCGTGGTTCACACGCTGGGCAAAGGCGAGGGATTTTGAGATGCCTGACTTCGTCCAGTCTCGGCAATAGGCTTCTATGGCTTCCTGATGCGAGCATCGAAGTTCCCGTTTGTAGAGTTTAAGCGCTTCTTTCTCGGCTCTTTCAGTCGTATAGGTCATATAACACTCACGCGGTTCCTCCACACCGAAGACATTTCCGACAGCGCCGCGACGGATGAAGACTTCTCTGAAGAATGACCGGCCGTCCTTGTTCTCGAGGCGGTTGATGGTGAAAATCTTCTTGCAGTCAACATCGGTAAGGCCCAGAATCTTCTTTATCTCGTCAAAGCGTTCCTTGAACTTTGACTGGTCAAGCAGCATCACGACATCGGAGTTGTTGATTATCGCCTCCTTGACAATTTCAGAACCGATAATGTCCTGTATCTCCTGCGTCACCACTCCGACCGATGCCCAGAACTTACGGGCGGTTTTGTATAAATATTTGATATACTCGGCCATAAGCGGGGATGCGATGGCTTTCCATGCCTCCTCGATTACAAGTACCTTGCGGTTCTTTTTAAGGCGCATCTTCTGGAGGAACACATCCATGATAATCAGTGTCACGATGGGGAACAGTTTTTTGTTCTCCTTGATGGCGTCCACCTCGAAGACAATGAATGTCTCGTCAAAGAGAGTGGAATCAACATTCTCGTTGAGAATTTTCTCGTATGCACCGCCTTTATAGAATGGCTGGAGCATCGTGGAATAGGTGGAGTAACTGATAGTCGTGATGTCGTTTTCGGTGCATATCTGTTCCAGACGGTCAAAGGAATAATCGAAGAACGAGTTGAAATTCAGTTCCGTTACTTTGAGAGCCGCGCGGCGTTTCTCCAATACCTCAATCTGCTTGCGCACCATCTCGTCCACATCTTTCGGGGACATATTGGTGTTCTTGCGGCTGGCAGATGCAAACAGGTTTTTCAACAGCACCTCGCGCTGTTCATCGGTGTACTTTGTAAACCCGTTGAAGTAGGCATCGTAATAGTCGATGATGATCTGTTCCACGATACGGAACTCAATCTCAGGAATTTTTGCGTCAGACCCTTTCCATATCAGGAGGACAAGGTTCTTGAGAAAGTCAATCTTCTCAATGTTGTACTCGTTACGATTGATTTTGAACGGGTTCATTGTGATTGGCTTTTCCTCCGTATAGGAGGAGATATTCGCACAGACCCTCGTATGAGTTACCTGTGTCCACCATCACGACATCTGTGTTCTGCTCGTGGAGCTGGCGCACAACGCTGTTCATGTGGAATTGATTTTCAATGACTTTTGTCGCTGAATATCAACCAT
>CAZCCI010000002.1:0-11770 GCA_964497255.1 uncultured Staphylococcus sp.
GTTTCGTCGGGGAATTATCGGGCGATTAGTTTGATCGGAGTGTGGTGATTGTCGGTGACGATGAAGTAGACGCCGATCGGGAGGGTGATTTCAAGGCCGTCGGTGATTTCGGGGAGACGGCTGACGGTGCGACCGGTCGAGTCATAGATGCGTCCGCCGGTTTGAGCGTTGCCGCAGCGGAATCTGATTGTCGACGGGTAGACTTCGACTGTCAGCGGCGAGTCCTCGCTGATGCCGTTGATGCCCGAGTGGCTGATTGAGACCACGTTTGACGGCTCTGACAAGAAGCCGAGGCGACAGCTTTGGACGTAGTAGTTCTCGTTGTCGCTCGCATTGAAATCGTCGATGACCACGAAATTTTCGTCACATTCGATTGTTTCTTCGGTCATCACACCGTTGACGAAACGTTGGCGGGTCAAAAGATAGTAGTCGACGGTCTCGGGAGCTTCCGACCACGAAGCCTTGTAGGACGTAGCCGTGATGTCGGCAGCATCGTAGGCGGTCAATCGGCTGAGGGTTGGGACATCGAGAGCCTCGCCGATGAGGTTGACGGTAGTGCTGCCGGTGAGGTTTGCATCATAGATAGTGATGCGCGCCGAGTGGTTGCCGGTCGTCGTCGGGTTGTAGGTGACTTGGAGTTGGTAGCCGTTGGCAGTGTTGATGCGCGAGCCGGCGATGGTGGTCGACAGTTTGGGCGTCGACGACGAGGGGTCGAGCGTGAACATATTTTTGTCCGTACCGCTGATGCGCAGCGAGACGTTGCCGACGATGTTTTCACCTTTAATATATAGGATGGCGGTCGACTTGTTGCCCACGGCAGTCTGAGCGAAGTCGAGCGACGTGAGGTTGACCGGGTTGATCAGCAGCGGGTCGCCCGTGGGAGTGTCGACCGACGAGCCGGGCGAGAACTTTTGCCCGACCTTGTCGCCCCAGATATATTCGGCAAGCTCGGGGAAGTCGATAAACGGGTTGCGGTTGTTCTGATATTTGTAGACCACCTCATTGCGGTCGAGTTCCTTGTCGCTGACGGGGTCGTTGCGATGCCAGTCGAGGAGCATCGTGAGAGCCCACGGCGAGAGCGTCGGATAGTCATTGTTTTGGAACATATAATTATACGCCCAAGTCAAATCTTGGTAGCACGTAACCATGTAGAAATACGTGCGGGCAAAGTCACCCTTATAATCGTCAGACGGCTCGAAGACGTATTGCGCGCCGCCACCGTAGCCCGACAGGGGATAGCCCACCTTGCAGACACCGTTGTCAAACGTCGTCTTGTCGCCGACGATTCCGAGCGGATAATTGTTTTTGGCGGAGTTTGCAGAGATATCCGACGGATACAAGTGGTTGAGGTCGACGTAGGCGGGGGTGTATTCGACGCTGCCATTGAGTTTCCACCAACTTTTGGGGACAGAGTGCTCGCGGTTGAGTCCCGAGAACGACGGCGCATAGCGGACGTTGTCGGAATACATATCCCACCATTGACGCGAGTCGGGGTAGACGTCGGTCTGAGCGAAATATTGGGGCAGGTTGCTGTAGCTCGACACCTTGGTGTGAGGGTTAATGATTTCAAAGGCAGCCGTTTTGAGCTCGGCGCCCGATTTTCCGTCGAGGCGCGAGTAGTAGCCCGACGGGATTTCAGCCCAAAGTGACGAAGCCGCGGCAATGGCGATTGCAGTCGTCGACAAAAAGAAGCGAAGTGAAAATCTCATTGAGTACGTGGAAAAAATGATTGTGAGAATGAGGATGGTGGCAATATGTGATATTAGTGTTTCAGTTCCACCTTCTGAGTCGGCGGAAGCTGGCTGTTGCGTTCGGCAACGGCATCGATGACCTCATGGGCGAGGTGGGCAAAAGCGTGAGCCGTGATGCTGTTGGTCAGCGCGACGGGCTTGCCCGAGTCGCCGCCGTCGGAAATCGACGCTACGAGCGGAATCTGAGAGAGCAGGCGGACACCGAGCTTGTCGGCAAGACGGATGCCACCCTCTTTTCCAAAGATATAGTAACGTTCGTCGGGGTGTTCGGCAGGGGTGAAATAAGCCATATTTTCAACGAGACCGAGGATGGGGACATTGATTTTGTCTTCTTGGAACATTGCGATACCCTTGCGAGCGTCGGCGAGAGCCACTTCCTGAGGCGTTGAGACCACGACCACACCGGTGATCGGAAGCGTCTGGACGAGAGTCAGGTGGATGTCGCTCGTGCCCGGCGGCATATCAATCACGAAATAGTCGAGGTCGCCCCAATCGGCATCGACGATGAGCTGTTTGAGCGCGTTTGAAGCCATCGAACCGCGCCAGAGCACGGCTTTGTCCTTATTGACGACGAATCCGATCGAAAGGAGCTTGACCCCGTAGCGTTCGAGCGGGAGGATGAGCTGTCGACCCTCCACCTCGTGGATGTAGAGCTGCTCGTCCTCGACACCAAACATTTTGGGCATCGACGGGCCGAAGATGTCGGCATCGAGAAGCCCCACTTTATATCCCTCGGCAGCGAGAGCCACGGCGAGATTCGACGCAACGGTCGATTTGCCTACACCGCCTTTGCCCGACGAAACTCCGATGATGTTTTTGACTCCGGGGAGGACGGGCGCATTCTTCGGCTGCACGGGCTGACGCGACGCGACGTTGACGGTCACATTGACCTCGGGCGAGATGTAGGTGTGGATAGCAGTCTCGGCAGCGCGAACCATTGATTTGATAAACGGATCGGTCGGTTTGTCGAAAATCAGCGAGAAGCTGACACTGTTGCCGTCGATGCGGATGTCGTCTTCAACCATTTCGGCCTCGACGAGAGTCTTACCGTTGCCGGGATAGCGGACGGTGTTGAGCGCATCGGTGATGAGTGCGGGATATAGTTGCATTGGATTCGTGTAGTTTTTTTTATTTGATTCAAAAAAAGATTAGGAGAGGGGAGAGAGCCGAGAAGGGCGGCGGCAGAGGGGGGGAGAGTAGGGGAGAGTAGGGGAGAGAGTTGCCCCCGCAGAGACCTTAACCCTGCTGAAATTCCGCCGACGATTGGAGCGTGCCGCGACCGAACGAGCGATACGTGTCAGGCTCGATTTCGACGTCGGGCTCTTCGAGCTTGACATCGGCAGCCGGAAGTTGCCAAGCAATGTACTTGCTGGGGATTCCGCGCCCGAGCCATTGCTGCTCATAGTAAGTGCGAATCGGCGGGACTACCTCGTTGAGCACCGACGCATAGAGATCGGCAGTCGAGTGGAGCGGAGCGATTGAATTGCAGTCGAGCATCGCCGACGTGTAGGCGAAGAGAAACGGGCTGTCCGTTTTGAGGTGAATCACCCCGTCGGGCGCAAGGACTTGACGATAGATGTCGAGAAAATGCGTGCCCGTCAGACGCTTGTTGACCTTCTTCATCTGCGGGTCGGGGAAAGTGATCCAGATTTCGGCAACCTCGCCGGGCGCGAAAAATCGCGGCAGGAGGTGGATCGACGTGCGCAGAAAAGCCACATTGTTAAGCCCGAGCGTATCGACCTCCTTTGCGCCCGTCCACATTCGTGCGCCCTTGATGTCGATACCGATGAAATTGCGATCGGGATAAATCTTGCCCATCCCGACGGCATATTCACCCTTGCCGCAGCCGAGTTCGAGGACGATCGGATTCGAGTTGCCGAACACATCCTTGCCCCAGCGACCGCGCAGCGGACATTCGCCCTCACTTTCGAGGACGGATTGAGGATATTGATAGACACAGCCGAGCGTCTCCATCTCGGCAAATTTTTTCAGTTTGTTTTTTCCCATCTGTTATATATCGAGCAATCGGTTACTGCATCTGCTGCTTGGCTTGAAAAGCGAGCGCATAGAGGCGCATCTGTTTCACCATAGCCAGCAATCCGTTGGAGCGGGTGGGCGAGAGGTGTTCCGACAGCCCTATGTCGTCGATGAAATGCAGATTTGCGTTGACGATGTCGTCGGGAGTCTGATTGTCGAGCACCTGAATCAGCAGCGAGATGATACCCTTGACGATAATCGCGTCGGAGTCTGCCGTATAGTGAATCTTCCCCTCGGGAGTCAACTCGGCATTGAGCCACACGCGGCTCTGACAGCCCTCGATGATATGGTCGGGAGTCTTGTATTTCTCCTCGATTTCAGGCAGTGAATTGCCCAAGTCGATAATCATGGAATAGCGATCCATCCAGTCGTCGACCTCTGAAAACTCTTCAACGATGTCGTTTTGTATCCGATCGATAGTCATATTATTGGTTCGTATAGAGAATTTTTGATTGATATATTTTTTGCAAAAATACGAAAATTCCTCCGTGATACCATAAAAATCATCAGATTATGTCCGTCGCAGCCGGCATTTCGACCCTCAGTCGCCCCGACGTTACAAAATGCAAACAAAATGATTGAAAAATATAATTGAAATCTCAAAATAATCACTAACTTTGTTGATGTCTCAGACCAGATGTTAGTCAATGATACCCAGCCGACTAACGCTCTGATACAATAACCTTACATGAAAACGAACAATATAAACTCATCCATGAAATCAACAGCCTTACCTTTGTCAGTCGCCATTGCCGCAGCCATGTCATCGTGTGTCGGCGAGACCTCGCAGCCGACGCTTAAAGAATATTTTGCCGACGATTTTCTGATCGGCACAGCGCTAAACGTCGACCATGTCAACGGCTTAGACCCCGCAGCCGACTCCATTGTACGCCTCCATTTCAACTCGATAGTCGCCGAAAACTGCATGAAGTCCGAAGAAATCCACCCCGCCGAGGAAGTCTATTTCTGGGACGAAGCCGATGCCTTTGTCGACTACGGAGTCAAAAACAATATGGCTGTCATCGGACATACACTTATCTGGCATTCGCAGCTCTCGCCGTGGTTCCCGATTGACTCCGTCACGGGCAAATACGTCGCCCCCGAAGTCCTCAAACAGCGTATGCGCGACCACATCACAACCATCATGACCCGCTACAAAGGCAAAGTCAAAGGCTGGGACGTCGTCAACGAAGCCATCGTCGACGACGGCACCTATCGCAAATCGCCCTTCTATGAAATCCTCGGCGAAGAATTCATTCCCCTCGCATTTCAATACGCCCACGAAGCCGACCCCGACGCCGAACTCTACATCAACGACTACGCCATGAACAAGCCCGCCAAGCGCGACGCCTACGTCAAAATCGTCAACGACCTCAAATCGCGCGGACTCCGCATCGACGCCATCGGAATGCAAGGCCACATGGGCATGGAATACCCCGACTTCAACGACTTTGAAGCCTCAATCGAAGCCTTTGCCTCAACCGGATGCAAAGTCATGATAACCGAATGGGACATGAGCGCACTCCCCTTGCCGACAGCGAGCGAAAGCGCAAACATCTCCGACAGCGTAGCCTTCAATGCCATCTACAATCCCTATCCCGACGGACTTCCCGCCGACCTCTCCGAAAAGTGGAACTCACGCATGGACACCGTCCTCGACATCATCCTGCGCCACGCCGACGACATCTCGCGAGTAACCGCATGGGGCACTTTCGACGGAATGTCGTGGAAAAACGACTTCCCGATGAAAGGACGAGTCGAATACCCCCTCCTCTTCGACCGTGACTACAAACTCAAACCCTTCATGCAACGCCGTCTCGACGACGCAGCCGATAAATAACACTCCTCCCTCCCCCCCCACTAACTACCAAACAACTTAAATCCTTAATCAAATGAAACTCCAAAACCCCGAAAAACGCTACCTCTTCCCCGACGACTATATGGCCGACCCCAGCGTCCACATCTACAACGGCCGAATCTACATCTATCCCTCCCACGACTGGGAATGTGCCAACGTTGAGAACGACAACGGCGACCAATACGTAATGAAAGATATGCACGTCCTCTCAATCGACGGCGACCCCATGACCGGCACCGTGACCGACCACGGAAAAGCCCTCGACATCGCCGACATCCCTTGGGCCGGACGACAGCTCTGGGACTGCGACTGTGCCGAAAAAGACGGAAAATACTACCTCTACTTCCCCCTCAAAGACCAAACCGACATCTTCCGCATCGGCGTAGCCATAGCCGACCGCCCCGAAGGCCCCTTCATCCCGCAGCCCGACCCCATTCGCGGCTCATACTCGATGGATATATGCGTCCTCCCCGACGCCGACGGCGAATACTACCTCTATTTCGGCGGACTCTGGGGCGGACAACTCCAACGTTACAGCGACAACAAAGCCCTCGAATCGGCCCACCTCCCCGAAGGCGACGAACCCGCGCTCCCCTCGCGCTGCGTCCGCCTCTCGAACGACATGCTCCAATTCGCCGAAGAGCCGCGCCCCATCGTCATCCTCGATGCCGACGGCAACCCCCTCAAAGCCTCCGACCCACACCGATTCTTTGAAGCATCGTGGGTCCACAAACACAACGGCAAATACTACCTCTCCTACTCGACGGGCGACAGCCACCTGCTCTGCTACGCCATCGGCGACAACCCCTACGGCCCCTTCGTCTACCAAGGCGTAATCCTCACCCCCGTAGTCGGCTGGACCACCCACCACAGCATCATCGAATACAAAGGCAAATGGTATCTCTTCCACCACGACAGCGTCCCCTCGGGCGGCAAATCATGGCTTCGCAGCCTGAAAGTCTGTGAATTGACCTACGATGCCGACGGCCACATCCTCCCGATCGACGGCGGCGGCGACCCCTACGACGAATAATCCCCCCTCCTCCCCACACCGTCGCCACACCCTCCCACCTCATCAAAATCGACCTCCAAATTTTTGCGATGTATATATATAAATTATGTTGAAAAAATCCGCAAAGACACTCCTCGCATCACTACTGATCACCGCCACCGCCATCACCTCGTGTGAGACGGCGGCGGTGTCGTCCTCCTCATCATCGCCCGTGATGTGGCTGCCGGCCGACACACTTGTCAACCCCACCGTCACCATCGTCAAGCAAGGACTTGCCGACGAATCCTCGACAATCGCCGTCGCCGTCCGCGAACTGCGCCGCTACGTCGACAACCGCGAAGTCTCCCTCGTAAAACTCGCCGACACCCACCCAGCCTACGGCAACGACGGCTACCGTCTCATCTCGTCCGCTGACGGCGACGCAACCACCGACGATGTACGCATCATCGCCAACACCGACATCGGACTCCTCTACGGAGTCTACGGACTCATCGCCCATCCCGACTTCACAGGCGACTCCGTCGCAGTCCCAGCCATCAGCCGCCGCATCCTCAACCACTGGGACAACCTCGACGGCACAGTCGAGCGAGGCTATGCCGGACACTCCCTCTGGGACTGGGCATCGCTGCCCGACACCCTCTCGCCGCGCTACGAAGACTACGCCCGCGCCAACGCCTCAATCGGAATCAACGGCACAGTCCTCAACAACGTCAACGCCTCGCCCAAAATCCTCACCCGCGACTACCTCATCAAAATCTCACGCCTTGCCGACGTCTTCCGCCCCTACGGAATCCGCGTCTACCTCTCCGTCAACTTTGCCTCACCGATGGTGCTCGACTCCCTCCCGACCGCCGACCCCCTCAACCCTCGGGTTGCAAAATGGTGGGCTGACAAAGCCGACGAAATCTACTCGCTCATCCCCGACTTCGGCGGATTCCTCGTCAAAGCCAACTCCGAGGGACAACCCGGACCCATGGACTTCGGACGCAGCCACGCCGACGGAGCCAATATGCTCGCCAAAGCCCTCGCCCCACATGACGGCATCGTCATGTGGAGAGCCTTCGTCTACTCCCCCGCCGACGCCGACCGAGCCAAGCAAGCCTACCTCGAATTCCAACCCCTCGACGGACACTTTGACCCCAACGTCATCATCCAAATCAAAAACGGCCCCGTCGACTTCCAGCCACGCGAACCCTACTCACCACTCTTCGGCGCAATGCCGCAGACGGCACAAATGCCCGAACTCCAAATCACACAGGAATACCTCGGACACGCCAACCACCTCGCATACCTCGCCACGATGTGGACCGAATTTTTTGACTACGTAGACCCCGACACCTTTGATGCCATAGCCGGAGTAGCCAACATCGGCGACGACCCCGACTTCACCGGCAACCCACTCGCACAAGCCAACTGGTATGCCTTCGGACGACTCGCATGGAACCCCCGACTCTCAGCCTACAAAATTGCCGTCGACTGGGTCAATCGCATCCTCATCGACCCCGCCCGGACCCCCGCGCCCGTCATTGAAGCCCTCGTCGGAATGTTCGTCGAAAGCCGCGAAGCCGTCGTCGACTACATGATGCCACTCGGACTCCACCACCTCTTCGCCTTCGGCCACCACTACGGCCCCGAACCGTGGTGTGAAGTCAAAGGCTCACGCCCCGACTGGCTCCCAAAATACTACCACCGCGCCGACAGCCTCGGACTCGGCTTCGACCGCTCCCCCTCAGGCAGCAACGCCGTAGCCCAATACCCCGAACCGCTCCGCAGCCGTCTCGCCTCCCTCGAAACCTGCCCCGAGCAATTCCTCCTATGGTTCCACCACGTCGACTGGCGTCACACCATGAAATCCGGCAAAACCCTATGGGACGAACTCTGCCTCACCTACCAGCGAGGCGTAGACCGAGTAGCCGCCTTCAACCAAACGTGGGCAGACGCTCGACCCTACATCGACCCCGCCCTCCACGCCGACGTCACCCGACGCCTTGCCACACAGTTAGCCGACGCCCGATGGTGGCGCGACGCCTGCCTGCTCTACTTCGCCGAATACTCCCGCCTACCACTCCCGCAAGGAGTCGAAGCCCCCTCCAAAACCCTCGACGAATACAAAGCCATCCGTCTCCCCATCAACAACTACGTCTCCCCCTCCGCCGCCCTCCTCGACTCCGTACGCTAACCCCCGCCACGGAAATCAAGACAAACCTCAATCCATACACCCTCCCGCCGCCGCCCCCCCGACAACCAATCGATAGGCAGTCGGAGGGGCGCCGCCGTATTATTCCCGACACGCTTGAAAAAATCTTTCTGTCTCGCGTTCACAAATCCCATTTTGTGAACACATCAACCTCCACACAGTCAAAAAATGCCCATTTTTGACCCCGAAACAAAATTTTTTTGCCTAATTTTACATTATCGCACCTTTTTCGGGTATTTTGTGTATTATCTTTGCAGTGGAATTTGGAGACGGAATGAAGTTTCAAACCGATTCTCATCCCGTAAAACCTTTATTTTTAATCACATACACATTTAAACAAACAAAAACTATGCGAAACACACGTTTCTTGCGAGCAGTGCTCGCCAACCTCGATGCACCCGAAGTCGAACTTTGCCACAACCTTCGTCCCACCGCCGACGGCTCTTTGACCCCCGTCGCAGCCCCTAACCCCATCGTCGACGACCCCATTCCCGGCGCACACATCCTCCCCGGCGGCAGAATTTCAGCCCCCGACGGCGAGAAATGGCTCTTCGTCGAGCAAGACGGTCAGCTCGTCGGCAGCAACGGACGCATCTATCTGATTTTCGACCAATTTCACGGCACTCCCACCGGCATCATCACCGTCGGCGAACGCCACCTTGTAATGATGGGCGACGACGCTGCTCCGCTGTGGCTCGACCACAACATCGACGAAATCTGGAAACTTACGCCTGCCGACTCCCTCCCCGAGCCGCTCGCCGTCACGCGCACCGACTCCGCCACCGTCTCGACCGAAGTCGGCGGAATCGACCTCTCGGGAGTCTACAACTCGCGCTCCACGCATCTGACCGAAGCCGACGTAGCGAAAGTAACACGCTTGATGACAGATGCCTACGAATCGCTTGCCCTCAGCGCAGCCCGTCGGTCGCTCTACATCCAACCCATCATAGCCCGCTATCGTCTCATCGGCTACGACGAACGCCCCCTCTACCTCTCAGCCCCCGTCTTGATAGCCCCCGACTCGGGTCGACAGTTCACCGCCGTCGGCTTCACGCTCACGGGCGCAAACTTCTCAACGCTCTCCACCGAAACCGTCTCAGCCGACGCATTCGGACTGCAACTGCGCCCCTGCGAGAGACTTACCGACGGTTGGGGCAGAGTCGTCAAGCGCGCCGAACTCCTTGTCAGCCCCCAGCTTCACCCCCTCCGTCCCGACCTCCTTGCCGACTATCGCTTCGGCTCATTCTCCGCAACCGCAGGCGAACTGCGAGTCACCACGCCCGGAATCTCCATCGCTGAATCACAGGCGGTTGCCGCAGCCGCAGCCGGCTCACACCTGCGCTGTCAGGTCGAAAGCATCCTCGCCTGCATCGACTCCGCCGCCACGCTCGCCCACGCCGGAACAGCCCGCTTCTCCTCCTCCTCCTCCGCCGCCGACACCGGACTGACAACCTCCGTTCAGCCGCTGATACCCTCGTTGACCGACGAGATTGCCGCGCTCGAAAAAATCATCCTACGCAGCCGCCACCTCCCCGCCGTAAGCCCCTCAGATGCAATTTTGGCAGCCCTCACGCCGCCCAACTGTCTCTGTCCTCGGCTTGCCGACGTCGGGGGCGACTGCATAGCCCTCGCAGGCGTAGCGGCAAAACGCTTTGACGGACATCTGCCCTCGGAACTCACCACCGTGACCGACGACCACACAGCCACCGTCGCTGCCACACCCGTCGCCACGCGAGTCACCTTTGCCGACGGCAGTTCCTGCGTCCGCTCCGCAACCCTCACCGGCTTCACCCTCAGCGCATTGTCGCCACTGCTGACCTATCCCTCAGCCGATGCCGTCCGTCTCGAACTCTATTGCGACAACCGCTCGCTCCGAGTCGACCTCCGTCCCGACCCCTCGGGACGCTATGCCTATTGGCTGTCAGACGATTGCCGACCCGTCACGATGACCGTCGACAAACCCTCCTTCATCCTCCCCGCCGCCACTCCGCGTCAGCTTCGCTACCCCGGGACGGTCGTCGTCAGCTCTGTTGCCGACCCCCTGCGACCGCTTGCCGTGACCGAGATTGCCGACCGCACGCCCGTAGCCGTCCGAGCCGCCCCAGGCAACGTCGGCGGATGGGACTCGGGCAGTGCGCGCTTCTACGTCTTTGGCAGTGGCGGAGTCCGCTCCATGTCAGTCAACTCCGCGCGAACGCGACTGACCGCACGCACCCTCGACCGCCGTCCCGTCGGCTCATCCACAGCCGTTTGCAACATCTCCGACGGCTCGACGGCTGTCATTGCCGGAGGCGACCTGCTCGGGCTGACCGCACAAAAAGTAGTCACCCTGCGCCCCGACATCGGCGCGGAACACCTCGGGTGGAATCCGCTCCGCCAAGAGTTGATATGCTTCCACACTGCCGACTGCATCTGCCCCGACGAATACATCCTCGCCGACTCCGACACCCTGACGCAGCTCTACCCCTCGGCGACGGTCGTCGACCGTCTCGGGCGCAGGCTCTACACGCGCTCGTGTCCCACGCCCCGTTCACTCCTCTCAGCCCCTGACGGACTGTGGATTGTCGACAGCGCAGGTCGCCTCCTCGACTTCACCGCCGAGCAACAGACAGGGACTGTCGAAGTCGCCTATCGCTCGAAGTTCCCGACGCTCGCCACCTCGCGTGCCGCCCGTCGCCACTTCGTCATACCCATATCGGGCGATGTCGACGGAGGGAGGGTTGAAATCCGTTCCGACAACGGTGGCGGCATCAGTCGCTCCGACCTCGTCACCGCCATCGACCTCCGAGGTGAAATCATCCGCCTTCCGCCCCTCGCGGTCAACACCTCCGCCCGTCCCAACCACCATCTCAACCTCCGACTCACCGTCCGCCCCACATTCAAAATCTCATAGCCCCAACTTCTCACTCCTCACT
>CAZCCI010000002.1:11870-49563 GCA_964497255.1 uncultured Staphylococcus sp.
CCCCCCACACCCCACTTCTAACTCTATATACACGCCTAATCTCAATCTAATCACACCATTATGCCTTTTTCAATCAAAGAAAACGCCCGTCGCCACGCCCTCATGAGTCGAGAGCCCGACCCCGTCGTCGGCGACGAAACCGACCCCTCGCGTCGACCCTACGAATATCGCGGCACCACCTACTATCTCCCTGCCGAGATGCTCTCCGACCCGCGTCTTGACGTGGCCACCTCCGACCCTCGCGACTTTGCCCGACTGCGCTTCGTCTACGACTTCCCCTTTTGGGCAGTCACCTGCGTAGTCATCAACGACAAACTCACCTCGCGCGACATCCCCTTTCGTCTCAACCGACCGCAACGTCGGCTCGTCGCCCTCCTCGAATCGGAGCGTCGGGCCGGACGACCGCTGCGAATCATCATGTTGAAAGCCCGACAGTGGGGCGGCTCGACCCTCGTGCAGATTTATTTCGCATGGATTCAAATCATCCACCGTCGCAATTGGAACTCTCTGATTTGTGCCCATGTCAAAGACACTGCCGCTGCCATTCGCGGAATGTACTCCAAGCTCCTCTCGCGCTATCCCGAGGAATATTGGGACGAGGATACGAAACCCGAGTTCAAACCTTTCGAGCGAATGTCAAACACGCGCATCATTCCCGGACGCGAGTGTCGGGTGACGGTCTGTTCGAGCGAAAACCAAGAGTCGACCCGCGGACAGGACTATGCTCTTGCCCATCTGAGCGAGGTGGCTTTTTGGAAAGACTCTCCGCTCCACAATCCAGCCGATTTGCTGCGCTCCGTCGTCTCCGGCATCGCGTCGACACCGCTGTCGGTCGTCGTCATGGAGAGCACGGCAAACGGTGTCGGCAATTTTTTTCATCGCGAATGGCTGAGGGCTAACACTCCCGATGCGAGCGATAAGATTCCGTTTTTCGTCCCGTGGCACGAGATTCCTATCAATAGCAGCGAGGTCGACGATCCGGTGGCGTTTTGGGAGTCGTTGGACGACTATGAGCGCGAGCTGTGGACCGATCACGGTTGCACGCTCGAAGCAATCAAGTGGTATCGCGACAAGCGTCGTGCTTTTCCCGACCATCGTTCGATGATGGCTGAGTATCCGACCACTCCTGCCGAGGCTTTCTCGTCGACGGCGCGAAGTGTCTTCAATTCGGCTGATGTCGAGGCTCTGCGCGAGGGCTGTCGGCGCGCAGCCGAGCGCGGCGAGGTGACTCTCTCGTCGTTTGGCGATGCGGGACGCGAGGGTGGGGTGAGATTTCTCCCGTCGGTCGACGGTGGGTGTGAAATCTGGCGACATCCGCGACGCAACGGTGACTATATTGCGACGGTCGACATCGGCGGTCGTTCGCGCGACGCTGATTTTTCGGTCATCTGTGTTGTTGATCGCAATAGTGATGTTCCCGGCGGTGTTCCGGAGGTCGTGGCGCAATGGCGCGGTCACATTGACCACGATTTGCTTGCTCGCAAGGCGGAGGCGATTGCCCGTTTCTATTGCAATGCTTTGTTGGTTATCGAAAGTAATTCGTGGGAGACGTCGTCGGAGGGGCGCGGTCGTTATCTTCTCGATATGCTTTCGGTGACTTATCCCAATCTGTATTTTCGGTTGCCGAATGCGGTCGGCGAGTCGCGGTCGGCCGGTTTCCATACGAATGTCCGCACGAAGCCGGCGGTGATTGCCAATCTCATTGCCTGTGTCCGCGATGGCAGTTATGTCGAGCGGTCAAATGAGGCTTGCGATGAGTTGCTGCAATATGAGTCGCTTCCCGATGGGTCATACGCGGCGGCTCGCGGTTGCCACGATGATATTTTGATGACTCGCGCTATTGCGCTCTATGTCCATTCGACGCTCTGTCGGGGTGTGGCGGGGCGGTTGTCGAGTCGGGATTATTACGCGATTCTCAATCACTGTTTGCGGTGATTTTTAAGTTGTTATATAAGCTCACATCCCCCGCTGAGGTTGCTCCGATGAGTTGTCGGGAGGGGGCTCGGCGGGGGAGGTGGGGTTGCTATGCAATTTTTGTGTTGCGGATGTCGGGACGGGGATTTAGAGGTCGACGATGCGTCCGGAGATGAGGCAGGCTCCGGTGCTTTGTTCGGTGATTAGGAAGTAGAAGGGTCGGTCGGCGTTGAATGTTATCGGTTCGCCGGGGTTGGGCATGAGTGTGTCGCCCCATCCTGTTGTTACGGCTGCTGCTTCTGCGCCTTTTTCGTTGACTTCGACGGAGACTGCTTGTTTGAAATGGATTGCTCCGTTGAGTTGTTGGGTGAATAATGTGAATTTGGCGTCATTGAGGTGGTTGATTCCTGCGGCAGTCAGGATGTCGTCGAGTCCGAATGATTGGTTGATTTTGAATTTCGGAAGTAGGACGGTGATGGCGTTGAATGTTTGTGATTGGGTTTTGATGTGGGTGTATTTTTGGGGTGTGAGGATTGTCGGGTCGAGGATTGATTTGTCGGCTTTCGGGAGTATGATTTCCATGTTGAATGCTCGGTTGCCGAATGGGATGCTGATGTATTCGAGGTTTTCGTCGGTGTAGTATGTCAGCGAGTGTTCGGTGCTTTTCATTATTTCGGTCAATGTTTCGCCCGAGAGTCCGTGGAATTTGAGACGTTTTGTGTCGTTTTTGTTGAAGTAGTTTTCAATTGCCCATTGCGATTTGAAGTACATTGCGTTGAGCATCATTACGGTTAATGAGGGTGTGATGTCGCCGGGGGTGATTATTTCGGGGATGAGTCCTTGGGTGTTTTGTGAACACCAGTTGTTGATTGCGTTGGCTGTCGCTTCCGATTTTGTGGGGTCGAATGTTTGGAGTGTGCTGTTGAAGTTGGCGGTAGCCAGAGATGAGAAGTCGGTGTTGAGTGTGAAGTTGTGGTTGGTCCACACGGCGTTGGCGAGCGAGAGTTTGGTTTTTCGGTCGATTGTGGGCAGTGTGTTGATGAGGGTGTTGGCAA
The DNA here is from genome assembly GCA_964497255.1 of uncultured Staphylococcus sp. Classification (GTDB taxonomy): domain Bacteria; phylum Bacteroidota; class Bacteroidia; order Bacteroidales; family Muribaculaceae; genus Duncaniella. The sequence goes on from CAZCCI010000002.1 coordinate 14,840, forward strand.
ATGAGTTTAGTCCGTCGATGTCGGATGCTCCGAGGTAGTTGACGATTTCGTTTTTCAATTCACCGTCGACGGCGTTTGCCATCATTGCCATGACGATTGAGGCGGATAGTGGGGAGGTGGCAACATTTTTCGATTGGTATGATGGGGTGGCGTCGATGTGTTTTGCGGCGTCAATGGTGAAGTTTATGTAGAAGTTGTCCATTGATTTGGCTATTGCGCGACTCGGTTCGCTAAGCTCGATGTCTTTGCGCACGTTACTGCTTTCGGGTTCGTCGCTGCTGCATGATGCGATGAATATCAGTGCAATAAGTAGGATTGTTATAGAGGAGAGTTTTTTCATATTGATAAAATTTAAATTTGAGTACCATCTATTGTGTTTGTGTCGGGGGGAAAAAATAACGGAAATTACGGTGTCGGTTGTGTGACCTGTAATTTCCGTTATTTTAATTGTCGCGCGTGTGTTGCACACACACACTCTCTCTCTCACTCACACTTGGCGGATGCGGTGTGTGGGTGGGGGCGACAATGTGTTTTGCTCGATTATTTTCCGGCTGCGATTGAGTCTTTGCGGAATTGTTTGAGGAGTTTTTCGATTTCGAGGGATGCTTTGCGTGCGCGTGCGCCTGCTGCTTTGTTTCCGTTTTCTACTTGAGCCTGTGCGTCTTTTGCGAAGGCTTCGAAGTTGGCTGTGATTTGTTCAACGAGAGCTTTCATTGGTGATTTTGTTTGATTAAATAGGGGGTTATTTTATATGTGTTTGGGTTGTTTTGTCTGTTTTAGGTGTGGGTGCGGGTGGTTGAATGTGTTGGTTCGTTGCTCGCACTGCAAATTTACGGACAAAAAATCCATATTTGCAATTTTTTTGTTGAAAATTTGACGTTAATTCGTTCAGTTTCTATTGTTTTTGCTTTTTTGAGGGTGTTTTGGCGTGTGTTTATTGTTGGTTTAGGAGGTTTTCAATTTCTTTTTTCAGTAGTGGCATGTGGTTGATTACGATTCCCCAGAGGATGTCGGGTTTCAGGGAGTCGTTGGCGTGGATTACGAAGTTGCGGGTGTCGTTGCAGAATGTTGCGTATTCTTTCGGGCGGTCTTCCAAGAATGATTCTATCTCTAAGATTGATGATAGAATGTCTGATAGGTATTTTTGTTTTGTTTGTGTGTGTTATGGGGATTTTTTGTGGGGTGGGGGTGGTGTTTTGGTGGGGGATATGTCAACGACAACCGTCACGGGGGTGGCGGTTGTCGTTGGTGGTGGTGGTGTGTGTGTCGGAGTGGGGGGTGGCTCCGTGTGTGTGGGGGTTACATTGCGAATGCGTTGAAGCCGCCGTCGACTACGGCTACGGTGCCTGTTACGAATGATGAGGCGTCGGAGATGAGGTATTGGATTGTGCCGCAGAGTTCGTCGGGGTTGCCGAAGCGTCCGAATGGTGTCTGTCGGATTACGGATTCGCCTCGGGGGGTGAGGGTGCCGTCGGGGTTGGTGAGGAGAGCGCGGTTTTGGTTGGTTACGAAGAAGCCGGGGGCTATGGCGTTGACGCGGATGCCGGGGGTGAATTTTTTGGCTACTTCGGTTGCGAGGAATGCTGTGAAGTTGGAGATTCCGGCTTTGGCTGCGGCGTAGCCTGCTACGCGGGTGATGGGGCGGAAGGCTGCCATGGATGAGAAGTTGACGATTGCGCCTTTGCCTGCTTTGACCATGGGTTGGAGGAAGATTTGGGTTGGGATGACGGTGCCTGTGAGGTTGAGGTCGAGGACTTTTTGGAAGGCGTCGATTTGGAGGTCGAAGAAGTTGCCTTCGGGTGAGATTACTGCTCCTGCCATGTTGCCTCCGGCGGCGTTGAGGAGGGCGTCGATTCGTCCGTATTTTTCGAGGATTGCGTCGCAGTTGGCTTGGACGATTTGGGGGTTCATGACGTCGGTGATGAGGAAGGTGGCTTCGCCGCCTTGGGCTTTGATGGCGTTGACGATTTCGTCGCCTTCGTCTTGTCGGCGTCCGAGGATTACGATTTTTGCGCCTTGGCGGGCGAGGTATTCGCCGATGCAGCGTCCGAGGACGCCGGTGCCGCCGGTGATGACGACGACGTGGTCTTTGACTGAAAAGAGTTCGTTCATTGTTGTCGGTATGTATGTTTGGGGGGTGTGGGGGTTAGTTTTGTTGTTGCTGTTGTTGTTGTTGGATTGTTGCCATGATTCCTGAGACGATGCCGAGGGCGAGCATTCGGCCGTGGAATGAGTAGCCTGCGTTGTAGCCGATTTTTTCGTCGCCGAGCATGAGGGGTGCGTGGTCGACTCGCATTGGGAGGTCGGGGCGTTGGGTTTCAAAGGTGTGGATGACGTCGATGAGTCGTGGGTCGAGGTGGGTCGATTCTTTGAAGTCGCCGTTGGGGAGGACGTTGCAGATGCGTGCGTGGACGAAGTGGGTGCGTGAGGCGTATTTTCGTGCGAGTGCGGGGACGTCGTTGTGGGCTCCGGCTGAGAGTGAGCCTGCGCAGAAGGTGAGTCCGTTGTGTGGGTTGGGGACTGCGTCGAGGAAGGCTTGGATGTCGGCGTCGCAGGTGACGATGCGCGGGAGTCCGAGGATTTGCAATGGGGGGTCGTCGGGGTGGACGCACATGTTGATGTCGTATTGGTCGCAGACGGGCATGATGGCTTGGAGGAAGTAGGTCATGTTTTGGCGTAGGCGGTCGGCGTCGATGCCGTCGTAGAGGGCGAGGAGTTGGCGGAATTTTTGGACTGGGTCGAGGTCGTTTTCGCTGATGTTGCCGTTGACGAAGCCTTGGGTTTTGACGATGATGTTGTCGACGAGTCGGCGTTCGCCTTGGGTGTCGATTGTTGCTTTGAGTCGGTCGACGCGGTCGAGTGTTTCGGGGTCGTAGTCGGCCTGTGCGCCTTGGCGACGGAGGATGTGGATGTCGAAGTAGGCAAATTCGGCTCGGTTGAAGTAGAGGTTTGAGGTTCCGTCGGGGTTGGGGTGTTGGAGTTCGGTTCGTGCCCAGTCGAGGACGGGCATGAAGTTGTAGCAGATGGTTTTGATGCCTGCTTTGCCGAGGTTGCGGAGTGATTCTTTGTAGTTTTCGATTAGTTGGTCGCGTCGGGGGCCTGCGTATTTGATTTCTTCGGATACGGGGAGGCTTTCGACGACGCTCCATCGGAGTCCGGCGTTTTCGATGGTGGTTTTCATTTTCAGGATTTCGTCGAGGCTCCAGATTTCGCCGTTGGGGATGTGGTGGAGGGCGGTGACGATGCCTTGTACTCCGATTTGTCGGAGCATTTGGAGGGTGATTTTATCGTTGGGGCCGAACCAACGCCAAGTTTTTTCCATAGGTCGGGGGGTGTGTATGTATATATTGATAATGCGCATTGTCGAGGCGGTTTGCTTCTCACGGGGGTGGGGGCTTCGGCTCGTCAATGCGCTATGGGGGGGTATTTTGTTTTGGGGGAGAGTGTGGATGTGGGCGGCGTGTGTGTTGCCGTCGGGGGGAGGGGGGTTATTTGCGAGCTTCGGCTACGTAGTTGATTGCTTCGCGGCATTTGTCGGTGACGTATTGCCAGTCTTGTGCTGCTACGCGGTCTTTGGGGAAGAGTTTTGAGCCCATGCCGACGCACCATACGCCTGCTTTAATCCAGCTTTCGATGTTTTCTTTTGTGGGTTCGACGCCGCCTGTTACCATGAGTTTTGTCCAAGGCATGGGTGCGAGGAGTCCTTTGACGAATTTTGTTCCGAGGACGTCGCCGGGGAAGCATTTGCAGAGGTCACAGCCTGTTTCTTGTGCTGCTCCGACTTCGCTGACGCTTCCGCATCCGGGGGTGTAGGGGATGAGGCGGCGGTTGCAGATGCGTGAGATTTCGGGGTTGAAGAGGGGGCCTACGACGAAGCATGCTCCGAGTTGGATGTAGAGGGCGGCTGTTGCGGGGTCGACGATTGAGCCTACGCCCATTGCCATGTCGGGACATTCTTTTGCTGCGAATTTTACGACTTCGGCGAATACTTCGTGGGCGAAGTCGCCGCGGTTGGTGAATTCAAATGCGCGGATGCCTCCTTCGTAGCAGGCTTTTACGACTTGTTTTGCTACTTCGGGGTCTTTGTGGTAGAAGACGGGGACTACGCCTGTTTCGCCCATTTTGGCGAGGACTGCTATTTTGTCAAATTTTGCCATGGTTCGTTGTTTGGTTTGTGTTTTGCGATTTATTTTTTATTTTGGTTTTATAAGATTCTGCGTGGGTAATATATAGTCAGGGGCAAAGGTAAACATTTATCCCGAATTGGTAAAATATTTTTTTTTAGAGTGGGGCGGTTTAGAATTTCTTGGTTCCGGTGAAAGAATAGTCCCCACGCCGTGCGGTCGGTTGGTCGGTCGGCGTGGGGATGCTGATGAAAGAGAGAAGATTCTTTTTTCTTGTCAAAAACAGCTTTTTATATTGAAAACAGATCCGTTGATTCAATCGCGGGGGGTTAGAAGTGGTAGTAGAAGCCGAAGAGGAGGTTGGTGCTGTCGAGGTTGAGTCCCCAGTTTTCGGGAGTGCCGCCTCGTTTGGCTGGTGCGTTGCCGCTTTCATAACCGAGGAAGCCGACGTGTGCGACGAGGCTGAATCGGTCGCTGAGGTTGAGGCTCATGCCCGGGCGGAGTCCGATTTCGTAGGTGACTGCGGTGTGGCCGTCGGCGCGTCCGATGCCGAATCCGCCGCCGCCGTCAATGAAGAGGTCGACCATTTTTGATTTGAAGTACGTGGCGCGGGCGTAGGGGCTGATTTGGAAGGTTGTCAGTTTGTTGTCGCCGGTCTTTTTGTAGTCGACTCCGAAGGTTGCGCCGAGGGCGAAGTTGTCGGTAAGGTTGTAGCCTATTTCGGGGAGGACGGCGATTTGTGTGCTTTTCAGGCTGACGCCGCTAAGTTCGGTGGTGGTTCGTCCGAGTGTCAACTGTCCGCCGGCATACCATTTTTGGGCGGATGCGCCTAGTGTCAGAACGGCGAATAACGCCATAATCAATAACTTTTTCATAACTGATGTGTGTTTTTTTTAATTTTTTTGAGAAATATTATTGAATCCGTTTTTTCAACTATATAAACACGCCTTGCCGACAAAAGGTTTGCCGCCGAGGGGCAAAAATTTGTTTCTTTGCGATGTCCGACGGGGGTGGGCGGCGGAGGTCGGTGTAGTAATGTCACGAAAAAGATGTAAATTTGCAGCGACTTTTCCACTACAACGAAAAACCATGCAACCTGATACCGAAACACAATTCAACGCGATGTCTCCGACTGCTGCCGCCGCTGTTGCGTCGGCTGAACTTCACGATTCGTTTGACCGCGAGCATCTGTGGCATCCCTATACGTCGACTCTCAATCCGCTGCCCACCTATAAGGTGGTTTCAGCCGAGGGGGTGCGTCTGCGGCTTGCCGACGGGCGCGAGCTGATCGACGGAATGTCGTCGTGGTGGTGTACGATCCATGGCTACAATCATCCCGATATCAATGCGGCGGCCTGCCGACAGATTTCTAAGATGAGCCACGTCATGTTTGGCGGACTCACTCACGACCCTGCTATCGAGTTGGGAAAAATGCTTCTCGAAATGGCTCCGCCGTCGATGCACAATATTTTCTATGCCGACTCCGGGTCGGTCGCTGTCGAGGTTGCCATGAAGATGGCGGTGCAGGCTTCGATTTCAAAGTCGGGCAACCGCAATAAGACAAATTTCGTCACAATCCGCAGTGGCTACCACGGCGATACGTGGAATGCCATGAGCGTCTGTGACCCCGTCACCGGAATGCACGGGGTGTTTGGTCCGGCTCTCCCGATTCGCTATTTTGCGCCCGCGCCCGAGGTGACGTTTGACGGCGCGTGGAATCCTGCCGACATCGAGCCGCTCGCTGACATCATTCGCGAGCATAAGGATGAGCTTGCCGCCCTAATCCTCGAGCCGATTGTCCAAGGTGCGGGCGGAATGAGGTTTTATCATCCGCAATATCTTCGCGAGGCTCGTCGGCTCTGCGATGAGGCGGGTATCTATCTCATTTTTGATGAAATAGCTACCGGTTTTTGGCGCACGGGGCGATGCTTTGCGTCGGAACACGCCGGTGTCGAGCCCGATATTATGTGTATCGGCAAGGGGCTGACTGCCGGCTATATGACCATGAGCGCGGTGATGACCACTCGCGACGTTGCCGATACGATTTCGCGCGGCGAGGCGGGAGTGATGATGCATGGCCCGACGTTCATGGCAAACCCCTTGGCGTGTGCCGTCGCTTGTGCGTCGCTCACGTTGCTCCGCAGTCAGGATATGGCGCGACGCATCGCCCACATTGAAGCCGTGATTCGTCGCCACATCGCTGCCGCTGCGCTCGTCAAGGGTGTGAAAAATGTCAGAGTCCTCGGCGCTATCGGTGTCGTCGAGATGGAGCAGCCGGTCAACGTCGGAGAGTTTCAGAAACGATGTGTCGATGCCGGCATCTGGGTGCGCCCCTTCGGACGCAATGTCTACATCATGCCTCCCTACGTCATCTCGGACGGCGATTTGAAGTATCTGATTGAAAAAATGATTGAATGCATCAAGTAGTGACGACTCTGATTGCCGACTCTCTCGAGCGCTTGCGTTCCGAGGGCAATTTCCGCACGATTCCGAGCGAACTTGCCGACGGAGGTGGAGTCGTCGACCTTTCGTCAAACGACTATCTCGGACTCGCTGCCGACCCGACTCTGCAACGTCGGTTTTTCGACGACGAGGCTCGTCGGGCTATTCCCATGACCTCGTCGGCATCGCGTCTGCTCAGCGGTCGCCAACGCGAATACGACAGTCTCGAATCGCTCCTCGCCCGTCTCTACGGACGACCCTGTCTGCTTTTCAATAGCGGTTACCATGCCAACACGGGCATGATTCAGGCTCTTGCGTCGACGGGCGACACGCTGATTGTTGCCGATAAGCTCGTCCACGCGAGCATCATCGACGGCATCTCGCTCTCGAAAGCTCCGTTCACCCGTTTCCGCCACAACGATATGGCGCATCTCGAAAGGATTCTTGCCAAGGAGGCGGCGAAACATTCGACGGTGTTGCTCGTCGTCGAAAGCGTTTACAGTATGGACGGCGACCGTGCCGACATCGGCGGGCTTGTCGGTCTCAAAGAGCGGTTTCCCAACGTGGTGCTCTATGTCGACGAGGCTCACGCTTTCGGTGTCGAGGGGCCGGGCGGACTCGGACTCTGTCGCGCCGACGAGAGGTTTGAGCGTGTCGACATCGTTGTCGGGACGTTTGGCAAAGCTTGTGCTTCGATGGGTGCATTTTGCGCCGTCTCGCCGACGGTGCGCGACTATCTCGTCAACCGCGCCCGCAGTTTCATCTTTTCGACCTCGCTCCCGCCGCTGACCGTGGCGTGGACTCAATATATGATCGAGCGATTCATCTCGATGGACGACGCTCGCGCTCGGCTCAAAGCTCTCGGAGTCAGACTTCAAGGCTTGCTCCAACCGCTGTCGCCCGACTTCCGCATCGCGCCGTCCCACATCCAACCGCTCGTCATCGGCTCGGCGGAAAAGACCGTCGAGCTGTCGAAGCGTCTTTTGGAGAGCGGATTCAAAGTGTTGCCGATTCGCACTCCGACCGTTCCGCCGGGGACGGAGCGACTGCGCATCAGTCTCAGCAGCGCAATCGACCCCGCCGACATCGATCGCCTCGGCAAAACCATTGCAGAACTACTGAAAACGGATTTTTTGACACGATGAAATTTCACGTCTACCAATCGCCGTCAGGCAGCTCCGCCTCGTCGGGGTCGTCGCTGCCGACAGCCGTCGCAGCCGACTCCGCCACTCGCGCCATTCTGCTCTTTGCAGGTTGGGGAATGGACGAGAAGCCGTTTGCCTCCGTCGGTGTCGAGGGCTATCGGCTGATCGTGGTCTACGACTATCGCGACGCGACGTTTCCGCCCGAGTTGGAATCTGCGCTTCGCGACGACTACGAGGAAATAGCTGTCGTCGCGTGGTCGTTCGGTGTTCCCGCCGCCACGCGCTTCATCCTCTCTCATAAAGACTTACCGTTGACGGCTCGAATTGCCGTCAACGGAACGATGTACCCTGTCGATGACAGTCGCGGCATACCCTCGGCTATCTTCCGCGGGACGCTCGATGCTCTCGACGAGAGGTCGCTCGTGAAGTTCAACCGCCGGATGTGTGGCGGCACGGAGGCGTTTCTCGAATTTTCTCGCCGTGCGCCTCTGCGCCCGATCGACGAGCTTCGCGATGAGCTTGCGGCTATCGCCGCCGCTGATTCGCCCGCGCCCAAGGGCGTGTGGGACAGAGCCGTAGTCGGCACGGCCGACCGTATCATTCCGACCGCCAATCAGTTGACGGCGTGGGCCGATGACGGCGAGGCGTTTGAAACAATTACGGTCGATTCGCCTCATCTGCCGGATTTCAATCGGCTGTTTGCGAGGTTTTTGACTCGCAAGGGTTTGGTCGCCGAGAAGTTTACACGCGCCGAGACGACTTACGATGACAATGCCGTGGTGCAACACGAGATTGCCGACCGCCTCTGTGCGCTTGCCGAGCGTTTCCGCCTGACTGTCGACTCCGCCCGTCGCCCCGACCTGCTTGAAATCGGTTGCGGAACGGGGATGACCACTCGCATGATTGCGCGACGATTAGACGCGGCGACAATCCGAGCATGGGACTTGCATCTGCCGACCTCCGCGCCCGTCATCGACGACGATGCGGCAGCGAGAACAGCCGTAATCGCCTGTGAATGTGACGCAGAGACGGCATTGCGCCGTCAGCCCGACGAGTCGTTTGACATCATCTTTTCGGCTTCGACGATTCAATGGTTTAACTCGCCAGCTACGTTTCTGCGCGAATGTCGGCGCACACTTCGCCCGGGCGGTTGCGTGGCTGTCTCGACGTTCGGCCCGGAGACGATGCACGAAATCAATGCTTTGCGCACCGTCAGCCGTCACTATCCGACCGTAGATGCCATTCGCCGAATGATTCCCGACGGATGTTCGCTCCTCCACCTGTCGACCGAGACTCGTTGGTTGACGTTCCCGACCCCAGCCGACGCGCTGCGCCATGTGCGGCTCACGGGAGTCAATGCCCTCGGCAACGACGCCGGAGCGTCGGCAGTCCGCACGATTCTTCGCGACTATCCGCTGACATCCGTAGGCGAAGCCACTGTCACATACCAACCCATATATCTCGTATTCAAGAAATGAGTAAGGCATATTTCATCTCGGGCATCGACACAGATGCCGGCAAAAGTTACGTCACAGGTATTCTTGCTTCCCGATTGATCTCGGAGGGCAAACGAGTTGTGACACAGAAGTTTATTCAGACGGGCAATGTCGGATTTTCGGAGGACATCGAGCTCCACCGTCGCATCATGGGCATCGATCCGCTTCCCGAGGACATCGACCGCACGACTGCACCGCTGATTTTCTCCTATCCGGCTTCTGCTCAGCTCGCTGCGCGAATCGACGGTCGGGAAATCGACCTCGAAATCGTTGACAAAGCGACCGCAACCTTGCTCAGTCGCTATGACGTTGTGCTCATCGAGGGTGCAGGCGGACTGATGGTGCCGATTACCGACGATTTTTTTACAATCGACTATATCTGCACCCGAAATCTGCCTTTGATTCTGACTGTCAACGGTGTACTCGGCTCGATCAACCACGCCGTTCTCTCGCTTGAAGCAATCAAATCGCGTGGCATAGAGCTTGCCGCCGTGGTCTACAATGAGCACTTCGACACCGACAGCACGATTGCTGCCGACACCCAAGCGTTTCTCCGCCGTTACGTAGCCCGTCATTTCCCGACGACCCGATTCGAGACGATTCCCTCGCTCGAAACCGACAGCCGAGAAGTGTAACTTCGGTTTGACACGGCAAAGATACAACACGAATTACCCGAAAAAGGTGCGATAATGGAAACGTAGGGTAAATTTTTATTTTGCTTAATTCAGAATTTCAATTGTCGATGAGGTGGAAATATGGGCGCAAAAATGGAGTTTCTGTTGGTAGGATTCGGAACTTTGTTAAGGATTTTTTGGGTTATTGTTGAAAAATTTCAGTATATTTGCACTGCTTTTTGTGACCTCTCGTACCCGAATCGGGCTGTCGAGAGTTTATGTTATTGAAATATAGTTCGTTAAGAAATTAAACAAGTATTCGATACAATATGATAGCATTGGCAATTCAAAATGCGACTTTGGCCGTGGTTGCGCTCTTGACGGGCGTGGCTCTCGTGGCTGTCGCTCTTTGGCTTGCGGGGTTGATTTCGCCCCGCTCATTCAACCCTCAGAAGGGAGAGGCTTACGAATGTGGTATACCGACCCGTGGCGAGTCCATGGCTCAGTTTAAGGTTGGCTACTATCTATTTGCCATCCTCTTTCTGATGTTTGATGTGGAGACTGTGTTTCTTTACCCGTGGGCAGTCCGTGTCCATGAACTTGGAACAGCCGGTTTGACCGCCATCGCCGTATTTTTTGGAATTATAGTGCTGGGTCTTGTCTATGCCTGGCGGAAAGGAGCTATTGAATGGAAGTAACTGCCCAAGGAATGCCGTATGAGGCATGGAAAGACAATGAGTATATCGAAAATCTCGTGAAGGAACTTCAAGAGAGTGGGACGAATGTGATCGTCGGCTCGCTTGATAAGTTGATCAACTGGGGACGCTCGAATTCGATTTGGCCGCTTACGTTTGCAACAAGCTGCTGCGGTATTGAGTTCGTGTCGCTCGGAGCTGCTCGCTACGACATGGCTCGCTTTGGCTGGGAAGTGGCGCGTTCGTCGCCCCGTCAGGCTGACTTCATGATGGTTGCCGGTACGATTGTCCATCGTATGGCTCCCGTGTTCCGTCGTCTCTACGATCAGTTGGCTGAGCCGAAGTATGTCATCGCTTGCGGTAGCTGTGCTATCTCGGGCGGCCCGTTCAAGAAGAGCTACCACGTGGCTATGGGTATTGAAGATATCGTTCCTGTCGATGTGTTTGTGCCCGGCTGTCCTCCCCGCCCCGAGGCTATGATCTACGGTATCATGCAGCTTTCGCGCAAGATCAAGGTTGAGAAATTTTTCGGCGGCGTGAACCGTCAGGAGAAGCGCGAGGATTATCTCAAAGCTCATCCGGTCAGCAATAGCAACGATTGAGCCGCCGCGGATAATCTCCGAAGCTGTCAAAGATTGAAAGTTTAAAGAAAATAACGTCTATATACACATTATTATATATTATGTCCAACATCCGGGAAAAGATTTCATCCATGTTGCCTGAGGCTGTCATCGAAGACGGCTCGATTATGCAGGTGACTGTCCCCGACGCTAAGTGGCATGACTTCGCAAAAAGTCTCCGCGACGACAGCGACCTCGCCTTTGACTTCCTTGTGACCATCGTAGGTATGGATTGGAAGGAGAATGGCTTGGGCTGTGTCTACTATCTCACATCGACCAAGTCAAACACCACGATTTCGGTGAAGGTCTTGGCGACGGGTGATCGTGAGAAGCCGTTTATTCACTCTGTTCACGACCTTTGGTCTATTGCTACGGTCTTTGAACGTGAGGTTTACGACTATTTCGGCATTATTTTTGTCAACAATCCCGATATGCGTCGCCTCTTCCTCAATATTGATTGGAAGGGCTATCCTTTGCGTAAGGATTATGACGCTGATCCGGCTCTCAACCCTGTTTCGACCGAAAGTGAACGTCAGACTGACTTCACCGACGTTTGGACTGTGGATGCCGACGGCAAAATTGTCAAGGGTGAACGCCGTGTGTTCCAGCCCGAAGACTTTGTTGTCAACATCGGTCCGCAGCACCCTGCAACTCACGGTGTGCTTCGTTTCCGCACTGCTGTCGATGGCGAAACTATCAAGAAAATTGATATTTATCTCGGATATATCCATCGCGGTGTCGAGAAAATCTGTGAGGGACTCACTTATCCCCAGACGCTCCACTTCATGGACCGTCTCGACTATTTCTCGGCTCATCCCTATCACCACGGTCTCTGTATGCTCATCGAGGAGGCTGCCGGAATCGAGATTTCGCGTCGTGCGCAGGTGATCCGCGTCCTGATGGACGAGCTTTCGCGCATTGCGTCACACTGTCTCTTCTTCGGAACGTATTGCATGGACCTCGGTGCAACCACGATGCTTTTCTACACGCTTCGTGTCCGCGAGCAGATTCTCGACATCATGGAGAAGACCTGCGGCGCGCGCATGACGTTCAACTACGATTGCATCGGCGGTGTTATGCAGGATTTGCATCCCGATTTCGTCAAGGATGTTCACGCGCTCCTCGACGTGATTCCCGCCAATATCAAGGAATATAACAAGGTGTTTACCGGCAACGTCATTGCCAAGAGCCGTATGGAGAACGTCGGCGTGCTTTCGCGCGAGGACGCAATCTCTTGGTCGGTTACAGGCCCGAACGGTCGCGGCTCGGGTTGGGCTTGCGACGTCCGCAAACGCAAACCTTACAGCATCTATTCAGAACTCGATTTTGAAGAGGTTGTCCGTACCGAGGGCGACTCGATGGCTCGATTCAAAGTCCGCATGGATGAGATGGTGCAGAGTGCGAAAATCATCGCTCAGCTCATCGACAATATTCCCGAAGGTGAATATTGCGTGAAGGTGCCCAAGGTGATCAAACTCCCTGCCGGTCATTGGTTTAAGGAGGTCGAAGGCTGCCGCGGAACGTTTGGCGTTTATCTCGAAAGCGACGGCTCAGCCAATCCTTACCGCTTGAAGATCGCTCCTCCCTGTCTCCCGGCAGCGGCAGTAGTCGATCATATCACAGCCGGTCAGAAGATTGCCGACCTTATCACTATCGGTGGCTCGCTCGACTATATCGTCCCCGACATCGACCGATAATCCAAGTAGTAAATAACACAGAGAGAACAAAATAGTAATATACCAGACATTATGCAAGACCTATCAGTCGGAACCGCATGGCTTCACTCCTTCCTCACTGACTACATTCCCGAATGGGCGGCAGTCACCCTCGAATGTCTCCTCATAGGAGTCGGCTTGATGCTGCTCTATGCAGTGCTCGCGTTGTTCTATATCCTCTTCGAACGTAAGGTGTGTGCCTACTTCCAATGTCGTCTCGGCCCGAATCGCGTCGGTCCGTGGGGATTGATGCAGAGTATCGCCGATATGTTCAAGATCCTTATCAAAGAGCTTATTTCGCTCAATCATATCGACAAATTCCTCTTTGCTCTCGCTCCTTATCTCGTCATCATCGCTTCGATGCTCTCGTTTGCGGTGCTTCCGTGGGGTAACGGATTGCAGATCATCGATTTCAATGTCGGCATCTTCTTTATGTTGGCAGCATCGTCGATCGGTGTGCTCGGCATCCTCTTGGCAGGATGGTCGTCAAACAACAAGTTTACGCTTATCGGCGCACTTCGTTCGGGTGCACAGATGGTCAGCTATGAACTTTCGATGGGACTCTGCGTTGTGACAATGGTTGTCATGGCGGGAACGATGTCGATCGGCGGTATCGTTGAGGCTCAAAGCCATCTTTGGTTTATCTTCTCGGGTCACATCCCCGCGGTTATCGCGTTTGTAATCTTCATGATTGCCGGCACAGCCGAAACCAACCGTGGCCCGTTTGACCTTCCGGAAGCCGAAAGCGAGTTGACCGCAGGTTACCACACCGAATATTCAGGTATCCACTTCGGATTCTTCTACCTCGCCGAATATCTCAACCTCTTCATCGTTTCGGGTATCGCCGCGCTCCTCTTCTTCGGAGGCTGGATGCCGCTCCACATCCCCGGTCTCGATGCCTTCAATGCGGTCATGGACTATATTCCTTCGCCCATTTGGTTTATCGGTAAGGCAGTCGCCCTCTCGTTTATCATCATTTGGTTTAAGTGGACTTTCCCCCGTCTGCGAATCGACCAACTCCTGACGCTTGAATGGAAGTATCTTCTTCCGATCAACTTGTTCAACCTCGTGTTGATGGTTCTTGTTGTGACCTTCAAGCTCTATCTCTAAGGAAAATTCTCCTTATAAAAAACAACATATTCTCCTTGCAGTCGAGAGCGAGAGTCTCTCCGGCTCTATAACTTTCGATTACACAACTCAACTCCCTCAAAAATAACAAACACGATGAGTGAAAAATACGGCAAAATCGCCCAGGTGATCGGACCTGTGGTCGACGTGGTTTTCGAAGGCGACGACAATGCCATCCCGCCCATCTATACCGCGCTCCGAGTTTCGCACGAAAACGGCTCGGAAACAATCCTCGAAGTCGAGCAGCATATCGGTGAGGATACTGTCCGCTGTGTCTCTATGGAGAGCACCGACGGTCTCAGCCGAGGAATGCGCGTCGAGAACCTTGAACGTCCTATTGCCGTCCCCACCGGCGAACAGGTGAAGGGACGACTCCTGAATGTCCTTGGCGATGCCATCGACCGTCTGCCCGAGCTGAAACACGACAATCTTCGTGCCATCCATCAGCCCGCGCCCAAGTTTGACGACCTTACAATCGGAACCGAGATTCTTTTTACGGGTATCAAGGTGATCGACCTTCTTGAACCTTACAGCAAGGGTGGCAAGATTGGTCTGTTTGGCGGCGCAGGTGTCGGCAAGACGGTGCTTATCATGGAACTTATCAATAACATCGCCAAGGGTCACAACGGCTTCTCGGTGTTTACCGGTGTCGGCGAACGTACTCGCGAAGGTAACGACCTTCTCCGCGAGATGATCGAAAGCGGTGTTATGAAATATGGTAAGAAATTTGAAGAAGGCATGGAGCGCGGTGAGTGGAATCTTGCCGATGTCGACATGGACCAAGTGGCACAGTCGCAGGCAACTCTCGTGTTCGGTCAGATGAACGAACCTCCGGGTGCGCGTCTTCGCGTTGCGCTTTCGGGTCTAACGGTCGCAGAGCAATTCCGCGATCAAGACGGTGGCGGTAAGGACATCCTCCTCTTCATCGACAACATCTTCCGTTTCACTCAGGCAGGTTCGGAGGTGTCGGCACTTCTCGGCCGTATGCCCTCCGCCGTGGGTTATCAGCCTACGCTTGCGTCTGAAATGGGTGCGTTGCAAGAACGTATCACCTCGACCAAGAACGGCTCAATCACCTCGGTTCAGGCAATCTATGTGCCTGCCGACGACTTGACTGACCCGGCTCCGGCGACCACGTTCAGCTTCCTCGATGCGACGACTGTGCTCTCGCGTAAGATTTCGGAGCTCGGCATCTATCCCGCCGTTGACCCGCTCGAATCGACTTCTCGTATTCTCGACCCCAATATCATTGGTGAGGATCACTATAACACGGCTCAGGCTGTCAAGCAGTTGCTCCAAAAATACAATGAGCTTCAAGACATCATTGCCATCCTCGGTGTCGACGAACTTTCAGACGAAGACAAGCTCGTCGTGGCTCGCGCACGTCGCGCACAGCGATTCCTTTCGCAGCCGTTCCACGTCGCCGAGCAGTTTACCGGCCTTCCCGGTGTGATGGTTCCGCTCAGCGAAACTATCCGCGGCTTCAAGATGATTCTTTCGGGTGAGATGGACGAATATCCCGAACAAGCTTTCCTCAATGTCGGCACGATCGACGAGGCAATCGAAAAGGGTAAGAAACTTCTCGCGGAAGTTGCCAAATAAGGCTGACGAACGCGAAAGCTGAACTCATATAAAACTCTCATACTCAAAACAAGCAGACATAGCAAAATGATTCTCAAAATAATATCGGCAGAAGATATAGTCTTCCAAGGTGAAGTCAAGGTGGTACACCTCCCGGGTGCCAAGGGTGCTTTCACCGTGTTGCCCGGTCACGCAGCCTTAATTTCAACTCTCGCATCGGGCGAAGTCCGCTACACGTCGGCTTCCGACGGCGAGGAACACAAGGTGGCGGTCGGCGGCGGCATCGTCGATGTCGAGTCAAACATCGTGTCGGTCTGCATATATTAATCAAATGGTGACGATGAAAAGAAATATATTCACGGCATTGCTCTTAGCCATCATAGCTTTGGTTCTCCCTGTCGGGACTGCGGCTGCGACGACGACGACCGACTCTCAGTCGGGTGGCGACGCGACCCACGAACAGCAGGCGGAAGGCGGCGTTGATGCTCAGGGGTTGATTTTCGACCATCTTGGCGACCGCTACGGCTGGGAAGTGCCCTTTAATCACCATAAGTCGATACCCCTTCCGGTGATCGTCCTTGCGAGCGACGGATTCCATGTGTTCTCGTCGGCGCGTGTCGCTCACGGAGCAGTCTGGACCGACGGCAATGTCGAGTTTAAGGTTGCGGGTGCCGACAGCCCCTACAAAGGCAAGGTGGTTGAGATTGTCGACGGACAGGAAGTCAAGCCGACGCTCGACATTTCGATTACGAAGAATGTTTGCGGAGTGTTTATTTCCGTGCTCGTGGTCATTTGGTGTGTCCTCAGTGTGGCCCGTTGGCATCGCAAGCAAGGCATGAAAGCTCCTCGCAAGATGGTCGGAGCAATCGAAGTCGTGATTGAGTTTGTCTACGACGGCGTCATCAAGTCGACACTCAAAGACAAAGCCAATAAATTTGCCCCCTACCTTCTGACCGTCTTCTTCTTCATCCTCGTGATGAACCTCCTCGGTTTGATCGTGATCTTCCCCGGTGGTGCGAACCTGACAGGCAACATTGCCGTGACGCTCGTGCTCGCTATCATCACTTTCCTCGTGACCAATATCTTTGCGACCAAACACTATTGGAAAGATATATTCAATCCTGATGTCCCCGGTTGGTTGAAATTCCCGCTTCCGATCATGCCCGTGATCGAACTCTTCGGAATCTTCACAAAGCCGGCAGCGTTGACAGTCCGTCTGTTTGCCAACATGATGGGCGGTCACATGATTGTCCTCGTCTTGACGCTCTTGATCTTCATCTTCGCGGCAATGGGGCCGCTGGTGGCGGGAGCGACAGCGGTGGTCAGCATCATCTTCTCGGTGTTCATGCTCTTGATCGACGTTCTTGTCAGCTTCATTCAAGCGTATGTGTTCACCATGCTTTCGACTATCTTCATTGCTCTCGGGCAGGAGGACGGTCATGCCGAGCAAGCTGAAAGCAAGCACGGCGCAAACGAAAACAATGAGGCTGCGGTTGCCTGACCCGGCAATCAGCCCCCCTCAATCGCAGATCTCAAAAACAAAGAATAAAAAACAAAAGTATTTAAACAAAACAAATTATTTAAATCTCTCACAACTATGTTAACTATGATTTTAGCAGCTATCGAAGGAATCCTTGGCATCGGAGTATGCTTGGGCGCAGGAATTGCAGCAATCGGAGCCGGTTTCGGTATCGGTAAAATCGGTGGAGCTGCAATGGAAGCAATCGCACGTCAGCCCGAATCAGCCGGCGATATCCGTAGTAATATGATCGTAATTGCCGCCCTCATCGAAGGTGTCGCACTCTTCGCAGTCATCGTTTGTGTCCTCGCAATGTTTGTGGGCTAATTCCTGAAATTCAATATCTTAAAATTTGAAAGATGGAACTATTCACGCCTGATTTCGGTCTGGTATTCTGGATGTTTGTATCATTTGCCATCCTCTTCGTCATATTGTGGAAGTTTGGTTGGCCGGTGATCATCAAAGGAGTGTCTGACCGAGCCGACCTCATCGACAAGGGTGTGGAGTATGCTCAAAATGCCAAACAACAGCTTGACCATGCCCGCGAAGAGGCGGATAAATGCATAGCCGACGCTCGTCGCCAGCAAGCTGACATGTTGCGCGAAGCAGACAAGATGAAGACTCAAATCATCGAAGAAGCCCGCCTCGCCGCACAATCGGAAGCCAAAAAGGTGATGGACGCCGCGAAAGTGTCGATCGAACAGGAGCGCAAGCAAGCCGAGCAGCAGTTCCGCAACGAGGTTTCAGTCTTTGCATTGGATATCGCACAGAAAGTCGTGCGCAATCAGATGAAAGACGAGAAAGCTCAGGAGCAGCTCGTCAGCTCTCTGCTCGATGAGATGGAAAATCGGAATTGATAAAACGACGATTGACCGCCGACAACGAAAGAAAAACGCCGACTCTCGGCCGTCCGACATCTTTACGATTTAAGATGTCGGACGTCGGGAGAGCGTCGCGCCCTCAAAACGACGGTGTCTTTACAGAGTCGACCCGGTCATCCTCCTCCTCAACCTCCCAATCTCTCTCATCCAACTCCCGCTTTAACGACATTCTCATCGCACCAACGATTTGAATAACCCCAAAAACTCATCAAAGATAACTCATCCTTCAAGACTCTCACTCAAATGAACCAAGGTCTAATTCCCGGCCGCTATGCAAAGGCCCTTTTTGAATACGCATCCGAAAAGGGCGCAGACGTGCGCATCTATCAATTGATGCACACGCTCGAAAGCTCGTTTTCAGCCGAGCAGTCGCTTCGTCAGGCTGTGGCAAATCCCTTTATCCCGGCATCCGACAAAGTGGAGCTTCTCAACTCTGCCGCAGGTGTCGACGGGAAGGATGAAGTCTATGCGCGATTCGTCAAACTTCTTGTCGACAACAATCGCCTCGATGCAGCCCGTGAAATTGCTCTTGCCTATATGAAAAAATATCGCGACGAGCATCATATCTACCTTGTCAACGTCACATCGGCGGCTCCGATGGATGAAGCAGGCGAATCCCGCCTCAAATCGCTCATCGAACGCCATCTCAACGGAGGCACAATGGAATATCATCATCGGGTTGATCCGAGTCTCATCGGCGGATTCACCGTCACGATCAACAACGAGCGTCTCGATGCGTCCGTTGCCGACGAACTGAAACAATTGCGTCTGAAACTTTTAAGCAACCAATAATTTTAACACCCCCAATATAAATCACAATGATTAATCCAAGCGAGATTTCGCAAGTATTAAAACAGCAACTCGAGAATATCAACTCCAAGGTTTCGTTTGAGGAAACCGGAGTCGTTCTTGAAGTCGGCGACGGTGTTGCCCACGTCTATGGTCTCGACAATGTCTGTGCCAACGAGCTTGTCGAATTCGAAAACGGAGTGAAAGGTGTAGCCCTCAACCTTGAGGAGAGCAATGTGGGTGTCATCCTTCTCAATAATGTCAACAAGGTCACTGAAAATATGACCGTCAAACGCACCGGCGAGATCGCTTCGATTCATGCCGGCGACGGACTCTTCGGACGTGTCATCAACGTCCTCGGTGAACCTATCGACGGTCGCGGTCCGATTCAGGGCGAACTCCTCTCCATGCCGCTCGAACGCAAGGCTCCCGGAGTCATCTTCCGTCAGCCTGTGAAGCAGCCGCTTCAAACCGGACTCAAAGCCATCGACTCAATGGTGCCCATCGGTCGCGGACAGCGCGAGCTTATCATCGGCGACCGTCAGATCGGCAAAACTGCTATTGCCATCGACACCATCATCAATCAACGTGCAAATTTTGAAGCCGGTAAGCCGGTCTATTGTATATATGTAGCCATCGGTCAAAAGGCTTCGTCGGTCGCAGCCACTGTTGAAACTCTCCGTCAGCATGGCGCGCTTGACTACACGGTAGTCGTTGCCGCAACAGCCGCCGACTCGGCTTCGATGCGCTACTATGCCCCGTTTGCAGGCGTAGCAATCGGCGAATACATTCGTGACACCGGTCGCGACGCCCTCATCGTCTACGACGACCTCTCGAAACAGGCCGTGGCATATCGTGAAATTTCGCTTATCCTCAAACGCCCCTCCGGACGTGAGGCATATCCCGGCGATATTTTCTACCTCCACAGCCGTCTGCTCGAACGCGCAGCAAAAATCATCGACAATCAGCAAGTGGCTGAGAACATGAACGACCTCCCCGAGTCGCTCAAAGGCAAGGTCAAAGGCGGCGGCTCGCTCACCGCGCTCCCGATCATCGAGACGCAGGCAGGCGACGTGTCGGCCTACATCCCGACCAACGTGATCTCGATCACCGACGGTCAGATCTTCCTCGAATCCGCCCTCTTCAACCGAGGCATCCGTCCGGCAATCAACGTCGGAATCTCCGTTTCGCGTGTGGGTGGCAATGCTCAGATCAAGTCGATGAAAAAGGTTGCCGGTACGCTTAAAATCGACCAAGCACAGTTCCGCGAGCTTGAATCGTTCACCAAATTCGGTGGCGACATCGACCCCGTGACTGCGCGTGTCATCGACAAAGGTCGCAAGAACGAACGCCTCCTCATCCAGCCGCAATATTCTCCGATGAAAGTCGAGGACGAGGTTGCCCTCATCTATTGCGGTACGAAAGGTCTTCTCGAAAACGTGCCCATCAACAAGGTGGCTGAGTTTGAGAAAAACTTCATCCAACTCGTCTCGACTAAATATCCCGCCGTTATGGAATCCATCCGTGCCGGCAAACTTGACGACGAAGTTACCTCGAAACTCACCGAAGTTGCTACCGAAATCTCAGCTTCCTATAAATAATCGTCAACCATAGAGCAGGCTTCTCTCCTCAACCTCTCTTCAATTCAAACAACGAATCAAACTACTGACAGTCAAATATCACTATGGCTACACTTCGCGAACTAAAAGGACGTATCGGCTCTGTGGCTTCGAGCGAGAAAATCACCGGAGCCATGAAGATGATCTCCTCGGCTAAAATGCACCGCGCCGAGAGTGATCTCCGACGTCTTTTGCCATTCAGACAGCAGATTGAAAGCGTCATCGGCAACCTTCTCTCAGCCGATGCCGAATTTTCGTCGCCGCTCACTGTTGAGCGTGAGGTAAAATCGGTAGCCGTCGTGGTGCTTGGATCCGACGACGGACTTTGCGGAGCTTACAATATCAACATATTCAAATCTCTGCTCTCAACGATTGAATCATATAAAGAGAAATACGGCAACGGCGTCAAGGTGACAATCATCCCCGTCGGACGCAAAATCGCTAAGGCGGCGGCTAAACTCGCTTTGCCTCGTGTCAGCGTCAGCCTCGATGTCGATGTCAACTCCAAATCAGCCGGCGATGCCGTCAAACGCTTCACTCGCTCGCTCGAAGAACGTTTCCTCGCCGCCGAGTTTGACCGCGTAGAGCTTCTCTACATGAATTTTCAATCAATGAGCCGTCAGCGCGTCAAGTGCGACACGCTTCTGCCCGTCAGTGCCGAAGCGTTTGCCGCCGAAGATGCCAAACTCCTCTGCCGACCCTATATTTTCGAGCCTGATGCCGCTTCGATTTTCGTCTCGATACTGCCGATGTTCCTACTCGCCGTCGTGCAGGACGTGTTCACCGAAAATCGTGCGTCGGAGCAGGCCGCGCGAATCATGGCGATGCAGAGTGCCAACGACAACGCCAAAAAACTCCTCGATCAGCTTCAATTGGAGTATAACAAGCTCCGTCAAGCTGCAATTACGACCGAACTCCTCGACATCGTCGGCGGTCAGGTCAAAGACAACTGACACTGACGCCGATAAAAATCAGTCCGTGACACATCTACGAATTTAATCAAATAGCACAACAGATAAAAAATCGACATGGGAAGTGTAAAAGACTATTTCTCAAATCTTGGTTCCGGAATTGCAAGCCTTATTAAAGGTATGCAAGTCACCGGCAAGGAGTTTGTCACCCCAAAAATCACCGAAGAGTATCCCGACAATCGCGATCATCTTCCGGTGGCGGATCGCTTCAGAGCTGTCCTGACGCTCAAATATGACGAGCAGGGCGACCACAAGTGTATCGCCTGCGGAACTTGTGAGCGTGTCTGTCCCAACCACACGATCTCTCTCGGCATCAAAACAGTCGAGACTTGGGACGGAAAGAAGAAAAAGAAGCTCGACAAGTATATGTATGATCTTGGAAGCTGCACGTTCTGCCAGCTCTGTGTGACAAATTGCCCGACTTCGGCTCTCGAATTTAGCAATGATTTCGAGCAGGCAGTGTTCACCCGCAGCAAGCTCCTCAAACAGCTCAACTATCTCCCTGAGAAGGAAGAACCGCAGCCGACTCCTGAGGAAATCGAGCGCATGAAAGCTGAAAAAGAAGCAAAAATTGCCGCAGCAAAGGCCGCAGCCGAGGCTAAGAAAGCCGCCGCTGCCGCAGCAGGCGAAACTGCCGCTCCCGCAGCTGCCGCTCCCGCTCCCGCCGCCAACGACGCAGCCGCCAAGGCTCTCGCAGCCGCAGCCGGCGACCCCGTCAAAGAAGCAAAAATCCGTGCCGCACTCGAAAAAGCCGCAGCCCTCAAAGCCAAGCGTGAAGCTGACGCCGCCGCTGCCGCATCAGAGTCGAAATAAAAGCTAAATTAATTACTATCACAGTATATGGAATCAGTAGGAAGTACAATTGGTTACTGGATAATCGCTTTGGCGATTGTCATCTTTTCGGTACTGACTGTCACCACACGCAAAATCCTGCGTGCGGCCACATATCTGCTATTCGTGCTTTTTGCAACTGCCGCCCTCTATTTCAAACTCGACTATGAGTTTCTCGGAGCGGTTCAGATTGCAGTCTACGCCGGCGGCATTGTGGTTCTTTTCGTGTTTGCGATTCTGCTCACGACACGTCCCGGTGACAACAGTGAACAGTTAGCTTCAAGAAAGAAGCTGCTCGGTCTGGTTGGCGCATTGGCCGCTGCCGGAGCTTGCGGATGGGCACTCTGCTCACGCTGCTCCGACATCTTTGCGTCGCTCCCTCCGATGTCAAACCCGACGATGCACACCATCGGCGAGGCTATGCTCGGAACAGGCTTTGAGCAATATCTTCTTCCGTTTGAGGCAGTCAGTGTGTTGTTACTCGCATGTATAATCGGTGGCGTAGTTATCGCCCGCAAACGCTAATCACATCTCCACTATGGATATAACAATGATCTGCTATCTCATCCCGGCACTCGTGATGTTTTGCTGTGGAGTCTACGGCTTTCTTACCCGCCGCAACATGATTGCCATGCTGGTGTCGCTCGAACTTATGCTCAATGCCGTCGACATCAACTTTGTCGTTTTCAATCGCTATCTGTTCCCCACGTCGATGGAAGGATGGATGTTCACGCTCTTCGGAATCGCTATCGCAGCAGCCGAGACCGCGCTCGCCATCGCTATTATCATCAACCTTTTCAGGGTCAGCAAAAACATTGACGTCCGTGACGCAACTAAAATGAAAAATTAAAACGCCCTATGGATATTACAATACCTATTCTTATATTGGCTATCCCGCTGTTCATGTTTATCTTCCTTGGACTCGCGGGTGTCAAGATGAGCCATAAACTCGCCGGAACGCTCGGAACGCTCGGCATGGGAACCGTTTTGGTCTTGTCCTATTACACGGCGTTCACTTATTTCTTCTCGGGAAACCCCGAATTTACTGACGGTGTCAACCGTCTGCAAGCAGTGATTTTCAACCACACTTGGTTGCAGTTCACTCCCAATCTTGCCATTAAGCTCGGTTTCCTTCTCGACCCGATTTCAGCCATGATGCTCATCGTCATCCCGACGATTTCATTCATGGTCCACGTCTATTCGCTCGGCTACATGCACGGAGAGAAAGGTTTCCAGCGTTACTACGCTTTCCTTTCGTTGTTTAGCTTCTCGATGCTCGGACTCGTCGTCGCTACCAACATTTTCCAGATGTATATCTTCTGGGAGCTCGTGGGTGCATCGTCGTTCCTCCTCATCGGTTTCTTCTACACGCTTCCCTCGGCGGTTGCTGCATGTAAGAAAGCATTTATTGTCACTCGTTTTGCCGACCTCGGTTTCTTGATCGGTATCCTCATCCTGTCGTTCTACACTCAGCAGCTCGACTTCCTCCCGATGACTCAGGATCCGCAGGGCGTTCTCTCGTCGTTTGGCGGAGCAACATTCATGGGCGCATCGGTGCTCACATGGGCGTTGGTGCTCATCTTCACCGGCGGTATGGGTAAATCGGCAATGCTTCCCCTCCACATCTGGCTCCCCGATGCAATGGAAGGCCCGACCCCCGTATCGGCCCTCATCCACGCTGCAACGATGGTCGTTGCCGGTGTCTACCTCGTAGCCCGTCTCTTCCCGCTCTATATGCTCGAAGACGCAGCGTTGACGTTTATCACCGTAGTCGGAGCAGCCACTGCATTCTATGCCGCCATGGTCGCTTGTGCGCAGATTGACATCAAGCGCATCCTCGCATTCTCGACCATCTCGCAGATTGCCTTCATGATGGTTTCGCTTGGTGTGGCTTCTAAAAACAATGTTGCAATCCACGAAGGTCTCGGCTACATGGCTTCCATGTTCCACCTCTTCACTCACGCAATGTTCAAAGCACTCCTCTTCCTTGGAGCCGGAGCGTTGATCCACGCTGTTCACTCAAACAACTACACGGCTATGGGCGGTCTCCGCAAATATATGCCCATCACCCACATCACATTCCTCATCGGCTGTCTTGCAATTGCCGGTATCCCCCCGTTTGCAGGATTCTTCTCTAAGGACGAAATCCTCTCGGCTTGCTTTGCCAACGGAACTTTCTGGGGACTTTGGATGACGATGGTAGCCGCAATGACTGCATTCTATATGTTCCGTATGTACTTCCTCGTATTCTGGTGGGACACCCCCGACTATGAGAAGGAACACCACGGTCACAAGCCTCACGATGCCGGTTTTGCAATGAGCTTCCCGCTCATCTTCCTTGCAACAGTGTCGATTTTTGCAGGTTTCATTCCTTTCGGCGAATTTGTCACCTACAACGGAGCTCCTTACCACATCCACATCGATTGGACCGTGGCAGGCACGAGCATCTGCGTGGCAGTCGTGTCGATTTCGTTCGCAGCTTGGCTCTACGCTAAGAAAAACGACAAACCGCAGCGCATGGCTGACTCTTGCCGTTGGCTTTGGACTGCCGCTCACCGTCGTTTCTACTGGGATGAAATCTATCTCTTCGTCACTCGTCGAATCATCTTCGACCGCATCTGCAAACCTATCGCTTGGTTTGACCGTCATATCATCGACGGAACGATGGACGGCTTTGCATTCATCACCAACAAGGCTTCGGTTGCCATCAAGGGCTTCCAGAGCGGAAAAGTTCAGATGTATATCTGGTGGTATCTCATCGGAGCAGTGCTTCTCGGTCTGATTGCCGCAGTTTGTGTCCTCTGAATCAGTCAATCATGTAGCTAAATTTATAGTAACGATATGTTTTCCAATATATTAATTTATTTCGTGGTAATTCCCCTAATCATGTTGTTAGGGTTATTCCTCTGCCGGAACATCAAGCAGATTCGTGCAGTGGCAGTCACGGGTTCGGTAGCCTTGACCGCATTGTCGATTTGGCTTCTCGTTGACTATCTCGCGCTTCGAGCCTCAGGCGTAACCGATCCGATGCTTTGGGTCGATTCATGGCAGTGGTTTGCGCCGCTCAACATCCACCTCGCCGTGGGTGTCGACGGTATTTCAATTGCAATGCTCATCCTGACCGGTATCATTCTTATCACAGGCAGCTTTGCTTCATGGGAAATCCCTCAGCCCAAAGAATTTTTCCTTTGGTTGATACTTCTCTCGACCGGTGTCTACGGTTTCTTCATCTCGATCGACCTCTTCACGATGTTCATGTTCTATGAGGTCGCCCTCATCCCGATGTATCTTCTCATCGGAGTCTGGGGTAGCGGCAACAAGAACTACTCGGCAATGAAGCTGACTCTTATGCTCATGGGTGGCTCGGCATTCCTCATGCTCGGTCTCATCGGCATCTACTACCACTCGGCTCCCGAGGGTCAGGCTTTGACTTGGAACATCCTTGAAATCTCTCAAAACAACGCCATCCCCCACGGCTGGCAGAAGTTCCTCTTCCCGATGACCTTCGTCGGCTTCGGTGTCCTCGGAGCAATGTTCCCCTTCCACACATGGTCGCCCGACGGTCACGCTTCCGCGCCGACTGCCGTCTCGATGCTCCACGCTGGTGTGCTCATGAAACTCGGTGGCTATGGTTGCTTCCGTGTCGCTATCTTCCTGATGCCTTACGCTGCCAACGAACTCGCTTGGATCTTCTTGATTCTTACAGGTATCTCGGTTGTCTACGGTGCGTTCAGCGCATGTGTTCAAAACGACCTTAAATACATCAATGCTTACTCGTCGGTTTCTCACTGCGGTCTCGTGCTCTTCGCAATCCTTATGCTCAACACGACTGCAATGACCGGTGCAATCATGCAGATGCTCTCTCACGGTTTGATGACGGCTCTCTTCTTTGCCCTCATCGGTATGATCTACGGACGTACACACACTCGTGACATTCGCGAAATGGGCGGTATGATGCAGATCATGCCTTACCTCTCAGTCTGCTACGTGATTGCGGGTATGGCATCGCTCGGTCTTCCGGGTCTTTCGGGCTTCGTAGCCGAAATGACGATTTTCGTCGGCTCGTTCGAACACTCCGACCTCTTCCACCGCGTCTTCGTCATCGTGGCTTGCAGCTCGATCGTAACGACTGCCGTCTACATCCTCCGCGTTGTCGGCAAGCTCCTCTACGGCCCTGTCCACGACGAACATCACCGCACTCTCACCGACGCCAAGTGGTGGGAACGCCTTTCGACAGCAACCCTCATCGCTTGCGTGGCTGCAATCGGTTGCTTCCCCAACTTCTTCGCCGATCTTATCAAGTTTACTTTCAGCCCTGAGATTTTCAAGGTTTTGGGTCTGAACTAATCACAGATTAATAGCAATGGATTACTCACAGTTTTTAGCACTCAAGCAGGAAATAGGATTGTTAATCGTATTCCTATTAGTCTTCCTTTACGACACGTTCGCAAAATCCTCAAAGTCCGTCCCCGGAATCGCTTGCGTCTTCATGGGCTTGCTCACGATTGCCGGATTCGCTCAGGCAGGTGAAGTAGCGACGACAGCTTTTGCCGGAATGTATGTTTCGACTCCCGTCATCGTCGCAATCAAAAACATTCTCAATGTCGGCACATTCATCGTCCTCATCCAGTCGCTCAAATGGGCCAACTCAGACTTCGTTGCCATCCGTCGCGGTGAGTTCTACGAATTGACCCTCTTGACCCTCCTCGGTATGTATCTGATGATTTCGAGCCGCCACTTCCTGATGTTTATCATCGGTCTCGAAACCGCATCGCTTCCCCTCTGCGCTCTCGTCGCTTTCAACAAGCATCAGTATGAGAGCCACGAAGCCGCTATCAAATATGTCCTCACCGCCGTCTTCTCGTCGGCAATCCTGTTGATGGGTCTTTCGTTTGTCTACGGCATTTCGGGAACTCTCTACTATCAGGGCATTGCAGCCGCTATCCAAGGCAACACGGGAGTGATGCTCATCATCGCACTCGCATTTGTCATGTCGGGCTTCGGCTTCAAGATTTCGCTCGTCCCCTTCCACCTTTGGACAGCCGACGTCTACCAAGGCGCACCGACACCGGTGACTTCCTACCTCTCGGTGATCTCCAAAGGCTCGGCAGCGTTTGCCTTCCTCGTGGTGCTCACTCAAGTGTTCGGCTCAGTCTATGAAGCCGCTTGGGAATGGATGCTCTATGCAATCATCATCATCACCATCACCGTCGGCAACCTCTTTGCAATGCGTCAGACCAACATGAAGCGCTTCCTTGCCTTCTCGTCGATCTCGCAAGCCGGCTACATCATGCTTGCAATCGTCGGCAACAACGGCATGGGCATCTCGGCTCTCATGTTCTACACGCTTGTCTACATCTTCTCTAACCTTGCCGCCTTCGGTGTCATCGGTGCTATCGAAAACGCCACCGGCAAGCTCGATATGTCGGACTACAACGGACTCTACAAGACCAACCCCCGTCTGTCGTTCACGATGATGCTCGCGATGTTCTCGCTCGCAGGTATCCCGCCCTTTGCAGGATTCTTCAGCAAGTTCTTCGTCTTCACAGCGACTCTCAACGGCACGACTTCGGTTGCTCTCTACGTCCTCGTGCTCATCGCTTTGATCAACACCATCATCTCTCTCTACTACTATCTTCTCGTTGTCAAAGCAATGTTTATCAACGATAGCGAAACGCCCGTCGCAACCTTCCGCTCTGCCAACTCCGAGCGTGTCGGCATGTGGATCTGCGTTGCAGGTATCATCGGTCTCGGTATCGTAAGCTATTTCTACAACTACCTCTTGACAGTCGTAGCCTGATTTTAAAATCAACGTTATAGCGCATATTAATCTCCGGCTGCACGGCTCTTTTGCGGGCTTGCAGTCGGAGATTGCTTAAAGAATCACTTCATAAAAAAATTACAACCGTTTTTTTATTAACTCCAATAATCACAAAGCCTATGTTTTCATCCTCACCCGGCCCTATCGGCATTTTTGACTCAGGCTACGGAGGTCTGACAATCCTAAAAGAGATTCGCAAGGCGCATCCGGAATATGATTATATCTATCTCGGCGACAATGCTCGTACGCCCTACGGAACTCGCTCGTTTGACGTGGTCTATGATTTCACCCGTCAGGCGGTCGAAGCTCTTTTCGAGCAAGGTTGCCAACTCGTGATTCTTGCTTGCAACACGGCGTCGGCCAAAGCTCTCCGCTCGATTCAGCAAAAGGATCTTCCCGGATGGGACGACACTCGAAGAGTCCTCGGAGTCATCATCCCGACGGTTGAAGCTCTCGGAAATATCAGCAAAAACGGGAATATCGGTGTCCTCGGAACTCCCGGCACAGTCAGCTCGGGGACTTACGACATCGAAATAGCAAAATTCTTCCCTCAGTTCCGCACCGTCTCTGTCGAGTGTCCGATGTGGGTGCCGCTTGTCGAAAATTGTGAATATGACTCGCCGGGAGCCGACTATTTCGTTGAAAAATACGTCGAACAACTCTTCGGTCTCGAACCCGAGATCGACACCGTAGTCCTCGGATGTACCCACTATCCCTTGTTGCTCGACAAAATCCGTCGTCAGGTCAACGGTAGGGCTACAATCGTCACGCAGGGCGAACTCGTAGCCGCAAGTCTTGGCGACTACATGAAACGCCACCCCGAAATGGATGCCAAATGCACCAAAGGCGGGTCGTGTACATATTTTACTACTGAAAACCCCGATAAATTCACCGGACTTGCCGGTGTATTCCTCAACGAGCCAATTCGCGCTCAACACATTTCTCTCTGACACTTGCCTATGACAGTATTCTGCCGCCGCTCCACAAAATTTCTGCCCTATCTCGGCTCGGTTTGCCTGACGACGCTCACGGCTCTCTTCTCGTCGTGTTCCGACTCAAGCTCGTCGCTCACCACGGGGACGGGACATTTGTCGCTCGGTGTAGAGATCGACAACACCTTCAAGCGCCCCGACGGGTCGACGGTCGAATCGATTGATTTTTTCCGTCCCGAACTTTCCGACGTCAGTGTCTACATGAGTTCGTCGACGAGTGAATATTCCCACGTCTGGACATCGTTTGCCGACTTCCCCCAAGGCGATGTCTACTTCGCCGGAGCATACGAGCTTCGGGCTTTCACCGGCTTTGAGCAAGAGGGATTCGACCGACCCTATTATCGTGCTGACGGCAATGTTGCCATTCTTGCCGGACAGTCGGCAGAGGTGGCTCTGACGCTTCGCCCGGAGTCGACGGCTAACGTCGTGACGTTTGCCTCGTCGCTGACCGACTATTTTACATCGGTCAAAGCTAATCTACACACATCGGGTGGGGGATACTATGAATATACCTCCGACAATTCCGGAGTGCTCTATCTTCTGCCCGGCACAACGTCGCTCTTTCTCAACGGAGTTTTGCCCGACGGTCGACCGTTCGGCTACAAAGCCGTTGAGGTCGCCGACGCATCGAGCGCGACGCTCTATGAATATGACCTCTCGCTCGAATTTTCCGACGGCGGCGACCCCGTCGTGACGTGCAACGTCGGTCGGACATCGAAATCTCAGACTCTTTCCGAAGAGTTTATCTCGGCAACACCCCCGCAACTGACACCCGTCGGTTGGACTCCGGGGCAGACCTACGTGTTGCCCGAAGGCGAAATCCCCGATGAGCCGGTCAAGACAGTCGTCACCTCCTCATCAGCTCTCTCGCATCTCTATCTGACCGTGTCGTCGGCATATCTCAATTCGATCGGGATTCCGAAACAGTGCGACTTGCTCTCGCTGTCGGCAGAAACCGCCGCTTTGCTCGACTCGTGCGGACTGAAATGGTCGTCGACCCCGACTGTCAGCGAGGTCGATTTCACCGATTTCCTCGGCAGCCTCGTCTTTCTCAATGAAATTCAAGCCGAG
This sequence comes from uncultured Staphylococcus sp., assembly GCA_964497255.1. Lineage (GTDB taxonomy): Bacteria > Bacteroidota > Bacteroidia > Bacteroidales > Muribaculaceae > Duncaniella. The sequence goes on from CAZCCI010000002.1 coordinate 44,894, forward strand.
AACACCTTCTGCCTCGTCGCCGAAGACGAGCAGGGTCGGGTGGGCGAGCCGATGATGACGACAGTCAGAACAACGCCGATGGACATCGTCGTTTCGTCAGTCCCCCCGGTGATGATTGGGGCTACGTCGGCTGAAATCGAGGTCGGAACTCTTGCCGATGACTTCACGCGCAATCTTGCAATTGAAATCATGGGCATTGACGGCAAATGGACCGCGACCGAAATTCTGTCGATCGACGGAGCGGCGGGCGAGTCCTATAAAATCCGCTTTGCAATCCCCGAAAGCAATGTTGTCGTCCGCTCGCGCCTGCTCTATTGCCAAGAAGTGAGAGCCGAAGTCGACATCAAGCGTTTCATGCCCGATTTCACGCTGAAAACGGATGCGTTTGCCACCTATGCACTCGTCGGAGTCGAAGCCGTCGATGCCGAGCTGACATCGACCGTCGTCAAGTGGCTCGATATTTACATCAACGATCAGAAAGCGAGCGTCCTCGAACGCAATACGTCATTGGGTGTGATTGTGCTCACCAATCTTTCGCCGTCGACCACCTATTCGTTGACCTCGACTATGTTTGGCGAGCCGTCGGCAGCCGATTTCACAGCCGTGAAGAAGTTCACTACCGAGTCGACTCCCGCTCTCCCAAATCCTGATTTTGAGGATCGCGACAAGGGTATAAAATACAGCGATCTCCCAAGTGGTGGACGCTACTCGCAGACGACTGTCGCCATTTTCAATTGGCAAAACAAACAGACGTTTGACCTCCTCGTGCCCGAAGAGTGGGCTAACACGAATGCCAAAACTTTCTCGCGTCGCAGCTCGAACCACAACACTTGGTATATGCAACCCTCGGTCTTTACCGTTGACGGCGACTCGGAGGAATCGGGTTTTGCCGTCTGTCTCCGCAGCGTTGCGTTTGACCTCAACGGCGAGGAGATTCCCGACTATACGCAGACCGGCGAGCCGTATCTCAAATATTCGCCCATAGTCCCCGCAATTTCATCGCGCGCGGCAGGTAAACTTTTCCTCGGCTCATATTCATTCAACCCTGAGACGATGGAGGAGACTTACAACGATGTCGTTGCTTGGAAGGCTCGCCCGATGTCGCTCAGCGGCGTTTACAAATACAATCCTTCGCCGTCAAACCCCTCTGATTGCGGACTTGCCATCATTGAAGTCTATGGCGATGTCGACGGCAAGCGGACGGTCATCGGTTCGGCGACGGCACGATTGCCGATTGCCAACAGTTTCACGGCTTTTCAAGCTCTTGTCACCTACGAACGTTTCGGAGTCAAGGCGACAGGTTTGAAAGTTATGTTTGCATCCTCCGAGTCGATCGGGACGATAGCCGAGGAGAGCGCATCGGTCATCACTACCCCCGACCCCGTCAGCGGAGCTTCGGTCGGCAGCACTCTTTGGCTTGACCACGTCAGCCTGTCCTATTGATAATTCTTTGAAAAAATTAAAACACTGAAAAATTAACAATAAGAAGTCACAATGAAAAAATTTTCGTTTGCCTCGATTCTCGCATTCCTCCTTTGTGTCGCAACCGTTGTGCCCGCATCGGCTTCGGAGTGGGATCTCAAAAACTTGTTGAACAACGTCGGCTCTAAAAACTCAACCGAGAACGCCACCGACACTGCCAAGACCGAAAGCGGGCTTGCCGGACTCCTTTCGGGTGTTGCCAATCAGCTCGGCATCGGTTCGTCGGATCTCACGATTGAAAAACTCGTCGGAACGTGGAATTACTCCAATCCCGCCGTTTCGTTTGCCAGCGAAAATCTTTTGCTCAAAGCCGGAGGCTCTGCCGCTGCAACTCAGGTTGAAACCAAGATTGCACCTTACTATAAGCGTGTCGGACTAAATCAGCTCGTCATGACCATTGCCGAGGATTCGACATTTACTTTCAAAGTCCGCACCGTGAACCTCAACGGTGTCATCTCGCGCAACACCGAGACCGGTAATTTCGTGTTTCAATTCAAAGCCTTCAAGCAGATCAACATGGGCGCAATGGAGAGCAACATTGTCATGAACGGCAACACGATGGAACTCACCTTCGATGTCAGCAACCTCATCACAATCGTTGAAAAAATCGGTCAATATTCAGGCAACTCGACAATCAAGGGCGTCTCGACTCTTCTCAATCAATACGACGGTATGAATGCCGGATTTGAATTGAAGCGAAAGTAGCTTCAAAATGTCTCTCCTCGCCACTTCCTCTCTATGGTATCTATAATCATTCCGGCTTACAATGCCGAGAAATACCTTCGTGAATGTCTCGACAGCGCAGTCGGGCAGACTCATCGCGACGTCGAAATAATCGTTGTCGACGACGGGTCGACCGATTCGACCGCCGAGATTGTTGGCGAATATGTTGCCGCCGATAGCCGGGTGAAGCTCATCCGCCAAGCAAATGCCGGGCTTTCGGCTTCGCGAAATGTAGCTCTTGACCATGCGCAGGGTGAATGGATAATGTTTCTTGATAGTGATGACGTTCTTTATCCGAATTCAGTCGAGACGTTATGTCGTTTCAATAACAATCGCTTAATCTATGGCGGATTGCTAAGCGGCTATCAGTTCGAGGAAAATAATTGTGCGGAATCAGGAGTGGAAGTGCTTGACAGTGCCGAACTCATTGAAAAAGTCTTATATCAGACCTACGGAATTTTACCGACAGCGTGGGGCAAGCTCTATCATCGAGACCTGTTCGACGACATTCGTTTTGATGAAAGTCTGATCTACGAAGATCTCGACATCTTCTATAAGTTGGCTGACAAAGCCGGACGGATAGCCGTCACCAACGCCCCGATCTACTTCTATCGTAAGAACCCCGATGGGCTGACGGGCGCGTTCCGCCCCTCGCGCCTCGATGTGCTCGATGTCACCCGACGAATTGAGGAATACATCTCAGCGCGCTATCCCGCGCTGCTTCCTGCCGCTCGCGACCGTCGACTGAGTGCCAACTTCAATATGTATTGCCTGCTCTCGCTCCACGACCGAGACCACCGTTATGCCGCCGTCGCCCGCGACTGTTGGCACATCATCCGCACCTATCGTCGGGAGAGCCTTTTCAACCCGCGAGTCCGATTCAAGAACAAAATCGGAATCCTTGTGTCATATTTCGGGCAGACGGCACTGCGCCTCCTGTCGCCACTTGTCTACGGTCGCGGAAAATAAAAAAAATCGGAAGTTTGACCTCCCACCCCTTTATTGAACCCATGAAAGTTGTAACCCTCGATTCCAGCCAATTCTCCTCGACGTGCCGACGGCTTGCCGCCGACGTGCTCTCGCAGTCGTTCAACCCCGAAATGCTCGTCGGGATTCGCACCGGAGGCGAATACGTAGCGCGCGAAATGTTACCCTCATTTCCCGAAGCCACGCTTGCAATCGTCGAGTTACAGCGACCCTCTACGGCTCACAAGAGTATGATCGGCAACCTCCTGCCGTTGCTTCCCGTGAAACTCCTCGACGCATTGCGCATCGTCGAGTCGCGCATCCTTTCGCTGCTCCCGTCGCGCCCCACACCGGAAGTCAGACTGCCGGCCGATGTCGTGGCTCAACTGCCGCGTCGTATCCTCGTGGTCGACGATGCCGTCGACAGCGGAGTGACCCTCTCGGCAATAGTCAGCGCCATCCGCACCTCGCGCCCAGATGCCGACGTCCGTTCGGCTGTCGTCACGGTCACAACATCCTCCCCGAAAATCAACCCTGATTTTGCCCTCTATCGCAACCACACCTTAATCCGATTCCCATGGTCGATGGACATGAAAAAATAACCGCCGACGCTGCTGCGCCGACGCTCGGACAATGCATCGTAGTAGACCTCGACGGGACACTGCTGCGCGGCAACTCGCTGCATCTGTTCATTAAATTCCTCCTTGCCCGACTCCTCAGCCGTCTGCGCCTGCTCGCCGTCGCAAAAATTCTCGGCTTGCTCGCTGCCCGAAAACTACATCTGATAAGCCACGTCGCCATGAAACACCCGCTCCACCGACTTGGAGCCACCGTCATGACCGACGGCGAAATGCAAGACTTTGCCCGATCGCTCCTCCCGATGCTCGACAAAAAACTATACTCGAAACTTGTCGACATGAAAACCGCCCGCGGAGCACAATTAATACTCTCCACCGCCGCCCCCGACTCCTACGTCAGCCAACTCGTCGCCCACCTTGGAGAAATAGACTCGTGGCTTGCGACTCCGCTTAGCGCATCGCGAGCCGACTACGTTGAAAATCGTAGCGAAGTCAAGCTCACCCGCACGCTCGACTACGCCAATTGTAATCATTTAAAAATCATAGCCGTAGTCACCGACCATGACGACGACCTGCCGCTCCTCACGCTCCCCGACATCCGTCGCCTCCTCGTCACCCCCCCCGCCACACTCCTCTCAACCCTCACCCGCCACCACCTCACCTATGAAATCCACCTCCCCGACTGAAAAACTATCGGCGGAAAGGGCTGAGGATTAATCTATTTCATTTACCATTGACTGAATAATGGCAACATCGACCGTTGAGTAATCGGCTTTGTCATATATATCCATAAGATAGACAGAGCCATGTTCGGTAGACGTAACAATAGTATAGGTAATGACTCTTGCTTCGCCTGATTTGCCTCGCCCCTTTGACTTTATTGCCAAGCGAATCTTTCTGATACCCGGACTGAGTTCATCG
>CAZCCI010000002.1:49663-94765 GCA_964497255.1 uncultured Staphylococcus sp.
TTCCGGCTTCTATTAGTTCTACTTCTTTCATTGCTTCCGCGATTCGGCTTGTCAGAGAATCCTCTTCGCTGACGGGTACGATTTTAAACGTGCCCAATCGAGACGTAAGCAACGTTGATTCGCCTTTGAGGGCTCGGCTTAAAACCGCGCTTTGATTCTCGCGAAACTTTCGGGCTGATATAATTTGCATACTACTGATCTTAAAAAGTTAATAATGAGTGCAAAATAATAAAAGATACCAAATTGGTATCCAAATTAACGATGTTTAACGCGACGCCTTTCAAAGAAAATTTTTATGTCAGATTTTGCAAATTTCGGGTTAAAATATGCAAAATTTCGATGTGATTGTGTAACTTTGTGCTCGTTGAAAAGCGATAGTGCGTTGATGAAAATCAAATCTATACCGATAAAACAAACTTTTTTACCATAATTAAAACCAAAATTTACATCATGAAAGACAATCTTTTATTAAGAGTTGTTACGTCAGGAGGTAAAAGTCTCTGCCGAAGCCTTTTGACCTTGATTATTGCAATCATGACCTTTTCGGTCACAGCTCATGCCAAATCCGTCTCCGGAACGGTGCTTGACGAAGCCGGCGATGCAGTGATCGGCGCAAATGTAGCCGTCAAAGGCTCTACACAAGGCACTGTGACAGATATTGATGGAAAATTCCAACTTCTGAACATTTCCGACAATGCAACACTCGTCATCAGCTATGTAGGCTATACGACCGAAGAAGTCTCGGTTGCAGGCAAAAGCGTGATTGACGTTACTCTCAGAGAAAACCGAGAGGTCCTCGACGAAGTAGTAGTCATCGGCTACGGCACAGTGAAACGTCGCGACTTGACCGGTGCGGTTGCGTCTATGAAAAATTCCGATGTCGTCGTCTCGCCGACCAACAATGTCATGGAAGCCCTCACCGGTAAAGTCGCCGGTATGGACGTCGTCAAGAGCAACGGTGAAGTCGGCAAGGGCGTAAGCGTCACATTGCGTGGCAACCGCTCGATCTACGGCAGCAACAGCCCTCTCTTCATTATTGACGGTCTTCCCGGCAACGAAGAGCAAGTCAACCCCAACGACATTGAATCGATCGACGTACTCAAAGACGCATCATCGACCGCTATCTACGGTTCTGCCGGTGCAAACGGTGTTGTCATCATCACGACCAAACGCGGTCAGGCAGGCAACGCACGTGTCAACTTCGACGCTTACTACGGTTTCAGCGGCGATGTCAACTACAAACACGGTATGATCGGCGACGAGTGGGTCAACTATCAGCGTGAAGCCTACAAATATATCAACGGCTCATATCCCGCCGACATGAACACCCTCCTCGGCAACCCCGACTATCTCGAAGCCTACGAAGCAGGCAAGTGGATCGATTGGGTCGACCTCGTGTCGGGCAATCATGCTACGACTCAGAAATACAGTCTCTCTGTGTCGGGTGGCACTGAAAAGACTAAGATTTTTGCATCGACCGCCTACACCGAAGAGCAAGGTCTTCTCGAAGGTGAAAACCTCAAAAAATACTCGCTCCGCCTCAACATCGATCAGGAAATCAACAAATATGCCTCGATCGGATTCACCAGCAATCTCACATACGCCGACCACAACCGCGGAGTGAAAAATACCTATACCAAATCGTTGACAGCCTTCCCCCTCGGCGATCCTTTCACCGAAGACGGCAATATCAACCACGAGTTTATCAACGGTCAATACTCCCCGATGGGCGACTACATCGAAAATCAGTTTGCCAACAACAAAAAGTCGACCTACATCAACTCGATCGGCTACTTGGAGCTCCGTCCCCTCAGCGGTCTTAAATTCCGCAGCCAGATGAGCACCACTCTCAACCACTCTCGTCTCGGTCAGTATTGGGGCAACGAAGCAAACGCCAACGTAGTCTTCTACGGCAAGACCCCCTACGGACAGAAGACACAAAACGATCATTGGGGCTATACATGGGACAACATCCTGTCGTATAACGCCGACATCAAAGACCACTCGTTTGGCGCGCAGGTAATCACCTCGTATGAAAAGAACATCAACGAATCGACGGTTGCCGGTTCGGGCGGATTCCTCGTCGACTCTTGGCAGTTCCACAACTTGAAGTCCGGCGAAAACAATATATATGTTGAGAGTAGCTACACTCAGACTCAGAAGATGTCATACGCAATGCGTTTCAATTACAGCTACAAAGGGCGCTATCTCGTCAACTTCTCGACTCGTTGGGACGGCGTTAGCTGGTTCTCCGACGGACACAAATGGGATGTCTTCCCCGCAGGAGCTGTCGCATGGCGTCTTTCCGAAGAAAATTTCATGGCTGACACTCGCCACTGGCTCGACAACGCCAAACTCCGCGTCAGCTATGGTATCACCGGTAACTCCGGCGGCACGGGTGCTTATGCCACTCAGAGCGGCGCATTCCTCTTCACCTCGGGCGGTGTGACCGTCGACGGACAAAACCAATCGTTCGCTCAATACAACGGCACTCTCGCCAGCTCACTCCTCGGTTGGGAGAAGTCTTACAACTGGAACGTCGGTCTTGACTTCGCCGTGCTCAACAGCCGCATCGACGGATCAATCGAATGGTTCCGCACCAACACCAAAGGTCTTCTCTTCAAACGTCAGATGCCTATCACTACCGGTGCAACCTTCTGGGGCTCGCCTCTGACAAGTTGGCAGAACCTCGCACGCACAGCCAACCACGGCATCGAACTCACAATCAACAGTCGCAACATCGTGACCAAAGATTTCACATGGTCATCGACTTTGACTGCAACTTGGAGCAAAGAAAAAATCAAATCATTGCCTGACGGCGACCTCATCGGCGAAAGCCTCTTTGTCGGTCAGCCCATCGGCTCGATCTACGGCTATAAATATGCCGGCCTTTGGAAGACGAGCGACGACGCTGCTCTGATGGAAAAATACGGTGTCGAACCCGGCTTCATCAAAGTTGAAACCAACGAAGTCATCGACGAAAACGGCGAAAGCGACAACGGTGTCCACAAATATGGCGACAAAGACCGTCAGATTCTCGGTCACACCAATCCTGACTGGATTCTCGGTTTGAACAACACCTTCCAATACAAAGGCTTTGACCTCTCAGTCTTCATGATGGGACGCTTCGGTCAGACAATCGAAAGCAGCCTCCTAGGTTACTACACAGCCGAAAATTCACTCACTACCAACCAAGTTTCAGGTGCCGACTACTGGACTGAAAGCAATCAGAATGCCTACTATCCCCGTCCCGGCTCTGCATCCGCTCAATCGAAAGTCTACTCATCGCTTCGCATCGTAGACGGCTCGTATGTCAAGATCAAAAACATTACATTGGGCTACACTCTCCCCCGCAAACTGACTCAAAAAGCCATGGTCGACCGTCTTCGCGTCTATGCGACGGCTTACAATCCTTGGATCATCGTTAAGGACAGCAAGCTCAAAGGCACTGACCCCGAAATGGGCGGTTCTGACGCATTCCCGACCTACAAACAGTTTGTGTTCGGTATCAACCTTACTCTCTAATCCATTAACAAGACCCTGAAAAGAAATGAAACTCAATAAATTGATGCTCGTGTGCGGGCTCGGACTCGCCACAGTGATGCAGTCGTGTGATCTTGATGAGGTTAACCCTGGCGGTTTCACCCTCGAAAGTATCGCCACCGACCCCAACGGCTTTGAAACCCTTCTCAATAACTGCTACTTCGGTTTGCAGCGTAAGTTCTACAACGATGCCGACTTCATGCGCTTCATGGAAGGCAACACCGACCTTTGGACATACGCCGGAAACCAAAAGGGTAAGAACGACCAGATGTTTATGTTCTTTGCCGGAGCGTCGCCCAACCTGACGTTTACCAACGGTCTTTGGAATAGTGCCTACGACGGCATCGGCGCGTGCAACATGGTGTTGAAGACCATCGGCACATGCTCGTTTGACTCCGAAACCGTCCGCAACGAAAAGGAAGCCGAAGCCCGATTCCTCCGTGCCGTTTATTACTACAACCTTGTTGAAATCTACGGAGGAGTGGTCAGCCTTACCACCGTCCTCGATGTGAAATATGATCCCTCGCGCACCGAACCGCTCGAAATCTATCGCAATATCATCATCCCCGACCTCGAATTTGCCGTCGCCAACCTCTATGTCGGCGACCACACCGCCAGCGCACGCCCGACCAAGAAAGCCGCTCTCGGTATGCTCGCAAAAGTCTGCCTGCAATCGCGTCAATACACCGACGAATTCTTGCAGCGCGGCTATGAGGCAGCCAAAGAACTCATCTCAGACTGCGAAAGCGGCGGCACGAAATACAATACATATATGTATCCCACTTTCGAGGAAGTCTTTGCCGAGTCCAACAACCTCGCCAACAAAGAAGCCCTTTGGAAATACAACCTCTATGCCGGAGCTGACGGCTACGGTTGCTCGAACGGCGCACAGAAACTCAATCAGAACAACGAGCACTTCCTCTGCCAGATATGCAAGTTTGCCGCCCGTACCGACGACCAAAACGCTCGTCTCGAATGGCAAGCCGGTATTCAAGGCGACTTCATGCCGACCCGCCACCTGCTCAACCTCTTTGTGAACGCCGACGGCTCTCTCGACCCCCGTTTCCACAAGAGCTTCAACTGTGAGTGGACTGCAAATCAGGAATATAATTGGACCGAAGGCGACGCTAAAAATTACAGCAAGGATGCTTCGATGGTTGGCGCAGGTATCTCGGTCGGCGACAAGGCTATCAAATTCGTGATGCCTCAGGACGATGACTATGCCGCAGAAATTGCTGCGCGCGGTACGAGCAAATATCTCCTTATCGACTACAAGGATGTCTATGACGATGCTTCTAACTCGATCATCATGAACAATGCTACCAACGATGGCGAAAACCTCTTCCGCTACTTCTATCCCTCGTTGAGCAAGCATAATTCGAGCAACTATTGGGTAGTCAATGCCAATAAAATGCGCAACGGCAACCTCAACGCACTGTTTGTCATGCGAATGGCTGAAATCTATCTCATCGCCGCCGAATATGATGTCGTACTCAACGGCGGGTCGCAGGCTGCCGCCTACGTCAACAAAGTGCGTCAGCGTGCAGGCGCGAAACCTCTTTCGGGAGCTGCCGACATTCGTACAATCCTCGACGAGCGCGGTCGCGAACTTTGCGGCGAGTTCACTCGTTTCTATGACTTGAAGCGCACCGGAATGTTTAAGGATGCAACGTATCTCAAAGAGACCCATCCCTTCCTTGCCGAATATTTCAAGCCTGAATATGCCCTCCGCCCGATTCCTCAGAACTACACTGATGTGATCACCAATGGAGCGTCGTTCCAGAATCCCGGCTATTAAATATTGCTGATAAACAGCGTTTTAATAAACGGAGATTTTGACTTGTGTGCTTGCCTCATCATGAGGCGGGCACACGTTTTTTTAGCCTCGAAAAAAATTTTTTTACCGAGTTTGACATTATCGCACCTTTTTCGGGTGTTTTGTGTATTATCTTTGCAGTCGGAAATCTCACGACACTCGGAGTGAGGTCAGTGAACCGAGATAATCGGTTGCCCGAAGAATGAGGACAACATGGCAAGAGTTGAGATAGTGAAATTATGTTCTCCGCTTAACCATCGAGTAACTTCATTTGGACGCTTGCCGATTGCATCGGCAAATTGTTTCTTGCTCAGACCTTTTTCTCGCATGAGCGCGTCAAGTCGATTAGAGATGGCGAAATAGAGTCGGGTCTCTTCTCGTTTTTTCATTAGGAATCTCGTTGAAGATTTCTTGTAGAGAGATATTGGCGGTTTTCATAAGTCAAAGGTTTTGTCTGTTAGGATTTCTTTTTCAGTTATTTCGACATTGCCGGAGCGAATTACTTGTTTCAGCAGGCGTTCGAACTTTTGATAAATATTTTACATAAAAGTAAAATTAAAAAAAAATTTATGAGTGCTATGCTTTTGGCAGATGCCAATAAAATTTTTATTTATTGGCAATTTTGTGCTAAATTTGCGTGGGCAATTATTTTTTGATTGATTATGAAGATTTTTACCACAGAAAATATTCGCAACATTGACCGTGTGACCATCGAAGAAGAGGGCGTCAGCTCCATGGAGCTGATTCATCGGGTCGCCGAGTGTGTGGTCAATGAGATTTTGAGCCGTTGGAATCCCTCGAAGCCGACAATGGTGTTTGCCGGGCCGGGTAACAACGGTGCCGACGCTCTCATTGTCGCAAAAATGTTGATTGAATCGGGTTTCAACCCTCATGTGGTGCTGATCAATGTCAACGGCAACTCGTTGTCGCGCGACTGTCGTGCGTGTCGCGACGAACTTTTGAGCGTCGGCAATGTTTTGATGACTGAAATTGTCCACACGGCGCAGATTCCGACTCTGACGGCCGATTATCTCGTCGTCGACGGGCTTTTCGGTTCGGGGTTGCGCAATCCGCTCGAAGGCGGCTACAAGTCAATGGCTCGCTACATCAACGAGTCGGGGGCTACCGTCTTGTCGATCGACGTTCCCTCCGGAATGTTCGGCGATTGGAATTCGCGAATCCTTGCGACCAACGTCGTTCACGCCGATCTGACTGTTGCCGTGCAGTTTCCGCGTCTTGCCTTCTTCATCAGCGACAATGCCGAGCTGGTCGGGAAGTGGAAGACGGTCGACATCGGGCTTAGCCGACGCGCTGCCGAACAGATGTCGACGAAATATTTTTTGATTGAGAAAGACGACGTTCGCCATGTGCTCAAACGTCGCCCTGACTTCTGCTCGAAGGCCGATTTCGGTCATGCGCTTCTATTTGCCGGCTGCTACGGCATGATGGGAGCCGCCGTCCTTGCCGCTCGCGGAGCGTTGCGTGCCGGTGTTGGCAAACTGACGGTGCAGTCTGCCAACCGCGGATTTGAAGTCTTGCAGACTGCCGTCCCCGAGGCTCTGTTTGTCCCCGATCGCAACGAACTCGTGATCTCCGACATGACACCGCGGGTCAGCTTCACGGCTATCGGTGTCGGCCCCGGAATCGGGACTAACGATGCGACTCGCGGAGCGTTTGAAACCCTCATCAAGACATTCAAACGCCCGATGGTCATCGATGCCGATGCGCTCAACATCATTGCGCGCAATCCTGCGCTCATCGACCACATCACTCCCGGGTCGATTCTCACTCCCCACGCCGGCGAGTTTGACCGCATATTCGGTTCGCAACCGTCGGCTGAAACCCGACTGCTCAAAGCTCTCGAAGTCGCGAGCAAATACAAACTGATAATCGTGCTGAAAGGACGTTACAGTGCAACTGTCCGCCCCGACGGCAAGGTGTTTTTCAACTCCACCGGCTCGTCGGCAATGGCGACTCCCGGCAGTGGCGATGTGCTGACCGGTATCATTACCGCTCTCCTCGCCCAAGGCTACAAATCGGAGATTGCCGCAACCGCCGGAGTCTACATCCACGGTCTTGCTGGCGACATCGCCGCACAGTCGGAGGGCGAATACGGGACTCTCGCAGGCGACATTGCCGCCTCGGTCGGCAAGGCGTTCAGCTCCGTCCTCTCGCACTGACTTTGAAAAAAGACTAAAAAAGTTACAATTCTATAACCCCACAAGAATATGGATTTCGGAAGTCTCCGGCTTCCGATTCAAAGATGAAGATGAAAAAGATACTGTCAATATTGCTGCTCGGAGCGATGAGTGCCACCGTTCCGATGTCGGCACAAACATCGTCGAAGCTCTCGGCGACAAAAGCAAGCGAATACGGTTTGGTCTACACGTTGCCGCTCACGGCATTTGAGGTCACGATAGCCGTCGAAAAGACCGTCTACACTCCCGGCGAGTATTTCCGCTACGCCCGTAAATACCTCAACACCGACCCGATATTGAAGTCGTCGACCTCGTGGCGCGTTGTCGATGCCGTGGTCAATCCCTTTGCCTACGCCGACGAAGAGGAGCGTTATCTTGCCTCGTTCAAAGGCGGCAACGGGACATTTATGATGGTGAGCGACGAGGGTTTTCCGCTGTCGGTCAACGATGAGTCATACGCTCCGGAAACCGACTTTACCCCGCTTCCCGAGGCGGTCGCCGCTGCTCCGACCGTGCTCCAACTCCCCGTGGCGCAGCAGGCGATGACCCCGGAGATGATCAAGAGCAAGTCGACGGCGAAACGCGCGGAGCTTGTCGCCGACAAGATTTATGAACTGCGCACCAATCGCAACGAAATCATTTCGGGGCAGGCTGATGCCATGCCCTCCGACGGAGCGGCGATGAAACTCGCGCTCGAACAGCTCACGGCTCAGGAAGAAGCGTTGACCGCAATGTTTCTCGGCACGGTTCAGCGTTCGGTCGAAGTCCGCACATTCAAAGTCTATCCGCCCGAGGATGGCAATATACGCGACGTCGTAGCCCGTCTGTCGGCTGTCGAAGGGCTTGTCGAAGCCTACGACCTGTCGGGCGACCCGATCTACGTCGAAATCTCTACGCTCTCGCGAGGCGAGTTGCCTGTCAATGAAAAGGGCGAAGAGAAGATTTTCCCCAAGGGTGGTGTAGCCTACCGTATCCCCGGTTCGGCAAATGTCAGCGTCAGCTACGGCGACAATGTGCTGACCGAAAAGACGTTTGACGTGGCGCAATATGGCGTTGTCTTCGGCCTCGATCCGAAACTATTTGTCGACAAGCGTACACCCGCCTATCTCCACTACAATCCTCTGACCGGAGCCGTCCGCGAACTCGGCACTCTCTCCGAACCTCAGAAGTAAGAACAAACGTTTTGACACAAGCAATGGCTGAAAGATTTTTGAGAAATATATTTGTCGTGCTGATCGGGGCTGTGATGCTGTCGGCGTGTAGCGACGACGATGGCGGCAATGACGAGCCTCTGCCCGAACCGCCGGTCGAGACGGTCGGTCGCACGGTGTTGGTCTATATGGTTGCCGACAATAATCTCGGGTCGAGTTGGAGTTTTAATTCCAAGGATATAAACGAGATGCTCAAAGGAGCCGCTGCGGGCGATATTCACGACGGGCGTTTGGTGGTCTATCACAATCGTCCCGGAACTGACAATGGCAATGCGCCGCTTCTGCTCGAAATCACGGCGCAGGGTGTCGATACGCTCAAACATTATCCCGACGATACGACTGTCTATTCGATTGAGGTCGACCGTATGCGCGAGGTGATTGCCGATACGAAGGATTTCGCTCCCGCCGACGACTATGGAATTGTCTTTTGGGGACACGCAACATCGTGGGTCGACATCGATTCGTTTACATCGTCGAAAACTCCGCGTTCCTACGGTTCTGACCGCAACCGCTGGATGAGTCTCAAATCGATGGCAAAGGCTTTGGAGGGCGAGCAGTTTTCGTTCGTTTATTTCGACTGCTGTCTGATGGGCACGGTTGAGGTTGCCTACGAGTTGCGCGAAATCACGCCTTATATCATTGCGTCGCCGACTGAACTCGAAGGGGAGGGGATGCCCTATCATCTCAATCTCCGCCACTTCTTTGCTTCCGGCAAGCCCGATGTGGTTGCCATGGCGAAGTCGACGTTTGACTACTATGACGCTCGTCCCGAATGTCGCTGCCAGATGACGGTGATCGACACTTCGGCTCTCGACGAGCTTGCCGAGGTCTCGCGCGCCATATTCCAAACTCAGACGGCATATCCCGACAATCTTTCGTCGGTTCAGGCTCTGTCGAAACGCATTGCAGGAACGCCGTCCAATTATAACAGTTGCCGTCCTGTCTACGATATGGAGGACTATATGAGAGTGCTGACCGCCGACCGTCAGGATTTGATGGAGGCTTGGACGGATGTGCTCGGGAAGGCTGTGGCGTATGCCGCGACGACCGACTATGAATATACCGGAATCCGCATCAATCGCTATTGCGGACTCGGCTCATACGTCATCCTCGAAGATGCGTTTAAAAACTACGGTGACTACACGTCGACCCGCTGGTGGACCGACGTGGTCTCGCAAGCACCATTGTATAAGTCAGTAGAAATCAATCATTAATTAACGAATAAAACTAACCTTTGCAGAAAAATGTTACAATTTGACCTCTCGGCAACGCAGCCTGCCGATTCGATTCCGACGATAGCACAAGCTGCGAGTGAGTTGAAAAATATGTCGTTTGATCAGATTATCGACACCGTTGTCCACGACGCCGTTCATTTCGTGATCTCGTTGGCGGTGGCTACCTTCGTGTTCTATTTAGGCAAGTTTATCATCAACAAACTTTATAATTTCGTGGTCAAGCTGCTCCGTCGTCGCAACGTGGAGCCGTCGTTGAGCACGTTTATCATGAGTTTTGTTCGCGTTGTGCTCTATTTTATTCTGATTGTGACCGTTATCGGTATCATCGGACTCGAAACGAGCTCGTTTCTTGCGATATTTGCATCTGCCGGCGTCGCTGTCGGCATGGCGTTGAGTGGCACGCTTCAAAACTTTGCGGGCGGAGTCCTCATTTTGCTCTTGAAGCCGTTTAAGGTCGGCGACTATATCGAGGCACAAGGCTTTGCCGGAACGGTGACGCGCATCGAAATCTTCAATACGATTATTTGTACCGGTGACAATAAGTCGATCATCATCCCCAACGGCGGACTTTCGACCGGCAGCATCAACAACTATTCGACTCAGGCATATCGTCGCGTAGATTGGACTATCGGCATCGGCTACGGTGAGAGTGTCGACGCGGCTCGCGAGTTGTTGCTCGGCTTGCTTGCTCAGGATTCGCGCGTTTTGCAGGAGAAGCCTGCCGACGGCCCTTCGGTGTCCGCTCCGGTGGTTGTCCTCAGTTCGCTTGGCGACTCGGCAGTGACGCTCAGCGTCCGCGCGTGGGTTGCGAGCGGCAATTATTGGTCGGTCTATCTCGAAAACAATGAGAAGTTCTACAACGCAATCACTGCCCACCCCAATCTTTCGTTTCCCTACCCGCAGCTCGACGTGCATGTCGTAGCCACGGAAAACGAGGCGTAGTTTTTTGCAAAAGTGGAATATTCTTCTTAAATTTGTAATCGGAAAGCATTGTTATTTTTCAGATGAGAATAATTGCCGAGCGAACAATTCGCCAATATTACGAACAAAATCCAAAGGCAAAGACTGCATTGCAAGATTGGGTTACGGTTGTCAAGAAGGCGCAATGGCGTTGCTTTGCCGATGTGAAATCGACGTTTAATTCGGTCGATTATATAGGCAATCAGCACTATGTGTTTAATATAAAGGGTAATGATTACAGGATGGTTGTAGTCATCAAATTTGTCCCGCAGTTCGTTTTGATTCGGTTTATCGGTACTCATCAAGAATATGATAAAATAGATTGTTTGACGATTTAAGGAAAAGTTATGACAAAGATTGAAAATGAAATGCAGTATCAGGCTGCATTAAAGCGAGTAGAGGAGCTGATGCTCGGGCTTCCGGAGGATACGCCGGAGGATGACCCGATGATGGTTGAGCTTACACTGCTTGGAAATTTGGTGGCTGATTATGATGAGGAAAATTATCCGATCGGTCAGCCGACGTTGATCGATGTCATCAAACTTAGAATGTATGAAATGGGCTTGAATCAAGCATCTCTGTCGAAATTGCTTGGCATAACTCCGTCGCGAATATGTGAATATTTGTCAGGTCGTCGACAACCGACACTTCCACAGGCGCGAGTAATCAGTCAAAAGTTGAATATTGATCCGGCAATTGTCTTAGGTGTTTAAACTGTCTCATAATCAAATTATTATGCTTGGACATTGGTGTGTTTACATCTTAATTGCAGTAGTAGCAGAACTTCTACTTTTAGTTTAGCGGACAGTAACAATTAGAAATAAAAATTAGAGCGGAGCATTTTTTCTACGGTAGTGTAGACGAGGTGCTTCGCTCTTGTTTTGTCGGATTTTTACTATCTGTTAAATGATAAATAACATTTCTTATGGTAATTTATTCAAATTTTCTGCGTACATTTGCAAATAGTAGGGCAGTAGAACCTTGTTTGAATCGAATGAGTGTTCTGATGCAATAATTTCCGGGATTCACACGGCGTGTGGGTCGTTTCGACTGCCTTGCATTGACATTATATATTCCCCCCTTTCGGCGTTTTCGCCTCTCATATTCTTTCTCCCCTCTCAAATCTCTCCCCCCTCCTCTCTGCGCGAACCCGGAACCGTCAGAAAAACGCTATTTGCAGGCTCTGCACACACAAAAAAATGCAGACTCTCGTTCGTCTCTCCCCATCCTTCACCTTCATCTCACACAAGGAATCGTCGGTCCGGGCACTTCTTTTGAATTAAAAAAGAAACAACATAAATGACAAGTAAATGGAATTACTGTCCCCTTACATCCGACGAACAACAAATGGAGTCCGGTTTGGCGAAACGCTATTCCGGAGTGCCGCCCATCAGTGAGCTGCTTGTGCAACGGGGCATATCCTCGGTCGAAGAGGCGGAAAAATTTTTCCACCCGTCGCTGAAAGATATGCACGACCCGTTCCTAATGCCCGACATGGACAAAGCCGTTCACAGGCTCAACCGTGCCATGGGGTCGAAGGAGCAGATTATTGTCTATGGAGATTATGACGTCGACGGCACAACGGCTGTCGCTCTCGTCTATAAGTTCCTGCGCAATTACTACTCTCATATCGACTATCTTATCCCGACTCGCAACGAGGATGGATATGGAATTTCGAAGGCTACCATTGACATGGCTGCCGGTCAAGGGGTTAAACTCTTCATCATCCTTGATTGCGGCATCAAGGCGACTGAAGAAATCGAGTATGCCCGCTCTTTGGGCATAGACTTTATTATTTGTGACCACCACGTCCCCGACGAGACTCTCCCGCCGGCGGTGGCTATCCTCAATCCCAAGCTCGAAGGGAGTACTTATCCCTGTCCGCATCTTTCGGGGTGTGGCGTAGGCTATAAGTTTATGCAGGCGTTTGCCATGTCAAACGGTTTGGGGACGGGCGACCTCGAAGGACTGCTCGATCTCGTTGCCGTTTCGATTGCCGTCGACATCGTCCCGATGGTCGGCGAGAACCGAATCATGGCTTATCACGGGTTGAAACGCTTGAATTCCAATCCGAACATGGGACTTCGCGCCATTATCCGCACTTGCGGACTGACGGGTCGCGAAATCACAATCAGCGATGTAATCTTTAAAATAGGCCCGCGTCTCAATGCTTCCGGGCGAATGCAGTGTGGTCAGGAGGCTGTGGATCTCCTCGTCTCGCGCGACCTCACGGATGCCAACAATCGCGCCAAGGAAATCGACCGCTACAATCAAGACCGCAAGGAGCTTGACAAGCAGATCACCGACGAGGCTAACGCGATCCTCGAAGAGCGCAGCGAGATGCTTTCGGATAAGCGTTCGATTGTCATCTACAACAAGAATTGGCACAAGGGCATCATCGGCATCGTTGCATCGCGCCTCACGGAGCTTTACTACAAGCCGTCGGTTGTCCTGACCTATTCAAACGGTCTTGCTACGGGGTCGTCGCGCTCGGTTCAGGGGTTTGACGTCTATCGTGCGGTGGAGTCCGTCAGAGATCTTCTCGAAAACTTCGGCGGTCACACTTACGCTGTCGGGCTTTCGCTCAAAGAGGAGAACGTCCCTGAGTTTACTCGCCGATTCGAGCAATTTGTCTGTGACAACATTCGTCCCGACCAACTGACTCCTCAACTCGATATAGATGCTTATCTGACGTTCTCGGAAATCACGACCGAGTTTCTCGCGCTGCTCCGAATGTTTAATCCTTTCGGTCCGGGCAACAACAAGCCTGTGTTCTGCTCGCGCGGTGTCACCGACTTCGGTACGTCGAAGCTCGTCGGGCGTCACAACGAGCATATCAAGCTCGATCTCGTTGACCCGACTTGCGGCAAGGTCATGAACGGTATCGTCTTCAACAGTGCCGATTGCTTTGAGCACATCCATGCCGGCAAGCCGTTCAGCATCTGCTACACGATCGAGGAGAACAAACACAAGGGCGGTTCGGCAATCCAACTGTTTGTCAAAGCCATCCATCTCGAATAATATAACCAAGGAGAAAACAAATGTCATAACTCGCACCGCGACTCACGGATTCAACGAATAAACAAAGATAGCGCAATGCCTGTCAGCATATTGAAGCAATATTGGGGTTACGATGAGTTTCGCCCTCTTCAGCGCGAAATCATTGACTCCGTGCTTTCCGGTCACGATACGCTCGGATTGCTCCCGACAGGCGGGGGCAAGTCGATAACTTTTCAAGTCCCGGCTCTGATGTTGCCGGGACTTACCATTGTCGTGACGCCGCTGATTTCGCTGATGAAAGATCAGGTCGACAATCTGCGCGAGCGCGACATCCGAGCGGTCTATTTCTACTCGGGTTTGAGCCGTCGGGAGACGGAACTCGGGTTGACTCGCTGTCGGCTCGGTAAGGCGAAGCTCGTCTACGTCTCTCCGGAGCGATTGCAAAACGAGAGTTTCATTGCCGAACTGCGGACGATGACGGTCAGTCTGATCGTGGTCGATGAGGCTCACTGCATTTCGCAGTGGGGCTATGATTTCCGCCCGTCGTATCTCAAAGTGGCGCGACTGCGTGAAATCGTCGGGCGGAGCGTCCCGGTTTTGGCTCTGACGGCATCGGCTACGCCTGAGGTGACGACTGACATCATGCGGTGTCTCAACTTTTCGGAGCCGCGAGTCTTTGCGCGTTCGTTCAGCCGCAACAATCTCTCGTATGTGGTGCGCTATGCCGATTTTAAGGAGGAGACGCTGCTGCGGGTGTTGAGGGCAACGACGGGGTGTGGGATTGTCTACGTCCGTTCGCGTCGCCGTTGTCGAGAGTTGGCTCAACTGCTTGTCAGCGAGGGAATCAGTGCGGATTATTATCATGCCGGACTCGACCCGGAGGAGAAGGAGCTGCGCCAGAATGCGTGGAAGAATGATTATATAAGAATCATCGTGGCTACCAATGCGTTTGGCATGGGTATCGACAAGCCTGACGTTCGCACGGTTGTCCACTTCGACCTTCCGTCGTCGCTCGAAGAGTATTATCAGGAGGCGGGACGAGCCGGACGAGACGGTCGCGAGTCGTTTGCCGTCGTCATAGCCTCGTCGCGCGACAAAGCCACGCTTTCGCGCCGCCTTTCGGAGAGTTTCCCGGAGAAAGATTTCATACGCCACGTCTATGAGCTCGTCGGCAACTTTCTCAACGTAGCCGTCGGCGAGGGTTATAATCAACTCTATGAGTTCAGCCTCGAAAATTTTTGTCGCACCTATTCGTTGCCTCCCGTCCCGACGCAAAGCGCGTTGCATCTGCTGACCCGCTCGGGCTACATAGAGTATGTCGAGGAGACCACGTCGTCGTCGCGTCTGATGGTCATCATGAACAAGGAGGAGCTTTACGGGCTTGACCTGCCAGCCGAAGCCGATGAGGTTTTCCAGTGCATTCTGCGGACATACACAGGTCTGTTTGCCGACTATGTTCGCATCAGCGAGGTGTCGATAGCCCGCTCGACGATGCTTTCGTCGGAGAGCGTCTACAAGGCGTTGCTATTGCTCGGTCGTCTCCACGCCATTCACTATATCCCGCGGAGAACCACACCATATATATTGTATACGACTTCACGCGAGTTGCCCAAGCACGTCATCATTCCGCTCGAAGTCTATGAGCGTCAGCGCGAACGGTTGAAAGTGCGTCTCGATGCAATGAAAGATTTCGTTTTTTCATCGTCGGAGTGTCGGGTGCGCGGAATGTTGCGCTATTTTGGAGAGGCCGAAGCCGAGGATTGTGGCAAGTGTGACGTCTGTCGCGGGCGGCGGAAGGCGGCGATGCCGTCGGGGAGTGGGGATGCCGTGCGTAAGAGCATCGTTTATCAAGCCGGACATCCGGGCGGATGCACGGTCGAGTCGGTCGTCGCCAATATTTCGGGCAATCGAGCCGAAATTATAGCCGAAATCCGTGCTCTTGTCGACGAGGGAGTGGTACGACTCGACGGAGAGAGGTTGACGACGGTTGGCAACGGGGGGATAAAATAGTACAATAAGTAGGTCGGCTGATTCCGGCTGTTGCGTCTGAGAACCTTCTGCCAAAGGGTGGCGTAATAGAGCCGTCGGAGTGCATTGAGCCGCTTTTGATAGGCCTTGAAACGGTTAAAAAACGGGGTAGGGCGGTCAAAAATTTAATTTGCTAAAATTGTCGGGAACTTTGCATATTTTGCGTAATTATGCGGTTTAACCACTTGGAAACGGGGGTAAGGGAATCTGAATTGTTAAAATAGTTTTTTATATTTAAATTTAAATGATAACTTTGCTTTGCATCATCGGAGAATGATCTCAAAAAAACAAGTCTAAATATAACACCTTAACAATTACCAAAAACTAATTACTCCAAGATGAAATGCACAGTAACCCAATTGCGGTTCATGGTGCTTGCGCTCATTTTTATGACGCCGCTATGGACATTCTCCCGAAACATTACAGTGTCGGGTAGTGTGCTTGACGAAGCGGGCGATCCGCTGATCGGAGCCACAGTGCAACAAAAAGGAACGTCAAACGGAACTTCAACCGATATTGACGGCCTGTTCAAACTCAGTGTTCCCGACAATGCGACACTCGTCGTTTCGTATGTCGGCTATACGACTCAAAGCATAGCCGTCGACGGTCGCACTGAAATCACAATCACTCTTAAAGAAAATGCCGAAGTGCTCGACGAGGTCGTCGTGGTCGGCTACGGACAGATGAAGCGCTCCGACATGACCGGTTCGGTCGTATCGGTCGGCGAAGCAGCCATTAAGAAGTCAGTCCCGACGAGCATCGACCAAGTGCTTCAAGGACGTGCTGCCGGTGTCAACATCCAAGCCAACTCGGGTACGCCGGGTGCATCGTCGTCGATTCGCATTCGTGGTATCAACTCGCTCAATGCCACCAACCAGCCGATTTTCGTCATTGACGGTGTAGTCATCGACTCTGCAACCGACGACGAGTCGTCAAACCCGCTGTCGTCGATCAACCCGAGCGACATCGTGTCGATGGACATCCTCAAAGACGCATCGGCAACGGCTATCTACGGTTCGCGTGCGTCGAACGGTGTCATCATGATCACCACCAAGCGCGGCTCGGCAGGCAATGCAATCGTCACCTACGACGGCTATGTCGGTTGGCAGGAAATGCCCGAAAAATATGACATGCTCAACCTCCAAGAGTATGCTACACACCACAATTATCGTGCCAACGAACTCAACCTTCTCGATCCGTCGAGCGCATTCGTGCGTCCCGACCTCCTCGGCGAAGGCACAGACTGGCAGGATGAGCTCTTCCGCAAGGCTTTCATGACTTCTCACAACCTTTCGGTGACGGGTGGCAACGAAAAGTCGACCTACGCATTCAGCGGCGGCTATCTTAATCAAGATGGTATCGCCGTCGGCTCGGGCTTCCGTCGTCTCTCACTCCGTTCGAACCTCGAATCGCAACTTAAATCATGGCTCAGAGGCGGAGTCAACTTCTCAATGTCGGAAACCAAGCAGGAAGTGGGCACAGACAAGAATACAATCATGAGTGCCCTCCAACAGCAACCGACCGTAGCTCCGACCTCAGCCGACGGTTCGTTTGACGGTCCGGAAGACGTTTGGATGCCTGACAACCCCTTAGGTCTCGCTTCAATCACTACTAACAACAACCGCAAGACCAATTTCCGTCTCAACGCATTCCTCGAAGCCGAAATTACCAAGGGCTTGACTTTCAAGACCGAACTTTCGGGCGACTGGAACTACAACAACTACTATTATTATATGCCCGACTATCAGTTTGGCGTAAAGACTCAGGACATCCGCACTTCAAAGTGGACAAAGACCAACACGAAATACTGGTCATGGCGCAACATACTTACCTATAATCATACGTTTAACAAGGTTCACGCCCTCAACGTCATGCTCGGTCAGGAAATGAGCCACTCGAATTGGGAGACTCAAGCCAGCACCGCAACCGGATTCCTCACCAACACAACTCCCGATCCCTCGGCAGGCGACGTGACTTCATCGACCGGTATCGGCTACAAGAATGCCAACTCGATTTCATCGTTCTTCGGCCGTGCATTCTACTCGTATGACGACCGCTATCTTTTGACAGCCACTGTCCGTCGCGACGGTTCGTCGAAGTTTGCCAAAGGCAACCGTTGGGGTTGGTTCCCCTCGGTGGCTCTTGCATGGCGCGCTTCGCAGGAAGAATTCCTCAACGACATTCCTTGGCTCTACAATGCAAAACTCCGCGCAGGTTGGGGTTCGACAGGTAACCAAAACGTTGCCGATTGGGCTACGATGGCTCTCCTGAGCTACAAGACCACTCCGTGGGGCACAGGTGTCCTCACCGGCAACACTCCCGCTCCCGAATTGACTTGGGAAACAACGACTTCATATAACGTCGGTGTCGATCTCGGTTTCCTCGACAACCGCATCGAATTTATTGCCGATGTCTACTATAAGAAGACCAACGACCTTCTGCTCCAAGTGCAGCTCCCTGCATTCCTCGGTTCGGCAGGTCAAGGCGCGGCTTCAAACCCGTGGGACAACATCGGTTCGATCGAAAACAAGGGTGTCGAATTTACGTTGAACACCACCAATATTTCAAATCAGGACTTCCAGTGGACTTCAAACTTGACATTCTCGCTCAACCGCAACAAGGTTGTCAGCCTCGACACCGAGACAGCGACTATCGAAAAGACGTTCCAGACAGGTTCGTATAACCACGTCGTAACCCGCACCGTTGTCGGCGAGCCCATCGCTCAGTTCTATGGTCTGAAAGTCATCGGACGTTTCGACGAGCCTACCGACTTCTACTATCACGACGCTGACGGCAACGTTAAGCAGGTGGCTATCCCCGCCGGCAACACTATTGCCGAAAGCTCGACTTGGATCGGCGACTATATCTATGAAGATGCCAACCATGACGGAGTCATCGATGCAAACGACTATCAGTTTATCGGCAACCCCGAACCGAAATTCACTTGGGGCTTGGGCAACACCCTTTCATGGAAAGGCTTTGACCTTACGCTCTTCTTCACCGGTTCATACGGCGGCAAGCTCCTCAACATGACTCGTATGAACATCGAAGACCCGCGCTCAAACAGCAATATCCTCAAATCGTCGCTCAACTATGCCGTCATCGGCAAGATCGATCCCAACGGCCCGGACAATGACTATCGCAACCTCCACGTTGTCAATGCCGACAAGACTATCATGCCTGCCGTCCAGAAGAGCAACGCAAACAGTAACTTCACCGTGGTCAGCGACCGCTTCATCGAGGATGGTTCTTATATCCGCCTCCAAAACATTTCGCTCGGCTACACCTTCCCGCGTCAGTGGATGCGCAAGATTCATGTTGAAAATCTCCGCGTCTACATGAACATCCAAAACGTTCACACTTGGACCAAATACAAAGGTCTTGATCCCGAAGTCGGCGCAATGTATGGCGACGCACTCATGACCGGTCTCGATTACGGACGTTATCCCTCGCCGAGAATCTACACCGCCGGCGTGAACGTTTCATTCTAACCTTAAAAACTCTTTGAGAACAAAATGAAAAACAAGATATTAATCCTTGCAGCCCTGTCGGGAGCGGCTATGCTCTCGTCATGTGACGACTTCTTGGATCAGACCAATTCATATCAGGCGAATCCTGAGACATTCTTTGATTCGGACGACGCTGTGGCATCGGCAACCGCTCCGCTCTACAACTATGTGTGGAACACCTTCAACGGCAAGTTCTATTACAGTGTGGGCGACGGTCGCGCCAACAACATCACCGCCCGTTGGAGTGACTACATCTATCCCTACACCAACTTCACCGAAACCGCCAACTCGCCCGGTTTGGAAGACGCTTGGGGCGCATTCTACTCGGTAGTCGCTCAGAGTAACAATACGATCAACGACATCCTCCGCTATTCAGGCTCAGCCGTCAGCGAAGAAGCCCGCATCCAAGGCATCGCCGAAGCGCGATTCATGCGTGGTCTCGCATTCTGGTATATCGGCTCTATCTGGGGCAGGGCAATCATCTATACCGACACCGAAGCAGCCTCCAAGAATGTCGTTGTCGTTCCCAACCGTCTTGAAGATGCAATCGAATTTGCTATCCGCGACATGGAATATGCCGCTGCAAATCTCAGCAAGACTCAGGCAAATCCCGGACGTGTCACTTGTTACAGTGCCTACGGTATGCTCTCGCGCTTCTATCTCTCGATGGCAGGCTTGACAACCGAAGGACAGTATGACGGCACAAACATTGCTTCTGACCACAACCGCGGCACTCGCAATCCGTATTATCTCGACCTCGCAGCCAAGGCAGCCCTCAAATGTATGGAAGGCCCTTACTCGCTGCTCGAAGATTACGGCGCGCTCTTCTCGGTTGAAAATTGGAACAACAACAGCGAATCAGTCTTCCAGCTTCAATGGCTCTCGGGTTCGACCGACGCTATCGGTTGGGGCTGTGCAAACTCAATCTCAGCGTTCTTCTCATGGTCGACAATGGTCGGCGAAACCAACTGGGGAAATGCGACCTACGCTTCATACGACATGGTCAGCACTTATAAACCCGAAGATTTCGCAGTCCGTCGCCACCACACGATTGCAACCGTCGGTGAGGTTTATCCCGAACTCAACAAAAAGAATGGCGGATATATCTACAACGAAACCGAAACGGGCTATGAGAAGAAGTGTAACGTGGTCAAGCACGTCATCGGCAAGCTCGAAGACAACGGTCAGAGCTATCAGCAGTCAAGCGGTCTCAACACCTACATGATGCGTCTCGCCGAAGTTTATCTCAACTACACCGAAGCCAAGCTCGGCAACAATTCGACTCTTTCGGGCGACGATTTGAAATATTTCAACCTCGTGCGCACCCGTGCGAAAGTTCCTGCAAAGAGATCAATTTCTTATGAAGATCTCATCTACGAACGTCGCGTCGAGTTGGCTTACGAAGGCCTGTTCTGGTACGACCTCCTCCGTCGCAGCTACTATCGCGAAGAAGAAGTCATCGGCTATATCAACAGCCAGAACCGCAATGCCGGATATGAATGGAATGAAAGCGAAGAATGTCAGTATGAAAAGACAAGCGATGCAACCGACGTTTCGACGGCTACGAAGCAACATTTGACTTTCCCCGTGTCAAACGTCGACCTCGCCCGCAATCCCAAGCTCAAAGACACCCCCGTTGCCTACGAGTTCTCGGAGCGTGAGGTTGATCCCGCAACATTGTTCAATTAATCCCATCCTCAATCAAACTCTCACTATCTTAAAAGATTAGAATTATGAAATTCAAATATATTCTTCTGCCGGCAGTGGCGATAGTTTCGATGGGGTTCGCCTCATGTAACGACGATGATGCCTACTTTGAGGACGACGCTCAAAGCAAACCGATGCAGATTTCAAAAGTATATCTCGAAGACTACGAGTCGTCAGTGCCCGACCGCGAAGTGTCGTTTGCCCGCCTCGGTCAGATGCTCCGTCTTGAAGGCAGCGGCTTCTACGGTGTCAAGAAAGTCTACATCAATGGCTACGACACATATTTCAACCGTGCATACGTCAGCGACGGTTCGATGATCGTTTCGGTCAACTCGAAGACTCCCGTCACGGATTGTGAAGAAGACGTTCGCAACACGATTCGTCTCGTCAAGGAAGGCGGCAACGAACTCGTCTACACATTCCTTATCCGCAACGGCTATTCAATCATCGAAAGCATCAGCAACACCCTCCCGCAGCCCGGCGAGACTGTCACCGTAACCGGTGAGTATCTCCACGAAACGTCAAAAGTGACTCTCCCCGGCGGCATCGAAGTGACCGAAGGCATCGTCAGCGATGAGGATGGCGAATGGTTTACGTTTGTGATGCCTGAGGGAGTGACCGAAGGCGGTGCGCTCATCAGCGAGAGCCCCAACGGTGTCACTCAGTCGCCTGCCTACTTCAACGAACGTCGCGGCATGTTGATCGACTTCGATTCGGAGAATCAGCAAGGCGCATGGGGCGGCAAGGATGACGACGGCAATGTCAAGCCCGGCGCATCGATGATCTATCCCGAAGACCTCGTCGACGACCCCGCCGGAACAGGTCGCGGTCTGTGTGTGCCTCTGATTCCGCAGCGTATTTTTGACAATGGCGGCATTGCATCGGGCAAACCGCGTGCAACCGAGTGTCAGACCGTCGGCGACGGTGACAAATCGTGGGAAGATTGGACTCGCATGACCGATTTCATTCCTGCCGAGACTCCCGTCAGCGAAATCGCTATCCAAGTCGATGTTTATTGTCCGGAACCGTGGAGCGGAACAGGTCAACTCCAACTCCAACTCATCAACAACTACAACTTTGCCGGTATCGGCAGCGATGACGATGGCAAAAACAACCTCGTCTATTGCTTCGTGCCTTGGCTCTCGACGGGCAAGGGCGGCGAGATCGTTCCGGTTAAGACAACAGGTTGGCAAACTTGGACAATCCCGATGTCGAAAATCAATAAGTATGCAACTCTGCTCGCCGATGCCGAGGCTCAGACCCCGACATTCCAAATGGTGATCGACGACCGCAATGCCGCTACTTATCCCAACTTTGCAATCGGCTTTGTCAACACCGACTTCGACTATGTAAACGCCGCAGGCGAGACCGTCACCAACGTGTCGACCGCTTTCAACGGCCCGGCTATCTATCTCGACAACTGGCGCATAGTTCCCTGCAAGTCATTCGTGCCCTCCGACTATGAGGAACCCGAAGATGAAGAAGGTGCGGAATAAATCATTCATCACTCAAATCTCTACACAAAAATCTGAACAATCATGAAATTCAATAAGATTATATTTCCCCTCGCAGCCATGTCGCTTGTCGTTGCTTCGTGCGACGAGCAAGTGATGGAGTGGCGCGACGGCGACCCCACGATTTCGGGTAGCGACATTCCGATGGAGTTGTCTGAAAAAATTGCGCAATACGACTTTATTAAAAATTATATGTCGGAATACCGTCCCGGCGTTCAGCTCACGCTCGGAATGGGGCTTGCAAACTTCCTTGAAGACGAGGCTTACCGTCAGGTTGTGCTCGACAACTTCCAAGGCGTGACGTTTGGCAACGCGATGAAACATCAGTCGATTGTTTCGGCTTCGGGTAAGTACAACTGGTCGTCGGTCGACGATTTTATTGCGATGGACACCGGTCTGCCTATCCACGGTCACAACCTTTTGTGGCACACTCAGCAGCAGCAGACCTACATGAAGTCGCTCATTGCTCCGAAACTCATTCAGGAGCAGACCGGTGGCGGCGACGGCATTTCCAACATCATTGTCGGTGACGCAAGTGACTTTGAAGGCGGCACAACCGGCGGTTGGGGCTCATGGGGCTCTAACAAGGAAAGCGCGGAAGTGGTTGACGGCGCAGGTGTCGACGGCTCGAAAGCTCTCGTGTTGACCGCCGCAGCCGATGGCAACTTCTGGGAAGCTCAATGTGCCTACACCTTTGACACTGCTCTTCTTCCCGGCGTGGAATATAAGATTAGTTTCAAGGCTAAATCAACCTCGGCAGCCGGTGCGTTGCAGTTCCAGTATCAGAACAGCTCCACCTACGGCAGTCAGGGCGGCTACAATACGTTTGAAGTCGGAACCGATTGGGTGACTTGCGAGTATCTTTTCACAATCGAAAATTATGACGACGTAAACCGCATCATCCTCAACTTCGGTAAGGTCGGCGGAAGCTACTATCTCGACGACATCCGCTTCGGAGAGTACACCGAGCCGGCAAAAGACCCGATGGAAAACGTGATGATCGGCGATGCAAGTGACTTTGAAGGCGGCACAACCGGCGGTTGGGGCTCATGGGGCTCTAACAAGGAAAGTGCTGAGGTGGTTGACGGCGCAGGTGTCGACAGCTCGAAAGCTCTCGTCCTGACCTCGAAAGCCGACGGCAACGCTTGGGAAGCACAGTGTGCCTACACCTTTGAAGCTCCGCTCGAACAGGGTGTGCCTTACATCATCCAATTCCAAGCTAAATCAACTTCGGCAGCCGGTGAGTTGCAGTTCCAATATCAGAACGGCACCTCTTATGGCAGTCAAGGTGGCTATCACACGTTTGAAATCGGAACAGATTGGATGACTTACGAACATGAGTTCACCATTGCCGACTACGACGATGTCGACCGCATCCTCCTCAACTATGGCAAGGTCGGTGCATCTTACAGCATTGACAATATCAAGTTCGGCAAGAAGATCGACAACGGAGAGGCTGCAAGCCGCGGTGTCAGCCGTGGAGCTTCCTACCACTACGAACTCAAATCGGCTGAGGAAAAGAAGACAATCCTCCTCGGAGCAATGGAAGAGTGGATCAAAGAAGCCATGACTCACGTCGGCAACTATTGCACTTCGTGGGATGTCATCAACGAACCGATCGGCGACGACTGCAAGATTCGCGGTATCGACGGCGGTTGGATGTCCGACGATTCCGAACCGACCGAGAGCGAAGCCGAAGGTCTCAACCTCAACTGGATCAACGATGCCGGCAACGGTCATTTCTATTGGGGATATTTCTGCGGCATGGACTATGCTGTCAAGGCGTTTGAATATGCTGCCAAGTATAACCCCAACGGTGCGAAACTCTTTGTCAACGACTACAACCTCGAAACCAATCCGGCAAAACTCGCCAAACTCATCGAGTTTGTCAAGTATATTGACGCGAACGGTGCTCACGTCGACGGTATCGGCACTCAGATGCACGTATCGAAGTCGATCACCAAGGCTCAGGTCGATGAGATGTTCAAGACTCTCGCCGCAACCGGCAAGCTCATCCGCATCACCGAGCTTGACGTGGCTCTCGGCACTTCGACTCCTTCTGCCGACGAACTTCAAAATCAAAGTGACATCTATCAGATGATTCTCACTTCGTTCTTTGAAAACATTCCCGTCGAGCAGCAGTCGGGCATCACGCTTTGGACTCTCAGCGACAACGCCAAGGAACACGAATATTGGCTGACCGACGAGTCGCCCAACATCTTCAATGCTTCCTACGGTCGCAAGCTCGCCTACAAGGGTGTCTGCGATGCAATCGCCGGCAAGGACGTCAGCGCAGAGTTCAAGAGCCACGATTGGAGCAAGAAGTAACTGATTTTGTAACGTTTATTTGAAATCCCCCGATGTCCGCAAGGCAATGTGTCGAAGATTCAATGCCTTGCGGACATTTATCTTGTTAATTACTCTGTTTTTCATTAAATTTGAACCATGAAACGGACTGCAATTATTCTCACATTATTATTGGCTGTCGCGACCTCATGGGCGCGAAGCGAATCTCGGCTTGAACGTCAGGGCTCGGCGACACGTCTGATTGTCGACGACAAGCCGTTTGTGATCGTCGGAGGTGAAACCGGCAATTCAATGGCATCGGCGGCAGTCGATGTCGAGGAGTGTCTGCGCATCGCTGCCGACCACGGCTACAACACGGTGTTGATGCCGGCAGCGTGGGAGCTTATAGAACCCGAGGAGGGGAAGTTTGACTTTTCGAGCGTCGACGAGATCATCTCGCAAGCGACCGC
This sequence comes from uncultured Staphylococcus sp., assembly GCA_964497255.1. Lineage (GTDB taxonomy): Bacteria > Bacteroidota > Bacteroidia > Bacteroidales > Muribaculaceae > Duncaniella. The sequence goes on from CAZCCI010000002.1 coordinate 75,141, forward strand.
CAAGGGGATTCGCATCGGATTGCTTTGGTTCGGAGCATGGAAAAACTCGATGAGTTGCTATGCGCCCTCGTGGTTTAAGGCGGATGCCGATAAATATCCTCGTGCGCGTACTCGCAACGGCAAACCGCTCGAAATCGCGTCGGCATTCTCAAAGAATGTGTTCGATGCCGACTCGCGTGCGTTCGTAAAGCTGTTGGAACACATTGCCGCGACCGACACTGCCGGGACGGTCATAATCTTGCAGATTGAAAACGAAATCGGAATGCTTGAAGACGCTCGCGACTGCTCGTCGCTTGCCGAAAAGGAGTATGCAAAGGGTGTCCCCGAAGCCTTGATTTCGCATCTCGAAAAAAATAAGAAATCACTTCATCCGTCGCTGTTGGAGAAATGGCAACGCGAGGGAATGAAGAAGCGCGGCTCGTGGACGGAGGTGTTTGGCGACGATATTTTTACCGATGAAATTTTCATGGCTTGGAACTATGCCCGCTATGTCGAGGGGCTTGCCGTGAAAGCGCGTGAAATATTCCCGACAATGCCGCTCTATGTCAACGCCGCCATGAACTCTCGCGGACGTCGCCCCGGCGAATATCCGTCGGCAGGGCCGTTGGCTCATCTGAAAGATATTTGGCACGCGGCTGCTCCGACGGTCGATTTGCTTGCCCCCGACCTCTACGATAAGGGCTTTGTCGATTGGGTAGGGGCGTATGCGCTGCCCGACAATACGCTGTTTATCCCGGAAATCAAGTGCACGCAGGGCAATGCCGCACAGTTGTTCTATGTGGTCGGCGAGCACAATGCAATCGGAATGTGTCCGTTTGCGTTCAACAATCGCAAGGACACTCGTCTGTGTGGCTATCAGGCTGCCGGCAACGAGAAGTTGCGCAGCATGGTGCCGCTGATAGCCGACAATCTCGGTCGCGGGACTATGAACGGGTTCTATTTCGATGCCGATTCGACACAGCGCACACTCCGGCGCGACGGATTGCGCATCACTGCCAAACACTTTTTCACTCTCCCGTGGGATCCGCGTGCCACCGACGGCAGCGAGTGGTGTGCCGCAGGCGGATTGATAGTGAAAATTGCCCCGATGGAATATATCATTGCCGGTTCGGGCCTCGTCGTGACGTTTGAGCCGGCAGAGGCTTCGGCGGCAGTCGAGCGTTCGCTTGGCGAGGACGGATTCCTTGCATCGGGAGCTGATCGCACAGCCGGCGACGACGCTAAATGGCGTGGAAAATGCATCGGATTGGCTTCGGTCGAGGAGGTCGACATTGCCGCCGACGGCTCGATGTCGCGCGTCCGCACGCTGAACGGCGATGAGACTCATCAGGGTCGCCACGTCCGCATCGGAGTCGACGATTTTCAGATTCTCCGCGTGAAACTCTATGAATATAAATAGAAATGTTACATATCGAAACGGATATGTGACGCTTGAAAAACCGATGTTTGAATAAAATGAGTTAATTTCGTCTCGTGAATCAAACTGTTTTCAAATCAATATCCGAACAACCTCGGAATCAAATACAGAAATGAAAAAACTAATAGCATTCAGCTTGGCAACGATGTTTGCGTTTGCGTCGGTCGACGCCGAAGTGAAGTTGCCCCAAATTTATTCTGACGGAATGGTCGTGCAGCGCGAGCGTCCGCTGTCACTGCGCGGACTTGCCGACCCCGGCGAGGAAGTGACCGTCAAAGTTGTGAAAGGCAAGACGGTGACCGTCAAAGCCGATGCCGACGGGCGTTGGACTGCTCAGTTGCCTCCGCTCAAAACAGGTAAGACTTACACGATCGAAGTCGGCGACAAGACGATTTCAGATGTCGTTGTCGGCGATGTCCTTCTCTGCTCCGGTCAGTCAAACATGGAGTTGCCCGTCAGCCGTGTCACCGATATGTTTGCCGACGAGATTGCCGCCTATCGCAATTCGGAAATCCGTCAGTTTGCAGTCCCCAAAGAGTTTGATTTCGACGGCGAGCGCACGGATGTCGGACAGACGGTGTGGAATTCGGTCGATGACAATGTCATGAACTTCTCGGCGTTGGCATATTTCACAGCCAAGTCGCTCTACGAGCAGACCGGTCTGCCGGTAGGAATCATCAACGCTTCGTGGGGCGGAACACCCGTCGAATCGTGGATTTCTGAAAAATATCTCGAAGATTATCCCTACTATATCAATCAAAAGCGTCTCTATGAGGATGCTGCCTATCGCGACGCGATCAAGGCGCAGGAGGGTCGCAACTATGCGGCTTGGAATTCGACCATCGACCGCAATGACCCCGGACTCAATGGCGCAGAGAAGTTCTATTCGCCCGCTCTTGCCGACAGCGATTGGGCTGAGGTCGATCTTCTGTCTACATCGTGGGCTACCGACGGAATGACACCGCAAAACGGCAGCCATTGGTTTCGCCGCACAGTGACCGTCGATGCCGCTCATGCCGGACGTGCCGCCACGTTGCGTCTCGGTTGCGTGGTCGATGCCGACTCCGTGTGGGTCAACGGTCGTCAGGTGGGCTTCACGTCCTATCAGTATCCTCCGCGCATCTATCCGATTCCCGAAGGATTGCTCAAAGAGGGCGCGAACGTCATTGCCGTTCGTTTGATTTCTCAAAACGGTGCACCTCATTTTGTGCCCGAAAAACCGTATAAAATCATCTTCGGCGAGCGTCCCTATGCTCGCTACGGAGTCGCTTCCGACGACGAAATTTCGCTCGAAGGCTCGTGGCGTTACTATCGCGGTGCGCCGATGCCCAAGGGCCCGGACATGATGTTCTATTGTTATATGCCGTGTGTGCTCTACAATGCAATGATTGCCCCGGTCATCGACTATCCGGTCAAAGGCGTTGTGTGGTATCAGGGTGAATCCAACGTCGGGCGCAGCAATCAGTATCCGGCTTTGCTCAAAACGATGATTGCCAATTGGCGCGAAGCGTCGGGCGACGACTCGATGCCGTTCCATATTGTCGAACTCGCCGATTTCCTCCACAAAAGTGATGTCGGCGGTCGTCGGGCATGGCAAACGATGCGCGAACGTCAGGCGGAAGCCGTCGATGCGACCCCCGGAGCATACTTTGTCCGCAACTCTGACCTCGGCGAGTGGAACGACATCCATCCGCTTGACAAAAAGACTCTTGGCGAGCGCGTGGCTCGCAGTATTCTCGCTCAATAACCGCGCCACACTCACTCTCTCTCTCCCTACATTGATTGAATTTCATTACACATACTCTACCATAAAAAACTAAGCAATGGACGAAACAATATCTTCTAAAAAACAGGAAGCCAAAGGCTTCTACAAACTTTCGATGCTGAAATGCATCGGATTCGGTTCGGGCGACCTCGCACAGAATCTTATCTATCAGACTATCAGCATGTATCTGCTGTTTTTCTACACGAATGTCTACGGGCTTGCTCCCGCCGTCGCCGCAGTGATGTTCCTGATAGTTCGTATCGTCGACGTGATTTGGGACCCTCTGGTCGGCACGTTTGTCGACAAGCACAACCCTCGCCTCGGAAAGTATCGCTCCTATCTCGTCTTGGGCGGTATCCCGTTGACAGGCTTCGCGCTCCTCTGTTTCTGGAACGGATTTTCAGGCTCGTTGCTCTATGCCTACATTACCTACGTCGGGCTTTCGATGTGCTACACTCTTGTCAACGTCCCCTACGGAGCGCTCAACGCTTCGCTGACTCGCGACACTGCCGAAATCACCAAGCTGACCTCCGTCAGAATGTTCATGGCAAATGTCGGCGGTCTTGCCGTCGGTATGGGTATTCCCTTCGTGCTCCGATTCTTTGACCCGACCGACGCCACCGATATGTCGATGGATGCCGGTGCGTGGTTTGCCACGATGGCTCTCTACGGCTGCATCGGTCTCGCGCTGCTCTTGTTCTGCTTCTCGCAGTGTAAAGAACGTGTCGTGATGGACTCGAAAGAGACTGAAAACGTCAGTGTCTCCGACCTTTGGATGGAATTTGTCCACAACCGTCCGCTCCGCATCCTTGCCTTCTTCTTCATTACTGCGTTTGCAATGATGGCAATCGGAAACTCTGCCGGAGCTTACTATATTCAGTATAATCTCAACGGCTCGGCAACCGAACTGTCGATATTCATGGGCCTCGGCTCGATTCCGGCGTTCATTTTCATGCCGATGATTCCTGCAATCAAGAAGAAGGTGGGCAAAAAGGGAATGTTCTACATCTTCTTGCTTGTCGCTATCGTCGGAATGGCAATGCTCTACGCTATTTCGATGATCGACTCGCTTAAAGCTCACATCGAGTATGTCTACGTAGCTCAATTCATTAAATCTACGGGTGTGATTGTAGCCACCGGTTATATGTGGGCACTTGTTCCGGAAGTCATCTCTTACGGTGAATACACCCACGGTCGCCGTATCTCCGGAATTGTCAACGCTTTGACAGGAATTTTCTATAAAGCAGGTATGGCTCTCGGTGGAGTAGTCCCCGGCTTGGTGCTTGCTTTTGTCGGCTTCGAGAACGATGCCACAACTCAGAGCCTATTCGCTCAGCAGGGCATTTTGTGGCTCGTAGCCGTCATTCCTGCAATCCTCCTCGGGCTTGCGATGTTTATCATCTCGCGCTACGAACTTGACGACGATGTCATCGATCGCATCAACCGCGAAATCGAATCCCGCCATTAATCGTTACACCCTCCCATAACCACCGCCCTCGCCGTCGGAACAGAATCCCGATGACGAGGGCGGTAGTCGGTTTTTGGGGGTGGATTTTTAATGTCAATATAGTGATGATAGGGCGGATTTCGGAGAAATTTCGTAAATTTGTTTCTCTGATGACGATAATCACACTCTGATATGATAGAATTTAACAAGTTTACACTCTCAAACGGCTTGCGTGTCGTGCATAACTATGACCCGTCGACGGCGATGGTTGCTGTCAATGTGCTCTACAATGTCGGGGCGCGTGACGAAGACCCGTCGATGACGGGGTTGGCTCATCTGTTTGAACATTTGATGTTTGGCGGGTCGGTCAATATTCCGGATTTCGATGCTGAAATCGAGCGTGCCGGCGGCGTGAACAATGCGTGGACATCGAATGACTTCACGGATTTCTATGATGTTGCTCCCGCGAAAAATTTCGAGACACTTTTGTGGCTCGAAAGCGATCGAATGTTGGGGCTGGCATTTTCGGAGCGTTCGCTCGAAGTGCAGCGCAGTGTGGTCATCGAGGAGTTTAAGCAGACGAGTCTCAATCGCCCCTACGGAGATTTGTTCCACAAGTTGCGTTCGTTGGCCTATCGGTCTCACCCGTATCGCTATCCGACTATCGGCAAGGAGATTTCACACATAGAGCGCGTGACGGCTGACGATGTACGAGATTTCTTTTACAGTCACTATGCGCCCAACAATGCCGTCGTGGCAGTCAGCGGAAATGTTACGTTTGATGAGGTGAGAGAGGGCATGGAACGTTGGTTCGCGTCGATTCCGCGTCGCGAAATCAAACCGCGAACCTATCAGCGGGAGCCGTTGCCCGACGGACCGCGCGAGCTTGAAACGACAGGTCACGTCCCTCAGACGTGTGTCGTCGTGGCTTACCCGATGCCGGGCTATGGCGAGCCGGGCTACATCGAATGTGATCTGATTACTGATATTCTTGCCTCGGGACACTCGTCGCGTTTCTATCAGCGTTTGCTTCTCGGCAGCGAGTTGATGACGAGTGCCGATGCCGCGATTCTCGGGAGTGAAGAACCGGGAATGTTGATGCTTACCGGCTATCTCTCCGATCCGTCGGAGGCGGCGGCACGTAGGGCTGTCAAATTGCTGATTGATGAGGCTCGGCTGTCGGACGTGACCGACTATGAAGTCGAGCGAGCCGTCAATCGTTTCGTTAGTAAATTCACGTTCTCATCGATGGGTTTTCTCCATCGTGCGCATTTGCTTGCAATGGCTGAGATGCACGGCGAGAATGTCAATGACATTGTGGCGGCTTATCGTCGCGTGACAGCTCCGATGATTGCTGCGACAGCCGAGCGCATCTTCGACTCGTCGAGAGCGTCGACGCTGATCTATCGTCCGGTCGAGGAGTGATCGGGCTGTAAAAACGGGGGAGGCGGGGATTCGTCAGTGAGATTTCAGATTGAATCGGATTGCGGTCAGAATGGCATCGTAGTCCGGCTCGGAGGTGATTTCGTCGACGAGGTCGCGGACAATGACGCGCCGATTTTCATCGAGGACGATTACACAGCGGGCAAGCAGTCCGGCGAGCGGGCCGTCGATGAGCTCGACACCGTAGTTTTGTCCGAACAGGGGCGAGCGGAATGCCGAGCCGAAGACGACGTTGTCGATGCCTTCGAGCGAGCAGAACCGACCTTGGGCAAAGGGTAGGTCTTTTGAAACGCAGATGACCGTCACGCCGGAGAGCTGCGCGGCTTCTTGATTGAAGCGTCGGACGCTGCGGGCACAGACGTCAGTGTCGAGGCTCGGGAATATGTTGAGCACGATGAGGTGTCCGGGATAGTCGGAACAGAGAATTTGCGACAGGTCGGGGGCTGTCAAGTGGAAGCAGGGGGCGACGACGCCGACCGTCGGGGCTGTGCCGCAGGTGTGACACGGCTGTCCTTTGAAATATACGGTTTCCATAGATTATAGTTTTGTAAAGAGATGTTGGGGGGTCGACACTCTCACATCGCGAGGGCTATCGACTGCATAACAATTTCGGTGAGGCGGTTGTTGAATCCGAGTATGACTTTTTTGACCGTCCCCGACGTGTCGGCTATGACGATGACCGGGAGCGAGGCGGCTCCACAGTCGCTGACGAGTGATTTGGCATTGAAGAGCAGATGTTCGTCGGGGCGTAGTGTTGGGATCGATTCGTTGACAAGGTCGGTGTTGGTGGAGTTGAACGCCCAAAGAATGTCGGTAGCCACCGGCAGGCGGTCGGCAGCGGTGCGAATGGCGGCAATGAGATCGGCGTTGAATCCGGTAGTCGGGTCGAGAATTGCAATGACGGTAGGCGAGGGGAGAGGCTCACCGCGGTGGTGGGAGAAGCGGTTGCCGTCGACGGTCGGGAGCGAGAACGAGGGAAGTTGCATCCCGGCGAGCGATTCGATGCGGAAGTTGCTCTCGCGATAGCGTTCGAATACCAACGGATGGCGGGCAATGAGGGCGGCTTCGCTGAGCGACGGGCAACGCATGGACGTGGAGTCGGGGTAGGTGTAGCAGACGGAGGTCGTCTGCTCGGAAATCTGTCCCGGATTGCTTTCGGTTTCGATGAGTAGCGGCAGGAGCGTTGAACGGTCGAAGACAAACCGCCGTTCCATGGCAGTGATGTCGTCGATTTTCATGACGGCACGCAGTTCGACGGTCGGGTGTCCGCCTATATTCCTCAAATTGTCAATAGAGAGAGTGAAACGCGGGTCTGACTGCATTTCGGCGAGAGCGTCGGCAATGAATCCGGGGTAGAGGTCGGTGAATTGGGCTGAGGATTGGACCCCGGGACTGCCGTCGGGTGGCATGAAGGGGATTGAATCCCACGCGAGGTGGTATTCTTGCAGACGTTCGTTGCGGTAGCGGTAGTGGTGGCCGTCGAAATACGCCGAAAAGCCGTCGACGATGCCCGACGGGGTCGCCAAACGCCATTCGGTGAGGTAGGAACATGGCGACAGGCGGTTGAGACTGCTGTCAGCCGCGGCTGACAGATCTATGTCATACACAACGTCGTCGTCGCTCTGCGGCAGCGATACGCGAAACAGGGCTTTTGCCTCGAAACATTCCAAATCGCGGAGCGACGAGATGATTCCGTCGATTCCCTGCGCGCCGACATCGGCATTCATGGCCGTCGCGCCGACCAAAGCCGCCGCAAGTCCGAACGCTACACAATGATTCATATCCTTGGTGATCGATTTTTTTTTGAAAATGGGTTGGTTGATACTTGTCTGCCACCTCATAACAATCAATCCCGTCGGATGGTTCGAAGCTACATATCTTCCAATGTCAACAATTTTGTCTCGATTTCATATTTGGAGAGGCTGCAAGTCGTGATGCGCTCCACTTTTTCCATGAAAGTCTTGTGGTCGTAGTTTCGACGTTGACGTTTCACTTCGGCAATCAAAGCCTTGTTTCCCTCGGCATGAATTGCAACAATGTCGATTTCGTTGGCTTCTTTGCCCTTTTTGCGTTCCCACCAAGCTCCGATTGCGGAATATAGATGGCTTTCCATCATTTTTAGGCGGAAATAGCGTTCGAGCATCATTCCGGAAAATGTCGGATAGTCTTTCTCAATGAGTTGACGCAGCACGATGAAATTTTTGATTGCAACGAGCGATTGGTTCTTGTCGTAGTATCTGAACCAGAACTTCAAAAAGTTGTCGTTGATTTCGTAGCGAACGCTTTGAGTTCGCTCTTTTGATAATATCGGGCGGAGGCGGGTTATGAGAGAATAATCATCGATCAACCGTCGAAGCTGTCCTCCGATGCTGATGCCACCCAGAGCAGCCTCAATAGTGCTCTGTGTGTTGATCCCTGATGCGATACAACTGAGGATTGAGAAATATACTCCGTAGTCTTTGCCAAACTCTTCAATCAAAATGTTTTTTCCTTCGTCGGTAAACGGCGAATTGTCGCGAATCATGTAGTCAAACATTCCGTTGATTGACAAGTCGGAGTTTTCACACATCAGTTCTATGTATTTAGGCACGCCTCCGGTGAATGAATACAGAGCCAACAATTCGTCGTTGCTATACCCCGGTCGGTAGTCATTCATGATTTCTTTCATGGTTTCGGTGCCGAATCCCGATAGGCGGATTATGTTGTCGGCTCTGCCAAATAGAGGTTCTTTGTAGCTCTCGAAAATTTTGTGCATCATGGAGAATACCGATCCCATGAGGATTAAGTTGATATGGGTCTGCTTGCGATACTGATCCCAAAGATTTTGCATATCGCTGTAAATCGAACCATTGACATATTCAAATTCTTGAAATTCGTCAATAATCAGATTGAACCGCATTGTCTTGGCGAGTTCCATGATTGATTGAAACAACGAGCGGAATGTCTTGATTTCCGACGGAATATAGCATCCGAGTGTTGAAGATATGAGTTGTGAAAATTCTTCACACAGAGCAGCTTCGTTTTTTCGACTGACAAACAGATAGACGGTCGGAGTGTCTCCTTTGGTTGCTTCGACGGCAAGCGAAGTCTTCCCGATGCGTCTGCGTCCGGTGATGACTGTCAGTCTGGAATGGCTGTCGAATGCAAGTCGCTGAATGCGATGCAGCTCGTTGATTTCAGAAGTTCGATTGTAGAATTTCATATCTTTTGAAAACTTTGTAACCGCCGTAACCGTTACGGCGGTTACAAAGTTATAAAATGTTTGTGACATTGCAAAATCTGAAATTTTGTTGCGGAGGGAGGGGGGAGGGGAAAAATATCTTGTGGGGATTTCGCTGTTTCGTGCATTTTGGCTAATTTTGTGGCATTATGTTGCTGTCGCTCGCTATACCGGCTAATGCCCCGTTGATCACTGCTCCGGTCCCGATATTTTTGACCGTGATGGCAATCATTTTGCTGACTCCGCTCGTGTTGAGTCGGCTGAGGATTCCTCACGTCATCGGGCTTATCATTGCAGGCGTTGCGGTCGGACCTTACGGTCTGAACCTTTTGGCGCGCGACATGAGTTTCGAGATTTTCGGGCAAGTCGGGATTCTCTACCTCATGTTTCTTGCCGGTATCGAGATCGATATGTATCACTTGCGCAAAAATATGCGCAAGGGCTTGACGTTCGGACTGTTTACGTTCGTTATCCCGCTCGTCCTCGGCTCGCTCGCGGCTATGGCAGCCCTCGGGATGCACTTGCTCGAAGCCACATTATTGGCATCGATGTTTGCCGCCCACACTCTGATAGCCTATCCGATTGTCAACCGTTTCGGTGTCACGAAGTCGCCGTCGGTGATCATCACGATTGCCGGCACGATTGTGACCGTCCTCGGTTCGCTCATCGTCTTGGCGGGTGTCCTCGGAGTCTATCGCGACGGGTCGGTTCGCTCGCTCGTCCCGATTTTGTGTTATCTGGCGGTCTACTGCATGGCGTTGGTCTACATCTACCCCCGACTGACGCGCTATTTCTTTCAACACAACAGCGACGGCATAGCTCAGTTTATCTACGTCATGTTTGTCGTCTTCAGCGCGGCGGCTCTCGCCTCGTTCATCGGGTTGGAAAGCGTGTTTGGTGCATTTTTTGCCGGATTGGTGCTCAATCGGTTCATTCCCGCACGCTCGCCGCTGATGGGGCGACTTGAATTTGTCGGCAACGCCATTTTCATCCCCTACTTTCTGATCGGAGTCGGGATGCTCATCAACCTCCACGTGGTCATGGACGGTTGGGGGACGCTCTACACCGCCGCCGTCATGAGTGCCATTGCAATGGCATCGAAGTGGATTGCCGCTTTGGTGACTCAGAAAGTCTACAAGCTGACATCGGTCGACCGCTCGATGATGTATCAGCTCTCCAATGCCCACACCGCCGTCGCTCTCGCCGTCGTGATGATCGGCTACGACCTCGGGCTGTTTGACGAGACGATTCTCAACGGCACCGTTGTCATGATACTCGTCACCTGCACCGTCTCCTCGTTTGGCACCGAGCGCGCCGCCTCGCGTCTCAAAGTCCAACTCTTGCAGCAGGAGGACGAGGAGGCATTGAAAGACGAGGGCGGAGTCGGACCGCGCACACTCGTCGCCATCTCCAACCCGATGACCGCACAGTCGATTGTCGACCTCGCGCTCTCGATGCGATTCCCCGACTCGTCGGTCGCCGGCGATTTCTATGCCCTCCACGTCCGCAACGACAACTCTGCATCGTCGAAAGCTATCGGGCGCAATTCGCTCGACCTTGCCGAGCGTGCCGCCTCAGCCGTCGAGACATCGCTCACGACTATCGAACGCTTCGACCTGAACTTCATAACCGGTGTGCTCAACACAATGGAGGAGCGCGACATCACTGAACTGATCATCGGTCTCCACCACCGGACGCGCATCATCGACTCATTCCTCGGCGAGAAAGTCGAGCAACTCTTGCGCTCGACCAACCGCATGGTAGTCATGTCGCGGTGTTTCATCCCCCTTGCGACTGTTAGGCGTATGCTCGTCGCCGTCCCCAAAAATGCACAGTTTGAGACCGGATTCCGCCGTTGGGTCGAAGCCGTCGGCAATCTCTGCCGTCAGATAGGCTGTCGGGTTGAATTTTGGTGTGACGACTCAACTGCACCACTGATCCGCACTGTGATTGTACAGGGCAAATTGGGTATCAGAATGACGTTCTCGACGATGGCGGGCTACGATGACTTTGTCGTGAAGTCGACCGATGTCAACGACGACGACCTGCTGATCGTCGTCAGTGCACGCCGCTCGTCAGTGTCATTTGACAGCGACATGGATGCCGTCCCCGAATACCTCCAAAAATATTTTGCCGGCAACAACCTGATAATCATCTATCCGGGACAGTTTGGCACCGAACCGCCTATGACTATGGCAGGCACGATGGCTACCGACATCGTATCGCCGCCCAACTCGCTCTACCTCTTTGCCATGAGCAGTCTCCGCCGCCTCCGTCGCTTCATCCGCCGATTGTAGCAAGCTGCTGAATATTTATTCGAAAGTTGCAATCGTCTGATAATTAATCAAATATACTGACAAAGTGAAATAAGATGGCGGAAGTCTTTGCAAGTTCGGGAAAAAGTCGTACCTTTGCACTCGGGTAAGTCCTACACGACCAGCTCCCCGAAAACTCCGCCAGGTCTTGATCGAAGCAACGGTATCGGGTTGTAGCGGTGCGATGTAGTCAGCTTACCCTTTTTTTGTGTCCATACGTTAGCTTTACATACCCCCACCTCCACCACCGAAAAAATTTTTTTCAATTCAGTCTCGATTGAGCGCATAAAGCCAAGTAGTGTATTTTAGCGAGAAACAAACGAAAAATAACGGCGGCGAATTTCGCGGCGGTTATTTTTCGGGGGAATGGAACTTTGTTAAATTATTCTCTTATAAAAATTGAGGTGAAAAATTTTTTGTGTGAAAATGATTGAATTGTCGATTTAATTTGCTTATTTTGCGATTGGAATGGAAAGAGTTCCGCTCCAAACATCTTTTTAATATGAATAAATAAGAAGCGTTATGCTTATCTTGTGATTGAAAACGTAGGAAATTTTCAAAAGTGCACAAGGGATAGCATAGTGGTTCTCACGCATATAGCGTGGGCTGCTATTCCCATATCCGTGCACGGGTTTCCTACGACCTTCAATCAGAACGTGGCATTGCAGTTCCGCGCTTCGTGTTTTTAGTCGAAATTGTTCTTGTGGTAGCTGGAGAACGCTATTAAAACCTAATCAACATGAAAAAATTGTTGTCAATTCTCACAATGCTTGTGCTCTCAATCTCAATGTATGCACAACGAGAAGTTACCAAATTCCTCGGCATCCCCGTCGATGGAACAAAGTCAGAAATGATCCAAAAATTGAAAGCTAAGGGGTTTGAGGAAATTCCCGGTTCGGATGGCGCTTTATCCGGTGAATTTAATGGAAGTGAGGTAATTCTCTATGTACACACAAATAATAATAAAGTTTGGCGTATAGCATTAATGGATCTTTATGTTGTTGACGAAGCTAAAATTAAAGTTCGATTCAATAGGCTTTGTCATCAATTTTCCAATAATCCGAAGTATGTGCCAGCGTATGATGAAGATTTTATATTGTCAGATGATTATGATATTAGTTATGAAATAAGCGTTCATCAGAAACAAATCGAAGCTTCATTTTTTCAAAAAGCATCAATGATCGAGGATGATGAAGATCTTGAGAAAAGGGGCGTTTGGTTTGTGATAGCAAAAGATGAATCAAATTATGGAAAATATAGGATTTTTATGTTCTATGAAAATAGAGATAATGCAGCCAATGGGGAAGACTTGTAATAATAATCATTAAAATATTGAATATTATGAAGAATGTTATTTCCGTATTATTCTGTGCTGTCGCATTAGTTATGACATCATGCACGTTATCTAATGAGAAAAAAGCTGAGAAACTGATTAAAGAGACGCTTGAAAATTATCTCTACCACCCGGATTCTTATGAGCCGTTATTAACAAGAGTTGATAGTATGTTTATAGATGTAACAACTATTGACCCTATAATGAAAATTAGTGAAGATATCAAAGGTTTGATGTCAAAGATAAACAAATGTGAAAAAGAAATTAATTTCGCTGAATCTACGATGGATATTTATGCTCCAAATGGATATTATGATTCTCGTCACTCTCGTGGAGAGTATGCACGAGCGAAAAAAGAAAAAGAAGAAGCCAAATCGGATTTAGATAAATATACTAAGAAACTTTCAGAACAATTTACTTCGTTAAAAGAAAATGTTGCAAAATATCACAAAGGAGAATTTTCCGGTTGGGCGGTAAGACATAGATTTCGTAGTCTTAATGGCGCAGGAACAATGACTATTCATGGTGAAATGATTTTCTTTTGTGATGAGAAGTTTACAACTTGTAGTGGTTATGAAGTTGATAAGTTAGAGAGCTTTTTAACAATTTTGAACGCGGTTGATGATGCAACTTCCGATGAAGATATAATGGATCATTTTAAGGAAAATAGTCTTTTGCTCTAAATCTCTCTTTATATTATTGAGACCGTGTAGTTTATGATGAACTGCACGGTCTCTTTTTGCGGTTATTTAGCTGTCAGAGTAATCAGCGGGATAAGCATTTCTTCGGGGGAGATACCGCCGTGTTGGAAAGTCCCGTCGTAATACTGGACGTAGTAGTTATAATTGTTGGGGTAGGCAAAGAAATCGCGACCGGTAGCAAAAATGTAGGTCGATGAAACGTTGGGGGCGGGGAGACCGAGGCGTTCGGGATTTTTCATCTCGTAGACCTGCTTCGGGTTATATGCGAGGTTCTTACCGATTTTGTAGCGCAGATTAGTGTTGGTATTCTTGTCGCCGACGACTTTGATCGGATTGTCGACGCGGACAGTCCCGTGGTCGGTCGTGAGGATGATTTTGTAGCCCTTGGCAGCGATACGTTTGAAAATCTCGATAGCCGACGAATGGCGAAACCACGACTCTGACAGCGAACGATAGGCAGCGTTGGTCGACGCCAATTCGCGGATCATCTTCGACTCCGTTCGCGCGTGGGAGAGCATATCGATGAAGTTGAAGACGATGACATTGAGGTCGTTGGCCATCAGATTGGAAAACTCGCGCAGCAGCTTCTCGCCGGCAGCCGAATCGTTGATTTTCGTGTAGGAAAACTTGCAGTGGCGGCGATAGCGTTCAAATTGAGTGGCGATCAGCGGCGACTCGTTGAGGTTTTTGCCCTCGGCAGAGTCCTCGTCGACCCACAGATCGGGAAACATCGAGGCTATTTCTTTGGGCATCAACCCGGAGAAGATAGCGTTGCGGGCATATTGCGTAGCAGTCGGGAGAATCGAGCAGTAGAGCTCCTCGCGGAAGTTGAAACTCTCGGCAAGGAGCGGCTTCACGGCAGCCCATTGGTCGAGGCGGAAATTGTCAATCAAGATGAAAAACACCTTCTCGCCGGCATCGAGGAGCGGAAACACACGGTTTTTAAACACTTCGGGCGACATCATCGGTCGGCCCTCGGCGCGCGGGTTGAGAATCCACTCGTCGTAGTTGTTGCGGATAAACTTGGCAAACGCGCTGCCCGCCTCCTTGCGCTGCATTTCGAGCAGCTCGTCCATCTGCGTGTCGGCGTTTGACAGTTGCATATCCCAGTGGACGAGCAACTTGTAAAGCTCCATCCAGTCGGAGATAGTCGACGCATCGCCGATCATCGACGAGATGCGAGTGAACTCCTGACGGTAGTCGTTGCCCGTCTGCGACGACACCAACTCCTCGGAATGAAGATTTTTTTTGATCGACAGCAAAATCTGCTTAGGGTTGACAGGCTTGATCAGATAGTCGGCAATTTTGTTGCCTACTGCCTGATCCATAATGTTTTCCTCCTCGCTTTTGGTGATCATGATGACGGGGATGTGAGGAGCAGCGAGCTTGATGCGTTGCAGAGTTTCGAGTCCGGTGAGTCCCGGCATATTTTCGTCGAGGATGATGAGGTCGAAATTTTGTTCGTCGACGAGCGCAAGCGCATCCGCACCGCTGCAAGCCGTCACGACGTCATATCCTTTCCCTTTCAGGAACATTAAGTGGGGTTTCAAGAGGTCGATCTCGTCGTCGGCCCAAAGGATAACTGACATGCTATTGAAGTATTTATATGTAATTACGACTTAGATTAAATGTCGGGACGAATTGGATTCCGAGGACAGAGGCTATGCGGAAAAAACTCGACAGTTGGATGTCGGCTTTGCCGTTTTCGACTCGGGCAATGTAGCTCTGTTCCCGACCGAGACGTTCAGCAACCTGTTTTTGCGTCAATTTCAGCTCTTTGCGTCGTTCTTTGAGCATATTTCCGTAGAACCACACCATAGCTTCTTCGTCGTCGAATTTTGCACGAGATTCCGTCCCCTCAACTCCATGTTGCTCGTCAAGCAATTGGTTGAATGTCGGCAAATTGGCTAATTTATTAGGGCCTAACTGTCTCATGATAATTTATTTAGTATCTTGTTGGCTATTCATTTGCAAAAATAACTAATTAGTAATAGTTAAACAAGCCTGCAAGCGAAAAAGTTTTTATTCCTCCTCGTCGCCTTCCGAGCCGATCGGGTAGTCGGGGAGCTTGGGAGTTTTGGGCTTGGCGACGGGTTGAGACTTCTTCTTCTGAGTTTCGGGCTTCGTGGCAGCCGGGCGCGTAGGCTTGGCAGGGGTTGAAACCGTCGGTTTAGCGTTAGATTTGACCGCCTTCGGTTGAGGCATCGTCGTCGGCACAGAGTCGGGCTTCGCAACGACGGCAGGCAAGGCGGTCGGAATCGAGTCGGCGACCGTCGTCGACGCGCTGTCGGCAGCGACAGGCGGCGTTGTCGGGCGAGCCTGTGGAGTGGGGGATGTCGGCGCAGGCTCTTCATTTAAACCGTCGGCATCACGATTCGGTTCGATGTCAAACATTTCCTCAGCCGAGGGATATTCATCGGGCGGCAACACGGCTTCGTGGGTCTCCTTGACCGTCTCTTCGCCGATGAAACGGAAATAGTCGTCAAACGAGCCGCCGCCGTTTAGCAACTTCTCGAAATTGCTCTTTGAAATCTGCACCGGACGCACCCCCGAGGGGATGATCACACCGTTGTCTTGTGCCAACAGAGAGCGATAGTGGTTCAGTTCGCCCTCGTTGCGGAAGCCCTTGACGAGAAGAAGGCCGAGCCGCCCGAAATTCATCACTTCGAGGTCGAAGTCACGCACTTGATAGGTCGTGAAATTGTGGCGAGCCACGTCAAACAGCAGTTGGTTGGGCGAAATGTTTTCGGTTGAGAACAGCAGGACGAGGTAGTGAGGTTCGTCGGGGGCTACGACGAAGTCAATCTCGGCAGCCTCGCCGGCAGCAGTCGAATCGTTGGTCAGTCGGATGTCCCAGAGCATACTGCGCATATTCGACCCGCCGCTGCGGAGCTTGCGCCCCTGAGCGAGTCCGCGGAGATAAGCCGATGCCATCGGAGTCATGTCGGTCTCCGGATAGCGTTCGAGCATCTCTTTAAGCGTCGCGCCAAACTCATCCGATTTGTTGTCGGTGACGAAAGCCAACGCATGGAGAAACATAAATTTCGGCATCAGCGGCGACATCGGATAGTCGGCTGACATCTGTTCGTAAGCCTTGTGGACCGCCTCGTTGTTGTCAGCGAGATAGTCGGCGTAGGCCTGCTCATAGAGAGCTTCCTGACGGGCGTACATCGACCGCAGATTGTCGATATGCGCAGGGTCGGCCAACGCCTTGCCGTAGTCCGACTCCGGAAACTCTGCCAATATCATTTGGCGGTAGCGTTCCGCCTCGTCGTGACGGTCGCGGCGTATGTTCATGAGATACTCATTGTAGAAGACATCGAGCCGATAGACGTTCTCGGGGTAGCGGGTCATCAGTCGTTGCCATTCGCCATCGGCGGCATCGAAATCCTCGAGCTTATCTTTCAGAATGAGCCCGGAATTGTAGAGCCCCTCGCGGATCACATCCTCGGCGGTCGTCTTTTCGGCGTCGGTCATCGGGATTTGTCTCAGATAATATTCCGGGAAGTGAGGGTCGTTGGCTTTCGCCTCGTCGCGCTTGTTGTCGTCGTCGGCAGCCGCCGTCGGATTGTCGGTCGACTGCGCCTCGCCGTCGTCGGAAGGAGAGCCGTCGGTCGATTCGCCGTCAGCGTCGCCGCCGGCAGCCGCGAGGTCGTCGAAGTTAAACGACGCCTTGTTGCGCCGTCGCCAATCGTTTTCGAGCTTTCGTGCGCCCCAACGCTTCTGAAACTCCGTGCGCCCGGCGTTGCGCGTCGCCGTGTTGTAGAAATACCACGACTTGTCCGTGTTGAGCGTAAACGAGTTGGGCGTTTGCGCCGTGTTTTGTTTCAGATTCGAGCCGACCGCCTCCTGCTGGGCGAGATACTCCTCGCGTCGGGCAGCCTCAGCCTCCTCTTTCTCTCGTTTCTTCAAGTCGGCAATGATTTTGTCGACGACGGCAAGACGCTCCGCCTCCGGCATGGCTGCAAGACGCAAGAGCGAATCGTTGAGCGTCACGTTCTGAGCATAGACGGCAAGCTCGTCGAGCACGTCGGACCGCCGTTTGAGCAGTGCGAGGTCGGGATAATCATCGGGAAGGAGAGGGACAGCCTCGGCATAGCACGGCTGCGCGAGGTCGTAGCGGTGACGCTCGAAATAGAGTTTGCCGAGCGTAATCTGAGAGAACGCCTTCTCGACACCTCCGCGGGTCGACTTCTCGGCGGCAAGAATATAGTTGGCAATCGCATTCGTCGTGTCGCGGCGCGAGAGATAGAGATTGCCTATTGCATAGTAGATTTGGTCGAGATAATCCTTGTTGCGGTCATAGCGCGTCATGCGTCGCAAGGCTTTGACCTCCGACGTGATGTCGTTGCCTTGAAACACCTCGCTCTGCTTGATGCGGGCGTTGAACTTCGTCCGATACGAAGCCGCCGAGCTTCCCCCCGCCTTTTTAAACGCTTGATAAGCGGCTACGTTGTCGCCCTCGGCGGCATATAGCTGCCCCAACAGGAAGTTCAGACGGGTTTTCTGCGAACCGCCGGCATATCCCAACGCCTCTTTGAGCATCGGGATTGCCTTGGCATTGTCGCGAGAGCGGACATAGAAGTCGGCAAACGTGAAGTAATACAACTCTTTCAACTTCGAGTTGACAAGCTCCTCGGGTTTGATTCGAGTGATGATCGTCTCCGCCTCGAAAAGCCAATCGAGACTGCAATAGCTGCGGGCTTGCCAGATTTTAGCCTCCGAGACAGTCGACGGCAGCCACGAGAAATGGCGAGAGACGTAGTAAAACGTCGATGCCGCGCCGAGAAAGTCACCGTTGAAATACTGGCTGCGCCCCATCAGCATCCACGCATTGTGGAGAAACGGGTTGTATTCCTCGCGTTTCAGCCACTTCTTATATTCCGGATCGTTCGAATGTCCCGGCTTGCGTCGTGGACGCTTCTTGATGCTGTGGAGTTGGATAGCCTTCTGAGCCTTCTCGATCGAGCGCGTAAACGACCCCGTCGGCTGCGGAGCCTTCGGGTTAGAGTAAGCCTCGACCGGGTGCATGAACAATTGAGAGGTATAGTCGTCCTCGTAGGCGCGTTCCATCTCTTTGAGCGTCTCCTTAAAATGCTCATCGCCATTGAAATAGACATTGTAGCGAGTGATGAACGCCTGATAGTTGCGCGACGCGGCGGTGTTCTTTTTGGTCGAACACGACGAAACTGCCATCGCCACAACAGCGACAGCCGCCAAAATCAAACCACGCATCACGGTGTGGACTACCATATTTTTCATCTTACAATAATAACGCGTGCGACCCCCGCCATATTGCATCCGCCGAATTCGGTATTGGATATATAGTATATTATAAAGGAGAAAGAGTATAGAATCACTCCTTCGGGTGTTTATATACTCTTTCATTATTGGAAATTTAGACTAAACTATTATTAGTGTTTAGTCATAAAATCTTTGATGTCAAGCAGAGCAATTGAGTCTCCATTGGCTTTAGCATTTGCTATTATTTCGTTTGTTTTATTTAATTCAGAGATCTGATATTGATAACATTCGGAGCTTATGCCCAACTTGGCGGCTTCCGACTCTGTGAGCTCGATTATGTATTTCTCTCCGTCAAAACTCAGATATTTCGCCATTTTAATACCGGCTTCACGTAAATCTGCCAACTTCGGATTAGCTTTGATGCGGTCGTCAATGTCTTTCTTTAATAAAACCTCAATACTGTCATCCGCCAGTTGATGATTCTCAGAGATATTGGTTTCACAATGTTGGTTACTACATGATGCTAATATCAGTGAAAATGAAATCAATAATAAAGTTCTAT
The DNA here is from genome assembly GCA_964497255.1 of uncultured Staphylococcus sp. Taxonomy (GTDB): domain Bacteria; phylum Bacteroidota; class Bacteroidia; order Bacteroidales; family Muribaculaceae; genus Duncaniella. Next base: position 94,588 of record CAZCCI010000002.1, read on the forward strand.
TCATAGGATATAAAATTTAATAATTTACATGACTTTCCAATAGCATGAGCCTCCATTCGAGTCTGTTGTGGAAAACTCTAATATACCATAGTCACCACTTAAAGATCCTGGAACTGTTACATCAATTATTTTGTTGCAGAATACAGAACCTGTTCCAGTGCCTGTATTTGATATTCCA
>CAZCCI010000002.1:94865-109929 GCA_964497255.1 uncultured Staphylococcus sp.
CATGTATAAATTGGCAGTATAGCAGCTGCACTACGACAATTAAAACGCACCATAGAACCAGTTGCACGAAAGCTGGAGGTTTTGGGCTCATTCCCAATTGTATATATATTACCACTATTATCTGCAATTCTGGAAACTGAATCATTGATATCATCAGTTTCGACAGTTTTGATATTTATTCCTCGTTTATATTCGATAGCTCGTTTTTGAATATCAAGTAAATATACTTTGCCATTTTCAGAAAGAGTGCTGTCTATTAGTCTATTTGCGGTTTGAATTTCATCATTAGCTAATGAATAACTTTCTTTTGAAATTCCTAGCTCAAAAGCTTTATCTTCTGAGATTTGCATAACATACTTGTTACCATCTAATTTAATATACTCGGATAGAACCATATACTGTTTTTTACGTTCTTCCAATATTAAACGTTGTTCTTCGTGTTTTTTTATCATTTGAGCATATTCTTCTTCGCTTTGGTTTGAAACTTATAGCGATTTTAATAAATCAGTTTCACCATATGCGCATGAAGTTAAAACGAAACCGAACATTGAAAAGGCTCCAAACAGTAAATTTTTTATTTTCATAAAATTTTATAGTATGACAATGAATGAGTTTATATATTGGTTGAGAAGACTTCGCTAATATAGCGAAATGTATCGATATTTTGAGCTGAATCGAGTTATTTTTGTGTTATATTAACATTTTTTACTGTAAAAACTTGTTGTTTTTTTACGATGTGAGCTATCGTTTAAATCCTTTTAGTAGTTATATATTGCATCCGCCGAATGATGGGTGAAAATAAGTCTTCATTGTTTTGTTGTATTTTTTACGATAATCAATCACTTCACAACGGTAGATAATCCTATGTGTACGCAGTAACAATGTTTCGCCCGACTTGCCGAGCTTATTGACCCCGAATTCTGATTAGTATAGTCAAAAGCAATACCATTATAAAAAAATTGTCCGCTGCCCCTTTCAATCAAGGAGCAACAGGACCAAAGCCCAAAAAGGCAATTAAAATAGTTTTTTTGATTTACACTATTTCCTTTCCAATAATGTAGAGATTATATCATACTTACACTACACCTATAAATTCTCCACTTCCGAAAAGCGTCGTCGCGACGACCATCGAACGTGAGTAGTTGCCTTTTGTCCTTAGTCCTTTAAATAATGAATTAATGCGTAAAATTTCATCAGTCCAAGGATTGCAACTATATTATGGTGTTTTTTTTCGGTGGCAAAGTTATAATAAATTAGAGATATTACTGACATTTTGCTCATACAATTAACCATAATTAACCTTTCGCAACCAAACAATTTGCCGAACGGAATAATAATGCTATTGACTCGGCCCGATTTTTTGCAAATTTCGTAAGCAATCGAGTGGGTTTTCACAATTAATTCCGTATTTTTGTCATTGAATACAATAATCAAGATTTCAACAGAAATGAAAAACATCATATTATTTGACCCGATAGAGGCTCGTGCCAACCTCCTTCCCCTGACACTGACTCGTCCGGTAGCGTTGCTGCGCCACGGCATCTCGACCATCTCCGAAAAATGGCAGAAAGCCATCCCCGGCACATACTCTTACTCGACCCAAGACTATCTCTCGAAAAAATACCCCATGATTGAAGCCACCGACGGCGACAATCTCTTCATAGCCGGCAACCTCCATCCGGATGCCGCCCTCGTCGAAGCCATCCTCGCCCTCGCGCCCGGTCAAGCCCTCGTCGACGGCAACGGCAGCGTCATGGCACGCCGCGGCAACGGCACTCCCACCGCGCAAATCGCCTACGAAGGGCCAGCCCCGCTCGCGCTCAACCACGTTTGGGACATCTTCATGCTCAACGACGAAGCCCTCCGTCGCGACTTCACATCGCTGACCGCCGGACGCACCTCCCAACCGCTCAGCGACACTTGCCGACTCATCGGCGACCCCTCGCAACTCTTCATCGAAGAGGGCGCGACGGTCGAAGGCGCGATAATCAACGTCGCAAAAGGCCCCGTCTACGTCGGACGCGACGCCGAAATCATGGAAGGCGCATGTCTGCGCGGCCCGATAGCACTGTGTGAACACGCCGTCGTCAACATGGGCGGCAAAATCTATGGCGCGACCACCCTCGGCCCCTACTGCAAAGTCGGTGGCGAACTCAACAACGTCGTCATGACAGGCTACTCCAACAAAGCCCACGACGGCTTCATCGGCAACGCCGTAGTCGGCGAATGGTGCAACCTCGGAGCAGGATGCACAGCCTCAAACCTCAAAAACACCTACTCGCCCGTCAAAGTTTGGAGCATGGCTGAAAGTCGCTTCCTCAAGACCGACCTCCAATTCTGCGGACTCATCATGGGCGACCACTCCAAAGCCGGAATCAACACCATGTTCAACACCGCCACCGTCATCGGCGTCGGAGTCAACTTCTATGGAGCAGGATTCCCTCGCACATACATCCAATCCTTCACCGAAGGCTCGCCACTCGGCATGAAACCCGCCATCCTCGACCGCTTCTTCGACACCGCGACCCGCATGATGGCGCGTCGCCACAAAGAACTGACCGACATCGACCGCGAAATCTTCGCCACAATCAGCCGCCAAAACGCCGAGTAAGAACAGAACTGACACTCATTCACACATATATATATATTATTAATCGCAACCTATGCCCAACGTATCCGAACGCGGCACCCTCATGCCCGCATCCCCAATCCGCCGTCTTGCGCCGCTCGCCAACGACGCGAAAGCCCGTGGCATCAAGGTCTACCATCTCAACATCGGACAGCCCGACGTCCCGACACCCCCCGAAGGACTCGAAGCACTGAAACACATCGACCGCAAAGTGCTTGAATACAGCCCCTCGGCAGGACTCCTCTCCTTGCGCAAAAAACTCAAAGAATACTACCATCGATTCAACATCGAAGTTGAAGTCGACGACATCATCGTGACCACCGGAGGCTCCGAAGCCGTCCTCTTCGCATTCATGGCTTGCCTCGACCCCGGCGACGAAATCATAGTCCCCGAACCAGCCTACGCCAACTACATGGCGTTTGCAATCTCGGCAGGCGCAAAGATTGTCACCGTCCCATCCAACATCGACAAAGGCTTCGCCCTTCCACCCGTCGAAGAATTTGAAAAACTCATAACCCCGCGCACCAAAGGCATCCTCATCTGCAACCCCAACAACCCGACGGGCTACCTCTACACGATGAAAGAAATGCTCCAAATCCGCGACTTGGTCAAGAAATACGACCTATTCCTATTCTCCGACGAAGTCTATCGCGAATTTTGCTACACGGGCGCGCCCTACATCTCCGCCTTCCACCTCCCCGGCATCGAAGAGCAGGTAGTCCTCATCGACTCCGTCTCCAAACGCTACAACGAATGTGGCATCCGCGTCGGCGCACTCATCACCAAACACGCCGAGCTGAAAACCAACGTCATGAAATTCTGTCAGGCACGTCTCAGCCCGCCACTTTTGGGACAAATCGTAGCCGAAGCCTCAATCGACACCCCCAAGGAATACATGCTCGCCACCTACAACGAATACGTCGAGCGTCGCAAATTCCTCATCGACGAACTTAACAAAATCCCCGGCTGCTACACCCCCATACCGATGGGCGCATTCTACACCGTCGTCAAACTCCCCGTCGACGATGCCGACCAATTCTGCCAATGGTGTCTGCGCGACTTCGACCTCAACGGCGAAACCGTCTTCATGGCACCCGCATCAGGCTTCTACACCACCCCCGGCATGGGCAAAGACGAAGTCCGCATGGCATACGTCCTCGAAAAAAACGAGCTCGCCAAAGCCATGAAAGTCCTCGCCGCCGCCCTCAAAGCCTACCCCGGGCGAACAATCTGACCCCTCCCCCCCAAAAAAAAAAGGAATAACACCATAAATAACACATATATATAAAATCTCAAAAAATCCTATTCCAATGAGCAAACCCTATGTATTAGGTATTGACATCGGTGGCACCAACACCGTGTTCGGAATCGTTGACGCGCGCGGCGTAGTCATCGCAAGTTCCTCAATCAAAACCTTAAAGCACGCAGCTTTCAGTGATTATATCGACGAACTCCACACCGAAGTCACCCGTCTTCTCAAATCCAACGACGCCGAAGACAAAATCCTCGGCATCGGCATCGGCGCACCCAACGCCAACTACTACACCGGACGCATCGAAGCCTGCGTCAACCTCCCGTGGGAAATGCCCGTACCCCTCGCACAAACCGTAAGCGAAAAATTCGGCATCCCCGTAGCCATCACCAACGACGCTAATGCAGCCGCAATCGGCGAAATGACCTACGGAGCAGCCCGCGGACTCCGCGACTTCATCATGATCACCCTCGGCACAGGCGTAGGCAGCGGCATCGTCATCAACGGACAGCTCGTCTACGGTCACGACGGATTTGCAGGCGAACTCGGCCACGTCACCATGCGCCGCAACAACGGACGCCTCTGCGGATGCGGTCGCACCGGCTGTCTCGAAGCCTACTGCTCAGCAACAGGCGTCGCACGCACCGCCCGCGAGTTCCTCTCGATTCGCAAAGACGACTCACTCCTGCGCAACATCGACATCGATGCAATCACCTCGAAAGACGTCTACGACGCCGCAATCCAAGGCGACGCAATCGCAAACGAAATCTTTGAATACACCGGCAACATCCTCGGCGAAGCCTTTGCCGACTTCACAGCCTTCTCATCGCCCGAAGCATTCATCCTCTTCGGCGGACTCGCACGCTCAGGCGAACTCCTCCTGCGTCCCCTCCGCGAATCGATGGAGAAAAACATGATGAAAATGTTCAAAGGCAAAGCCCGCATCCTCATGTCCGAACTCAAAGAAGCCGACGCAGCCGTCCTCGGCGCGAGCGCACTCGGATGGGAAGCAGGCAAAACCAACCGAATTTAAAAAAAAAGCAACAATCCCCGAAAGAGCCATCGAGCCTTTCGGGGATTGTCGTTTATAATAAAATCGATAGAGTGTCGGGAATCGAAATCCCGACACAAAAAATCATACTTACTGAGTGACACGTTCGAGCCACTTAACCATGCCAAACATGACACCCATAGAAATCACGCAAACGGCAAGGAACACGCTCCAGCAAGCCCAGATAGGCCAAGCATTATACATCAGCGGGCCGACCCAAAGCATAAGATTACCGAGAGCCGTAGCCGAAAGCCAAAGACTCTGGCAGAGACCCTGCATATGAGCCGGAGCAACTTTCGACACGAACGACAGACCGAGCGGCGAAATAAACAGCTCAGCAACCGTAAGGAAGAAATAAAGCAGAAGCAACACCCACGGCCCCGCCTTCATCGTAGCAGCAACAGCATTGGGAAGCTCGCGGAACTCAGTGCCCGAAGGATAACCGACGATATACGAATAAGCCGCAATGAAAAGGAAAGCACTGCCGGCGAGACCCATACCGATAGCAATCTTGCGAGGAGTCGAAATCTCGATACCGCGACGGCTGAGAGCCGTAAACATAAACATAACAATCGGCGTAAGGACAATCACAAAGAACGGATTGGCAGCCTGCCAAATCTCGGGAGCAATCGACGACGTATCGACGAAATCACGAGCGAAAAGCGACAGCGACGTACCATTCTGATGGAAAGAGAACCAGAAGAAAATCACCACACCGAGCACAGCAAAGAGAGCAAGCATACGCTGCTTGATTTCCGTAGCCATAGCCGTGCGCTCCTCCTGCGAAATCTTGACAGCCTCAGCCTTCTCCTTCTTCACAGGATTGGGCAGACTATTTTTGATGCAGACAAAAATCAAGAGCGAGATAAACATAGCGCAAACCGACGCGATAAACGAATAGTGGATACCCGTATTAAACACTTCGAGATACTGAGCGCAGAACGCCTGCACATCGCCGGCAGCATTGCCACCCGTCTCCGTGATGAGCGCATAGAGATTGTTGAGATTCTCGCTGCTCATCGAATCGCCGATGCTGAGATACTCATGGCAGAGAGCAGGGAGCTTCGCGTTATACGACAGCGAATTGACACCCAGCCACCAACTGCGGAGAATCGGAGCGATAAACGGAGCCACCAAACCACCGATGTTGATAAACACATAGAAAATCTGGAAACCCGAATCGCGCTTGTCGGCATACTTAGGATTATCATAAAGCTGACCGACGATAGCTTGGAGATTACCCTTAAAGAAACCATTGCCAAACGCAATCAAGAAAAGCGCAAAGCAAGTCAGCGGCAAAAGCCACGAAATATTATCCGAAGTCGAAAGAATAGGAATTGAAAGAATCACATAACCCACAGTCATGATGATAAGACCTTGGATAATCGTACGCTTATAATTTTGAGTTTTATCGGCAATGATACCGCCTACGAGGCTAAGCAGATAAATGCCGGCATAGAAAAAAGAATAGACAATCGAACTGGTCTCCTCACTGAGTCCGAACTTTGAACACAGAAACAGCACCAGAACGGCATTCATGATGTAATAGCCGAAACGCTCGCCCATATTACTTAGAGCAGCAGGGATAAGGCCTTTAGGTTGGTCTTTAAACATAATTGATTGTTTTTATTTGAGATTTTTGGTATTAAGTTTGAGATTATACTTTTGGCAAAAATACGAAAAATATTATACATATTTACTCTTCCACCCAAAAAAACCGAAAAACCACCCCCTCAACCCCACATTCGGGCTTTGAATTTCGGCGGAATTTCAGTAATTTTGCACTCTTGAAGATCCGCAAACACGGATTGATTGTTATAACCGAAAAATTCACAACCACAATCTCTATAACATCATGGCAAAGAAAGCATTGTTAATGATTCTCGACGGATGGGGAATCGGCAACCACACAAAGAGTGATGCAATATTCTCTACTCCGACCCCCTATTGGGACTATCTCGTCAAAACATACCCCCACAGCGAGCTTCAAGCATCCGGAGAAAACGTCGGACTCCCCGACGGACAGATGGGCAACTCCGAAGTCGGCCACCTCAACATCGGAGCAGGTCGCGTCGTCTACCAAGACCTCGTGAAAATCAACAAAGCCTGCGCCGACGGCTCAATCCTCTCAAACCCCGAAATCGTCAATGCCTTCACCTACGCTCGCGACAACGGAAAATCCATCCACTTCATGGGCTTGACAAGCAACGGCGGAGTCCACTCGTCGCTCGACCACCTCTACGCCCTCTGCGACATCGCCAAGCACTACGGACTTGAAAACGTCTTCATCCACTGCTTCATGGACGGACGCGACACCGACCCCCGCAGCGGCAAAGGCTTCATCGAAGACCTCGAAGCACACTGCGCCAAGTCAGCCGGCAAAATAGCCTCAATCGTAGGTCGCTACTACGCAATGGACCGCGACAAACGTTGGGAACGCGTCAAGATTGCCTACGACCTCCTCGTCAACGGCGAAGGAAAGAAAGCCACCGACATGGCAGCAGCCGTACAGCAAAGCTACGACGAAGACGTCACCGACGAATTCATCAAACCCATCTGCAACTCGACCGTCGACGGAACAATCAAAGAAGGCGACGCAGTCATCTTCTTCAACTACCGTAACGACCGCGCCAAAGAATTGACCGTCGCACTCACGCAGCACGACATCCCCGAAGCCGGAATGAAAGTAATCCCCGGACTTCAATACTACTGCATGACCCCCTACGACGCATCATTCACCGGCGTCCACATCCTCTTCCCGAAAGAAAACGTCGAAAACACCCTCGGCGAATACCTCTCGAGCCTCGACAAAAAACAGCTCCACATCGCCGAAACCGAAAAATATGCCCACGTGACATTCTTCTTCAACGGCGGACGCGAAACCCCCTACGAAGGCGAAGAACGCATCCTCGTCGCATCGCCCAAGGTCGCAACCTACGACCTCAAACCCGAAATGAGCGCCTACGAAGTCAAAGACAAACTCGTCGAAGCAATCAAAGACGAAAAATATGACTTCATCGTCGTCAACTACGCCAACGGCGACATGGTAGGACACACCGGAGTCTACGACGCAATCTGCAAAGCAGTCAAAGCTGTCGACGAATGCGTCCGCGACACAGTTGAAGCAGCCAAAGCAGCCGACTACGAAGTCATCATCATCGCCGACCACGGCAACGCCGACAACGCAGTCAACGCCGACGGCACACCCAACACCGCCCACTCGCTCAACCCCGTCCCCTGCATCTACGTCACCGAACGCACCGACGCAACCGTAGCCGACGGCCGTCTTGCCGACGTCGCACCCACCATCCTCAAAATCATGGGACTGCCCCAGCCGGCTGAAATGACCGGACACGCTCTCATCGACTGATGGAATCGATCAAAAGACTATATAAAATCGGACACGGGCCTTCAAGCTCCCACACAATGGGCCCATTGAAAGCCGCTCAGGAATTTGGCACCGCTCACAGAGATGCCTCATCGTTCAGCGTGACCCTTTACGGTTCCCTTGCCGGGACCGGAAAGGGTCACATGACTGATGTGGCAATCCTCGACGAGCTCCAACCCATAGCCCCGACCGAAATCGTCTGGAAACCCGAAATCTTCCTCCCCTTCCACCCCAACGGCATGACATTCAAAGCCTTCGACGCCGAAGGCAACGAACTCGAAAGCCGCACCGTCTACTCGATCGGCGGCGGCGACATCGTCCGCGAAGGCGAAGAACGTCAGAAATATCGCGACGTCTACCCACTCAGCAAAATAGCCGACATCCTCGACTGGGCTGAGAAATCAGGCAAAAGCTACTGGGAATACGTCGAAGAATACGAAGACCCCGACGTCTGGGACTACCTTGCCGAAGTCTGGAAAGTCATGAAAGAAGCCGTCGAGCGCGGAATCGATGCCGAAGGAGTCCTCCCCGGCGGACTCGGAGTCCGTCGCAAAGCCGTCAGCTACTACCTCCACGCCGCCGGCCACAACGACAGCCTACGCTCGCGCGGACTCGTCTACGCCTACGCCCTCGCCGTCAGCGAAGAAAACGCATCGGGAGGCAAAATCGTCACCGCACCCACCTGCGGCTCATGCGGAGTCCTCCCCGCCGTCCTCTACCACCTCTCAACGTCAAAAAATTTCAGCGACAAACGCATCCTGCGCGCCTTGGCAACAGCCGGACTCTTCGGCAACGTCGTCAAGCACAACGCCTCAGTCTCCGGAGCCGAAGTCGGATGTCAAGGCGAAGTCGGCGTAGCCTGCGCAATGGCAGCAGCAGCCGCAAGCCAACTCTTCGGAGGCTCACCGGCCCAAATCGAATACTCAGCTGAAATGGGACTCGAACACCACCTCGGCTTGACCTGCGACCCCGTCTGCGGACTCGTCCAAATCCCATGCATCGAGCGCAACGCCTACGCCGCAGCCCGAGCCCTCGACAGCAACCTCTACGCCGCCTTCTCCGACGGTCGCCACTCCGTCACCTTCGACCGCATCGTCGAAGTCATGAAGCGCACCGGCCACGACCTCCCATCGATCTACAAAGAAACCGCTCAGGGCGGACTCGCAATCATAAAATAATCCCCCCTCTCTCCCTCCTCCACCCACTCCCCACACAGCTACTCATTCATCACATCTTCCACCCAAAGACATGACACGAAAGTATGATTATCTCGTAATCGGCTCCGGCATCGCCGGCATGAGCTTTGCCCTCAAAGTAGCCTCCAAAGGACGTGTCGCACTCGTCTGCAAAACCACCCTCGACGAAGCAAACACAGCCCTCGCCCAAGGCGGCGTGGCATCAGTCACCAATTTTGAAGTCGACGACTTTGAAAAACACATCAACGACACCATGATCGCCGGCGACTGGCTCAGCGATCCCGAAGCCGTCCGCAAAGTCGTCACCGAAGCCCCCGGGCAGATACGTGAACTAATCGACTGGGGAGTTGAATTTGACAAGAAAGCCGACGGAGAGTTTGACCTCCACCGCGAAGGCGGACACTCCGAATTTCGCATCCTCCACCATGCCGACAACACCGGATTCGAAATACAGCAATCGCTCATCAAAGCCGTCAGAACCAACCCGAACATCGACGTATTCGAACATCATTTTGCCATCGAAATCATCACCCAACACCACTTAGGCAAAATCGTCACCCGTCGCACCCCCGACATCACCTGCTACGGAGCCTACATCCTCGACACCGAAAGCGGACAAGTCGACACCTTCCTCTCGCGCATCACACTCATAGCCACCGGCGGAGTAGGAGCCGTCTATCAGACCACGACCAACCCCCTCGTAGCCACCGGCGACGGCATCGCCATGGTCTATCGCGCCAAGGGAACAGTCAAAGACATGGAATTCATCCAATTCCACCCCACCGCGCTCTATCATCCCGGCGACCGCCCCAGCTTCCTCATCACCGAAGCAATGCGAGGCTACGGAGCAGTCCTCCGCAATAAAAAAGGCGAAGAGTTCATGCAGAAATATGACCCGCGACTCTCGCTCGCCCCGCGCGACATCGTCGCCCGAGCCATCGACTCCGAAATGAAACTCACCGGCGACGACCACGTCTACCTCGACGTAACCCACAAAGACCCGGAAGAAACCAAAAAACACTTCCCCAACATCTACGCCAAGTGTCTCTCGCTCGGCATCGACATCACCAAAGACTACATCCCCGTAGCCCCCGCCGCCCACTACCTCTGCGGAGGCATCAAAGTCGACTCCAACGCCGAATCATCGATCAGCCGACTCTACGCCGTCGGCGAATGTTCGTGCACCGGACTCCACGGAGGCAACCGACTCGCCTCCAACTCCCTCATCGAAGCCGTAGTCTATGCCGATGCCGCCGCGCGCCACGCCACAGCCAACGCCGCCCTCTACGACTTCCGCACCGACGTCCCCGAATGGAACGACGAAGGCACTCGCCACACCGAAGAAATGGTGCTCATCACCCAGAGCATCAAAGAAGTCAACCAAATCATGGGCACCTACGTCGGCATCGTCCGCTCCAACCTCCGCCTCGACCGCGCATGGAACCGCCTCGACATCCTCTACGAAGAAACCGAAAAACTCTTCAAGCAGTCGAAAGCCTCGCGTGAAATCTGCGAGCTGCGCAACATCATCAACGTCGGCTACCTCATCATGCGACAGGCAAAGGAACGCAAAGAATCTCGCGGACTCCACTACACCGTCGACTATCCCCCCGTCCCCCACGGCCCGGAAGACACCGCCGAGTAGGGCGAGTGTTAATATAAGGTTGGCAACTCAGACAAACGTCCCGAATTTCCACTGCAAAGATACAACCGGAAACACCCCAAAAAGGTGCGATAACGTCAAACTCGGAAAAAATTTTTTTGAAAACAACAATTTGCCCTTCAAATGATGGAATATATTCCATCATTTGCAGGGCAATCGGTTTACTTCAAAGTCTTGGTTTACATCAAATTTTTTTTCGTTCGGATTTCGTCAGTCACCTAAATCCACGATTCGACCGGATACGACACACGCACCCGTGCTCTGCTCCGTTATGAAGAAGTAGAACGGACGGTTGACATTGAAGTCGACTGGCTCTGTCGGCACAGGAGATGTAAATTCTCCATCAAATGATGTCGCTGATGAAGCTTCCGCTCCGGTTTCATTGATTTCTAATGAAGTTGCTTGATTAAAGTAGCCAATACCCGATAATTTATCGGTGAATAATGAAAAATTGATTATATTATTCAGGCTTGGGATTCCTGCCGATTTCAATATATCATTCAAATAAAGGGCGTTGTTTATTTTGAATTTCGGAAGATTGACAGTAACACTGTAGTCCCTACTGAGACCTTTTAATTCAGTATATTTTTCAGAGGTAAGCATCGATTCGACATCATAGATTGATCTGTCTTCTTTTGGAAGAAGAATTTTTCAAATAGAAATCGCATAAGTTATTTGCCACGGTTCTACTCGGAACATCGAGTTCGATGTTTTTGCGAACGTTGCTTTCAGCCGTCGGCTCGTCGCTGCTGCTGCACGAGCAAACGAATAATGACATCAGACACAACAGTAATAATGGATTTAGTTTCATATCGGGTAAGGATTTACAATGATTGATGCGCCTAATTTATGTAAAAAAACGGAATATGCAAATAATTGCGTGTAATTTATGAAAAATTAACTAAACAATCAGCTTGTATAAGATTTGCATGATTTCATGATGATTTTTTTAGATATGTCGATTGTGAGAGTCGGTTTTAATTTGCGCATCGGAATGTCGGTGGTTGTTTCTGTTGCCATGTGTTAAGCCGACAATTTATTCTTGGCGGAATGCACGGTTATGATTAATTTTGCAGGGTCATAGCAATTGACCGAGGATGATTGCATGACAAAATCGGATAATAAAGGTTAATATTAATCGGATCATCGGTAGGTTGACATAATAAAAACAACTGTTTAGATGTTTAATAATTGCATGATTAATAGTTTTCATAAGACAATTGCAATGCTTCTCATATCGGTCGTGTGTGTGCTCGACGCATACGCGCTGCCGTCGTCATTGCCTGCCGGTGATGACACTGCCGACGTTCCGGAGTTTGATGTCAACGTCGGGACAGGGCGGGTCAAGCCCCTCCAAGGCTACTATTTCTTTGACGACGACGAGGGCAATCAGACTCTGATGCTCGTGCTCGCCGATGTCACCGTGTTCCCGCCGATGAAGTTCAAAAACAAGAAAGAGGAGCAATTCTATTGGAAGACTGTCCGCGATGTCAAGAAAACTTTGCCCTACGCCAAACTGATTTGCGAAACTCTCATCGAGACCTACGAGTATATCGAGACATTCCCGACCCAAAAGGAGCGCGAGGAACATTTGAAGAAAATGGAAGGGGCTGTATTTGAGCAATATAAGCCCGTGTTGAAGAAATTCACGAAGTCGCAGGCCCAAATGCTCGTCAAACTCATCAATCGCGAGACCAACCAGTCGAGCTACAACATCCTCAAAGCCTTTCTCGGCTCGTTTCGAGCCGGATTTTGGCAGACGTTCGGCAAGCTTTTCGGAGTCAACCTAAAAACGACCTATCGTCCCGACAAGGATCGCAAGGATGCCATCATCGAGCGCGTCGCCACCATGGTCGAACTCGGTCAGTTGTAGGCGAGGGGTATTGGCCCGGAATTTGAACCGAAAATCGTACGTTTGCAATTTTTAACACTTCGGTGACTGAAAATTTTTCAGTCGTAATGCGTTGTAGGATAGATTGATAGTAATTTAGAGTAAAATTTTTTTGTAGGAGCCGGACATTATCGCACCTTTTTCGGGTAGTTCCGGTTGTAACTTTGCAGAGTGAAAACCAACCAAAGAAAACAATCAACCTTTATCATCTTAATCTTAAAAATTTATGAAAAAAGTAATCTATTGCGTATCGTTGTTGGCGGTCGGATATGCTGCCGGACGATTTTCGGGCGACGGTAGCCGAGGGGTCGGGCAGTCGGATGGACATCGTGAGGTAGTGAGGATTGTCCGCGACACGATTAGAGTGGAGTCGCCGCGGTCGGTGGGCGAAAGGACGGAGACCGCCGTGACACGCCGATTGCCACTCGCAGAGCAGCAACAATCAAGCCCGTCGGCGACCGATTCGGGCGCGACGGAGGGCAGAGCGATGAACGTCAACCTTGCCGACTCGTTGGCGCAGACGGCTGACACGGTGGCTGTTACAGTGCCCGTCACGGCGCGGACTTATTCCGATTCAATGACTTATCGAGCCGTCGTCAGCGGTTTCGAGCCGCGATTAGACACGCTCGTCATCTATCCCTCGCCGCGAGTCGAAGTCATAGCCCCCACAGCCGTCGCCGAACGGACTCGCCGGCATTGGGGCATAGGGCTGACAGCAGGGGCAACCGTGACATCGCGCGGCATAGCCCCCGGTCTTACGGTCGGCGTAACTTATACGTTTGCAGCGTTTTGAAAAATCAGTCGAGCCACGTTGACAGCCGCCGAACTGTCGGTGTGGAGCAGCCGTCTGACCTTGTCATAGCCGTCGAGCTGCGCGGAGCGAGGAGCAGAGTCGGGGATGATTCGCGACAATTCGCGGTCGACCGCATCGGGCGTGCAGTTGTGGACGAGCATTTCGGGGACAACGCAACCCCTGACACCCGTCTTGACAGCCTCGCGATTAACCTCGCGTCGGGTCTCGCGGTCAATCTTACCGCCGATGAGATTGGGGAGCGAAGCGTAAGGTATTTTCAGAATGTGGAGGAACAGATCATGAGCCCATTTCCAACCGACAGCGCGGTAGCAGACCACCTGCGGCGCACCGGCAAGCGCACATTCGAGCGAAGCCGTCCCCGACGTGACGAGAGCCGCGCGAGCGTTAGCCATAAGGCCGAGAGTCGCTCCGCTGATGACCGGGAAGTCCGTGAAACGGGCATAGAAATCCTTGTCGAGCGACGGCGCACCGGCAACCACCGTCTGCATCTCGGGGTGGCGACGCGCCACGGCATCCATCACCGGAAGATTCGACTTGATTTCTCCGACACGGCTGCCGGGGACAAGGGCGAGAATCGGCTTGTCGGTCGTCAGACCGTAGCGGGCAAGAAACTCGTCGCGGCGAGGGAGAGCAGAGATAGCATCCTCCACCTCCTCGACCGACGGATTGCCGACATAGGTGACATCGACACCGCGCTCGGCAAACCACTCCGGCTCAAACGGCAGGATTGAAAACACCCTGTCGACATAGCGGCGGATCTGCTTGATGCGATACGACTTCCAAGCCCAGAGCTTCGGCGCAATGTAGTAAAACACCTTAATGCCCAAACTCTTGGCATACTTGGCAAGCGTGAGATTAAACCCCGGATAGTCGACGAGCACGACGGCATCGGGGCGCATTGAGCGAATCGCCTCCTTAGCAGTCTTGAAATTGCCGAGCACCTCGGGCAGATGCATGGCAACATCGATGAAACCCATAAACGCCATGCGCTTGAAATGAATGAGCGGCTGCTTCCCGGCGGCATCAGCCATCAGGTCGCCGCCGAGAAACGCGATTTCGGCATTCGGGTCGAGGCGCATCAGCTCGCGGACCACTTGCGAGGCATGGAGATCGCCGGACGCTTCGCCGGCAGAGAAAAAGTATTTCATTGAGGATATATTGATTGCTACTAATGACGAGA
>CAZCCI010000002.1:110029-171175 GCA_964497255.1 uncultured Staphylococcus sp.
AATGACGAGACGGCAGAACCCTCCGCCGCCCACCTCTGCAAAGATAAATCATTTGCACCACACTTCAAACACACCGAGCGAAAATAAAACTCCGACGGCTCGTCGGAATCGGCGTCTGAGAAGTCGAGAGAGAGTCGGAATTGTCGAAATATTTCCGAAATCGAAAGATTTTTGCTAACTTGCACGTTCAATTTTAGCAGAGTTATACAATTTATCCAAAAATGACATCAACTATGCTCGGGAGATTGTTGTTACTATTGCTGGCGGTTGTGATGCCTGTCGGTGCGATTGCGAAGACTTCGATCTTCGGTGAGGCGGAGGTGGGGGTCGACGATATGTATGAGTTCGTCTGCCGCCACAATCCGGAGTTTCAGCGCGAAGTCGCCGAGGCGTTTTATGACATCGGCAGCCGCTATGGCATCCGCGGCGATGTGGCTCTCTGTCAGGCTATCGTCGAGACGGGGTGGTTTCGCTTCGACAACGGGACTGCCGTCAAGCCCGAGGCTCACAATTATTGCGGTCTCGGTGTGAGACGACGCGGCGATGAAGGCTGTCGGTTTGATAGTGTCGACGAAGGCGTGACGGCGATGATACAGCATCTCTATGCCTACGCTTCGACCAAGCGTCTGCCGAAGGGCGAACGGATGGTCGACCCGCGATTTTCGTATGTCCGTCGCGGATGTGCCCGGACGTGGGAGGATTTGTCGGGCAAGTGGGCGATGAACAGTCGCTACGGCAAGAATATCCTGCGGATCTACGACGGCTTGTCGGCGTTTGCAAAGTCGGCGGCGAAGAGAGGTCGAAAGGAGGTCAGACGCATCGAGGTGGTCATCCCCGACGAGGTGTTTGGCGCGGATTCTCTCGACAGGTTTTCGCCCGAGTATGTCCACGATGTGGATTCGACCGAAGTCAGAAATATGTTTAATTGAATTTGAACGAATGAAAGAGAAAGAAATATTGTCAAACGTCACCTCGCGTCTTGCGATTGCCGAGCTCAATGAGATGCAGCGTCGGATGGCGGGGATGGCGGCAAAGGGAGTGGTGACTCTCATCGCTCCGACGGGGTCGGGCAAGACGCTTGCGTTTGCAATCCCGTTGCTTAAAAGCATGGGTCCTGCCGACGGGCGTGTCAGAGCCGTCGTGATGGCTCCGTCGCGTGAGTTGGTGTTGCAGATTTTTGAAGTGGTGCGCCCGATTGCGACGGGGTTGAAGACGGTGGCGTTCTACGGCGGTCATCCGATGCAGGAAGAGGTGAAGTCGCTGGCTGTTACGCCTGACATCATCGTGGCTACTCCGGGTCGACTCCTCGACCATATCAATCGCGGCAACGTAGACCTTTCGGGGGTGCGCACTCTCGTGATCGATGAGTATGACAAGGCTCTCGAACTCGGTTTTGCCGACGAGATGAAGCGCGTCAGCCGTCGGTTGACCTCGGTTTCGTTTGCCATCCTCACGTCGGCGACCCGTCTCGACGAGCTTCCGCCGTATCTTCCGAAGTTTTCGCGCGAGGAGTCGGTGGATTTCAGCGAGTCGTCGTCGCCGCGCCGACAGATGCAGATTGTCCATGTCCCGTCGGCTGTCCGCGACAAGCTCGATTCGCTCATCGACTTGCTCCGTTCGCTGTCAGACGGCAGTCTGATCGTCTTTGCCAACCATCGCGAGAGCGTCGAGCGCATCCATGCGGCTCTGCGCAAGGCGGGGTTGCCGGCAGGGATGTATCACGGCGGTCTCGAACAGAACGAGCGCGAAAATGCCGTCGAACTTCTCAACAACGGGACTACCCCGATACTCGTGTCGACCGATCTCGGTGCGCGAGGGCTTGACATTGCCGAGCTGTCGGCCGTGGTCCACTATCATCTGCCGCCGTCGGTCGAGGCGTGGACGCATCGCAACGGGCGCACGGCGCGTCAGGACGCAACGGGCGAGGTCTATGTCATCACGACCGAGGGCGAGAACATCCCCGACTATGTGGAGTGGGATCGCGACTACGTCCCGCAGGGTCGATCGGAGTGTCCGATCAGCTCGACGGTGGCGACGCTCTATTTCAACGTCGGGAAGAAGGAGAAGATTTCGCGCGGCGACATCGTCGGGTTTCTCATCGCCAAGGGCGGACTCGAAGCGTCGGCGATCGGACGCATTGCGCTGCGCGACCATTCGGCTCTCGTGGCCGTCCCGCGCGACGAGGCGCGCCGATTGGTCAAGGCTCTTGCACCGGAACGCATCAAAAACAAGCGTGCGAAGATTTCGGTGCTCGAAGGTAGGTAGACGGCGATTCGTGTCGATTCCGAAAAAAATGCTAACTTTGCAGTATATAATTAAAGTATAAATTTAAACAACCCAACAATTAACCCAACACGCGATCGTCATAATGGATTTCATTACGTCTGAAAACATTCTCTTGATTGGTTCAATCCTGCTTGTTGCCGGTGTGCTCATCGGCAAGTCGAGTTATCGTTTCGGTCTTCCGATACTTTTGATATTCCTCCTCGTCGGGATGGGATTCGGGACGGATGGAATCGGGATTCAGTTTAGCGACATGCACACGGCTCAGTTTATCGGCATGGTCGCTCTCTGTATCATCCTCTTTTCGGGCGGTCTCGGGACCAAGATTTCGGCAATCCGCCCTGTGGTCGTGCCGGGATTGGTCTTGTCGACGGTCGGAGTGTTGCTGACGGCGTTGATTACGGGGCTGTTTATCTGGTGGCTTTCGGGAATGGATTGGACTAACATCCACTTTGCGTTCCTGCCGTCGCTGTTGCTTGCAGCGACGATGTCGTCGACCGACTCGGCATCGGTGTTTGGAATCTTAGGCAGTCAGAAGGTGGCTTTGCGCCACAATCTGCGTCCGATGTTGGAGCTTGAAAGCGGCTCTAACGACCCGATGGCTTATATGCTCACGATTATTCTCATCGAGGCTCTGACCCACGGCGGCGGAATGTCGGTCGGGAAGATTCTGATGGAGCTTGTGTTGCAGTTCGGAGTCGGCATAGCCGGCGGTTTCCTGATGGGGAAACTGACGCTGTGGCTCATCAATTTCTATCGTCGCATCGGCAATGGCGGCGATGCTAAGGAGGATGCTTCGCAGGCTACGTCGATGATCTCGATTTTGATGATCGGCTGTGTGTTCTTCACGTTTGCAATCACTACGGCTCTTGCCGGCAACGGCTATCTCGCCGTGTATATCAGCGGTATCATTCTCGGCAATGCCGTGCTCCCGAACCATCGCGGCATCACGAAGTTTGTCGACGGGCTGACGTGGCTCGCGCAGATTGTGGTCTTCCTGATGCTCGGTCTGCTCGTCAATCCCCACGAGATGATCGACGTCGCAGGCGTTTCGCTCCTCGTCGGTGTCTTCATGATTCTCGTCGGTCGCCCGCTGAGCGTCTATCTTTCGCTGATGTTCCTGCCCGGGTTGAACAATCGCTCGAAGATGTTCGTTTCGTGGGTGGGTCTTCGCGGAGCCGTCCCCATCATCTTTGCTACCTACCCGGTGGTTGCCAATGTCGAGGGGGCGAGTCAGATTTTCAACATCGTGTTTTTCGTGACGCTGCTGTCGCTCTTGATTCAGGGTACGACGGTCATTTCCTCAGCTCGCAAGCTCAAACTCATCGACACGGAGGCTCGCGAGGAGGATGATTTCGGCGTGGAACTTGCCGATGAGCTTCCGACGTCGCTTCAAACACTCGTCCTCACGGAGCAGAATCTTGCCAACGGCAATACGCTGCGCGACATGAATCTGCCTGCCGGTTCGTTGGTGATGATGATTCGTCGCGGTTCGCGCTACATTGTCCCCAACGGCACTCGCCGCCTGCATCCGGGCGACACTCTTTTGATTATCAAGGAGGAGGAGACTACCGTCGATTGACATCGGGCGGGATAGGAGGCGATTTTTGCAAATTTTTTCGATAAATTTGCGGATTTTGCGAGAAAGGTGTGTGCTAAGTGTTGAAAATTTCGTACATTTACGAAATATTTTCAAATTTTACGCACGCTAATGGAGTATTATTCATTGACTGATATATGCTATGCCGACGCTTGTTTTGCATTGATGCTGACAGGGCTGATATGCAGTTTCATCCGTCTGAGTCAGATGTATCAGCCATTCGACAAGAGTTGTTATTATCCGGCAGGAAAGCTCGCGTCGCTGTTTTTTGCAACACATATTTTGCAGTTTCCTTATTTCCTCTGTCCGTCGGACGAGGGGATTTGGCTCTATGTCCGCATCTATGGTATAATCATCTATCCGGTTTGTTTCGCTATGCTGTTTATGCGCTATTTTCAGCGAAACAGGCTCCGGGGTGTCAAAAACCGATTGTATTGCTGGTTGCCGATGGCGGTGGTCGTGGTGTTGTTTGCTCTTTCAATATCGGGCTATGACGGTTGGGTCGAAAGAAACCGTATGTCGGTCTGCATCGTGGCCGGTGGTATCAGTATAATCTTGTTTACCCGATTGCTTTTCGTGGTCATCTGGCTCAAAAAGAAGATTGATAAGTATAATAAGGATAATTATTCAAACGAGGAGGACTTCCCGTATTATTTCGCCGACAAGGTCATTTGGCTGCCGCTGATCTGGATTTTGTTTATGTGGGTCATATTCTTGTCGGACAGTCGCGACGTCAAGATGTTGATGGACGTGATATTGACGCTGTGGAACGTCGTGTTTCTTTGCACGATTCTCAATTCGCAGCGTCCGATCAAAATCGAGGATGAGGCGAAGCGTATCGCGGAGGATGAGTTGGTGCTTGCGGCTGCTGCCGAGAAGCCGGCTTCGGAGCATCATCATAAAGTTGCGGATCTGATTCTTGGCGAGGTCGACGAGGCTGACGGCAGTGAGGAGTCGGAGCCGGGCGACGAGGTCAAGCGTCTGGTGCTCGCGGTCATCCTGCGTCGCTATCGCGAATCGCATTTGCTGAAAACCGAGGTGTTGTCGGAGATCGACAAGGGTATGGTTGCGGCGGCGAGTCGGTTTATTGCAAGTGTCGGTTACTATAATCTCATCAATATGTTCCGGCTTAGATATGCCCAACTTTATCTCGAAGCTCATCCCGGCGCGAAGCTCGCCGAGGTTGCTGAGGCGTCGGGCTATATATCGGACTCGGCTCTGAGCAAGGCTCGAAAAAATGTCAGCGAAATCGATCTTGATCTCGTCGGCGATATGAGTCTTTGACGGGGGTGAAAAATGCGTAAAAGCGCGGTGTAAAACCTGTATAAATGCAATGTAGACACCGCAATAGAACGCGCTGAGAGCGTGGAAAAGACTAAAAAACGGCAATGAAACGGAAACAAATCACACCCTGATGAAATGTTTCATTGCTGTTGGGAAATCGCGTTAGAAGAAAGTTAAAATTTGTAAACACATTTTTAAAAGCAAATGAATTACCCGATTGGCAAAATCAGAATTGCCGACCGGGTATTAATTTTGCAATACGAAATTTTTCAGGGGACATACCGATGAGAATCCGGCGACGAAAATGGGTCGGTGAAAACGGACTTCGCTGACGACGAGTCGAGGATTTTCCAAAAATCGTGGATGTGTGTGCTGATAGATTTCGCGATTCATTCGACTCTTTAATTGAGAAGATTGGATTAGACGCGATTGCTTCGATGGAACGCGCGATTGCTGAGATTGAACGAAATTAGAAAAAATGAATGAATGTTAAGTTAAAAAAAGGGGGATGCGTGAAATTTTTTTCAGGCGGGTAACAAACCTCATCACATTTAATCTAATATTATGCGCGTCCGCAGAGTGGGATTCCAACTCTGCGGGCTCGCTGCGTTTTTAGGGTCGGAATTTGTAGGTTATTCGTGAAAAATGGCTATCTTTGCGATGTTGAGACCTCCCGAGTCGGGGTTGAGACGAATAAACCGATCAATTACCTAAGAATTAACTATGAATATGCTGAATTTAAAATCTTTATTGCTGACACTCGCTGTCGCATTGCCTCTCCACGGATGGGCTTGTACGAGTCTTATTGCCGGAAAGAAGGCTACTGCCGACGGTTCGGTGCTTGTGACATACGCTGCCGACAGCCATACGCTCTACGGCGAACTGTATAACCGTCCGGGTGGCAAACACGCTGCCGGCGAGATGAGAAAAATCACGGAGTGGGACACGGGTAAGTATCTCGGCGAAATTCCGCAGGTAGCCGTGACTTATACGACTATCGGCAATATGAATGAGCACGGGCTGACTATCTCGGAGAGTACATGGGGCGGTCGTCCGGAATTGGCGGACACGACTGGGTTGATGGACTACGGTTCGCTGATCTATGTGACTCTCGAACGTGCGAAGACTGCTCGCGAGGCTGTCAAGGTTATGACCGACCTCGTCAAAGAGTATGGCTATCATTCGAGCGGCGAGTCGTTCTCGATCGCTGATGCCGACGAGGCGTGGGTCATGGAGCTTATCGGCAAGGGCGGTAAGGAGAAGGGTGCCGTGTGGGTTGCCCGTCGTATTCCCGACGATTGCATTTCGGGTCACGCCAACCATCCGCGTATCCATCAGTTCCCCCTCAATGACGAAAACACCATCTATTCGCCCGATGTCATCGACTTCGCTCGCAAGATGGGTTATTATAAAGGTAAGGACGAGGATTTCAGCTTCTCGTTAGCCTACGGTGAGCTTGACGCTACCGCAACCCGCGGCTGTGACGGTCGAGTGTGGAGCTATTTCAATCGTTTCAAGTCGGGAATGGACAAGTATCTCCCTTGGGTGATGAAGTCGACCGGCGAGCCTTTCCCGCTTTGGGTCAAGCCCGATCGCAAGGTCAGCCTCAACGATATGAAGTGGATGATGCGCGACCATTTCGAGGGTACTCCGATGGATATGACTCAGGATATTGGCGCAGGCCCATATTCAGTGCCTTACCGCTGGCGTCCGATGACGTTTAAAGTCGACGGCAAGGAGTATCTCAACGAGCGTGCGATTGCCACTCAGCAGACGGGTTTCTCGTTTGTTTCGCAGATGAATGCTTCATATCCCGAACAGATGCGCGGTGTCCTTTGGTTTGGCGTCGATGATGCCAATACTTGTGTCTATGTCCCGATGTATTGCGGTCTGACCGAGATTCCCCACGAGTTTGCTGTCGGCAACGGTGATTTGCTCACTCTTTCGTGGGACGCTGCTTTCTGGGTGACAAGCTATGTGGCTAATCAGGCTTATCATCAATATAGCAAGATGATCGACGACATCCGCCGTGTGCAGAACGCTGAGGAGTCGAAGCTCGAAAAGGAAGTGGAAGGTTATGCAAAGGTTGTGGCAACGCTCGATGCCGATGCCGCCCGCGAACTTCTCAACTCTCATTCGGCTATGGCTTCGACCCGCTATGTCAAGAATTATAAGCAGCTCGGCGATTATCTCCTCGTCAAGTATATGGACGGCAATATCAAGCGCGAAAAGGACGGCAAGTTTGAACGTACGCCCGAGGGTATGCCTGTCTCGCCGATCTATGGCGGCTATGACGAGCGCTATTATCGCTCGATCGTCAACGAAACCGGCGACCATCTGCTGATCAAATAAACAGAATGACTACCGAACGAAATCAAAGTTATCTTGATAAACTGAATGAGCAACAACGTGAGGCAGTGGAATACTGCGACGGGCCGCAACTCGTGATTGCGGGAGCCGGCTCGGGAAAGACTCGTGTGCTCACATATAAAATTGTCCATCTTTTGCGCCTCGGCTATGAGCCTTGGCGCATTTTGGCTTTGACCTTTACGAACAAGGCGGCTCGCGAGATGCGCGAGCGTGTCGAGGAGTTGGTCGGGGCTGAAACGGCGTCGAAGCTGTGGATGGGTACGTTTCACTCGATTTTTGCCCGCATCTTGCGGACGAATGCCGAGCGGATAGGGTTTAAGAGCAATTTTACGATCTATGATTCGGCTGACAGCAAGTCGCTGGTCAAGATGATCATCAAGGATATGCAGCTCGATGAGAAGGTCTACAAGCCGTCGGCTGTCCTGTCGGCAATATCGAGCGCGAAAAATGCGCTCGTCTCGCCCGAGGACTATGCGCTGAGTCGAGATGTCATGGAGGCTGACCGACGGGCGAAGCGTCCGGAGTTGTATGAGATTTACAGGGGCTATCGCGACCGCTGCGTCGTGGCCGGTGCGATGGACTTTGACGATTTGCTCTACTATACGAACGTGTTGCTGAGAGACAATCCGGATGTGCTCCGCCACTATCGTGAGTTTTTCAGGTATGTGCTCGTCGACGAGTATCAGGACACGAACTTTGCGCAACACGTCATCGTGACGCAGTTGACTCGCGAGAGTGGTGCGCTGTGTGTGGTCGGCGACGATGCGCAGAGCATCTACTCGTTTCGCGGCGCGAATATCCGCAATATTCTCGACTTGCGCAATACGTATCCGGAGCTGAAAACCCATAAGCTCGAACGAAACTATCGTTCGACTCGAAATATCATCAATGCCGCGGGGTCGCTCATCGACAAGAACCGCGACCAGATTCCGAAGCAGGTCTATTCGGAGAATGCCAAGGGTGCGCCGATCGACGTTGTCAAGTGTTACAGCGACTATGAGGAGGCTTATCAGGTGGCAACCCGAATTTCGCAGCTCAAAATGCGGACGGGCGACAGCGCGAATGAGTTTGCTATCCTCTATCGCACGAATGCTCAGAGCCGTGTGCTCGAAGAGGCGTTGAGAAAGCGCAATGTGCCTTACCGGATATATGGTGGTCTGTCGTTCTATCAGCGTAAGGAGGTGAAGGATGCTATTGCCTATTTCCGTATGGCTCTTAATCCCGACGATGATGAGGCTCTGAAACGCATCATCAATTTCCCGGCGCGAGGCATTGGCGAGACTACGGTCAATAAGCTCGTCGGACGTGCGATTGCCGACAATGTCAGTATTTGGACTGTCATTCAGGAACCTCATAATCATTCGGCAGGGCTCAATGCCGGGACGCTCCGAAAGCTCGATTCTTTTGCGTGGCTGATTTCAGAGTTTGTCCAAGCGAATCGCAACGGCGGCGATGCGAAGGAGGTGGCGTCGATGGTCATCGAACGGACGGGGCTGCTGTCAATGTTGCTCAACGATGATACGCCCGAAAATATTTCGAAGCAGGACAACTTGCAGGAGTTGCTCAACGGTGTCAGCTCGTTTGTCGACGATCGGCGCGAGAGCGGCAGCGAGGAGGTCGGGCTTGCCGATTTCATGGCGGAGGTTTCGCTCGCCACGGATCAGGATTCGAACTCGGATACCGAGGAGAGCGTCACGCTGATGACGGTTCATGCGGCAAAGGGTTTGGAGTTTAACAATGTGTTTGTGGTCGGGGTCGAGGAGGAGCTGTTTCCCTCGGCGATGGCCAATACGTCGTCGGCTCAGATCGAAGAGGAGCGACGACTGATGTATGTAGCCATTACTCGTGCTCGAAATTATTGTATGCTTAGCTATGCGGCATCTCGATTCCGCAACGGGCAGCCTGCGGTCTGCCGTCCGTCGAGGTTTCTCGGCGACATCTCGCCGGAGTTTTTGCGCATCGAGTCGAAGGATGTCTATGTCGAGCTCAATCAGAAGACGCGCCCGACTTCAAACTATTCGGCTTCGATGGCGGGAAGTGCCCGCAGCCTGAATGCGCTTCGGTCGGGCGGCTTGTCGCAGCAATCGCCGTCGTCGTCGTTCGGTCGGATTCCGACTCCGTCGTCGAGTCCGATGAGGTCGTCGGCAATGCCGTCGGGCAGACCGTCGCAGCCGACTGTCGGCGGAGCGTCGGCAGCAGGGTTTGTGACTCACTCGCTTGCCGAGGTGTCGGAGGGGATGAAAATCGAACATCCGAAGTTTGGCTTGGGCGTAATCACTGAAATCAGTCGCAACGGTGCGGATTCGCGCATCAAGGTTGTGTTCGGGGTTTCTGCCGAGGAGCGCATCCTGATGTTGAAGTTTGCGAAGTTTGCAATCGTCGACTGAAAAGAGAGTGGTGACACACTCACAGATATATGTATTTTTAAGAAGTCATAACCATATTTATATATATAATAATGAAAGCGGAAGAAATCTCTACGCCTTACTATATAGTTTATGAAGACCGTATGCGTCGCAATCTCGAACTCATCACCCGAGTGGAGCGCGAGGCGGGCGTCAACATTATCATGGCTTTCAAGGCCAATGCGCTTTGGAGGAGTTTCGGGGTGGTTCGCGAGTATAATCGCGATTTCACGGCGAGTTCGCTCAACGAGCTTCGTCTCGGCAATGAGGAGCTTGGCGGCGAGGCTCACGTCTATTGCCCGGTCTATACGGAACGGACGATCGGCGAGTTTCTCTCGCGTGCGACGCATCTGACTTTCAATTCGCTCAACCAATGGAATCGCTATGGCGAGCGGACGCTTGCCGCCGGGGTTTCGCCGGGGTTGAGGGTCAATCCGCAGTGTTCGGTCATCGAGACAGATCTCTATAATCCCGCGCTGCCGGGGTCGCGCTTCGGTGTCACAGCCGAGCAGCTCGGCGGGACGTTGCCCGAGGGCATCGAGGGGTTGCACTTCCATGCTCTGTGTGAGAGCACGAGCTATGACCTTGCGAAGGTGCTCGAAGTTTTTGAGGCGCAGTTCGGTTGCTATTTCAAGCAGTTGAAGTGGGTGAATTTCGGCGGCGGTCATCTGATGACCCGCGAGGGGTATGACGTAGACCATCTGATCGGTTTGCTGAGAGGTTTTCGCAGCCGTTATCCGTGGCTTCAAGTGGTCATGGAGCCGGGAAGTGCGTGGATGTGGCGCACGGGCGATTTGATCACCGAGGTGCTCGACATCGTTGACAATCAGGGTATAAAGACGGCTATTATCGACGCAAGTTTTGCGTGTCACATGCCCGATTGCCTTGAAATGCCCTATAAGCCTGCTATCAGCGAGAGTGTCGATGAGGCTGAGGGGCTGCCGCGCTATCGCTTGGGCGGAAATTCGTGTCTGAGCGGTGATTATGTCGGCGATTGGTGCTTTGCCGAGCCTTTGAAGCCGGGCGACAGGCTTACGCTTGAAGATATGAATCACTACACGACGGTGAAGACGACGATGTTTAACGGCATTCAGCATCCGGCGATGGTGATGTGTGACGCTAAGGGTGATTGCTCGTATCTGCGGCAGTTTGATTATGAAGATTACAAGAGTCGGATGGATTGATGACGCCCGACAGTGTTACATTTATATATAAATAGAAGTTGCCATGGAGGAAACCAATGGTCGGAAGCCGCGTTTTTCGGTGATTGTCCCCGTCTATAACCGCGTCGATGAGGTCGACGATCTGTTGAAGAGCCTGTCGGCGCAGTCGCTCAAAAATTTTGAGGTTGTGATTGTCGAGGATGGGTCGACGGTGAAGTGTGAGTCGGTCGTCAAGGCAGCGGCCGGGGCTGTCGATGTGAAGTATTTCTACAAGGAGAATGAGGGTCGCTCGATTGCCCGCAATCATGGGCTTGAACGTGCGAGCGGCGACTATTTCATCTTCTTTGACAGCGATTGCGTGATCCCGCCCGACTATTTTGCGACGCTGACCGAGGAGCTCGACGCGAATCCCGTCGATTGTTTCGGCGGGCCTGACTCGGCTCACGAGTCGTTTACGTCGACTCAGAAGGCTATCAATTTTGCCATGACTTCGTTTCTCACCACGGGCGGTATCCGCGGCGGGAAGGTGAGCCTCGAAAAGTTTGTCCCTCGCACGTTCAACATGGGCTTTTCGCGAAAGGTCTATGAGAGGGTGGGGGGATTCCGCGAAATGTTTTCGGAGGACATCGATATGTCGACCCGTATTCGCGAAGCCGGCTTTTCAATCGGTCTTATCCGCCCGGCGTTTGTCTATCATAAGCGTAGGGTTGATTTCAAGAAGTTTCTCCGTCAGGTCTACGTCTTCGGAATGTCGAGAATCACGTTGAAGTTGCTCTATCCGGGCTCGCTGAAAACGGTCCATGCGCTGCCGGCGGTTGCCGTGATCGTCGGGGTGGCGTTGGTGGTGCTTGCCGCTACGGTCACGCCGTGGGCGTTGCTGCCGTTGGGAGTGTATCTCGCGGCAATATTCACGGCGGCTCTGCTCTCGACCGGTTCGCCGGTGATTGCGACTAAGGCGATTCCGGCAAGCGTGATTCAAATCTGCGGCTACGGCTGCGGTTTCATCAAGGCTTATACGGTCAAAATCCTGCTCGGTCGCGGTCGCAATGTCGAGGAGGAAATCATGATGCGCAAAGGAAAGTAGAGTAAGGCGTGTGAATTATGGATACTGTCACTCCTTTCGGCAATCGCCGCATACATGACCTCAACGACGATGAGAAGCCTCGCGAAAAGGCTCTGTCGTCGGGCATTCGTTCGCTGAGCGATGCCGAGCTTGTCGGACTGATTTTCGGCGGCGGTCTCCCGGGGCTGTCGGTGGTCGATCTGGCTCGCTCGATTTTGCGCGACTGCGACAATCGTATCGACAATCTTGCGCGTCTCGGCATGGATGAGATGATGTCGAAGTATAAGGGTGTCGGCCCTGCCAAGGCGGTCTGTCTGGCGGCGGCTTTTGAACTCGGACGGCGCAACCGCGAGCAGATGGCTGAAAATCGCGACTCACTGATTCGGTCGAGCCGCGATGTGGTCGAGATGATGTCGCCCAAAATCGAGGGTTTGGACTATGAGGAGTTTTGGGTGTTGATGCTCTCGCGCAGCAACCGTGTGAAGTGTCGTCGCTGTCTCTCGCAGGGCGGAACGGCAGGGACGGTGGTCGACGTGAAGCTGCTCATGAAACGTGCGGTCGACTGTCTGGCGTCGGGCATAATCTTGGTGCACAATCATCCGTCGGGCAATCCGATGCCGAGCCCGGAGGACGACCGTCTGACTCGCAAAATCAAGGAGGGCGCGGCGTTGCTCGACATCAAGGTGCTCGACCACGTTATCATTGCCCGCGATCGCTCGTATTCCTACATGGACGAGGGGCGGCTGTGAGAGGTCGACAGATTGTTTTAAATAATTGTAATAGAAGATAAAAGCCAAACGGATGCTCTGCGATCGGTGTTGCCGATTTTCGAGCATCCGTTTGGCTTTTTGTTTTGCTTCTGAAATGGAGAGTGGGGGAGAGGGGCGGCGGCGTGGAAGGCATCATCAGAGGGTGACTTCGCCGCAGATGTCGGTGGTGAAGCGCGTGGCGACTGCCGACGGCGGAAGTCCGAGCCCGAAGAGATACATGAGTTTCGTGATGGCTGCTTCGGAGGTCATGTCGTGACCGGAAATCACGCCTGCGTTGGCGAGCTTGTCGCCTGCGACGTAGCGGCGGTGGTGGACTCCGCCGTTGACACATTGGGTGACGTTGACAATGACGAGCTCGCGGCGTACGGCTTGTGCAAACTCTTCGATGAACCATTGGGCGGTCGGGGCGTTGCCTGCACCGTAGGAGCGGAGGACGATGCCTTTGATGTCGGGGGTCGTCAGCAGGTGGTGGAGGGTTTGGCGCGTGATGCCGGGGTGGAGATCGACGAACATTACGCCGCGCTCCATGTTGGTGGAGAGTTGGAGCGGTTTGACCGTGGTCGGCCGCCAGAGGGCTTCTTCGGCAAAGTGGATGCCGAGCCCGATTTTGGCGAGCTGTGGATAGTTGTTGCTCTTGAATGCGTTGAAGTTGTCGGCACTCATCTTGGTCGAGCGGTTGCCGCGCCAGAGGTAGTTTTCAAAGAGGATTGCGACTTCGCGCACCATCGGCGAGCCGTCAAACGTCGTTGCGGCGGCGATTTGGAGCGCGGTGATGAGGTTTTCCTCTCCGTCGGTGCGGACTTCGCCAATCGGGAGTTGTGAGCCTGTGATGATCACGGGTTTGTTGAGGTTGAGGAGCATGAAGGAGAGGGCGGAGGCGGTGTAGGCCATGGTGTCGGTCCCGTGGAGCACGACGAAGCCGTCGTAGAGATCGTAGTTCTCGGCGATTGCTTTTGCAATTTCAGCCCACCCGATCGGGTCCATGTCGCTGGAATCGATCGGGTTGAACTGAATGTTGTCGATCTCGTAGTCGAGTTTCTTGATTTTCGGCACATTTTCAATCAAATGGCTGAAATCAAACGGTTGGAGGGCGTGGGTTTCGGGATTTTCGATCATCCCGATTGTCCCTCCTGTATATATGATCAATAGTCGAGGTTTGCGTGTCGGTTGCATGGGGGACAGTGGTGTGTAGTGTTTTATTAAGGTTAACCGGTTAGGGTGTGTCGCCTTTATCCGATTTTTGCACCGGGTGCTACGGGAGCCGACGGCGAGAGGAGCACGATCGAGCCGTCGGAATTTTCGGCTGAGAGAATCATGCCTTCGGAGACAATGCCTTTGAGCTTGCGCGGTGCAAGGTTGGCGATGAAGCAGACTTGCTTGCCGACGAGGTCTTCGGGATTGTAGAATTTCGCAATGCCTGAGACGATGGTGCGCTTTTCAAGTCCGTCGTCGATGAGGAAGCGGAGGAGCTTGTCGGCCTTGGGGACTTTCTCACACTCGATGACGGTGCCTACGCGGAGATCGGCTGCGGCAAAGGTGTCGAACTCGACGGTCGGAGCTTGGGGCTCTGCTTTCCATGCGGCGATTTCGTTTGCCTTCTTCGTGTCGAGCAGTTTTTGAACCTGTGCTTGGATTTCGGTGTCCTCGATTTTTTCAAAGAGCAGTTCGGCGGGGGCGATGGTCGAGCCGGCTGCGACGAGGTCGGTTGCGCCGAGCTGTTCCCATGAGTGGTCGCCGAGTCCGATCATCTTGGCAAGACGTGAAGTCGAGAAGGGGATGAACGGTTCGAATGCGATGGCAAGGTTGGCGCAGATTTGGAGGGCAACGTTGAGGATTGTTGCGGTGCGCTCCATGTCGGTTTTGGCGAGCTTCCACGGTTCGGATTCTTGGAGGTAGCGGTTGCCGAGGCGTGCGATTTCCATCGCTTGTTTGAGGGCTTCGCGGAAGTGGAACGTGTCGAGCGACTCGGAGAGCGCAGCCTTGATGCGCGCGAGTTCGGCAAAAATTTCACGGTCGGCATCGGTGAGGTTGCCGACGGCGGGAACTGTGCCGTTGAAATATTTGTGGGTGAGGACGATTGCGCGGTTGACGAAGTTGCCGAGGATGGCTACGAGCTCGTTGTTGTTGCGCGCTTGGAAGTCGGCCCAAGTGAAGTCGTTGTCCTTTGTTTCGGGGGCGTTGGCGGTCAGGACGTAGCGGAGCACGTCTTGCTTGCCGGGGAAGTCGCGGAGGTATTCGTGGAGCCAGACAGCCCAGTTGCGCGAGGTCGAAATCTTGTCGCCTTCGAGGTTGAGGAACTCGTTGGCGGGGACGTTGTCGGGAAGCTGGAAGTTGTCGCCGTAGGCCATGAGCATCGAGGGGAAGACGATGCAGTGGAAGACGATGTTGTCTTTGCCGATGAAGTTGATGATGCGGCTTTCGGGGTCTTTCCAATATTTTTCCCACGAGTCGGGGAGGAGTTCCTTGGTGTTGGAGATGTAGCCGATCGGCGCGTCGAACCAAACGTAGAGGACTTTTCCTTCCGCTCCTTCAACGGGGACGGGGACACCCCACGTGAGGTCGCGGCTGACGGCGCGAGGTTGGAGTCCGGCATCGAGCCATGATTTGCACTGACCGTAGACGTTGGTTTTCCACTCTTTGTGGTCTTCGAGAATCCATTGGCGGAGTTTCGGCTCCCATTTGTCGAGGGGGAGATACCAGTGGGTGGTCTCACGCATCTTGACCGGTTCGCCTGTCAGAGCGGAGCAGGGGTTGATGAGGTCGGTCACGTTGAGCGACGAGCCGCAGGCTTCACACTGGTCGCCGTAGGCACGCTCGTTGTGGCAGCGGGGGCAGGTGCCGACGACGTAGCGGTCGGCAAGAAATTCGCCGGTCTTCTCGTCGTAGGGTTGCAGGGCGGTCTTGACGGTGAATTGGTCGTTGTCGTAGAGACGGCGGAAAAATTCCGAAGCCGTGGCGTGGTGGATGTCGGAAGTCGTGCGCGAATAGATGTCGAAGCTGACTCCGAGTTCTTCAAGCGAGTCCTTGATGATGTTGTGGTATCTGTCGACCACCTCTTGGGGGGTGATTCCTTCTTTTCGGGCGCGAAGAGTGATGGGCACACCGTGTTCGTCGCTTCCGCCGACCATGATGACGTCGTCGCCGCGCAAGCGGAGGTAGCGTGCATAAATATCGGCAGGAACATAGACTCCGGCGAGGTGTCCGATGTGGACCGGCCCGTTAGCGTAGGGGAGAGCTGTTGTGATGAGGGTTCGCTTGAATTTCTTTTCCATATTTAGTCAGTGTTTTCTATTCATTCTGAGTGGATAACGCCTCGTTTGGGGAGGCATTATTATTTACAAGGTACAAAATTAATGCATATTAAGGAAAAAACCTCGGTCGACAACGATTTTCTGTCCGATATTTAAAAATATTTAAAAAATAAAGGGCGGAGAAATCCTGAATTTGTCGGGTGGATTTCGGGCGTGAAATTTTTTGTTGAAAAAATGTGGAAATGTTTGGCAATTAGGAAAATAAGTTGTAATTTTGCAACGCTTTTAGGAGCAAACTGTCGTCACGTCATTGCTAACTCATTGAAAATTAGCGGTGTGGGTGGCGAATGTATGTGTGTGAGCAAAAGCAATTCAAAGAAAAAACTTCTAATCATTATTCAATAAATCAAAAGAAACTAAGATGCCTACTATTCAGCAATTAGTAAGAAAAGGACGTGTTGCTCTCGAAGACAAGAGCAAGTCACCCGCACTCGATTCATGCCCGCAGCGTCGCGGCGTGTGTGTGCGTGTGTACACCACCACCCCCAAAAAGCCTAACTCGGCTATGCGTAAGGTGGCTCGTGTTCGTCTTACCAACGGTAAGGAAGTCAACAGTTACATCCCCGGTGAAGGCCACAACCTTCAGGAACACTCTATCGTGCTCGTTCGCGGTGGCCGTGTGAAAGACCTCCCCGGTGTTCGCTATCACATTGTTCGCGGTACGCTTGATACGAGCGGTGTTAAAGATCGCACTCAGCGTCGCAGCAAGTATGGTGCAAAACGCCCCAAAGCAGCTAAGAAGTAATTGAAACACAACTCCTTTTCTGAAAATCAATTAATTAAATTAAAAACAGAGTCGTTAACCCCTCGTTTTTGATTTGATTGGAAGGCTAAATCACAGGTTGAGTAAATGACGCCCCGGTGGGGATTGTCGTTGAAGATGAAAGATGCAGCAACCAAGCAACCAAAAACAAAACATTTGCTCTAAAAATGAGAAAAGCAAAACCTAAGAAACGGGTGATTCTCCCCGATCCCGTGTTTAATGACGTGAGAGTATCGAAGTTCGTTAATCATCTCATGTATGATGGCAAAAAGAACACTTCGTACACCATTTTCTACTCAGCTCTCGAACTCGTAAAGGCTAAGCTCCCCAACGAAGAAAAGACTGCTCTTGAAATCTGGAAGAAGTCTCTCGAAAACATTACTCCCCAAGTGGAAGTGAAATCACGTCGCGTGGGCGGTGCAACATTCCAGGTTCCTACTGAAATCCGTCCCGATCGTAAGGAATCTATCTCGATGAAAAACCTTATCCTCTACGCTCGCAAACGCGGTGGCAAAACAATGGCTGAAAAGCTCGCTGCCGAAATCGTAGACGCATTTAATGAACAAGGCGGTGCATTCAAACGTAAGGAAGATATGCACAAGATGGCAGAAGCTAACCGCGCGTTCGCTCACTTCCGTTTCTAAGCCAAGGATTCAAAGAAAATTTTCATTGAACTCAGATTCACACAAATAAAATGGCTAAATCAGACGCACATCTGCGATATACGCGCAATATCGGCATTATGGCTCATATCGATGCCGGTAAGACCACAACTTCCGAGCGTATCCTTTTCTATACCGGTCTTACTCACAAGATTGGTGAAGTTCATGACGGCGCAGCTACCATGGACTGGATGGAACAGGAACAGGAACGTGGTATCACTATTACTTCTGCCGCTACTACCACATTCTGGAAGTATAACGACGAGAAGTTCAAAATCAACCTCATTGACACCCCGGGACACGTCGACTTTACTGTCGAAGTTGAACGTTCACTCCGCGTGCTCGACGGTGCTGTCGCTGCATTCTGTGCAGTAGGTGGCGTTGAACCTCAGTCGGAAACCGTTTGGCGTCAGGCTGATAAATACAATGTACCTCGTATCGGTTACGTCAACAAGATGGACCGTTCGGGCGCAAACTTCTTTGAAGTAGTGCGTCAGTTGAAAGAGGTGCTCGGTGCAAATCCTTGCCCCATTCAAATTCCTATCGGTGCAGAAGAAACTTTCAAAGGTGTAGTTGACCTTATCCGTATGAAAGCTATCCTCTGGCACGACGAAACCATGGGTGCTGACTACACCGTCGAAGAAATTCCCGCCGGTCTCGTTGACGAAGCAGAAGAATGGCGCGACAAAATGCTTGAGAAAATCGCCGAATTTGACGATGCTCTCATGGAAAAATACTTCGACGATCCTTCAACAATCACCGAAGAAGAAATCAAGCGTGCGCTCCGCAATGCAACCGTTAAGATGGAAGTAGTTCCGATGATCTGCGGTTCATCGTTCAAGAACAAGGGCGTACAGTGCCTCCTCGACGCTGTCTGCGCTTATCTTCCCAGCCCGGTTGACACTGGCGCGATCGAAGGTTCTAACCCCGATGATTCCGATGCAGTTGAAACTCGCGAACCCTCTTCGGAAGCACCCTTGTGTGCTCTCGCATTCAAGATTGCAACTGACCCCTATGTAGGTCGTCTTACATTCTTCCGCGTTTACTCGGGTGAAATGGTAGCAGGTAGCTACGTTCTCAACAGCCGTTCGGGCAAGAAAGAACGTGTCAGCCGTCTCTTCCAAATGCACTCTAACAAGCAGAACTCTAAGGACTTGATCGACTGCGGTGATATTGGCGCAGGCGTAGGTTTCAAAGATATTCGCACCGGTGATACTCTCTGCGACGAAAACCATCCTATCGTACTCGAAGCAATGGAATTCCCCGATCCCGTTATCGGTATCGCAGTAGAACCCAAAACTCAGAAAGACCTCGACAAACTCGGTGTTGGTCTCCAGAAACTCGCTGAAGAAGACCCGACATTCCGCGTTGAAACTAACGAAGAAACCGGTCAAACCGTTATCTCCGGTATGGGTGAGCTTCACCTTGATATTATTATCGACCGTCTCCGTCGCGAATTTAAGGTTGAATGTAACCAAGGTCGTCCTCAGGTAACTTACAAAGAAGCTATCACCAAGTCGGTTGAACTTCGCGAAGTGTTCAAGAAGCAGACCGGTGGTCGTGGTAAATTCGCCGACATCATCGTTCGCGTTGAACCCGTTGACGAAGGCTTCGATGGCAACCTCCAATTTGTTGACGAAGTTAAGGGTGGTAACATTCCTAAGGAATTCATCCCCTCAATCCAGAAAGGTTTCACTACTGCAATGAAGAACGGTGTTCTCGCCGGCTACCCCGTAGACCAACTCAAAGTCACTGTTGTCGACGGTTCGTTCCACCCGGTTGACTCCGATCAGCTCTCATTCGAACTCTGTGCAATTCAGGCGTTCAAGAAAGCTTGCGAAAAGGCAGGTCCCGTCCTCCTCGAACCTATCTTCAAAGTAGAAGTCGTTACTCCCGAAGAAAGCATGGGTGACGTTATCGGTGACCTTAACAAACGTCGCGGTCAAGTTGAAGGTATGGAAACAAGCCGCTCAGGTGCTCGCATCGTGAAGGCTAAGGCTCCTCTTGCTGAAATGTTCGGCTATGTGACAGCCCTCCGTACAATTACTTCCGGTCGTGCCACTTCGACAATGACATTCAGCCACTATGCAGAGGTAAGCAGCTCAATCGCTAAGAACGTGCTCACCGAATGTCAGGGTCGTGTTGACCTTATTAAGTAAGACAAACACTTTCATTCAACAAAAGATATGGACCAAACAATCAGAATCAAACTTAAATCTTATGATTACAACTTGGTTGACAAGTCGGCCGAGAAGATTGTGAAGACCGTAAAAGCAACAGGTGCTGTGATCAGCGGACCTATTCCCCTGCCCACCCACCGTCGCATCTTCACCGTCAACCGCTCGACCTTCGTCAACAAGAAGTCGCGTGAGCAGTTCCAGCTTTCGTCGTACAAGCGTCTTATCGACATCCACAACTCAACCGGTAAGACTGTCGACGCTCTCATGAAGCTCGAACTTCCCTCAGGTGTTGAAGTTGAAATCAAGGTGTAATATCCACCCGAGATAACAAAGATTATCCGAAAGATTAAGTAGAAAAAACAAACAAACTCCCAAACAGTTCACATTTTTAAATCAAAGAGAAATGCCAGGATTATTAGGAAAGAAAATCGGAATGACATCCGTTTTCAGTGCCGACGGCAAAAACGTGCCGTGCACTGTTATCGAAGTAGGCCCCTGCGTAGTTACTCAGATTAAGACGGCTGAAACTGACGGCTATGAAGCAGTTCAGCTTGGCTTTGTAGAAAAGAAAGACAAGCACACAACCGCTCCTATGGCAGGTCACTTCAAGAAAGCCGGAGTAGCTCCCCAGCGCCACTTGGCCGAGTTCAAAGGATTTGACGGCGAGTATAAGCTCGGTGACACCATCACAGTCGATTTCTTCAATGAAAACGACTTCGTTGACATCCAGGGTACATCGAAGGGTAAAGGCTTCCAAGGTGTAGTTAAGCGTCACGGCTTCGGCGGTGTAGGTCAGACTACCCACGGTCAGCACAACCGTCTTCGCGCTCCCGGTGCAATCGGTGCCTGCTCATATCCCGCAAAGGTATTCAAAGGAATGCGTATGGCCGGACAAATGGGCAACGAGAAAGTAACAATTCAAAACCTCCAGGTGCTCAAAGTGATCGCAGAACACAATCTGCTCCTCATCAAAGGCTCAATCCCCGGAAGTAAAGGTTCAATCGTTTTAATTGAGAAATAATGGAAGTCGCAATTTACAATATCAATGGTGAAGACACCGGTCGCAAAGCGCAGCTCAGCGACGCAGTTTTTGCAATAGATGCAAACGAGCACGCCGTTTATCTCGATGTGAAGCAGTATCTCGCTAACCAGCGTCAGGGTACTCACAAATCCAAGGAACGTAGTGAAGTTTCGGGTTCAACCCGCAAGCTCCACAAGCAGAAAGGTGGAGGCGGCAGCCGTATCGGCGACATCAACTCACCCGTGCTCGTAGGTGGTGGTCGCGTATTCGGTCCCCGTCCCCGTGACTATCGCTTCAAGTTGAATAAGAAAGTGAAAGTGTTGGCTCGCAAGAGTGCGTTTACCTATAAGATGCAGGATTCTCAGCTCATCGTCGTTGAAGACTTCAACTTCGAAGCTCCGAAGACTAAAGATTTCGTAAAATTTGCTAAAAATCTTAAAGTTGACGGCAAAAAGATCCTTCTCGTTTTACCGGGTCAAAATAAAAACGTAACTTTGTCAGCCCGTAATATCCCCAACGCTCAGACAATGAACGTTTCGGATGTTAATACGTATGCGCTTATGAACTCTAACGCTGTTATCGTGACCGAGAGCAGCCTTGATTTCATTAATAAACTTTAAACCTCATAAGAGAAAACAGTATTGACAATGGAAATTTCAATCAAACCCATCGTAACAGAAAAGGCGAGCAAACTCACAGAGAAGTTTAATCGCTACACTTTCGCCGTTTCTCCCGAGGCTAACAAGTATCAAATCAAGACGCTCGTCGAGAACCTCTATGGCGTAAAAGTAGTTAGCGTAAACACCATCAATGTCCGCAGCAAGAACAAATCTCGCTGGACCAAGAGCGGTCTCCTTCGTGGCAAGACTGCCGCTTGGAAGAAAGCACTTGTGACTGTTGCAGAAGGACAGAATATTGACTTCTATAGCAATATCTAAATAAAGAAATGGCAGTAAGAAAATTCAAGCCCACAACACCTGGGCAGAGACACAAAGTTATCGGTGTATTTAAAGGTACCATCACTGCTACTACACCGGAAAAATCTCTTACAGTCGGCAAAAAGGCCTCCGGAGGACGTAACTCCGAAGGCCATCTCACCACCCGTTACCTTGGTGGTGGCCACAAGCGCAAATATCGCGTGATTGACTTTAAGAGAACTAAGGACGGTGTTCCCGCAGTAGTTAAGAGCATCGAGTATGATCCCAACCGTTCAGCTCGCATTG
Source organism: uncultured Staphylococcus sp. (assembly GCA_964497255.1). Lineage (GTDB taxonomy): Bacteria > Bacteroidota > Bacteroidia > Bacteroidales > Muribaculaceae > Duncaniella. The sequence continues at coordinate 132,128 of CAZCCI010000002.1, forward strand.
CCCTCCTTTACTACAAGGACGGTGCTAAAGCTTACATCATTGCACCCAACGGCTTAAAAGTTGGTGATGAACTCCTCTCAGGATCAGAAGCACAACCGGAAGTAGGCAACTGCCTCCCGTTGGCAAACATTCCTGTCGGTACGCTCATCCACAACATTGAGTTGCGTCCCGGCCAAGGCGCTTTCATGGCACGTTCAGCTGGCACATTTGCACAGCTTATCTCACGTGAAGGTGCTTACGCCATCGTTAAATTACCTTCGGGTGAAACCCGTAAAATCCTTGCCGCATGCCGCGCTACTATCGGTGTCGTAGGCAACTCCGAACACTCGCTCGAACGTTCCGGTAAAGCCGGTCGCTCACGTTGGCTCGGTCGTCGTCCTCGCAACCGCGGTGTCGTAATGAACCCCGTCGATCACCCCATGGGTGGTGGTGAAGGTCGCGCATCAGGCGGACATCCCCGTTCACGCAAGGGTCTCTACGCTAAGGGTCTCAAGACTCGTGCCCCGAAGAAACATTCTTCGAAATATATCATTGAAAGAAGAAAAAAGTAATCTGATTTAACATTAGCAACACTTATCATGAGTCGTTCATTAAAAAAAGGCCCGTTTATCAGCGTGAAGCTCGAAAAGAAGGTCGCTGCAATGGAAGAGAGCGGTAAGAAGTCGGTTATCAAAACATGGAGCCGTGCTTCAATGATCGCCCCTGAATTTGTAGGTCACACTTTCGCAGTTCACAACGGTAACAAATTTATCCCTGTCTACGTTACTGAAAATATGGTCGGCCACAAACTCGGAGAGTTCGCTCCCACACGTTCTTTCCGTGGTCACTCCGGTAACCGCAAGAAATAATTAGGGCCCTGATATAACTAATTCATTTGTAAAAAAGAAAAGAATTACAATAAAATGGGTGTAAGAAAAAGAAATTCAGCCGACCTCAGGAAAGCCGAACAAAAATCGGTAGCTATCGCAAAGCTCACCAATGTTCCCACCTCTCCCCGCAAAATGCGCCTCGTAGCCGACATGGTTCGTGGCGTTGAGGTGAATCGTGCTCTCGGCATCCTGAAATTCTCAAATAAAGAAGCGGCTGCCCGCATCGAAAAACTCCTCCGTTCGGCCATCGCCAACTGGGAAGCTAAAAACGAACGCAAAGCTGACGCCGGCGAGCTCTATATCAGCACAATTTTCGTAAACTGTGCTCCTATGCTCAAGCGTCTCCGCACAGCTCCTCAGGGTCGTGGCTATCGTATCCGCAAACGCGCAAACCACGTCACATTGATTGTTGACACAATTGATAACAAAAACGCTAAAGCTTAACAAATGGGACAGAAAGTAAATCCAATCAGCAATCGCTTGGGAGTTATCCGTGGATGGGACTCTAACTGGTATGGCGGTAAGAAATACGGCGATACTCTTCTTGAGGACTCCAAACTCCGCAAGTATCTCAATGTCCGTCTTGCAAAGTCAAGCGTTTCGCGCATCGTCATCGAGCGCACCATGAAGCTCATCACTATCACCGTTTGCACCTCACGCCCCGGTTTGATCATCGGCAAGGGTGGCGCAGAAGTTGATAAACTCAAAGAAGAGCTCAAAAAGATCACCGACAAGGATGTACAGATCAACATCTACGAAGTAAAACGCCCCGAACTCGACGCTCAAATCGTCGCTTCGACCATTGCTCGTCAGATCGAAGGTAAGATTGCTTACCGTCGTGCAGTGAAGATGGCAGTTGCATCATCGATGCGTGCCGGAGCCGAAGGTATCAAGGTTCAAGTGTCAGGTCGTCTCAACGGCGCAGAAATGGCACGTTCGGAAATGTTCAAGGAAGGTCGTACTCCGCTTCACACACTTCGTGCTGACATCGACTACGCTCTCGTAGAAGCTCACACGAAAGTCGGTGTTGTAGGTGTCAAAGTTTGGATCTGCCGCGGTGAGGTTTACGGCAAGCGTGACCTCGCTCCCCAGTACACCAACACTCAGAAAGACAACCGCAACTCATCTTCAAACGGTGCTCCCCGTCGTGGCGGTTTCCGCAAACCCAAAAACAACCGTTAAACCCAATTGATTCAACAACACAATGTTACAACCTAAGAAAACCAAATTTCGCCGCTCGCAAAAAGGCCGCATGAAAGGCGCAGCGCAGCGTGGCAACCAGTTGGCCTTCGGTTCGTTCGGCATCAAGACTCTTGAGTCTAAATGGATCACCGGTCGTCAGATTGAAGCTGCCCGTATCGCTGTGACTCGCTACATGCAGCGTCAGGGTCAAATCTGGATTCGTATCTTCCCGGATAAACCCATCACCAAGAAGCCTGCAGAAGTCCGCATGGGTAAAGGTAAAGGTAATCCCGAAGGATTCGTTGCGCCTGTGACTCCCGGTCGCATCCTCATAGAGGTTGAAGGCGTTTCCTACGACATCGCAAAGGAAGCACTCCGCCTCGCAGCTCAGAAACTCCCCGTGACCACCAAGTTCTTGGTACGTCGCGACTATGATCCAACTCAAAATGTGTAACCCGACATGAAGAAAGAAGTATTCACAGAAGTCAGCACTCAAGACCTCCGCGACCGCTTGGCTGAGATGGAGAAGGACTACGCCCTCCTCACTATCAACCACGCAATCTCGCCCCTTGACAGCCCTGCAAAGATTACACATGCACGCAAGGCTATCGCTCGCGTTAAGACTGAGTTGCGTCAACGCGAACTTAACAACAAATAAACTCCCCCTCAAAAATGGAAAAGAGAAATTTAAGAAAAGAACGCATCGGGGTTGTTTCGAGCAACAAGGGTGACAAAACCATCACCGTAATGGTGAAATGGAAAGAGAAGCACCCCATTTATGGCAAATTTGTCAACAAAACCAAGAAATATCACGCTCACGACGAGAAGAACGAATGCTCGATCGGCGACACCGTTCGCCTCATGGAGACTCGTCCCCTCAGCAAGACAAAACGCTGGCGTCTCGTCGAAATCATCGAAAAAGTGAAGTAAACTATGATACAGACTGAAAGCCGTTTAACAGTAGCCGACAACAGCGGTGCAAAAGAAGCACTCTGCATCCACGTACTTGGTGGAACCGGCCGTCGTTATGCCTCTGTGGGCGACATCATCGTCGTCTCTGTCAAGAGTGTCATCCCTTCATCCGACATCAAGAAAGGCACAGTGTCAAAGGCAGTGGTTGTCCGTACAAAAAAGGAAATCCGTCGCGCCGACGGATCTTACATCCGCTTCGATGACAATGCGTGTGTTCTTCTCAACAATGCCGGTGAACTCCGTGGAACTCGTATCTTCGGTCCGGTTGCTCGCGAACTCCGCGCTGCCAACCAGATGAAGATCGTCTCCCTCGCACCCGAAGTCCTCTAATCATCATAACCGTCAAAAACAATAAACGTAATGAGCAAATCACATATCAGAAAAGGCGACATCGTCTATGTTCTTGCCGGCGAAGATCGTGGCAAGGAGGGTCGTGTGCTCAAGGTTCTCGTGCAGAAGCAAAAAGCCATCGTTGAAGGTATCAACATGGTGACAAAAGCTACCAAACCCAATGCACAGCACCCGCAGGGAGGCCTCATCAAAATGGAAGCTCCCATCCAGCTTTCCAACCTTTCACTCATCGACCCCAAATCAGGCAAACCCACTCGCGTGAGCTGCCGTCGCGATGAGAAAGGAAATGTTATTCGTATCTCTAAAAAATCAGGTGAGGAAATTAAGTAATGAGCACCGAAACAGTTAAAAAAGACTATAAGGAACGCATCGTTCCCGCCTTGACCGAGAAGTTCAGCTACACCACACCTATGCAGGTTCCCAAGTTGAAGAAAATTGTCATCAACCAGGGTCTTGGAGCTGCTACTCAGGACAAGAAACTCATCGAGACAGCCATCAATGAGCTTACTGCCATCACCGGTCAGAAAGCCGTCGCAACTCTTTCGCGCAAAGACATCTCGAACTTCAAACTTCGTAAGAAGATGCCCGTCGGCGTGATGGTGACTCTCCGTCGTGAGAAAATGTATGAATTCCTCGAACGCCTCATCCGTGTGGCTCTTCCCCGTATCCGCGACTTCAAGGGTATCGAAAGCAAGCTTGACGGACGTGGTAACTACACCCTCGGTATCACTGAACAGATCATCTTCCCCGAAATCAACATTGATACCATCAACAAGCTCATGGGTATGAACATCACCTTCGTGACATCAGCTAACACTGACGAAGAAGGCTATGCTCTTCTCAAGGAATTCGGTCTCCCTTTCAAAAACGCTAAAAACTAAGCATAAGCTATGGCAAAAGAATCAATGAAGGCACGCGAGGTAAAACGCGCTAAGCTCGTTGCCAAGTATGCCGCGAAGAAAGCCGAACTCAAAGCAGCCGGTGACTACGAAGGTCTCCAGCTTCTTCCGAAAAACGCTTCGACCGTTCGCCTCCACAACCGTTGCTCGATCACCGGTCGTCCGAAAGGTTATATGCGTCAGTTCGGTATCTCACGTATTCAGTTCCGCGAAATGGCTTCTGCCGGACTCATCCCCGGTGTGAAGAAAGCCTCTTGGTAAAAACCGCCTGACGGCTATCAGCCGTGAAGCGTGAAAAAAATCGCAAGAGAGCGAGAAAGTCACCAATACTTGTGTTTCCCGAATGGGGTCACAAAATTCCATAACAACGTTTCCTGACAGTCGGCGGCTCGAGCATCGTTACCTCTAAGCGGTAGCCGGTTTAAAAAGTTACTCGATATCCCACCAAATCGGTCCGCGGCCGTCTGACATTAAGGAATCTTTCTCACTATCCTCGACTGCGAAAATCCGCTTCCCCCCGAAACTGACGGTTTTAATCCGGCTCGCGTGAGAAGACCAAACAAACTCTTCTTCACCATCAACTCTCATCCTCTAAAACTCCAAAGAATTATAGTGAGTATTAAATATTGTTGGGAAAATCCCAATCAATTTAAACATTTTTCAAAATGACTGATCCTATAGCAGATTATCTGACAAGATTGAGAAATGCAATCAAAGCCAACCACCGTGTGGTAGAGATTCCTGCCTCAAACTTGAAGCGAGAGATCACAAAGATTCTCTTCGAACAAGGCTACATCCTCAACTACAAATTTGAGGAAGGCGAAACCCCTGCGGGCACCATCAAGATTGCCCTCAAGTATGACCCGATCGACAAAGTGAACGCAATCAAGAGCCTTGAACGCGTTTCTCGTCCCGGTCTCCGCCGTTATACCGGCTACAAAGATATGCCTCGTGTGTTGAACGGACTCGGCATTGCCATCCTCTCAACCTCGAAGGGTGTGATGACTAACAAAAAGGCTCGCGACCTCAAAATCGGTGGCGAAGTTCTTTGCTACGTTTACTAATCAATAAGGAGGATACAAGAATTATGTCACGTATAGGTAAAGCTCCCATTGAAATCCCTGCAGGTGTACAAGTCACCGTAGATAAGGATAATGTAGTAACCGTAAAAGGTCCCAAAGGCACTCTTACACAAGCCGTAAACCCCGAAATCACCGTTAAGGTTGAAGACGCGCAAATCATCGTGACTCGTCCCAGCGACGAACGCGACCACCGCGCTCAGCACGGTCTCTACCGCGCACTTCTCCACAACATGGTTGTCGGCGTATCGACTGGCTATCGCAAAGAAATGGAATTAGTTGGTGTGGGTTACCGCGCCGCCGCCACCGGTCAGGTGCTTGAGCTCTCGCTCGGTTATTCACACGCTATATATATCAAACTTCCCGCTGAAGTTAAGGTTGAAGCAAAGAGCGAACGTAACAAAAACCCGCTCATCATCCTCGAAAGCGACGACAAACAGCTCCTCGGACAGGTTTGCGCCAAGATTCGTTCGCTCCGCAAGCCCGAACCCTACAAGGGCAAAGGTATCAAGTTTGTGGGCGAAATCATCCGTCGCAAGTCTGGTAAGTCGGCAAGTGCTAAATAATTAAATTGATTAAAAACTATGGTTTCTAAGATACAACGTAGAAATAAAATCAAAGCCCGTATTCGTGGCAAGATTTCCGGCACAGCCGCACGTCCCCGCATGTCGGTTTTCCGCAGCAACAAGCAGATCTATGTCCAGCTTATCGACGACCTCGCAGGTAAAACCATCTGCGCAACTTCGTCAAAGGGCATTGAAGAAGGCACCAAGTGTGAAATCGCTGCCAAAGTAGGCGAAGCTATCGCTCAGAAGGCTCTCGCAGCAGGTGTAACCGAAGTCGTATTCGACCGTAACGGCTACCTCTTCCACGGCAGAATCAAATCATTGGCAGACGCCGCACGCAACGGCGGTCTTAAATTCTAAACAGATATGGCAAATAAGAATAACAAAGTAAAGTCCACAAACGATCTCGAACTCAAGGACCGTCTGGTTGCCATCAACCGCGTCACCAAGGTGACTAAAGGTGGTCGCACCTTTACATTCGCTGCCATCGTTGTCGTTGGTAACGAAAACGGCATCGTCGGCTGGGGTCTCGGCAAAGCCAATGAAGTTCAAGCAGCTATCGCCAAAGGCGTTGAATCTGCTAAGAAAAACCTCATCAAGGTTCCCCTTCACCGCGGCACAATCCCCCACGAACAATATGCTAAGTTCGGCGGTTCTCGCGTAATCCTCAAGCCCGCAAGCCACGGTACCGGTGTGAAAGCCGGCGGTGCAATGCGTGCCGTGCTTGAAAGCGTAGGTATCACCGACGTCCTCGCTAAATCAAAAGGTTCGTCCAACCCCCACAACCTCGTGAAAGCAACTATCGCTGCACTCGGCGAAATGCGTTCACCTGCTCAGGTAGCTCAGAACCGTGGTATCTCTATCGAACAAGTGTTTAACGGCTAATATCCCCTGTCAAAATGGCAAAAATCAAGATCACCCAAATTAAAAGCCGCATCAACGCTCCCGCAGTGCAGAAACGCACTCTCGATGCACTCGGCTTGAAGAAAATGCATCACTCGGTTGTCCTCGAAGACACCCCCTCAGTGATGGGTATGGTAAAAGCAGTTCACCACTTGGTAGAAGTGACCAACGCCTAATTTCTAAAAATCATTAAACAACTATGGATTTAAGCAATTTACAACCCGCTGTAGGCTCTGTGCAGAAGAAAACTCGCATTGGTCGTGGTGCCGGTTCCGGCAAGGGTGGAACATCTACCCGTGGTCACAAAGGTGCAAAGTCTCGTTCAGGCTACAAGCATAAAATAGGCTTCGAAGGCGGTCAGATGCCCCTTCAGCGTCGTCTTCCGAAATTCGGTTTCAAACCCCTGTCTCGCACTGAATACAAGGCTGTCAACCTCGTTGACCTCGAAAACCTTGCTAACTCTGCCAACCTCGAAAAAATCGGCGTAGCAGAACTCATTGCTGCAGGTCTCGTTAACGGCAAACAGCCCGTTAAAATCCTTGCTAACGGCACTATCTCTAAAAAACTCACTGTTGAGGCAAATGCTTTCTCAGCAGCCGCTGAAAAGGCTATTGTTGAAGCCGGAGGTACTGTAAATAAAATTTAACACCCCTCCCCCTCGCAATGAGATTTATTGAAACAATCCGTAATATCTGGACCATTGAGGAACTGAGAAAACGCATTCTCGTCACTCTTCTCTTGGTGCTCATCTATCGACTCGGTTGCTACGTGGTGCTTCCCGGTATCTCGCCCGAAGACCTCGACGCCCTTTCGAAGTTCACCAACAAGAGCGGCTTGATGCAACTTCTTGATATGTTCTCCGGAGGTGCATTCTCTCAGGCCTCAATCTTCGCCCTCGGTATTATGCCTTACATCACGGCTTCGATTGTGATCCAACTTCTCGGCATGGTACTGCCATCTTTCCAAAAGATGCAAAGCGAAGGAGAAAGTGGCCGACAGAAACTTAGTCAGTACACTCGCTACTTGACTGTTCTGATCCTCCTCCTTCAAGGTCCTGCTTATCTTGTAAATCTCCAAGTCCAAGTGAGTGCTGCAACCGGCAGCGCCCACATGGGCTTTTGGACTTTGGCATTCCTTACTGTAATCCTTGCTGCCGGCTCTATGTTTATCATGTGGCTCGGCGAGCGCATCACCGACCGTGGCATCGGCAATGGTATCTCTTTCATTATCCTCGTAGGTATCATTGCCCGTCTTCCGGGAGCTCTCTTCTATGAATTTACCAGCCGTCTCCCGGGATCAACCGGCAGCCAAGGCGGTCTGATTATGTTCGTCGTAGAGATCATCCTTCTCTTCGCCGTGACAGTCGGAGCTGTTCTCCTCGTGCAGGGAACCCGCAAAGTGCCCGTGCAGTATGCAAAGCGCATTGTCGGCAACCGTCAGTATGGAGGCGCACGCCAGTATATCCCCTTGAAAGTTAATGCCGCCGGTGTGATGCCGATCATCTTTGCTCAGGCAATCATGTTCATTCCCATCACTCTCGCCGGATTTGGCAGCTCTGAAAGCTCTACAGGTTTCTATGCCGCTTTCTCGGATATCAACGGCTTCTGGTATAATTTTGTTTATTTCATCCTCATCGTAGCCTTCACTTACTTCTACACCGCTATCACTGTCCGTCCGACTCAGATGGCAGAAGATATGAAGCGCAACAACGGATTCATCCCCGGTATCAAGCCCGGTAAGAAAACCGCTGAGTATCTCGACTCGATCATGTCGCGTATCACTCTTCCCGGTTCAATCTTCCTCGGCATTGTGGCTATCCTCCCCGCATTTGCTCGTTTCTTCGGCATCAGCCAGAACTTCGCGCAATTCTTCGGCGGAACATCGCTTCTGATTCTCGTCGGTGTTGTTCTCGACACCCTCCAGCAGATCGAAAGCCACCTTATGATGCACCACTACGATGGTCTGATGAAAGACGGCAAAATTAAGGGTCGCACAACCGGCTCGGCATATTAATGCTCTAAAACTCGATTACCGCAGATTTTTTCATTTATCTGAATGATCTATCTCAAAACACCCGAAGAAATCGAAAAAGTGCAACAGGCATGCACGCTTGTGAGCCGCACACTTGGCGAACTCGCCAAGTGGGTGGCTCCGGGCGTGACTACCCGTCACCTTGATAACATTGCTCGCGAGTTTATGCGTGACAATGGCGGAAAGCCCGCGTGTCTTGGCTACGGAGGATTTCCGGGTACACTCTGTATTGAAGTAAACGAAACTGTCGTCCACGGTTTCCCTTCCGGCTACGAACTTCGCGACGGCGACATCGTCGGTATCGACACGGTTGTCGAACTCGACGGTTACAACGGTGATATGTGTTACACATTCCCTGTCGGAGACGTTGCTCCCGAAGTCCTTGCTCTCTGTAAGGTTACGAAAGAGTCGCTCTACAAAGGCATCGCTGCCGCTCAGGAAGGACGCCGAATCGGAGACATCGCCAATGCTGTCCAGACTTATTGCGAACGCCACGGTTACACCGTAGTCCGCGAGATGTGTGGTCACGGTATCGGTCGGAAAATGCACGAAGATCCCGAAGTCCCCAACTACGGACGTCGCGGTATCGGCCCGATTCTCAAAAAGGGTATGTGTATCTGCATCGAACCGATGATCAATCTCGGCAGTCGCAACATCGTCATCGAAAAGGACGGGTGGCAGTGTCGCACCAAGGATCGCAAACCCTCCGCTCACTATGAGCATACAATTGCCATCGATCCCGAGGGTCCGCGCATCTTGACGACGTTTGACTACATTCAAGAAGCTCTCGGAGACAGATTCATTTAAACCTCAAAAAAACATCAAGCAACCATTATTATATGGCAAAACAAGCAGCAATCGAATTGGACGGCACAATTGTCGAAGCATTGTCAAATGCAATGTTTCGCGTCGAACTTGAAAACGGTCACGAAATCACTGCCCACATTTCAGGCAAGATGCGTATGCATTACATTAAAATCCTTCCCGGCGACAAAGTGAAAGTCGAAATGTCGCCCTACGACCTCTCCAAAGGTCGCATCGCATTCCGCTACAAGTAATCTTACTCCGTAGAGCGAATCGCGTCAAAACAACCGACTAAATATCAATAAAATTTCAACTATACACTGAAACAGCAATGAAAGTAAGAGCTTCTGTTAAAAAGCGCACTCCGGACAGCAAAATCGTGCGCCGCAAGGGTCGTCTTTATGTGATCAACAAAAAGAATCCTAAATACAAACAGCGTCAAGGCTAATGAGCTGTCTCGCGTGGCGGACAGCTCAATTGTAGCGTCTTATTAGTTAATATTTCCCAATGATTCCTAATAAGTGTTGCAAATGAGGTTGCAACCTCTTCGCAGTCAGTAAAAAAGTATTACCTTTGCAAAAAATTTTAGTCAAATAATCAAATCAATTATATGGCAGTAAGAATCGTGGGAGTTGACCTCCCCCAAAACAAAAGAGGTGAAATCGCCCTGACCTATATTTTTGGTATCGGACGCAGCGCAGCCAAGTCGATTCTCGACAAAGCAGGCGTCGACGTTAATATCAAGGTGAAAGATTGGAGCGACGACCAAGCAGCCAAGGTTCGTGAAGTGATCGGCTCAGACTACAAAGTCGAAGGTGATCTCCGCAGCGAAATCCAGCTCAACATCAAACGTCTCATGGACATCGGTTGCTATCGTGGCATCCGTCACCGTAACGGTCTTCCCGTCCGCGGTCAGAGCACCAAAAACAATGCCCGTACCCGTAAGGGCCGCAAGAAAACTGTTGCAAACAAGAAAAAAGCTACTAAATAATAAATCAACATGGCAAAAAAGACAGTCGCAGCAAAGAAAAGAAACGTCAAGGTTGACGCCGCCGGTCAGCTTCACGTTCACTCGTCTTTCAACAACATCATTGTGTGCTTAGCCAACTCGGAAGGTCAAGTGATCTCTTGGTCTTCAGCAGGCAAGATGGGATTCCGTGGCTCTAAAAAGAACACTCCCTACGCCGCTCAGATGGCAGCTCAGGATTGCGCCAAGATTGCCTACGACCTCGGTCTTCGCAAAGTGAAGGCATACGTTAAGGGTCCCGGCAACGGTCGCGAATCAGCAATCCGTACCGTACACGGTGCAGGCATCGAAGTTACTGAAATCGTTGACGTAACTCCGCTTCCCCACAACGGTTGCCGTCCTCCCAAGCGTCGTCGCGTCTAATCAAAGAGTTTAGACGATACAGCAACGTCGCAATCTCCCCTCGGACACCTGTCCGATTCCGTTCCGACTTCCGCTCTTTACTTTCACAACTGATTATAGAGAAGTATCGTCCGGATCGGTCAGAAAAAGTAAATTTTGATTCATCAATTTTACACTCGTCTCCAATATATTTCCCTCTCGGTCATCTCGGGATGAATCATCGGTCTGAAATCAGATTGAAATCGACCGGGTGACCCGACAAAAACAAAACGAACCGTAGTCCGATCGTGAAATAGACCATATTTTTTACTTCACCTCTCTATGGTCGCGGCTGTCACTCGCGGACTGCTTCAACAATCGGGAAATCGAAGAGACAACAATTCAAACAAAAACAAAAAATGGCAAGATACACAGGTCCCCGCACCAAAATCGCCCGTAAATTCGGCGAACCCATCTTCGGTGAGGACAAAGTCCTTACAAAGAAGAACTATCCCCCGGGTCAGCATGGACTCAACAAAAGAAGAAAAACTTCTGAGTATGGTGTTCAGCTCCGCGAAAAGCAGAAAGCAAAATACACCTATGGTGTACTCGAAAAGCAATTCCACAACCTTTTCGATCGCGCATCTCGCTCAAAGGGTATTACTGGTGAAATCCTTCTCCAACTTCTCGAAGGTCGTCTCGACAACGTCGTATATCGTCTCGGTATCGCCCCCACTCGCGCCGCTGCCCGTCAGCTCGTTCTCCATCGCCACATCGTAGTCAACGGCAAGGTTGTCAACATCGCATCTTACGCAGTTAAGCCCGGCGACGTTATCGGTGTCCGCGAAAAATCAAAGTCTCTCGAAGTAATTGCCGACGCTCTCGCCGGATTCAATCACAGCAAATATCCTTGGCTCGAATGGGACGAAAGCCTCAAAGCAGGTAAGTTCCTCCACGTTCCCGCCCGCGAAGATATTCCTGAGAACATCAAAGAACAGCTTATCGTCGAGTTGTATTCTAAATAATCATTAAATTAAGATCCATGGCTATATTAGCATTCCAGAAACCCGACAAAGTCCTCATGTTGGAAGCCGACAATCAATTCGGTAAATTTGAGTTTAAGCCATTGGAACCGGGATATGGCATCACCATTGGCAACGCCCTGCGTCGCATTCTCCTCTCCTCGCTCGAAGGTTTTGCAATCTCGTCGATCCGCATCGACGGTGTAAGACACGAGTTTGACACTATCCCCGGAGTCAAGGAAGATGTAACCAACATCATTCTTAACCTCAAAAAAGTCAACCTCAAACAAAAGGTTGAAGATACCGACTTCGAAAAGGCTACCATCACTGTGTCAGGTCAGGAAGAGTTCACAGCCGGTGACATTAGCAAGGGCCTCTCAGGATTTGAAGTCCTGAACCCCGACCTTGTTATCTGTCATTTGGATCCGAGCGCCAGCTTCACTATCGACCTCACCATCAATAAGGGTCGCGGTTGGGTTCCCGCCGAGGAAAATCGCAATGCAAACGACGCTATCGACGTCCTCGCAATCGACTCGATCTACACCCCTATCCAGAATGTGAAATATACAGTGGAGAACTTCCGCGTTGATCAAAAGACCGACTACGACAAGCTCACACTTGAAATCACCACCGACGGATCAATCCTTCCCAAGGATGCCCTTAAAGAAGCAGCCAAAATCCTCATCTACCACTTCATGCTTTTCTCCGACGAAAAGATCACTCTCGAAACGGACGAAACTGACGGCGAAGAGGAATTTGATGAAGAAGTGCTCCACATGCGACAACTCCTCAAGAGCAAGCTCGTGGATATGGATCTTTCAGTCCGCGCACTCAACTGCCTCAAGAGCGCCGAGGTTGAGACCCTTGGTGAACTGGTGGTCTTCAACAAGACCGACCTCCTGAAATTCCGCAACTTCGGCAAGAAGTCGCTCACCGAGCTTGATGAGCTTCTTGCAAACCTCAATCTGTCGTTCGGAATGGACATTTCAAAATATAAACTTGATAAAGAGTAATTATAACGATGAGACACAATAAAAAATTCAATCACCTCAGTCGCAAGAAGGCTCATCGCGACGCTCTGCTCGCCAACATGACGATTTCGTTGATCATGCACAAGCGCATCTTCACAACTCTCGCCAAGGCAAAAGCACTCCGTGTATATGCAGAGCCCCTCATCAACCGCGCTAAGGAAGACAGCACTCCCAACCGTCGCCTCGTCTTCGCTCACCTTCAGAACAAGGAAGCCGTGACTGAACTCTTCCGTGAAATCGCACAGAAGATCGCTAACCGCCCCGGTGGTTACACTCGTATCCTTAAAACAGGCAACCGTCTCGGTGACAACGCCAAGACTTGCTTCATCGAACTCGTTGACTACAACGAAAACATGCTTAAGGACAATGGTGCCAAGAAGCAGACTCGCACACGTCGTTCGCGTCGTGGTGGCAAAGCTGCCGAGGCTCCCGCTGCTGAAGCTCCTGCAACAGAAGCACCCGCAGCAGAGTAATAAATCTTCGCTGAAAGATAAAATCATTGAAATCATCGTCGGATGTGATCCTCTAAGGGGTGTCTTTCCGACGATGATTTTTTTCGTATAGTCATTCCCCCTCCCTCTCGGTCTGTTGTCTTTCAGTCTTTTTTTTTATTTGTTATCTTTCTTTTGTTTCGCTTATTCAGTTATCATTTCTCTAACTTATGTCATCCGGTCGATTTACAGTCGGCGAACGTCGCGGGCTGATACTTTTGATTTTAATACTTGGAGTGTTGACTCTTGTCATGATTCTTTTCGGTAGTGGCGACTCTGACGGACGGATCGGCGGCGATGATATGACGCGAAAAGGCGATTTAGTGACCGTTTCGCAGCCTTTTGCCGTGTCGGATACCAACTCCCTGCCCGGTGACTCAATCGGCTCTCAGAGTGGCGCAAACGCACGTCGGCAATCTTCCCGACGGAAGTCGGCGGCGAAGTCGGGAAAGACGGTTGCTGCTCCGCTGCCCGAGCGCAGTCCGCTTGACGATGAGTTGAACTGATTGCGGAGTCGGTCAGTTAGACAGTCTGTCGGGGCGAATAGATGTTGAATAAGCTGTTAGCGGGTCGTATCATCATTGCAATGATGATACGACCCGCTAACGGTTTAATGGTGTTTTAAAATATACCTTGAATGGAATTCTTGATGAGTTATGGAGATAAAATTGCTATTAATAAAGTGGCTATCATTTCCATTTAGAATCCCATCGACGATTGATAAATCGACCGGGTTTGTTGTTTGAGATTACTTTTGCGGGTACTCCGGCAACAGTCGCATTTTCAGGAACGTCTTTTACGACGACAGCTCCGGCTCCGACACTTGCATTATTGCCGATATGTATGTTTTCCACCAAGCATACAGATGGCCCGAGGTATACATTATCGCCAATTATTGCGGCTTGTCCGCGATTGCTCCCAATTGTTGTAAATTGACTAAGGTTTACGTTGTTTCCAATTATTGCTGTTTTATTGACGATTGTTCCAAAACCATGACCAATATAAAGCCCATAACCGATTTTACATTTAGGATGTATTTGTAATCCGTATTTACGTGAGTATCGTCTTAATCTCATGCGAGAATATAAATATAATATTCCATTGTATGATGACATCCTAAGCCAAAAATTAAAGCCCAAAATCGGGGAATTTAGTGACATGAGCCACATTTTTAGCAACGACATTTTTACCCCGGTATTGCGATAAAAATCGCTGCGGATTAGCGTAACACAGTCGCGATAGTTTTCTGCGACCGGTATGCTGATGGTTGTAGAACCATTTTGATACTCAATATGTTTCATAAACACTATTTGCGCGCGGTCTATTTTTCGGAATACGGATGTTGCCAAAATCTTAGAGGGTATAAAAAGAGCGTGGATGGCTCTTATCATACTCCAAGGTATTTGGCGTGACCCGTATAGAAGATAAGTTCCGCCCACGCAATAGCGCAGGCGTTGGCAAACTTATTCAATTCTATACTTCTTTAATCGCCAAATTTTAGGAGTATCTCGAATAAATAGCAAACGCTAATTGATAATATGTTATTTTAGATTATTATATCTGTATTATACTATTGATTGTTTTTATGATTTGATATTCGCAAAGATACAACATTTATTTGATAACCTTTTATTTTTATTGTTGCTTTGAAAGATTTTTAGTTGGATAGTTAGTTTTATTGTCGTTAGTCGTTACTTTCGGATTGGGGTGTTTTTGAGGGTGCGGTATTCGGTCGGGCTCATTCGTTTTATGCATTTGAATACGCGGATGAAGGGTTGCGGACTGTTGTAGCCCGAGGCTTCGGCTATGACTTTTATGGGGGTAGAGGTGGATTTGAGGAGTCGGCAGGCGCAGTTGATTCGCAGTCCGTTGACATAGTCGTAGAACATCGAGCAGGCTCCTAAGAGATACATCATTGTGTTAGGAGTCGTCGTCACGTCGGGAATGTCGGTTAAGTAGGTAGAGTTAGCAGTAGGTTGTGATAGGTTTTATTGAAAAAAAAACGAGGTCTGATCGGCTCGGAAGCGTGGCTCAGACCTCGTTTTGGGTTATTGTTGTGCAACTGACAAATAGAGTCGATTATTCTACGGGGATGTCTTTGTTGACGTTTTTATAGCCGACAAGAGAGTAGAAGAAGATGTAGGCAAGCATTGCGAGGACGAGCCAGTAGCTTGACACATAGCCTACAGTGCGACCGATGTAGTCTTGGATGAAGGGCATGATGCCGCCGCCGACTACCATTGTCATGAAGAGACCCGATGCTTTGGCAGTGTATTTGCCGAGACCTTCGGTGGCGAGGTTGAAGATGCCGCCCCACATGACTGAGGTGCAGAGACCGCAGAGAAGGAGGAAGAGACATTTCATGGGGACTTCGCCGCTAGTGATGTTAAGGAACTTGATTTCGGGGAGTTTGAAGGTGACGGATTCGGGGAGGAGGATTGCGATGAGCACGAGGATGATGGCTACCGACGATACGGTGAGCATCTGAGCGCGTGACGATATTGAACCGCTGATGATCGAGCTGCAAAAGCGTCCGACGAGCATGAGAAGCCAGTAGAGAGCTGCCAATGAGCCTGCAACGGCTGCTGCGCCTTCAAATGGCATACGGCTGATCCATGCGTTCATTTCGCCGGGGATACCGATTTCGATGCCGACATAGAAGAAGATGGCAACGACGCCGAGAAGGCAGTGGCGGAAAGCCAAGGGGCTGTGTTCGTATTTGACCTTGCTGAGGTTGGCTTGGGGTTCTTCAATCTTGATGAACGAGATGATGATGAATGCCAAGACGAAGATTACGATACCGGTCAAGACGAGCGGCGATACGGCTGCCATGGTTGTCTTCGGGGTGAGTGTGCCGACCAACACGCCGACGAGCATCGGGGTGAGTGTGCCGGAGAGAGAGTTGAGAGAGCCACCGGTTTGAATCAACTGGTTGCCCTTGTTGCCGCCACCGCCGAGGAGGTTGAGCATGGGGTTGACCACGGTGTTGAGCATACATACGCAGAAGCCGCAGACCAATGCACCGAGGAGGTAGATGAAGAGGTTGAGGGTTGTGGGCGTTGCGCCGTCGATGACCACGATGTTGTCGCCGACCACGCTCGAAAGGAGCTGGATTGCGAGACCGATTGCGCCGACTGCGAGAGCGATGAGAGTTGTTTTTTTGTAGCCGTAGCGGATGAGCATATTACCGGCGGGGATGCCCATGAAGAGGTAGGCGGTGAAGTTCATGAGGTTGCCTGCCATGCCTGCCCATTCGTAGCGAAAGCCCCAGATGTTGCCAAAGGGGGCTGCCATGTTGGTAACAAATGAAATCATCGCGAAGATGAAAAACATGGTGACAATGGCAACTATTCGCGAGTTGCTTTTAGTGTTGGTTTCCATTGATTTTTAGGTAGAAAGATTTGTTGATAATTATTGAACTTAATTTTTATTTCCTTGAAATTGTTGTTTGTCCTAATGGATTCGGGTATGATATGAACTATCATCCGACAAATTTAGAAATTTTTTTTGGATTTTGTATATAAAGAAGATATGTTTTCTGACATACTCTGCACGCCCTCCCGCCTTATTGTCAGCTATGTCACCGACTTATTGTAAAAATCTCAAAAAGGGTGTCGGTGAAATCGAAAATAATGTGTGTCAAATTCCTGAAAACATGATAATAAATCCGTTTTTAATTGCTATATTTGCATTGCTCTCCATTCGTCTTTTAAGATTATTTAATAAACTAATTAAAGATAATACAATAGAATTCATGAATTTGACAGCAATTAACCATGCGGCCGACAATATTCGTATTCTCGCTGCATCGATGGTTGAAAAGGCAAAATCCGGTCATCCCGGAGGTGCTATGGGTGGCGCAGACTTTGTCAATGTGCTCTATTCTCAGTTTTTGATCACTGACCCCGACGACGGTAAGTGGCTCGGTCGCGACCGTTTCTTCCTCGATCCCGGTCACATGTCGCCGATGCTTTACAGTGTGTTGGCTCTTTTCGGTCACTACTCGATCGACGAACTTCAACAGTTCCGTCAGTGGGGTTCGCCGACCCCCGGTCACCCCGAACTCCACCCCGAACGCGGTGTGGAAAACACTTCGGGCCCCCTTGGTCAGGGTCACACAATGGCTGTCGGTAGTGCGATTGCCGAGCGTTTTCTAGCTGCGCGTTTCGGCGAATGGCTCAGCCATAAGACTTACGCATTCATTTCCGACGGCGGTATTCAGGAAGAAATCTCTCAGGGCGCAGGTCGTCTTGCCGGCTACCTCGGATTGAGCAACCTCATCATGTTCTATGACAGCAACGGCGTACAGCTTTCGACCATGGTCGATGCCGTAGACCGCGAGGATGTCGCTGCCAAATATCGTGCATGGCACTGGAACGTTATTGAAATCAACGGCAACGATCCCGTTGAAATCGCTAAGGCTATCGTAGCCGCTCAGGGCGAGAAAGAGCGTCCGACAATCATCATCGGCACGACCGTGATGGGTAAGGGCGTCGTTAAGGCCGACGGTTCAAACTTTGAAGGTCAGTGCTCGACCCACGGTCAGCCCCTTAGCGCATCGGGTGCCGACTATGCTGCTTCGATGAAAAATCTTGGTGCAGATCCCGAAAATCCGTGGGTGATTTTCGACGATGTTAAGGCTCTCTACGACGCTCGTCGCAACGAACTTCGCGAAATCGTGAAGGCTCGCCGTGCGGAGCAGGCTGCTTGGGAAGCTGCAAACCCCGAACTCGCCAAGGAACTCAACTCGTATCTCAACAACGAACTTCCCGCTATCGACTGGAAGTCTATTCCCCATAAGGCAAACATTGCTTCGCGTCAGGCTTCTGCCGATGTCCTCGGAGTGCTTGCCGAGAAGGTGGGCAATATGATTGTATCGTCGGCAGACCTCGCAAATTCCGACAAGACCGATGCGTTCCTCAAAAAGACTCATCCGTTTGTTGCCGGCGATTTCTCGGGAGCATTCCTCCATGCAGGCGTTTCGGAGCTTACGATGGCTGCCGTCATGAACGGTATCGCGCTCCACGGCGGTGTCATTGGCGCGTGTGGCACATTCTTCGTGTTCAGCGACTATATGAAGCCCGCAGTCCGCATGGCTGCTCTCATGGAGCTCCCGATCAAGTATATCTGGACACACGACGCTTTCCGTGTCGGCGAAGACGGCCCGACCCACGAACCCGTGGAGCAGGAAGCTCAGTTGCGTCTGATGGAAGAACTCCGCAACTTAAACGGCGAACCGTCGATGCTCGTGCTTCGTCCCGCCGATGCTGCCGAGACTTCGGTCGCTTGGGCTATGGCGATGGAAAACACCAAGACTCCGTCGGCTCTCGTGCTCTCGCGTCAGAATCTTCCCGACATCCCCGCAGCTTCGGGTGATCGCTTTGCCGAAGCCAATGCCGGATGTCGTCGCGGCGGCTATGTAGTTGTCGAAGCTGCTAACCCCGACGTGATTCTCGTAGCCAACGGATCGGAAGTGTCGCTCCTCTGCGAGGTAGCCGCTCAGCTTGCCGACGAAGGCAAGAAAGCGCGTGTCGTTTCAGTTCCGTCGATTGGCTTGTTCTTCGAGCAGGACGCTGAATATCGTCATTCAGTGATGACCCCCGGAGTCCCCGCGTTCGGTCTCACAGCCGGTCTGCCCTCGACACTCCGCGGAATCGTCGGAGCCGACGGCGTAGTGTTCGGTCTCGACCACTTCGGAGCATCTGCCCCCTACAAGGTGCTCGACGAGAAATTCGGCTTCACTGCCGCTCATGTCAAAGGTCTTGTCGACAAGTTACTTGCCTAAGAGCAACAGACTGATATACATAGATTAGAATAGAAAAAACTAACCGCTTCGGTTCTTAGTGACCGAAGCGGTTAGCTTTTTTTATGCAATTGTTGGAGTTGATGGGCAGGAGGGACAGTTACACAATGAATGCCGCTGCCGCAACTCTCGATGATTTAGCGAGCAAGGACTTTTGCGGTTGTCGAGCCGGCTTTGACGATGTAGATGCCGGGAGCGGGTAGGGAGGTCGACGCACCGTTGCCGTTGGCGCGGAAGATGAGTTGACCGGTGACATTGTAGACCTCAGCTGATGCAGCTCCGTCGACGGTCAGGACGCGCCCGGTGACGCTGATGATAGCAGCATTGCTGTCGGCTGCGATGTCGTTGATACCGGCTTCGGCGAGCTTGATTTTAAGCTCCGAGGGAGTGCCTTCGGGGACTACGAGATAGGCGCGGTTACGCGGGAGGAATGCTTCGTCAGACGTGACGAAACCAATCGAGCCGTCGGCAAGTTTGCCGAGGACACGCATCGTCGCCTTGTTGTAGGCAGTCTGGTGATGGTGATTGGTCTTGTCGATGTTGAAATAGACGCCTTTGAGCTTGTTGTCGCTGACAGCGCTACCGGTGCCGCCGATGTTGAGCTTGTTGCCCGAGGGTTTGTCAGACGAGCATTTGATGATGACGGGCGTTTCGCCGGCAACAGTACCGGTGACCTCTTTGATGTAGGCAGTGCCGTTAGAAATCTGGCTGACGGTGTAGACGGTCATGCCTGCCGAGTGGGTCGAGAAGGGGAAATTGGCGTAGAGCGACGAGTAGTAGGCAGTTCCGTCGGTCAACTCGGGAAGAATGCCGAAATATTCGCTGTTGTCGTCAGTGGTCAGCGGATTGAAATACCAACGGTAGTTGTCGCCGTTGTTGAGGGTCGAGAGAGAGCCCTGCGCCTTGTTGATGAGGGTTCCGGCAATGGTTGCGTCGCCGATATATTTCGTAGCGCCGCTATAAGAGCCGAAAATTGCGTAGATGCCCGTAGTTTTGTTCATCAGACGGATGTTGACGGGATGGTTGATGATTTCCTGCACGCCCGTTCCTTGGGTTTGGAGATTGTATTGACCGCCGGAGATATTGTCGACATAGATGATTGTAGCCGGGTCGGAAACTTCTTTGTCGTCGCCTTTCCAGACTTCGATTGCGCCGAGTTCGGCGGTCTGAGCTTGGAAGTTGAGAGAACCTTTATTGTCAAGGACGTAGATATAGCGGTCGGTTTTGTAGTTTTTGATGCGGTAGTACCCATCGCCGGTGATTTCAGCAAACGCAGAGATGGCTATTGCCGTTGCACAAAGTGAAGTAAAGATTTTTTTCATTTAGAATAGGGTATATGTAATATATATATAAATATGTATAAGAAAAAAATGTGTTGAATCCTCGGCTGTCGGTAGCCGAGTTGCAAAGTTACTACAAATTGCGTAAATATAACGTATTGAATATGTTAAAACTACAAATCGGGGCTGTGTCATGATTGACACAGCCCCGATGAGAGTGCTTATTATTAACGATTGGAATCGTTATTTAACAATGCAGATAGCCACACGGTTGAGAGCGGGAGAGCTGTAAGGCTCGGCATCGTTTGCGCTCATGCTCTTAGAGATGATGCGGCTTGAATCGATGCCATACTCTTCGGTGAGGGCCTTAACGACAGCTTGTGCACGTTGCGAAGCCAGACGGAGGTTGAGGTTCATTGAACCGGTGCCCTTGTCGGCATAGCCTGTAACAGTCACCTTGCTGTCGGGGTTTTCCTTCATGTAGCGAGCAACTTCGGCAACTTTATACATTTCGTCTTTCGTTACCTTGGTAGTCGAAATCTTGAAGAACACGTCGCGTGCGAGAGGTGCGGGGATTTCCTTGATGACCTCTTTGACAACAACTTTCTCTACGGGAACTTCAACGATTTTCTCAACGATCTTCGTTTCGGGTTCTGCGCAGCAAGTGTGTTTCTGACGTTTCTGCTTGGTGAATGTTGTTCCGAAAGCATACTTAACGCCTACGAGACCGTTGAAATACCAGTCAGCGTTGCCGGCTTTCTTCGAGTTGTAACCGTCGGGGAGGACGTTGGCTTGAAGTTCGAGACCGAGTTTGATGTTGTCGGTAAGTTTGTAGTCGGCATACACACCGAACTGACCTACGAAGCGAGCCTTCGAGCCATCCCAAAGTTTGCGGAGCACGTCGGGACGAGCGTTAGCATCCATGCTGCTGTAAGTGCTGGCTGAGAGTGCAGCATTCACGTCGTTGGCTTGGTCATTGTTGTAACCGATGTTGGCACCGATACCTGCAAAGAGACCTGCGTTGATGTGACGTTCGGGGTTGAAACCGCCGATGAGGTTCACGAGATCCATAGTGACGTTGGCAGTGGGAGCGATGTAGTTCCACTTCCAATTCGAGCGTTTGCCGTCGAGAGTGATCGAACCCTTGCTGGTCCAGCTATTGAAGATGAGGCGAGCACCGAAAACGGGGTTGAATTGGTAGCCTGCGCCGATTTGGGCGTTGAACGAAGCAAGTTTGCCGAAGCTGGTTTCGCCCAAGGTCTCCTGCATACCAACCTGACCTTGGATATACCAGTGGGGCTGGAATACATATTCAGTCTCCTCGGCTGCCTCTTGTGCGTTGGCTGTGAAAGCTGCACAGAGAGCCAATGAAGCTGATAGGAATAATTTATTAATTTTCATGTCGTTTGTTTTTCTAAAATTTTGAGCCTTGACGATTTATTGATTATCGGATAACTTGCAGGTAGCACTTAGCAGTTGAAGTGTAGCCGCTGTAGTCAAGTGCCTGATAAACGATTTCGTAGGTGTAAACGCCGTTGGTTGCGCCCTTAACGTCGAGAGCTACTTGGTTCTGATGACCTTCCATAACCTTAGCCATAGTCTTGTTAGCTGCGGCAGCGAGTTCGGGGCAGTCGATTGAGCCGTTCTTGGTAACTTTTGAAACGCCGACGATCTTCTTGAACGAGGGGCAGAGAGTTTCAAAGTTGTAAGTAGTAGCCCAGAGTTCGATAGCTTCGCCGTTGCCCTTGAACTGGGTAGGACGAGTCGGGTCGTTACTGAGGATGCCGAAACCGCCGTTAGCCTTGCGATAGATAGTCATTGCTTGGAGATAGTGGTTCGGATTTGAGAGAGCGTTGTTGATGCGTTCAGCAACGGTGTTGTACTTATCGATAAGAGAGTTAACCTTGTTGAGGTAATCCTTGTTGATCTTGTCGACAACAGAGTCGAGCTTGCCTTGGATATCACCCATCATGTCGTTAACCTGCTTTTCGATGCTAGCGATGAGACCGGTTTCGGGGTTGTTGAATGCTTTGTCGACAGCTTCTTTGATAGCAGCGTTGATCTGAGCATTGAGACCGGGTTTGTTTTCATTGCCGGGAACGCCGTAGATCCATTCGTCGATTGAGTCTTGGATTTTGTCAACAACGGCTTGGAGATCGCCGGTGATGTCAACGTCGATGATGTCATACATAGAGGGATCGTTTTCCCAGTTTGCGGGAAGAGTAGCTGTGCCTGAACCTTCAGCGTCAACATTTACGTCATACTGCTTGGGAATCTTAACAGAGATGACAGTGTTGCCGACAGCGTCGATCTTGATAGATTCGATGTTGAGGTCGATGTCAAGAGAAACATTGCCAATCTTAAACGATTCGAGACCGAGGTCAACGAGGTCTTTGCTCAACTCGATGCTGCCGAAAGTCGGGAACTTACGGTTGATGTTGAGATCTTTGAGAGCTGCAAACGAAAGAGGTTTGATTGCAGTAGCAGCAAGACCGTAGTTAGAGTAAACCTTGTTTACGGGTGAACCCCAAGAGTAGCGGAGAGCGTTAGCATCGCATACGTTTTGGAGCTGATAGTAGATAGCCTTGATCATCTTGCCCATGTCAGAAGCAGTGCGATCCTTGACAGCGGCAGAGAGAGTGCTCTTCAATTCTGAATCAAGGTTGACTTTGATTGAGTTGAGTTTGTCGGGAGCTACTGTAGCAACTGCGCTGTAAAGACCGTTGCCGTTGCCAGCTGCGCGTGAACCAACGCCGAACGAGAGAACTGTTTCGTCGTCCTTGGTAACGTTGTAGAGGTTAACGGGCGAAACTTTTTCTGCACTGTTGACGAGAGCGAAGTTATTGACGTTGAGGTTGTTTACAGTGCCGGGGTTAACGGTAAACCAAAGTTGACCGAGATAAGCCTCGCCATTGTCAGCAAGACGAGCGATTTGTTCAGCCACTTGATAGTTGTCGCCGTTGAGGATAGTTGACCAATCAACATCGTCCTGAGACTCAGAGAGGTTACATTCAGCACCTACGCCTGAAACAGGGAATTCGGTGATACCGGTAGTGTTGATGCCATAGTAAGAAGCAAGCACCATCGAGTTAACGCCAAACGGAGTGTTGAGCGAACCGTAGATCGAGTTGGTTGAAGCTTGAAGAATGAGGCTTGTCACCATTTCGTTGATGCGACCGAGGATCGAATTTACTTGGCTTTGGAGTGCGGAGAGATCGCAAGAGCACTGTGAAATGCTGTTGAGACGGTTTTTGAGAGCCTCGATTTCTGAAATAACAGTGCTGTAGCTCCACATTCCTTCACTTACGCCTTCGGGGAAGAGCAAGTTATACATTTCGTTGATCTTGCTGAGATCTTGAGCGTATGTGTTGAGCGCATTGAGAGCGTCTTTGTTAAGGAGGGCGATTTCATCTTTCTTGGCTTCGAGAGCTTCGAGAGCATCTTTGTGAGCTTTAACCCACTCGCCTTGTTTAACGTTCTCTTGGAATTCGGCGGGAGTCATGCCGATATTGTTAAACCATTCTTCGAGACCGGCAACAGTATTTACAAGACCCTTGTTGGTGTCGTCGCCATAGAGGGCTTTTTTAAGAGCAGCGATTTCGTCAGTGAGGTCTTTTAAGCTGCCATCTTCTGCGAAAAATTGATTGATGTTCTCACTCTGTCCGGCAATAGCGATAAGCTTGGCTACCTGATCAGCATCGAATGGACAGTTGCAGTCACTTCCGGAGTCTTTATGATTTTTAATCCATTCCTCAACTTCTTTGAGACGATTGTCAACTGCGTCGAGTTCTGATTTAAGAGCCCAATCTTTGATGAGCGTTTGAGCGATTTGTTTGATTTCTTCGTCAGACGGAATCTGACCTTCAACGCTGTTGATTTTGTCAAGCAATTTTTGAATAGCTTGATCGTTAGCGGCTTTGTTTGCAGCAATCTGATCTTGCAATTGCTTAATCAGGGCATGCATGTCTACCTGCTGACCGTTAAGCTCGGCCCACTGATCTTCATCAGTGTCTTTACACGAGGTGAAAGTGCTGAATCCTCCGGCAGTGAGAGCCATAAGAAGCAGACCTGTAATGAATCGTTTCTTCATTGTCTGTTTGATTAAATTTAAATATGTATGTTTTGTATGTAAAAATTTTGCTGTTGATTGATAGCTGTATGGGATATGTGCTCGATCTCGCACATAAAGTCATAGTCCGTGCATAGCGCGGAGTCTGGAGCAACGTAAAAGTGTGTTAAGTTGATGCATAAAAGTCTGTAATTAAAATAGTCAAAGTTCTGTTAAGTAAGATAGGTGTATGGAATCCCATATATAGATCTATTGAGTGGCAAAGATAAGAATTTTATATGAATTATATTTACTTTTAACGAAAAAAAAGTTTAACATTCTGAATTTTCTGAATTTTGGAATAATTTATTACCTTTGTGCGACAGTATGCAATGACCCACAAGTTGATACAACTTTTTTTACGGAATAAATCATCA
This sequence comes from uncultured Staphylococcus sp., assembly GCA_964497255.1. GTDB lineage: Bacteria > Bacteroidota > Bacteroidia > Bacteroidales > Muribaculaceae > Duncaniella. The sequence goes on from CAZCCI010000002.1 coordinate 157,244, forward strand.
CATTTCACTAACATCATCAGACCAAACAACGAATGTCACGTTTCAACACCATAAAAATGCGCCTTCGAGTAGCACTTTTAGCCGGATTAGGAATGATTGCAGCCGCGCAGCTCAGTGCGCAGGACGTCGAGTCGCTCACCACTCCCGCCGCGCCTGACCCCAACATCTTCAACCACCTCGACGTCGGAGTCACCCTCGGCTCGACAGGCATCGGCATCGACCTCTCGACCCACCTAACCGACCGCTTCCGCATCCGCGCCGGAGTCGACTACACACCCCACATCGAAGTCCCCATGTCGTTCAGCCTCCAAAGCTACACAGCTGACGGCGGAGTCAACGTCGGCAACTTCGACAAACTGCAAGGCTACATGAAATCACTGACCGGCATCGATGTCGACGACAAAGTTGAAATGAACGGCACGCCGACAATGACCAACGCCAAACTCCTCGTCGACTACTTCCCGTGGGCATCCAAAGGCTGGCGCGTCACAGCCGGCTTCTACGTCGGCTCGCGCAAAATTGCCAAAGCCGTCAACACCATGGGCGAAATGCCCTCACTCCTCGCCGTCAACATCTACAACAACTTCTACGACCGCATCATGGACGACGCAATCTACGACGAACCGATCTACAGCGGCGCAAACGGCGACGTCTACCTCGACCCCTTCATGATCGACGAAATGCGTGAAAAATTCCAAAACACCGGACGCATGGGCATCCACGTCGGCGACTTCAAAGACGGCAAACCCTACATGATGCAGCCCGACAGCGACGGAACAGTCAGCGCGCGAGCCTTCGTCAACTCATTCAAACCCTACCTCGGCCTAGGCTACACGAGCAACCTCGACCCCTCCCACCGCTTCAAACTCGACGTCGACTGCGGAGTCATGATGTGGGGCGGCTCACCGAAACTCATCGCCCACGACGGCACCGTCATCACCGACCTCGAAAACATCAAAGGCAAACCGGGCGACTACGTCGACATCATGAACACATTCAGCGTCTACCCCGTCCTCAGCGTCCGCTTCTCCTGCCGACTATTCTGATAAACATCGGATTACATCCGAATTAACCATAATTAACGCCACTAAACTGTTAAATTAGTTTGGTGGCGTTAATTTTTAGTTATCTATTTGCAGAGTGACAACTAAATATATAGTTCGCTTGTGGTAATATTTGGTTCCGCATCACCCTCACCGAAAAAAACACCTAGTTAATATATATACACAATAACAATGAAACCCGGACGAAAACCATCGATGTTGACCGAGAAAGAATTAGTCATCATGAATATGCTTTGAGAGCGCGGCCCGCTGTTTGTCAGAGAAATGCTCGCCTTCCACGACGAACCCAAACCCCACTTCAACACCCTCTCGACCACAGTCCGCATACTCGAAGACAAAGGGCACGTCGGACATGAAACCTTCGGCTCGACCTACCGCTACTACGCCATCGCGAGCAAAGACGACTTCATGAAACGCTCCCTCGCTCGATTAGTCAAAGACTACTTCAACAACTCCTATAAAAATGCCGTCTCAGCCCTCGTCGAGACCGAAAAAATGACCGACGACGACCTGCGCGAAATCCTCGAACTCATCGAGCGCAAAAACGCCTCAAAATAATCTCCATACCCTCGTCATTCCTCTCAAAATCAACCGTTAACCAGCCATGGGCGCCGCCGCCGCCGCCGACATCCCGACACTTGTCAGCGAATCGTCGCAACCCCTATGGCTCACGCTCATCCTATGGGGCTACATCGTCGGAGTCATCATCATGCTCGGGCTGACGCTTGCGACGATTTTTCTCCCTTTCTTAACTTCTTTTAACTTGCATGTGTTCTGATTTTGCTCACCCTCGGTATTAACTTTGCATCATCATGACAGAAGCAACACTCGATAAACTGAAAATTTTGGCAGCCGCCGCCAAATTCGACGTCTCCTGCTCGTCGAGCGGGACAGTGCGTCGAAACAACGGCAAAGGTGTCGGCAACACCGTCGGCGGCGTCGGAATTTGCCACAGTTTTGCATCCGACGGACGTTGCATCGCGCTATTGAAAATCATGCTGACAAACTATTGCAAGTATGATTGCGCCTACTGCATCAACCGTCGGAGCAACGACATCCCGCGAGCGACATTGTCGGTTTCCGAAGTGGTCGACATCACAATGGAATTCTATCGCCGCAACTACATCGAGGGGCTATTTCTGAGTTCCGGAGTCGTTCGCAATCCCGACTACACAATGGAGCGGATTGCACGCATCGCCAAAGAGTTGCGCGAAGTGCACCGATTCAACGGATATATTCATCTCAAAAGCATCCCCGGAGCATCGCAAGAACTAATCAACGAAGCGGGACGATATGCCGACCGTATGAGTGTCAACATCGAGATCCCCAACGAGCAGTCGCTCAAATATCTTGCGCCCGACAAAAGCTATGAAAGCATCTATGCACCGATGAGCTATATCCGCCAAGGAGTCCTCGAAACTCAGGAAGACAGGAAACGGCTGCGCCGTGTCCCGAAATTCGTCCCCGCCGGACAGAGCACACAGATGATCGTAGGCGCGTCGGCCGACACCGACCGCGACATCCTCCTAACCTCCTCGGCACTCTACGGGATGCCCTCGATGCGTCGAGTCTACTACTCGGGCTACGTCTCGATCAACACCTACGACACCCGTCTGCCGGCGTTGAAACAGCCGCCGCTCGTCCGTGAAAATCGGCTCTACCAAGCCGATTGGCTGATGCGCTTCTATCAGTTTAAAGCCGAAGAAATTGCCCCGGAAGCCAGCCCCAACCTCGACCTTGAAGTCGACCCGAAACTCGGGTGGGCGTTGCGCCACCCCGAAGCATTCCCGATCGACGTCAACCGTGCGCCCTACGAGATGATACTCCGAGTGCCCGGCATCGGAGTCAGGTCGGCGGCATTGATAGTCAACGCACGTCGGTTCCGACATCTCAACTCATCGCACTTGTCGAAAATCGGCGTCGTCATGAAACGGGCAAAGTACTTCATCACCTGCGGCGAACTCTCCGCAGCCTCGATTGCCGACACCTCGCCCGACTTCGTCAGGCGAATCCTGACCGCGCCCCCCAAGAGACGGCGCGACGACTCTCCGCTTCAACTCTCGTTTGACTTCACATCATGACTGAACAGACGGTCATCTATCGTTTCGACGGGAGCTTCGACGGACTGTTGACAGCCGTCTTCGACTCCTTTCAACGGAAGGAACACCCCGACGCGCTTCTGCCGCCGCAGGCTCCGCTTCCGCTGTTTGCCGATGTCGTCCGCGACATCACGACCGATCTCGCCAAGGCTCAACGAGTCTGGCGCAAACTCCTCACATCCGTCTCGAAAGCCGCCTCGACAGCATTGGCAGCGGCATTCCTGACCGACAACCCCGACTTTCCGCTACTGGCATTGCAATTCGTCAGTCGGGCGGTGACATCGCCCGTCTCCATCGACCACGACTTCTCCGACCCCGCAGTCCTTGCCGTCGTCAACGAAGCCAAGCGAGTCAGAAGCGAAGCGTGGAGGTTGATTCAGTTTGTGAGATTTCAGAAAGCCGCCGACGGGACATACTTCTCGATGATCGAACCGATTTTCGACGTACTGCCCTTTGTCGTCAACCACTTCACCGACCGTTTTGCCGACCAACCGTTCATCATCTACGATCGGGCGCGCGACTACGGCTATCACTACGACGGCAGCGAAGCACACCGAATCGTATTCCGCTCCGAAGCCTACCACATCTCCACCGGACGACTCTCCGACGAGCTGATGGCTCCCGACGAGCGACTCTGCCAACAACTTTGGCGCGACTATGTGAAACACATCGCCATCGCCGAGCGAGCCAATCCGCGCAAACAGCGTCAGGATATGCCCGTCCGCTATTGGAAATATCTGACCGAAATGCAGTGAACCGACGCAAAAAAGTCGTAACTTTGACGGAGGAAATCAAAAATTCCCGTCAAAACAACAATCACTAACCGTTTTTTTTAGAAACCCCACACACGGCAGACACTTTTTGACTATGCGAACCGGACTTGTGCTTGAAGGAGGAGCGATGCGCGGACTGTTTACAGCCGGAGTCATCGACGTAATGATGGAACACGACATTGATTTCGACGGACTCGTCGGAGTCTCTGCCGGATCGAGCTTCGGGTGTAACTACAAATCCCGCCAGCCGGGACGAGTCTTGCGCTACAATCTGCGCTTTTGCAATGACCCGCGCTACATGGGGCTGCGTTCGCTACTGACCTCCGGCAACCTCGTCGGAGCAGAGTTTGCCTACCACACTATGCCCCTCGAACTCGACATCTTTGACACGGCCACGTTCGAGGCCGACCCGATGGAGTTTCACATCGTCTGCACCGATGTCACCACCGGCGAGCCTGTCTACTATCGCATGACCCATGTCGACTACGACGCGCTCGAATGGCTTCGAGCATCGGCTTCGATGCCCGTCGTGACGCGCCCCGTCCGAGTGGCCGACGGACATTTGATGCTCGACGGCGGCATCAGCGACTCGATTCCGCTCGCCTACTTTCAGCGTCAGGGCTTTGAGCGCAACGTCGTCGTGCTGACCCAGCCGCTCGACTATCGCAAGCGTCCGGCGTCGAAATGGGCGTTCAAGCTCCTCATGCCGCGCTATCCGAAAATCGTTGAGGCTATGGCGCGTCGACATGAAATGTACAATTCGCAGCTCGACTATGTTCATGCAAGCGAAGCGCGGGGCGAGACGTTGGTCATCGCGCCTGCCGAACCCCTCCCGATCGGGCGCACGGAGATGAATCCCGAGAAGATTCGTGCCGTCTACAATCTCGGACGCGAGGAGTGTCTGCGCCGCTTGCCGGAGTTGACCGAATTTCTCGCTGCCGCCAAACCGAATTTCTCGCCGTCGCCCCAAAAAAGTTGAACCGGGCTTCGCAAAGCCCGGTTCAAGATAATTTTTTTTCGAGATGATGAGGAGTCTTTGATTCGTCGATAGAAATCCAAGATTTGGCGCAAACGGTTTGCGTCCTCATTCTCGGATTAGATAAACGCCGTGTCGTTTTTCAAACGTCCTTCGAGAGCCGCAAAGTGGCGGCGTGCCTCCTTGGTTTGCAGATATTCGTCGATGATGTCGGCGTGGCGTGCATTGTGGAGGTCAGTCCCGAGGAAGTCGACGTAGCCCTTCTCGATGAGTTTTTCAGCCGTCCGTTTTTCTTTCTTGGAATATGCGCCGGCGAGCGAGAGGACGTTGATTTGAAAGAGCGTCCCTGCGCGGTGGAGCTGGTCGTAGCGTTCGGGGTGTTCCTCGAAATAGTAGTAGTAACGCTCCGGATGAGCCATAATCGGGGTGAAACCTTTGACTTTCAGGTCAAATAGGAATTGGTCGAGCTGCCAAGGCTCTTGCAGAAACGAGTTTTCGACGAGGATGTATTGATTGGGGAACGTCGTGATCAGTCCGGCGGCAAACTGCTCGCGGAAAAAGTCGTCGATGCGGTTTTCCGACGCACGCGAGAGGTCGACATCGATGTCGGCTGTCGAGAGCGCGTTGTTGAGTTCGTGGAGTGCAGGGTCGAGGACATCGGGGGTGTTTTGAAACGTCGACTCGGTGATGTGGGGGGTGGCAATGATGCGTTCGATGCCCCAGTTTTGCATCCGCTTGATGAGTTCGACCGAGGTTTCGACATTGGGCGAACCGTCGTCCACACCCGGAAGAATGTGGCAGTGTATATCGGTTTTGAACGGGAATTTGATTCGTTCGCTTTTCTTCGAAAGGAAATTGAAAAATGCCATATAGCGTTCGATGATAAAAGTTTAGTGTGATAGCCGTGTATCTATGGATGCAAATTTACGGAAAAATCACGGATATATCAAAACCGAATTTTGATATAAACGGGTTCTTTGTTCATCGTTTTTCGTCATTGTTCGTCGTCATCGTCGACGCGGATGAGGTCGAGGAGGATTGAGTTGGACGTGAGCCATCGGTTTTCGGGGATTATGTAGCGGTTGTCGGCGGTGAGGGTGAGCTGTCCGCGTCGGAGCAGGGGGCGGCATTGGTCGGCAAATTCGTCGGCTATCGCTGAGCCGAATTGACGGCGGATTTCGTCGGTGCTGATGCCTCGCGAGGTGCGCAGACGGGTGATGAGCATGTCGTTGAAGCGATTGTCGGCGGTTTCTTCGTCGATGATTCCGAAGCCTTCGCCCCGACAGGCTATGTAGTCTTTGAGGTTTGAGGGGTTGAAGGAGCGGACTGTGCCGTTCCACGAGTGTGCGCCCGGGCCGAGTCCGATGTAGGGTGAGCCGTCCCAGTATGATGAGTTGTGGATGGCTTCGCGTCCGGGAAGTGAGAAGTTTGAGATTTCGTAGTGGCGATAGCCGGCTGCGGCGGTGGCTTCGCAGAGGTGGGCATACATGGTTTCGGCGAGTTCGTCGGAGGCTTCGGTGACTTTGCCTCGTTCGAGCATGGCGTTGAGGCGTGTGCCGGGTTCGTAGGAGAGGAGGTAGGCTGAGAGGTGTTCGGGTCGCAGGTCGATGAGGGTCGACAGTGAGCGTTGCCACGATTCGATGTCCTGACCGGGGAGTCCGTAGATGAGGTCGCAACTGATGTTGTCGATGCCGCCTTTGCGGAGGGTGGCGATGGCTTCGGCGGCTCGGTGGGCGGTGTGGCGACGGCCGATGAATTGCAGTTCGGTGTCGGAGAATGATTGCAGTCCCATGCTGACTCTCCGCAGCGGTGTTTCGCCGGTGATGAATCTGACCCATTCGCTGTCGACGTCTTCGGGGTTGGCTTCGATTGTGGCTTCGCGGAGGGTGGCGGGGTCGAGCGGCAGGGCTTTGAGGAGGCGGTCAAGTTGGCTGACGGGGAGCGATGAGGGGGTTCCGCCTCCGAGATAGAGGGTGTCGATCGGTTCGTCGAGTGTCTGTGAGCGGATGTCCCATTCGTTGATTGCTGCGTCGACGTAGGCTTCCATCCATTCGCGTCGCGGTGTCGAATAGAAGTCGCAGTAGGCGCATTTCGAGTGGCAAAAGGGGATGTGGATGTAGAGTTTCATCAGTTTTTGCGGCAGATTGGTTTGAAGCTGCAATATTTGCAGGCGTCGTCGTTGGCTGCTTGGGTGAAGGGGACGGTGGGGTCAAACATTTCGGCGACTGTGGCTCGGAAGCGTGCCAGAAATTCGTCGTTGATGAGGTGGTAGTCCGTGAGGTCTTCTTTCTGGTATTTCAACGGTGGCAATCCTGTTGTCGCTATGCTTTTGAAGGAGTAGATTTGCGGCATGATTGCTCCGTGGTAGTTGATTTTGTCGGCGTAGGCGTTGCAATAGAACATGAGTTGGAGTATTGCTTTGCGCCGATGTTCGATGCCGGTGTCGAAGAGTTCGTCGACGGAGTTGAAGTCGATTTTGTCGGATCCGGTTTTGTAGTCGACGATGCGCAGCAGCCCGAGGTTTTTGCCGTAGTGTCCGCCGGGGTAGACTCGGTCGATGCGGTCGATGAATTGGAGGATGTTGACTGTCAGGTCGTCGGTGATTTTCATCGTGCTTTCGACTTTGTGTTCGCCGTCGATGAAGTCGAACGGTGCGATCGCTTTTTCGCGGTGGAACATGAGGATGAGGAAGCGTTTCATTACGTTGCCGATGACGAGGCTTTCGCCGACGAGCGGTGTGAGGTCGCCTTTGGGGAGGCGGTTGTATTTTTCGTTGATCAGCTCTGTTATGAGTCGGTCGATGCGGATTTCGTCGTTGATGAAGCGGTCGAGGATTTCGGTGGTGATTTTGACTTCGTTGCGGTCGCCGCGGATGTCTTTGTAGAGTCGTTCGGCTACTTCGTGGAGGATGCTTCCGTAGGTTCCGGAGTCCATGTAGTCGGTGATGTCTTCGTCGAGGTCGAGGCGGCAGATGCGTTTGAGGTAGAAGGAGAGTGGGCAGTTGATGTAGTCGTTGATTGCGGTTGCCGAGAGGGTGTGTCGACCTCCTTGGGGCGTAAATTCGCGCAGTTTCCGGATGATGTCGGGTGTTTTGGGTATTTCAATGGGTTCTTCGTCGACGGGGTGGGTGGCAAACGATGCGAGGTCGTGGGTGATGTGGCATTGGGGGAAGAGGTAGAGGAGTTGGGCTATGTAGCGTGAGATTTCGCTGTTTTTGCCGCTGAGGGTGCGTGCGTCGTAGAGGAGTCGGACTTTTGATGCTCGCGAGATGAGTCGATAGAATGAGTAGGCGAAGATCGATTCTTGGAGTTCGGTCGTTGCCATGCCGAAGCTTTTGCGGAGGGTGTCGGGGATGAACGAGCGGGTGTATTGTTTGTGGGGGAAGATGTGTTCGTTCATCGAGAGCATGATGAGTTTGTCGAAGTCGAGGGCGCGGGTTTCGAGTACGCCCATGATTTGGAGTCCGGCGAGCGGTTCGCCTGTGAAGCGGACGCTGCCTGAGGATATGGTGCGTTGGAGGAGTTCGATGAATGTTTTGCTGCGCATTGTGATGTTGCGTCGGATGCAGGCTGAGCGCAGGTTTTCGAGTTCGATGAGGTAGGTGTCGAGGAAGTAGTTTTCGATTTTATATTCTTCGTGACCGGCGATGTGGGTGCGCAGTCCTTCGATGAGGTTGAAGAAGCAGGCGTGGATTTCTTCGATGCTGTCGGTGTTGTGGAGCGGTGTGAAGATGAATCCGAGTGTCGGGGCTGTTTCGGTGAGTTTGGTGACGGGTACCATGTAGAGCCTGCGTTCGAGCATGAGTCGCAGGAGTGAGTTGCATCCGTCGGGGTCGATGGCTTGGAGGAGGGGGTGGGTGAGGACGGCGCGGAGGTTTTCGTAGTAGTAGCTCCATTCGTTTTTGGAGTGTGAGGCGCGGAGGTGCATTGCGACGATCGATGACATCAGTGATGAGATCGATGTGCTTTTGAGGGGGAAGCCCATGGTGACGTTGAGGGCTGTGATGGTTTCGGGGACGGCGTGGATCATCGGTATGAACAGTGATTCGTCGGGGAGGACGATGGCTGTGTCGATGGCGTCGGCGGGGTTGGCTATCGAGCTGTCGGCTATCCATTGGTTGAGTTGGAGTCCGGCGGCTTTGGTCTGTCCGAATGCTGTGGGTATGCCTGAGATGTGGATTTCGGGGAATGTTGCGGGGGCGGGGTAGAGGCGACTGAGGTCGTAGAGGGAGGGGAAGCATTCGACGTTGCGCTGCATGAAGTGGGTGGCGCGGTTGCCTTTGTCGGCAAATGCGGGGGATGCCATGTCCCAATAGAAGTCGGCGATGCCTCGCGCCATGAGTTTTTCAAAGATGCGTATTTCGGCGAGGGTCAGGACGTTGAATCCGATGAAGATGTAGCGTCGATAGGGGAGTCGGGCGGTGGATGTCCGGCTGAGGTGGTCGACGGCGTTGCGGGCAAACATTCCGCGTGTTCCGATGCCGTCGGCGAGGAGTCGGCGGGTGAAGCGGGTGAAGAGTGTGTCGAGGATTTCCCAGAGTTTGAGGAATTTTTTTTCGAGGGAGGTGGGTTCTTGGTGGAGGTGGTTCCAAAATTCGTCGGGGCTTCGGTGGACGAATTGTTCGCCCCAGTATCGGTTGATGATGTCGATTTGTTCGTCGGTCAGGTAGTTGGCGCTGACTTCGCGGAAGCGTTTGAGGTTGATGAAGAGTTTGTGGGGGTCGACGAGGTAGAGGTCTACGTCGTTGAAGTCGTTGAGGAGCATTTCGCCCCAGAATATGAATTGGTCGAAGTCGACTATGCTGCTGTCGTCGCTGTCGTCGGCGGTTTCGGCGCAGATTTTGCGGTATTCGTCGTAGAGGATGAAGAGTTGGTCGAGACGGGGGGCTTCGGTGAGCGATGTGAAGCGGGTGGTGACTTCGGCGATTGTCCCGATTTCGGGCATTATGAAGGTTTGACCTTTGGCTTCGGTGGTCAGGTAGTGGCGGAAGAAGACTCCGCTTCGTTTGTTGGGGAATACGAAGCAGTAGTCGGCGAGGTTGTGGAGTTCGTTGCTGACGTAGGCTGAGGCGACTTGTTGGAGAAACGGTGTCAATGTTAGAAGTTTTTGATGAGTATGATCATCTTGATGGCGAAGTCGAAGTTGACGATTTTGCCGTTGGCGTTGCCGTCGATGTCGGTGGCGGCGCGGTCCATTTCGGCTATGATGCGTTCGGCATTATTTTCGGTGATGAATCGGGCGAAGTTTTTGCTGAATTGCGATTCTTCGCGGTTGAGGTAGAGGAGGTCGGGGAGGTTGAAGTTGTAGATGAAGTTTTCGCGTATGAGCCGGCAGGCGTAGTCGTAGAATTTGATTTGCTGTTCGCGTCCGAGGGCGGTGAGGTCTGTGCTCCATTCTTTCATTCCTTTGACGTCGCGCTGGTAGGCGAGGCGCATGAGGCGGACGAAGTAGTCGAAGAACATTCGGCTGACGCTTGTGGCGTCCATGGAGCGGAGTGCGGCGTTGATGTTGCCGGCGGCGTTGTGGGCGATTGCCATTGCGTCTTGTGGGTCGAGTGCGAGCCGCTCGGTGAGGTGGCGGGCTATGGTTTCGTCGCTGAGGCGTTTCATTTCGATGGGGCGACAGCGGGAGTAGATGGTGGGGAGGATGGCTGAGGCGTCGTTGGAGACGAGGATGAAGATGGTGTCGGAGAAGGGTTCTTCGATGAGTTTGAGCAGTTTGTTGGCTGTCTGCTCGTTCATTTTTTCCGGCAGCCAGATGATGACGGTCTTGTATTTGGAGACGGTTGTCGTGACGGCGAGTCGGCGTTCGAGTGCGTCGCTTTCGCTGACGTAGATGACGGGTTGGGCGTTTTTCTTGTCGAAGCTGCTTACCCACCGTTCGAAGTCCATGAAGGGTGAGACGTTGACAAATTCTTTGAAGTCTTCGATGAAGTCGTCGGAGATGGGTGCTGTTAGTTTTTCGGTTTTGACGATGGGGAAGACGTAGAGGGTGTCGACGTGGTTGAAGGTTTCGTGTTGGCGACACGAGGGGCATTCGCCGCAGGGTTCGCCGTCGGGGGTGGGTGATTGACAGTGAAGGTATTGCGAGAATGTTCGGGCGAGCATAAACTTGCCTATTCCCGCGGGCCCGTGGAGGAGCAGTGCGTGGGGAATACGCTTGTCGGCAACCATGTCGCGCAGTTGTCGCTTGACGTTGTCGTGTGATGGAATTTGGCTGAATTTCATAGCTTGGCAAATTTACTCAAAATTCGTGAGTAATCAAAATGCCGGGAGGGTGTCTCTTCGCGATGTGGTTGATGTTGTGAGGGTGGGGGATGGCGGTCGGTGGCGGAGTGAGTGTTGTGTGTATATATATAATTAATGTATAGTGGTGATTTCGGGGTGTTGGGTGCGGGTTTTGAGGGTCATTTTTTTTACGACTTCCGAGTAGCTGTGGGTGATGAGGGTGTGGATGAGGGTGTCGGGGAGGTTGCCGAAGAGGTTGATTTGGTTCCAGTGTTTTTTGTTCATGTGCCATGCGGCTTTGATTTCGTCGTGGCGGTCGCGCAGGTCGAGGGCGTAGTCGGGGTTGCATTTGACGACGAACCATTCGGTGTGGTCGAGGTCGATCATGGCGAATATTTTGCCGAGTACTCGAAAGACGAGGGTGGTGTCGTCGAAGGGGAAGTCTTCGGTGGCGAGGGGGAGCGAGAGGCAGTAGTCTCGGAGGGTTTCGATGTCCATTGGGGTTGAGGGGGTTGGATTCTGTGGTTACAAATATACATAATTTCTATCTGAATACGTTGATTTTCATGTCTTATAATTATTCGAGATGAGGATTCTTAATTTTTTTTGGGGCGGATTTGAGTTGCTTTTTAATTTTTTTTGTGATTTTGAAAAATAATTACAATGAAAGAAATAAAATTTCTATTAACCGTTATTACTATGTTGGTTGGAATGGTTGTCTATGTTTCATGTCAAAACTCGGAATTTGAACCAACAGAGGAGCAGGAGTCTTATCAAGGGTTGAAAGGTGTTCAAGAGTTTGGAACAGCTTTAATAAATCTTTCTAATGGAGTAGATTCTAGGGCTATTGACGAAGGGTCTTCGCAAAAGATATAGAAATATTAGTCGAGCTATCTCGTGAATTTTTAGCTCAAAATGATATAAATAGTGAAGAACTCGGCATTGAAGATGAAGAACTTTTGGCTGTGGTGGCGATGGCTTTGCTTGATTATCAAAAAAACGTTGTTGATTAACTTGGATCAAGAACTACGGCGGGTGGCTGTGTGCTTGAGGCTCTCGGAATTATATTTACTTACCTTATTTATATGCAATGGTTCGAATAATATAGTAATTAAGCCAATAAGAAGGGGGCTTGGCAATAAGTTTTTTTCTTATTGTTTGTTTAGTATGTATTCAGTCTAACAAGTGGAAGTTTCGGACGCACGCCCGATAGCGGCTCCGATTCTTTTTTGCTCGAAATTATATTTCGGCTTAGTTTTTTGTGGCGGTGAGTTCGTTTTTCATGAATTTTCCGTAAATTTGCACTTTCATTTTTCAAAGCACCAATCATAAACATCATGGGAGGTTTCTTCGGTTCGATTTCGACCAAGCCTTGTGTCGACGATTTGTTCTACGGCACGGACTATCACTCACATCTCGGCACTAAGCGTGCGGGAATTGTCACTTACGACCCGGAAGCAGGGTTTAACCGCAGTATCCACAGTCTCGAACGGAATTATTTCCGAACGAAGTTTGAGGATGAGCTTGACCGGTTTGTCGGTTGTCAGGGTCTTGGTGTCATCAGTGACACTGATCCGCAGCCGATCATTGTCAACTCGCATCTCGGACGCTATGCGGTGGTGACGGTGGCTAAGATTTCTAATGTACAGGATATTGCGGTCGAACTTCTTGAAAAACGAATTCATTTCAGCGAGCATTCGGCTAATAAGATTAATCCTTCGGAACTTGTCGCTTTGCTTATTAATATGGGCAAGAATTTTGTGGATGGTATTAATATTGTCTACAAGAAGATTAAGGGTTCGTGTTCGATGTTGATTCTGACGGAGGACGGGATTATCTGTGCTCGTGATTATCTCGGACGTACGCCGATTGTCATCGGTAAGAAGGAGGGGGCTTATGCTGCTGCGAGCGAGACGGCGGCTTTTCCGAATCTGGGCTATACGACTGTCCGCGATATCGGTCCGGGTGAGATCGTTCGTTTGCGCCCCGATGGGATGGAGGTGCTCCAAGCTCCTGCTCGCAGGGAGCAGATTTGCTCGTTTCTGTGGGTTTACTATGGTTTCCCGGCGAGTGATTACAATGGTATTAATGTTGAGGATATGCGTGAGGCCGGCGGTCGGGCTATGGGTAAGGAAGATCCGACGGAGGCCGATTGTGTCTGCGGTATTCCCGATTCGGGTGTCGGTCATGCGCTCGGCTATGCCGAGGGTCGCGGTATCCCCTATCGTCGGGCTGTGTTGAAGTATACTCCGACGTGGCCTCGCAGTTTTACTCCGGGCAATCAGTCGCGCCGCGATCTCGTCGCTAAGATGAAGCTTATTCCTAACCGTGCGATTCTCGATGGTAAGAGGGTGGTTTTTTGCGACGATTCGATTGTTCGCGGTACTCAGCTCCGCGACAATGTCAAGACGTTTTTTGATTGTGGAGCTAAGGAGGTTCATGCGCGCATTTCGTGTCCGCCGTTGGTCTATGGCTGTCCGTTTATCAATTTTACGTCGTCGAAGAGCGATTTGGAGCTTATCACTCGCCGTGTCATCAAGGATTTTGAGGGTGATGAAAATGCTAAGCTCGATGTGTATGCCAAGACCGGTTCGCCTGAATATGAGCGTATGGTGAAGGAAATTGCTGATCGTTTGGAGCTGACGACGCTTCAATTTAGCAAGATTGAGAATATCGTCAATAGTATCGGTCTTCCGAAATGTCGCCTCTGCACTTACTGTTTCGACGGTTCGGGTTCTCATCCTGATGAGGCTTGGCGCGAGGATCATCCCGATGCTGCGGAGTGATATATGT
>CAZCCI010000002.1:171275-186970 GCA_964497255.1 uncultured Staphylococcus sp.
TAAAAGCCGTTGAAGCCCCGATTTTGGGGTGAAACTGTTGCAAAAAGTTCAAAAAGTATAGCCGATTAGCTCTAATTAAAAGAAATTTCGTATATTTGCAAGCTGAAATCAGGGGGGTAATGCCCCTTGTTCCATGAAAACAAATCAAAAAATTATTAACTAATCATTTAAATACATCACTTTAACCACAATGCAAAGCAAAGGATCTTTGGGAAGTGTTGTTGCAGGCGTAATCGCCATCTTTATGGTGCTTATCTGCTTGTTCTACCTTTCGTTTTCAATGGTTACGAGCCATTATGAGTCGAAAGCGTCGGAATATGCCGAGATTGAAGCTGCCAAAGACAACAACAGCCCTGAAACTAAACGTAAAGCCTACAGCGAGTACATCAAAAACATCGCTAACGAAAAGGTTTATTTAGGCTATACCTTTAATGAAGTACAGAAACTCGGCGTAGGCCTCGGTCTTGACCTCAAAGGGGGTATGAACGTCACCCTCCAGGTTTCAGTCCCCGACATCCTTCGCTCTATGGCAAATGCCGAGGGTAATCCTTATTTCGACCGCGCTGTCGAAAACGCTGACTCGGTTGTTCGCGCCAACAAGAGCAACGATTTCATCAACGTTTTCTTCGACGAGTATCGCAAACTCGATCCGCAGGGCGATCTTTCGGTCGTATTTAAGGATCAAGTGAAGCGCGGCGACAGCAATGACGCTATCAAAAATGCTCTCCGTCAGGAAGTCAAAGACCGCGTCAGCAGTTCGACCAATGTGCTCCGCACTCGTATCGACCAATTCGGCGTTGTCGCTCCCAATATTCAGGAACTTGAAAAGGATGGTCAGATCCTCCTCGAACTCCCGGGAGTGAAGGAACACGACCGTGTTCGCGACCTTCTCAAATCGAGCGCAAACCTCGAATTTTATGAGACAGCCGTGTTCAACGACATTGCTCCCGCTCTCCAAAACCTTGACAATGCGCTCCGCAACGATTCGACCGGCAACGGTAAGGGTCTCTTTGACTACTTCGTGCAGGTCGGCAGCCCCTCTGCGGCTGTAGGTTCGGCTATCGATACGTCGCGCGACACTATCGATGCAATCCTCGCTTCGCCCATTGCCAAGGGTATCATCCCTGCCAATATCAAACTTGCATGGGAATTCAAACCCCAAGTTGTTCAGATCGACGACTCTGTTCGCGGCAAACGCAATGTCAGCATCTATCAGCTCGTCGCTCTCAAAATGACTAACGGCAAGCCTGCTCTCAGCGGCGACGTTATCACCTCGGCTACCAGCGACTATGACGCAATGCAGGGCGGTAACTACGTCTCTATGAATATGACTCCCGATGCAGCTCGCCAGTGGGCTCGCATCACTGCTGCCAACCTCAACAAGCAGGTGGCAATCGTCCTCGACGGTCAGGTTTACTCGGCTCCGAATGTAAACTCGGTCATCGAAGGCGGACGTTCGCAAATCACAGGTAACTTCTCGACCGATGAGGCAAAAGACCTTGCCAACGTGCTCAAAAGCGGTAAGATGGCTGCTAAGGTCGACATCATCTCCGACACTGTTATCGGTCCGTCGCTCGGCGAGCAGGCTATCCAGCAGGGTCTCTGGTCGTTTGTTGTCGCAATCGTCCTCTTGATGGGATTCATGTGTATGTTCTACGGATTTATCCCCGGTCTGATTGCCAACGGTGCACTTATCTTTAACATCTTCTTCACGTTTGGTATCCTCGCTTCGTTCCAAGCAGTGTTGACGCTCTCGGGTATCGCCGGTATCGTCCTCGCGCTCGGTATGGCTGTCGACGCTAACGTGCTTATCTACGAACGTGCCAAGGAAGAGCTTCGTGCCGGCAAGAATGTCCGCACTGCTATCGCCGATGGTTATTCAAACGCATTCTCTGCAATCTTTGACTCGAACCTCACTTCGATCATCACCGGTGTGATCCTCCTTATGTTCGGTACAGGACCTATCAAGGGCTTCGCAACCACTCTTATCATCGGTATCATCTGCTCGTTCTTCACAGCTGTTTATCTGACTCGTCTCGTCTACAACGCTTGCGCTAAGTCTAAGGCGTTTGAAAATCTTACCTTCTCGACTCCGATGTCGGCTAAGATGTTCTCCAACACTAACATTAACTTCCTCAATGCTCGCAAAGGCAGCTTCGTGGCAGTTATTGTTTGTGCCGTTGTAATCGTCGCTTCGCTCTGCATCCGCGGTCTCAACCAAGGTATCGACTTTTCGGGCGGACGTAACTACGTGGTTCAATTCGACCACCCCGTGAAGACTCACGAGCTTCAAGCTCAGCTCGCTCCGCTCTTTGACGGTGCTCAGCTCAGCGTCATCACTATCGACGACGACACCAAGGTTCGTATCTCGACCAACTACAAGATTGAGTCAGACGAAGAGGGTATCGACGACGAAATCACTAAGATTCTCTATGACGGTCTTCAGAATCAGCTCAACGGTATGAGCATCGAAGACTTCTCGACCACCAACGAGCACGTTGGCATCATGTCGTCGCAGAAAGTGGGTCCGACCGTTGCAAACGATATGCGTACCGACGCTTACATCGCTGTCATCCTCGCACTCCTTGCAATGTTCTTCTACATCTTGCTCCGTTTCCGCAACATTGCATTCTCACTCGGTGCACTCGCTGCGGTTGCGTTCACGGCTGTCTTCATCATCGGCTTCTACTCGCTCACTTGGGGCGTATTCCCCTTCGCGATGGAAATCGACCAGACATTTATCGCTGCAATCCTTACAGTCATCGGTTATCAGATCAATGACACCGTGGTTGTCTTCGACCGTGTTCGTGAAAATGTAGGTCTCTATCCCAAGCAGGATTTCTTCACCACTATCAACTCGTCGATCAACTCGACTCTCGGACGTACGGTGATGACTTCATCGTCGACACTCCTCGTGCTCCTCTGCATCTTCTTCCTCGGTGGTGATGCTATTCGCTCATTTGTCTTCGCAATGATTGTCGGTGTAATTGTCGGCACACTCGCAACTATCTTCGTAGCTGCTCCGGTTGCTTACATTACCGATGCTCGTCGCCATAACTCTAAAAAGGCATAAACTCGAAAGTTTTTCGCAAAATTATATTGCTATTCCAAGATGGCGGCTTTCCCGGTGACGGGTGAGCCGCTATTCTTTTTTATTTATTATTGCTGATGCTTTTAATCGGGGGGATGCACATTAACAACGCCGCAGGGGGTGATTCCGACTTCCGGAGTCGCCCCCCTGCGGCGTTGAGGCTTGCCTCAATATTGAGTAAAATGAGAGTAGGAGTATGAACAATGTAGAGAGCGTGGATTGAGGCCCGTAGAAATGAATATGGCAAACCCTTCGTCCGAGGGGCTGAACGTGGCGTGGGGAGGGCGTATCGCTTTTTTAAGTCCGATCCTCGACCTTTATGATATGGCAAGCTGTGAGAAAGGTCTTGTTGGTTTGTTGACGGATCGGTTGAGTCGATGATGCTCTGCCCGGCGCGTAGCCGTGGACGAAGGGTCAAAAATATTGTTGTTGTAGATAGTTGTAGTTGGTCGAGAGAGAGAGAGACAGTTGCGTCGGAGTGAGAGAGAGGAGAAGCGGTGGCGGTTGTTGCTATTATCGGCGGCGGTTGCGGACGGAGCGAACTGCCGATGACTTGGTTGAAGTCTTAGGCTTCTTGACTTTGGCGGGTTTGGTCTTTTGGGCTGCGTCTGATGAGGATTTGACGCCGCGTTTCGAGCGAGTCGAGCGTACTACTTTCTTCTCAGAGTCGCCTGTCGATTCGCTGATAGCATTTTCGTCGCCGTCCGTGGCATTGCCGGAGGCTGCGAGAGCTGCTTTTTCAGCCGCTTCACGGCGCGCTGCAAGCTCGTCGAGAGAGGGAACCCAGAGTTTGTCCTCAAAGCCGTCGAGACGCTTCTGAATGCTGTCCTGAGCGTGTGACAGACTCTCGGGGTCGGGGTGGAGCTGCATCAACGAGCGGTTTTTCAAGTTGCGAGTCTTGTAGATGTCGCCTTTATAGAGGTTGAGTTGGAAATAGTCGTCGTAGGTGCAGGTTGCAAGGTTATTGTCGTCGTTCGTAAAGATGTTTTGAGTCGAGAGATAGGGACGGAGGTCGTCATATTTCACCCAAAACATCGGATACTTCACCGCCTCGCCGCCGAAGTCGCCTGCACGATGGAGCACGGGGCAGATTGCGTCGATGCGCGTCCGCATTCGGTTGTTGCGTTTGTCGAATTCCCAACGTTCGATGACGTAGTAGCTGAGCACTTCGGAGGTCGGGACGTCGGCATCCTCGATGACGAATCGCGGATTGCGCTCGGTCGAGCCTTTGGCATCGGTGTAGATGATGTGGAAGCGGTCAAGGACGTCGCGCATCTTGACTTTGTAGGTCTCGGAGAAGACTTCGCGTCCGTCGAGATATTCGTAGCCCGACAGCTCGTTGGCTGCCATGTGGCGGAGGATGATTCTAAACAAGTTGTCCTGCCCCTCGATGGGTTCGTCGGGGTAGTAGAGGGCGGCATTTTCGTCTTTCATGAGGTCGAGTTGACGATAAATGACGCGCATCCATTGCAGCTCGGAGTCGCTGACGGTTGTGGCATCGAAGTGTGACTGCATTCGCTGTGTCACTCCCGATGCGGCTGTCGACTGGTTTTTCCCGTCGTCGGCACTGCGACGGCGGACGACGCTGCTCGAACTCGACTGTTGCTGGGCAAAAGACGATGCGGAGATGAGCGTCACTATGGCTGATAGAAGCAACTTCTTCATTGCGGTGGGTTGGATTGTTGGCGGGTTGCGTTGGGGATGGGGTTGAGGAGAAACCTTTAATTGACAATAACTTCGACGGGGCTCAGGACGCGCTCGATGCCGTCGGGCCCTTTGGCGCGGATGCGTGAGATGTAGAAGCGTTTGCCGCGAGAGAGGCGTTTGAATTGGTCTTTCTGACGCTGTGAGAACGATGCGCCTTGCGAGACTTCGGGGATAGCGTTGCCCATCTGGTCGAAGAACACGGTTTCAAAGCCGAGGACTTGGAAGTCGATGTCGAGCATTTCGTCGTCGATAGCGGCGTTGATTCCGGGAGCGGAGAGCAGAAGGTTTTTAGCTATCGGTCGACCGCCTTTGTAGCGTTCGCGGACACCGTTTGAGCCGGCGTAGGTGATGAATGCCACAGGGTCGGGGAGTTTGCGTACACGGAACGTGGTTGAGGCTACTGTCTGCGAGCGTCCGTCGATGGTCGCCGTCACGGTAATTGTAGCGTTTTCGCCGACTTTTGCGGGGCGTGCTATCCACGAGTCGCCTTTGCGAGTGAGAGTGCCGTTGGTCATCGATGCGCCGACGGCGTTCATTGCGACACCGGGAACAGAGATGCTCATCGGGTTGTCGATGCCGGCATAGAGGACGTTCATCATCGTTGCGGAGACGGTGGCGGTCGGTTCCATGACGGTGTAGGTCGACGTGAAGGGGTGGCGGGTCGACGTGCCGTCGCCGTGGGTCACTTCGAGGTAGCCGTTGTAGTCAAACGTGCCGGTCGATGAGGTGACAAACTCATAGAGCCCGTTTTCGTTGCCGAGTCGTTTGCCGGCTACGAAGATTTCGGGGCGGGCGGTGGTGTCGACGGCGGCAAGGACGATGTTTGCCGAGTATTTTCCTCCGCGCATGACCATGCGCGACTGCGGGATTACGAATGCATTGAGTTCGTTGACGCGGACATCGCCAGCATCGACGGCATTGAGGAGGTTGGCGAGGGCTTCGCCTTCGGCATATCGAATATCGTTTTGGAGCTTGGTGAGGAGGGTGACGGCGGCGACTACGGGCTGGTTTTCAAACTTTGCTTCTTCCCATTTCTGAGGAGTGACCGTTCCCGGGCGTTTGAAAGGAGCTGTCGATAGGGCTTCGTTGATGCCGGCACACTTGACGGAGTCGTTGATGAGCGAGGTGACGAAGTCGCGATAGGCGTCGATTTCGTTGTGGAGGAGTTCGCCACCGCCTGCTCCGGGCGAGAGCATCACGACGGCTGCCGATTCGAGGTCGTCGCGACGGTTGATTTCTTCGGGATTGCCGTCCTCGCCGTCAGCTTCGACTACGATTGCGAGTTTAAGAGAGTCGACGATTGAGTAGAGGGCGGCTGCGCGCCGACGCACGTCGGTCGCTTTGTCGAGCCACGGAGTACCCTTTTCGGGGTTTTGCTCGGTGAATGATTTGAGTTGGGCATAGACGGCGTCGTTGCGTCGTCCGACGGTGGCATTAGTCCGTGCGAGTCCATCTTCGACTTGCACGAAGCCGTCGAGCACGTCGCTCGACACGTTGAGTGCAAGCATGGCTGTTAGGACGATATACATGAGGTTTATCATCTTCTGCCTTGGAGATAGCCTGACTACTGATTCTGCCATTTATTGATTGAATAAAGAGTGATTGAGTGTGAGTGGTTGGTTTTCATGAGCCGACTCCGAGCGGAGCGGCTGCGAGGTCAGTCGGCGGCAACCGAACCTGACGATTGTGCGCCGGGGATGTCGGACATCATCGGGCGATACATATTGACGGTCATCGCGTGGAGCATCTTTTCGTAGACTTGGTTGAGCTGCTGCATATTGCGAGCCATTTTCTCGGTCTCTTCGCAGTAGCGAGCGCTTTGCGATGCACTTTTTTCATACATATCGCGGATGTCTTTGATGCCACGGTTGACACGGTCGATGGATTCGAGCTGGGTCGACACGCTTTTGAGTTGAATTTCGTAGATAGTGTTGAGTCCGCCGAGGTTTCGGTTGAGGTCGCCCATGCGTTCGATGTAGCCGCGCGAGTTTTCGGTGATCGAAGCCGAGTTTTCGGTGATTGCGCGGTAGCTGTCGAGGAGGACTGCCGAGACGGAGTTGAGCGATTCGGTGGTTTGTCGCAGTTGATCCATCTGGGCTGAGATTGCCGACATTTGTGCGAGGTATTCCTGAGTCGCAGTGGTCAGTTCAGCCATTTTCGAGAGTTGCTCGGCAGCGGCAGACATCCGACGTATGCTGTCGGACAGCGACAAGCGGTCTTCTTCGCTAAGGTCGATCGACGAGGGGAGACCGACTGCGCCATTGACCGCCTCACGGCGTTCGCCGGCGTATGCAATCGGTGAAGATGATATGACAACGCCACCTTCCCTGCGACTGCCGTCTTCGCGGTTGTCAAGCTCGGGGAAAACATCCTCCCAATGGTATTCTTTCGGCGGACGATCAAAAGCAGTTAGGATAAACATCAACACTTCAGTGCCCATACCTATGCAGAGAAGTGTATTTCCGCCGGGAAGATGGAGGATTTTGAACAGTGCGCCCCAGATGACGATGGCTGCACCGATGCTATAAGCAAAATTAAATAGGCGTTGTCCGCCTTCCCATGTAAGAAGGGTATCGATCTTGCTTTTAAATTTATCTTTTGTCATAGTTTCTTTTCAAGGTGAGAAGTGGGTGGTGGTAGAGTGGGGGATGATTGAGAGTGAGAGGCGAGGGCTATTTTTTTGCTTTCGTTCCTCGGGCGAATCCGATTTGCGTGCGGACGCAACGGAAGCCGATGTAGGATCGTTGCTCATTTTGATATTCCCACATTCGGATGTCGGAGCGGACGTTGTGGGCTACGTCTTTCCACGAGCCGCCACGGACGATTTTACGCTTCATCTTGTAGGGGTCTTCCTTGGCTGCATCGTAGCGATATTCGGGGTTGAGGTCGCTGGTGAGCCTTCCGACGCTTTCGGTGAACGCCGTGGAAGTCCACTCGCTGACGTTGCCCGCCATGTCATAGAGCCCGAAGTCGTTGGGCGAGTAAGTCCCGACGCGCGAGGTGATGAGCTGTCCGTCTTGGACGAAGTTGCCTTCCTGCGGCTTAAAGTTGGCATAGAAACAGCCTTGGTCTTCGGTCAGAGGCAGGTCGCCGTCCCAAGGATACATATTGTCGTTCTTTCCGGCGCGGGCAGCGTATTCCCATTCGGCTTCGGTCGGGAGTCGATAGGGTTCGATGTAGACACCCTCGCGACCGAGCGAGCGGCGGAGGAAGTCGGTGCGCCAATTGGCAAAGGCGGTTGCCTGCTCCCAGCTCACTCCGACGACGGGATATTCGTTGTAGCCGCCGTGTGAGAAGTAGAGGCGGACGTAGGGTTCGTTGTAGGCGTTGTCAAAGTCGTTGATCCACGCAGTTGTGTCGGGGTAGACGTTGACAATATAGGTGTTGACAAAGTCGAAGTCGCCGGTCAGCCCGCGAGTGATAGTCTCGCGCATGATTACGCCCTCGTCGTTGACGTAGGCAGTGTCTTTTGAAATCATCGGGATGTCGGTCGGGACGGGTTTGTCAGTGTTATATTCGCGACGAGCCGGGTTGAGACGGTGTTTGCGCTTGGCAGCCTCGGTGTGGTTGTAGACCTCATAGCGATAGTTGAGCTGCTCGGGGTCGAGCTCGCGCACTCCGGTGATGGGGTTTGTCCGATAGAGGCTTTCGATTGCGCGCTGTTCGTCCTCGTTGGCGTTGCGCCAAGGAATTGGTTTGAGCCAATTGAGGTGGGGCGTGACGGGGTTGCCCTCGCGGTCTTCCTCGATTTTATATTCTTCGTTGCCGCCGTAGGCAGGGTCGGCAAGGCGTTCGCGGATGATGGAGTCGCGCACCCAAAATACGAATTGTTTGTATTTCGAGTTAGTGATTTCTGTTTCGTCCATCCAGAAAGCGTCGACCGAAACTCCGCGCGGGTCGGCTTTGATGTTCCAAAGCGAGTCGTCTTTTGCGGGGCCCATGTTGACCGAGCCGCGCGAGACGAGCACCATGCCGTAGGGGGTGGGTTCGACCCACGATGTCCCTCCGACGCCTGTCACTTCGCCTCCCATCGAGCTGCGAGAGCCTGTGGCGCAGGAGACTGCGACTGAGAGAGTGATGAGTGTGAGAAGTATGTTGAATATTTTTTTCATAAGTTACATTATTCTTATGCTCTTGTGTTTATGGCGATTTTTTTCGGAGAAGTCGAGTTTGAGGTTATAGCCTGCAACGAGCTCGTGGCTCCCTGACGAGGCTTTGGAGATTTCCGACAGGCTGTAATCGTAGCTGTAACCGATGAATATGCCTTTGATTTCAGCTCCGAGAAGCAGCGACAGAGCGTCGTCGTGGCGGTAGCAGAGTCCGGCAGAGAATAGTTTGTTGTATTTCACTCGTCCGGTCAGCATGAAGTCGGTTGTTTTGAAGTCGCTGACGACCATGACCGATGGTATCACTTCAAATAACGTATTTTTTATCGGAATATTGCTTTCGGCGGTGAAATATGCTGTCCGTGAGGCTGCGAATTGATATTGATCCGAAAGTCCGGTCGATGGCGACGAGGTTGACGAGTCAGATCCGTCGGCGCGCGATATTGAGGTCGATTCGTCGGAGAATGAGACGGAGGGTTCGTTGGCGTGGAGAAGCGCGATGCCGACTTTGAAGTGTCGGTTGACGTAGTATGCTCCGACGCCGAGGTCGAGGGCATTGCCTGCGACATCGCGTTGAGGGATTGCTTCGTCGGCACTGTCGTGGTAGTCATCGTCATCGGGGATGTAGACTTCCGAGCCTCTGAATTTCTGATTGTAGAGCCCGAGTTCGAGTCCGACGGTGAGTTCGCCTTTGAGGATTTTCAGTTTGTAGCCGATCTGAGCGTCGAGGGTGAAGTTGTTGAACAGACCGTAGGATTCCTGTTGGACGACGAGCCCCGTGCCGAAACGACGGTTGAGGAATTTGAACGGCATATCGGCTGCGGCGATGAAACTGCGGGGAGCGTTGTCGATGCCGACCCATTGGAGTCGACCTCCGCCTCGAAGTCGGAGATTATCGGTGTCGCCGGCAGCCGCAGGGTTGTAGTAGGTCGGAAGTGCCCAATATTGTGTCAGTCGGGCATCGCCCTGAGCGTTTGCTTTGAGTGGCGCGAGGGCGAGCAGAAGCCCTGTCGATGCGAGGGCTACGGCGGTGGCGAGTGGCGAGTGAGTCCGTTTGCGGTGGTTGAGGTGTGTCATTATTCAAAGTAGAATGTCAGGACGACCATTCGTGAGACCGCCTTTGTCAGTGATTGGGTTATGATGAGCTTTTCGGGCTCTTCGGATATATCGGGTCTGTCGTGGACAAGGCAGTCGCCGAGTCCGAAACAGAATTTGATTTCGGGGTTGAATTTGAAATAGGGGAGATAGAAGTCACACCCGAAGCCGCAGGTCAAGAAGAAGTCTGAGCGTTTGGTGCGCAGGTAGTCGGCAGATTGCTTTGAGACGTTGACCGTCGGCATGATGCCTGCCGTCAGATAGGGACGTGAGTTGCGGTAGCGCAGACTCGAATATTTGAGGTCGACGGGGAGGACGATGAGGGCGGATTTGAGGTTTTGGCGGTGTTCGTTGCCGGAGTTATAGTCGCGCATCGTGATGTCGCGCGTCCCGAAGTACATTCCGGGGGTGAAGCGGAGGTTGAAATACGCTCCTAGTCGATAGTCGATGAGTCCGTTGACGCAGAATCCGGGTTGGAATGCCGGCTGCTCGACAAACCACTGCTCGCCGGCTTCGGTGGTGAGCCCGTTGTGGGTAAACGAGAGGTCTTGCGTGTGGAATCCGACAGAGAAACCGAGATGCCAGCGTCGGAGGTCGGCGTAGGGGCGGTTCATCAGTTTGTCGTTGAGGTTTTGAGCCGACAAAGTTGCGTCGCCGCTCCCGATGAGGAATAGCAACAGCGTGACGACACCGACGAGCGGACGCAGATATGTGGAAAAACGGTGATTCATTATATTTTCTATAACGAACCACCGCTTTTAATTATTGTGTTTTGATGACAGCTTCTTAGTCTATGGCGTGGAGGAGGAAGTAGTTCTTCTTGCCGCGCTGGACGAGGATGTATTTGTCGTTGAGGAGCATATCAGTCGTTGCCGGTGCGTAGGGGTCGGCAATTTTCTCTTTGTTGATGCTGACACCGCCGCCTTGAACCATCTTGCGCATTTCGCCCTTCGAGGGGAATACGGGGGCGAGGTCGGTCAGAAGGTCGGCGAGCTTGACGCCTTCGGCGATTGCGCTGCGCTTCACTTCAAATTGGGGGACGCCTTCCATGACAGCGAGGAGCGTAGCCTCGTCGATCTTGCGGAGGGTTTCGCCGGCTTTGTTGCTGAACAGAATCTGAGAGGCTTCGACGGCTGCTTCGTAGTCTTCGGCAGAGTGAACCATAGTGGTGATTTCCTTTGCGAGACGTTTTTGAAGGGGACGGGCTCCGGGATCTTGTGCTTGCTCGTCGACGAGTGACGCGATTTCTTCACGCGAGAGAGCTGTGAAGATTTTGATATATTTTTCAGCGTCGGCATCGGAAACGTTGAGCCAGAATTGATAGAATTTGTAGGGCGAAGTGTAGCGCGGGTCGAGCCAAACGTTGCCACTTTCAGTTTTGCCGAATTTGCCGCCGTCAGCTTTAGTGATGAGGGGGCAGGTGAGGGCGTAGGCTTCGCCGCCTACTGTGCGACGGATGAGCTCGGTGCCGGTTGTGATGTTGCCCCATTGGTCAGAGCCGCCGAGTTGCAGACGGCAGTTCTTTTCCTTATAAAGATGGAGGAAGTCGTAGCCTTGGCAGAGCTGGTAGGAGAACTCGGTGAACGACATTCCCTGCTGGCTTTCACCCGAAAGACGTTTCTTGACAGAGTCTTTTGCCATCATGTAGTTGACGGTGATGTGCTTGCCTACGTCGCGGATGAAGTCGAGGAATGAGAAGTTTTTCATCCAATCGTAGTTGTTGACCATCTCGGCAGCGTTGGGAGCGTCGGAGTCGAAGTCGAGGAATTTAGCCAACTGCTTTTTGATGGCTTCCTGATTGTGGCGAAGGGTCTCTTCGTCGAGGAGTTTGCGCTCCTGACTTTTCATTGAGGGGTCGCCGATCATGCCTGTGGCACCGCCGACGAGGGCGATGGGCTTGTGTCCGGCGCGTTGGAAGTGTTTGAGCATCATTACGCCTACGAGATGCCCTATGTGGAGAGAGTCGGCAGTCGGGTCAATTCCGAGGTATGCCGTAGTCATTTCTTTTTGGAGCTGTTCTTCAGTGCCCGGCATCATTTGGTGGATCATGCCGCGCCATGTAAGTTCTTCAATAAAATTCATCGAATGATTTTGATATTATTGTGTTTCTTATGACGTTGAATCTGTGTGGATGAGGTGGGGATGGTTATTTGAGGAGTGCGAGAGTCTCGGCAATGCGTTTGAGGGCTTCGCGAAGATTGTCGTCGGAAGTTGCGTAGCTGAGACGGATGTAGCCTTCCATGCCGAATGCTCCGCCGTCGACTGTTGCGACGTGGCCTTTTTCGAGGAGGTACATAGCGAGGTCAGCCGAGCATCCGATGGTCTTGCCTTCGGGCGTGGTCTTGCCGACGTATGCGCTGACTTCGGGGAATAGGTAGAACGCGCCGTGGGGACGGTTGACTTTAAGTCCGGGGATTTTAGATGCGAGGTCTACGACGAGGTCGCGGCGACGTTGGAACGCTTCGTTCATCTCGGCAATGCAGTCTTGCGGCCCGACGTAGGCTGCTTCGGCTGCTTTCTGTGCGATTGACGATGCGTTTGATGTGTATTGTCCTTGGAGTTTGGTCACGGCTTTTGCCAACCATAGGGGGGCGGCGCAATAGCCGATACGCCAGCCGGTCATCGCGTAGGCTTTCGAAACGCCGTTGATGATGATTGTGCGGTCGGCAATTTCGGGGAACGATGCAAGCGATGTGAACGAGCCGGTGAAGTTGATGTGCTCATAGATTTCGTCGGCGAGCACCATGATGTCGGGGTGCTTTGCGAGGACATTGACGAGTCCTTGGAGCTCGTCGCGCGAGTAGATGCTGCCGGTCGGGTTAGAGGGCGAGCAGAGGAGTATCATGCGCGTTGCCGGAGTGATTGCGGCTTCGAGCTGTGAGGGAGTGATTTTGAAGTCTTGGTTGATGTCGGCAAGCACTTCAACGGTGGTTCCGCCTGCGAGTTTCACCATCTCGACATAGCTGACCCATGCGGGCATGGGGATGATGACTTCGTCGCCGGGGTTGATGGCTGCGAGGATGACGTTGCAGAGGGCTTGTTTTGCACCGTTGGAGACCACAATCTGCTCGGGGGCATAGTTGACTCCGTTTTCCTTGGCGAGTTTTTCAGACACGGCTTTGCGAAGCGACATATAGCCTGGAACGGGGGTGTAGAACGTAAAGTTCTCGTCGATAGCGCGTTTTGCGGCTTCCTTGATGTGGCTTGGGGTTTCAAAATCCGGCTCGCCGACTGAAAGATTGATGACGTCGACGCCCTGAGCTTTGAGTTCGTTGCTCTTTTGCGACATTGCAAGAGTGGCTGATTGAGCCAATGCCTGCACACGTTCGGATATGTGAGTCATATATATCTTGTTTTTTTAATTGTTTTGCTGTTGTTTGACACATTTAATGCAAATGTAGGCAAAATCTTTGGATTTACAGTCGTTGCGAGCGAAAGTTTTTCAACAGTTTTTCGGGCTGTCGGAAATGGGGCTATTTTCGGAGGTAGTTTTTCAGCGGACAGTCGAGTCGACGCAGGCCGTCGGCTATAGAAGCGGCATTGAGGCTCGCTCCGGATTTCGATGAGTGGGTGTGGTCGCGCTTGAAGTAGGGAGCAGTCTTTTCTTGGCCTAATTTTTGAAATTTTTTGCCCGAAATGGCGTTGAGGTCGATGAAGACCGCTCCGGCTTCGGTTGCTGCTTGGTGTGCCCAGATGCCGAAGGTGGTGGCATTGCTTTCGATGCGTCCGTCTTTCCATTTGTTGCGCGGAGTGTGGCTGACGACGATGGGGGTCGCTCCTTTCTCTTTCGCGTCACGGATGAATTTGCGGAGATACCAGCCGTAGGTGTAGACTACTTTGTATTGTCCGGTGGCTTCCATCTTGAAAACCATGCTTTCGTTGCCTGTGCCGTGGAGCTCGCCGCGGGCTTTGCCTGTGTTTATGTCTCCTCCGTCGTTGTGGCCGAATTGGATGATTACATAGTCGCCGGGTTGGAGGGCGTTGTAAACTTTGTCCCAACGTCCTTCGTCGAGAAATGTGCGCGCGCTGCGCCCTGCCATAGCATGATTTTCGACGGTGATGCGGGTGGTGTCGAATTGCTCCGAGAGGACGCTACCCCAGCCCCACATACTGTCGTCGCCGTTGTCTTCATTTTTGACGGTGCTGTCGCCGATGGTGAAGACTATGGGGCAGCCGGGTTTGCGACTGCTACCGGTCAGGGTGTCGGTCGGGGCGGGCAGGAGATAGTCGGCAAGGCTGATGCCGACGAGGTTGCGGATGCCTTCGACGGCTGACTCGGCATTGGTTTTCGCTCCGAATTCTGAGGTGTGGATGCGGTCGATGTAGAACATAGTGTTGACTTTCTCCGCTCCGAAACGTTCGTATTTTCGTGCTGTTATTTCGTTGAGGTCTACGAATGGGATGCGTTCTTCGTCGGCGATTTGATGCGCCCAAAGTCCGAATGTAGAGTCGACGCGGACGATTTTTCCATCGTCGGTCCACGCATTGCGCGGCGTGAGCGAGAATAGTATGGGGTTGGCTCCTTTCGACTTGACGTCGCGGACGAAGCGGCGCATGTATTCGCCGTAGGTGACGACGGTCTCTTTCTTGCCTGTTTCTTTGATGACTACATCGAGCTGCTCTTTGCCGATGCCGGGGATTGAGGCGCGTGCGCGTCCGCTGTCATAGGGGCCGTTGTCGTTGTGTCCGAGCTCGATGATGACCCAGTCGCCTCGGCGGATGCCTTTGAGAATGTCGCTCCACAGTTGGTTGTAGAATGTTCGGCTGCTCATGCCTCCAAGAGCTTGATTTTCAACGGTGATGCGGTCTGCGTCGAAGTAGTCGCCCATGTAGTAGCCCCAGCCCCATTGTCCGTTGGAACCGTTGCCTTTTGTGCCGGTGCGCATGGTAGAGTTGCCGATGAGGAAGAGGACGGGGTTGTCGCCTTTGCGCGTGGAACCGGGTCGGGGACGGGCTGTTTTGGCTATGTTGATGCTGTCGGGGGTGTTGTCGACGACGCCGTTTGTGTCGGCTACGGGGGCGGCAACTTTCTGTCGGCGGTCGGTTTGCGGTGTCGCGGCTGCGGCGGAGAGTGTCATGGCGGCTGCGACGAGCAGCGACGATAGGCGGAGGCGTTTCATGAGATTCGTGGTGAAATGTATATATGTGTGTATGCGTGAGGAGGATAGGTGATATGACGAAAAGTGACTCGCTAATCAGAAGTGATTAGCGAGTCATTTGAGTAGCCCATAGGAGAATCGAACTCCTCTTTCAAGAATGAAAATCTTGCGTCCTAGCCGATAGACGAATGGGCCCTTCCTTAACCAAGATAGCTTGTCGGAAAAATCTTCAACAGGTTTTCCGCATTAAGCAGCGAGCTTCGCGATGTGATGAGCGAGCTTGCTCTTGAGGTTAGCGGCTTTGTTCTTAGAGATAGACTTCTTTGAAGCAAGACGGTCGAGCATAGCACCAACTTTGCGGAATGCTTCTTCTGCTTCAGTCTTGTTTGTCATTTTGCGAAGATTGCGAACGGCGTTGCGAGCAGTCTTTGCATAGTAACGGTTGCGGAGTCTGCGTGATTCGGTTTGACGAATTCTCTTGATTGATGATTTATGATTTGCCATCGGTTAATTTAATTCTTTTTATTCTTGATTAAGTCTGATTGAGTAGCCCATAGGAGAATCGAACTCCTCTTTCAAGAATGAAAATCTTGCGTC
>CAZCCI010000003.1:0-92350 GCA_964497255.1 uncultured Staphylococcus sp.
CCTCGCAGCACTCGCACCTGAAACGAGCGCGTCTACCATTCCGCCACCTGGGCTTTTGCGAGCACAAAGGTAGCAATCTTTTTCTGTTCTGCCAAATATTTTGGCGGATTTGATAGCATCTGAATTTGAAAAATATTAAAAATTTTAAATTGTATATAGCTATTGAAATATGTAAACAATGATAGATTAGCAGATTATGAGAAACAGTTTAAAGTTTCCACGCTTCCCCTAAAACTTAAAATTCACCCGAATTCGAAAAAATGGTGATTGTTAACATTTATTATGAAGGATGTGAATGAATTTTGCTCACCCTCATTATTACCTTTGCAACGTGAAAATCACCACAACGCTCCATAAAGCTAACGCCGAGGATTGCCCAAAACAAACGTGCAACCATCTACGAGCCTATTTCATAGGTGATTGCCGTTAGGAAATCCTAGACCAATCTTTGATTCTTGTGGTCATCAGTGACAGTTGAGATCGGAGGAGGGCATTTTGAGGAAGTTGAAGATCCGGGTCTGCGTCAATGATTTCAGACGCGGTGTCGCGGGCGAGTTGCACTATTTGACCGTCGGTCGCGAGATTAGCGATATGAAGGTCGATAGGCATACCGCTTTGCATTGTTCCCTCGATGTCGCCCGGACCGCGCATCTGCATATCGGCTTCGGCTATGGCAAAACCATCGGTTGTTGAGGTCATGAGTTCAAGGCGTCGTCGCGTATCTTTGGCAATTTTGCGCTTCGACATGAGTATGCAGTAGCTTTGACCTTCGCCGCGACCCACACGTCCGCGCAACTGGTGGAGCTGCGAGAGTCCAAATCGTTCGGCATTTTCGATGAGCATCGTCGTCGCGTTGGGGACGTTGACACCGACTTCGATCACGGTTGTCGCTACGAGTATATGAGCTTCGTGACGAGCAAAGAGATTCATTTGATACTCTTTCTCTTGCGGTTTCATCTGCCCGTGGACGAATGCAACCTTATAGTCGCGAAACGTCTCACAGATGTTCTCATACCCATCTTCGAGTGATTTGAGATCGAGTTTTTCGTTCTCTTTGATGAGGGGATAGACTATGTAGACTTGCCTGCCGAGTCGCAACTGTCGTCCGATGCCTTGATAGGTTGAAAATCGGTCTTCTTCGTAGCGCAAGAGAGTGACTACGGGCTTTCTACCCGGCGGAAGCTCGTCGATGACAGAGACGGAGAGATCGCCATATACAGTCATGGCAAGAGTGCGAGGAATAGGGGTGGCGGTCATGACGAGAACGTGTGGAGCAATGACATTCTTAGTCCATAGACGGGCGCGTTGAGCCACACCGAAACGATGTTGCTCGTCGATGACGATGAATCCGAGGTTATGGAAGCGGACATTGTCTTCGATTACGGCATGAGTGCCTATGAGGACATGTAGCGAGCCGTCTTCGAGCTGGCTATGGATGACATCACGCTCTTTTTTGCGCGTCGAACCGGTGAGAAGCTTGACATTTATGCCCATCGGGGCAACCATTTGGCTGATTGTCTCGAAATGTTGAGTCGCAAGAATCTCAGTCGGAGCCATGAGACAGGCCTGCGTGTCGTTGTCGAGAGCAATAAGCATACAAAGCAGCGCCACGAGCGTTTTGCCCGAGCCGACGTCACCTTGCAGCAGACGGTTCATCTGTCTTCCGGTCGCCATATCGGCACGAATTTCGCGAATGACTCGTTTTTGAGCGTTCGTGAGAGGAAAGGGGAGAAATTGATTGTAGAAAGTATTGAAAAAATATCCGATACGCGGGAAGTGAAATCCGCTGATAGCCGAATTGCGTTTCCGGGCATAGCGAAGAATGTCGAGTTGGAGATAAAACAGCTCTTCAAATTTCAGTCGCAGACGAGCTTGTTCGAGTTGAGCCGGCGATTGCGGATTGTGGATTGCCGTGATAGCATCGAGTATGCCCGGCAAATGGTGGCGGGCAATGATTTCCTGAGGGAGCGTTTCCGCCATGTTGCGAATCCCGCTGAGAATGTCGGTCACGGCAGTCGAGAATGTGCGCGACGAAAATCCTCGATTGCGCAATTGTTCGGTCAGAGGATAGACGCCACGAAATCCGCCATTTGTCGTGAGTGATTCCGGCGTGTCGACTTCGGGGTGAACCATGCTCCATCGACCGTTGAATTGCGTCGGCTTGCCAAAGAGGATATATTCGGTTGCTGTGTGGTAGAGCTGACGCAGAGATTTGATGCGCTTAAACCACACGACTTCCATGACGGCACTGCCGTCGGAAAACAATCCGACAAGACGCATCTTTGCGCCTTCGCCTTGGACGGTGAAGCTGACGAATTTACCTTTGACTTGTAGCGACGGCATATTGTCGCCGGCAAAGTCGATGATGCGGTATATCGAACGACGATCTATGTAGTGAGTCGGGAAATGGTTGAGCAGGTCATAGTAAGTCTTTATGCCGAGATTCTTGTCGAGAAGTTCGGCACGTTTCGGACCTATGCCCCGCAGAAATTTGATGTCCATTCGTCGCAGACTGTTCATAGTAGCGTCGCTATAATAATATGAGAGACCGATGAGTCAAGTTGAAGTCCTACAATCAAAGCGAAGCGAGATAGAGTTCTGCTATCGCCATGTCGCCGGGGTTAGTGACTTTGATGTTGCGCGGATCGCCGTCGGCAAGGCGCAAGTTTCCGAATCCGGCAGCCTCCATGACCGAAGCATCGTCGGTAAACGTCGGGAGAAGCTCGCGGTTGTAGGCTTTCAGTAGCTTTTCAGCCGGGAATATTTGAGGAGTTTGGACGGCGCGCAACGTCGAACGATCGACTGCTGTCGAACTACCGTCGGCATTTGTCCGTCGGATAGAATCCGTCACGGGTGTTGCCGGGATTATGCCGTCGCATCCGTCAAGACCGTTGATTAGGTTTTGAAGCAACTGTCGTGTGACCACCGGGCGTGCGGCATCGTGGATGCTGACGTAGCCTGACGCACCAATCGGAAGCGTTTCGAGCGCATTTTTGACGCTGTGGGCTCTCGTCGCTCCGCCATTGACAATATCGTGGGGCAACACGAATCTGTGTTCGGCACACATTTCTTGCCACTCGCCGATCATCTCATTGCTGAGCACCACGATTAGTTTCCATCCGGGAGTAAACTCGTTGAGACGTTCGAGAGTAGTCATGAGCAACGGGCGTCCGTTCAGTTCGCAAAACTGTTTGGG
Organism: uncultured Staphylococcus sp.; assembly: GCA_964497255.1. GTDB lineage: Bacteria > Bacteroidota > Bacteroidia > Bacteroidales > Muribaculaceae > Duncaniella. Next base: position 3,197 of record CAZCCI010000003.1, read on the forward strand.
GAGTTTGCCGCCATAGCGCGAGCCGCTGCCTGCGGCAACCACGATATGAAAATTGTCGTTGATGTTATATGGTTGAGTCATAGCCCGGTTGGTTGAATTGTGGTGTATATGAGGTAGGGGAGAGGATTAAAAAAAATCCGGCGAGCTCCCGTGTGGGAAACTCGCCGGGGCGTTAATTTCAGTGGTAATAAAGTGTGTTTGGTTAACTAAGCGCGTAATTAATGATGTTTAATCAGTCGTGCAAACGATAGCCTGCAAATTTTTTACTTTCACACTCTCGACGAGTTGTATGTAAAAAATATCGGTTACTGATTAATTACGGGGTCCGAAGTTATTGCCGTTGCCACCGCCGTTGTTGTTGTCGCGACGAGGGCGGTCATCGCGGCGGGGACGGTCACCGAAGTCGCGACGGGGGCGATCGCCACCGTTGTTGTTATCACGACGGGGACCACGCTCTCCGCGGGGTGCACGTTCGCGTTCAACATAGCCTTCGGGTTTGGGTTGGAGAGCGCGCATCGACAAGCGGAACTTACCGGTCTTCTTGTCGATTTCGATGAGCTTCACGTCGACCTCGTCACCTTCTTTGAGACCTGATGCCTCCATGTTTTCTAGGCGATCCCATGAGATTTCAGAGATGTGGAGCAGACCGTCGCGGTTGGGCATAAATTCAACGAAAGCACCGAATTCGAGGATCGAACGCACTTTGCCGTGGTAAACCTTGCCCTCTTCGGGAAGTTCGACGATAGCGTTGATCATTTCGAGAGCCTTGTCGATAGACTGCTTGTTGGCAGCAGCAATTTCGATGTAGCCTCCTTCGGGGATTTCGTCGATGCTGACAGTAGCACCGCTGGCCTCCTGAATACCTTGGATGATCTTTCCGCCCGGGCCGATTACGGCACCGATGAGTTCTTTCGGGATGATCATCGTCACGATGCGGGGCACGTGAGGTTTGTAGTCCTCGCGAGGAGCGGAGATTGTTTCTTTGATTTTTTCGAGAATGTGCAGACGACCTTCTTTTGCTTGGTTGAGAGCCTTTTCGAGGATCTCGTAGCTGAGACCGTCACACTTGATGTCCATCTGAGTGGCAGTGATACCCTTGCAAGTACCGGTCACCTTGAAGTCCATATCGCCGAGGTGGTCTTCGTCGCCGAGGATGTCCGAGAGGATTGCATATTTAGTACCGTCCGAGATGAGACCCATAGCGATACCGCTGACGGGGCGTTTCATCTTGACACCTGCGTCGAGAAGCGAGAGAGTGCCGGCGCAAACTGTTGCCATCGACGACGAACCGTTTGATTCGAGGATGTCGCTGACGATACGACAGCAGTAGGGGAAATCGTCGGGGAACATACGTTTGAGCGCACGGTGTGCAAGGTTACCGTGACCTACTTCACGACGACCTACGCCACGCTGAGCCTTGGCTTCGCCTGTTGAGAAGGGCGGGAAGTTATAGTGGAGGAGGAAGCGTTCGCGGCCTTGGTTGAGCACATCGTCGAGAATTTTTTCGTCGAGCTTGGTGCCGAGAGTGACAGTAGCGAGCGACTGAGTTTCACCGCGAGTGAAGACAGCCGATCCGTGAGGTCCGGGAAGGTAGTCGACTTCACACCAGATGGGGCGGATTTCAGTCGTCTTACGTCCGTCGAGACGGATGCCTTCGTCAAGCACGCAACGACGCATAGCTTCTTTCTCTACGTCGTGGTAGTAACGCTTGACCATAGCCTCTTTTTCGGCGCGTTCCTCTTCGGGGATTGATTCGAGATATTCTTCGCAAATCTTATCGAAGCTGTCCTGACGCCAATGTTTGTCGGCACAGCCTGCTTTTGCGATAGCGTATGCTTTGTCGTAACACTTATCGTGAACGTCTTGACGAAGTTCTTCGTCGTTGACTTCGTGGCAATATTCGCGTTTAACGGTCGAGCCGACTTCTTCGGCGAATTCCATTTGAGCCTTGCACTGCACTTTGATTGCGTCGTGAGCGGCGCGGAGGGCAGCGAGAAGATCGGCTTCCGAAACTTCGTCCATTTCGCCTTCAACCATCATGATATTGTCGAATGTTGCGCCGACCATGAGTTCCATATCGGCTTTTTCGAGCTGTTCGAAAGTCGGGTCGATAACAAACTCGCCATTGATGCGAGCGACGCGGACTTCCGAGATCGGGCCGTTGAAAGGAATATCGCTCACTGCGATTGCTGCCGAAGCAGCGAGACCTGCAAGAGCATCGGGCATATCGACACCGTCAGACGAGTACATCGTGATCTGCACGAATGTGTCGGCATGATAATTGTCGGGGAAAAGAGGACGCAACACACGGTCAACAAGGCGTGAAGTCAGGATTTCATAGTCGCTCGCACGTCCCTCACGTTTGAGGAATCCGCCGGGAAAACGTCCGTTAGATGAAAATTTTTCTTTATACTCAACTTGGAGGGGCATGAAATCGACCCCTTCTCCGGCTGTCTTTGCCGTAACGACTGTTGCAAGAAGCATGGTGTTACCCATGCGAAGTTCTACCGCTCCATCGGCTTGCTTTGCAAGTTTTCCGGTTTCAAGAGTAATCTTGCGACCGTCGGGCAGCTCGATGGTTTTTTTGATTGGATTCATAAATTGTTCGTATTTTCAGCTTGATAGTGTATCGTTAAATTTTGTGCTGCTTATTTTTTTTCAGTTTGCAAAGATAGTAATTATTTTGTAAAATGAAACAGTATTAACACATAAAATACAAAACTTTGGTGTTTTTGGCAAAAAATGCGGACGCTTTATCGATAAAAGTGGGTGTTTTGTCAAAGTTTACACATTCGTTTTATTTTGCTTGCAATTTATTTTTGTCAATTATTGAATGTTCCCATTAAACCTTTGGCATGAATACGTATCTAAATAATAAACTAATTAAATAAATCATCTAATAAATCATTATGAAGACGGTGTTATTCCTCCTGACCATTGCATTCGGTTGCGTTTTTGGCGATGTAGCTGCGCAAAATCGTCATAGAGAGCAGCCTGTGCCGACATTTGACACACAATCCAACCATCGGAATAACTATCGGAATCACCACAGACCAACGTATGTCGTGTCTAACGGCAAAGTGTTTTTCAATGGTCACATTGTTGTCGGTGCGTCAGCCGCAAGTTTTAAGACTCTCAGCAATGGTTATGCTAAGGATGCTTGGACTGTGTATTATCTCGGAGTAAAAATTGATGATGCTAAAAGTCATTCATTCATTGATTTAGACTGCGGATATGCAAAAGATGCTTGGAGCGTCTATTATTACGGCGTTAAAATCGAAGGAGCGTCATCAAATAGCTTTACCATTCTCGCCGATTGGTATGCAAAAGACGCTTGGCACGTTTACTTCGACGGTAACCCCATATTAGGTGCCGATCCTAACACTTTCGTCTTGCTTGCAGACGGCTACGCCAAAGATACATGGCATACCTACTACTACGGTCGCAAAATAGATTAACCTCATAGACCTTCGACACTTGAAGGTGCGGAATGATTTTTTTTCAGCTCCGAAAGCGGAGATTATCAAACTAATCACTAATTTTGTACTTGTCGGCTGACCGTGGTCTGATCATTGCGGTAGCCGACAGTAACGGTTTATTAATGATTATTTCTTTGCTAATTAAAAGATTAGCAGTCCGGATTTATGGAAAAAGTGTCGAAAACAAATGCTGCGCGACTCCTCGACAGGGCTAAAATCGGCTACGAATTGATTCCCTATAAAGTCGACCCCGACAATCTTGCTGCCGAGCACGTTGCCGAGGAGCTGGGTGAAGATATTAATACTGTATTTAAAACTCTCGTGCTCCACGGTGAGCGAGTCGGGTATTTCGTTTGCGTTGTGCCGGGCAACATGGAAGTCGATTTGAAATTGGCTGCAAAAGCTGCCGGCGCAAAGAAGGCTGAAATGCTCCCGATGAAAGAGTTGTTGCCATTGACCGGCTACATCCGAGGCGGTTGCTCGCCGATTGGCATGAAAAAGCCGTTTCCGACGTTTTTCCACTCCTCGGCTCTCGACCATCCCTTTATCTACGTCTCGGCAGGGCAGCGCGGACTCCAATTGAAGATGTCGCCGACTGATCTGATTTCATTTTGTTCGGCAACCGTCGCGGAGATTGCAATTTATAAGTAACACATTTGTTTTATTGAAAGAATCGAATAATTATATATGAATACGATTGGCAAAATATTTACATTCACGGGCTTTGGCGAGAGTCATGGTGCAGCCATCGGCGGAGTCATCGACGGAATGCCGGCAGGCGTAAAAATCGACCTTGATCGTGTCGCACGCGAGCTCGCCCGCCGTCGGCCGGGGCAATCTGCACTCACAACGTCGCGCCGTGAGAGCGACTCGGTCGAAATCCTTTCGGGGCTGTTTGAAGGAGTCACGACCGGATGCCCGATCGGATTCATCATCCGAAATGAAAACCAACATTCGCAGGACTACGAGCAACTTCGCGATGCCTTCCGCCCGTGTCATGCCGACTACACATATACAGCCAAATACGGCCTTCGCGACCATCGCGGTGGTGGACGTTCGAGTGCGCGTGAAACAGCCGGACGTGTCGTCGCCGGAGCGTTTGCTCGTCAGGCTTTGGAGCAGATGGGAGTTTCGATTACGGCTTACACGTCGCAGGTCGGGACGATAGCCCTCGATCGACCATATACAGCTCTCGATCTGTCGCTCACGGAGTCAAATGCCGTCAGATGCCCCGACCAGACTACGGCAGAGGCTATGGAACGTCTGATTCTCGACGTCAAGGCTGATGGCGACACGATTGGCGGAGTGGTCAGTTGTGTTGTCAGCGGAATGCCTGCCGGAGTCGGTGAGCCCGTGTTCGGTCGGCTTGGAGCGCGTCTTGCCGAGGCTATGATGAGCATCAATGCCTCAAAAGGCTTTGAATACGGCATGGGGTTTGCCGGAGTAGGGCTTCGCGGCAGTGAGGTCGTCGACCGATTCACCGTCGATGATTCAGGCAAAGTCGGAGTCGCTACGAATCATTCAGGCGGAATCCAAGGCGGAATTTCAAACGGAGCAGATATTTGTTTCCGTGTCGCATTCAAACCTGTTGCAACATTGATGAAAGATGTCGACACAATTGATGCCGCCGGCAATCCGATCACGTTGAAATCACGCGGACGCCATGACCCCTGTGTCGTCCCCCGCGCCGTCCCGATAGTCGAAGCAATGGCGGCGATTGTCATATTAGACTCAATATTGCTCAATCGCGCCGCCCGTATATAATAAATATGAAACTGTATCGAGATTTTTCAGATTTCCTCGCCGAATATTTCGACTTCAAAGTGCAGAAAATAGCAGTCAACGCCGGATTCACCTGCCCGAATCGCGACGGGACAAAGGGTGTCGGCGGATGCAGCTACTGCAACAATCAGTCGTTCAATCCCTCATATTGCGCCCCGACTCTCAGCGTCAGCGACCAGTTGGCTGAGGGCAAGGCTTTTTTTGCCCGAAAATATCCGAATATGAAGTATTTGGCATATTTTCAGGCTTACACCAACACCCATTCCTCCGACATTGACCGTCTTATGACTCTCTATCGTGAGGCGTTGGCGGTCGACGACGTAGTCGGTCTGATTATCGGGACGCGCCCCGACTGTATGCCGCAAGAGCTTCTCGATCGTCTTGCCGAACTCCCGGCATGGGTCATGGTCGAGTATGGAGCTGAAAGTGCTTGCGATGCCACCTTGGAGCGAGTCAATCGGTGTCACACATGGGCGGATACGGTCGACGCAGTTCGTCGGACTCATGCCGCCGGACTGCCGTGCGGATTGCATCTGATCATGGGACTGCCCGGAGAAGACGAGTCGACGATGCTCGCGACAATCGACAGCCTTAACGCCCTCCCTGTCGACACTGTCAAGATTCACCAATTGCAATTGATTCGTGGGACTCGGCTCGCTCGCGACGTTGAAGCCGGACGGTGTGAAATCCATCGCTTTTCGCCCGAAGAATATGCCGATCTTTGTGTCAAGATTCTCCGACGGCTTCGTCCCGACATTGCCGTCGAGCGATTCGTCTCGCAGTCGCCGCCCGAATTGCTGATATATCCTAATTGGAATTTGAAAAACTATCAATTCACAAACCTGCTCCACAATCGTCTGCTTGAAGAGCAAAAAAAATCGTCGATAGAGTCGAAGTAAATCTCAATAGATTTGTTAAGGTTGATAAAATTACATAATTTTGTGGGTGGAAAAAAAGAAACCTTTCTAAACCCACAAACAAAAATCAAATAAAAAGTCCACATGGAAGTAGTAAATTTTGCCGACGCGCCCTCGTTGGTCGGGCAATACATGAGTGAGTTGCGCGATGTCAATATCCAATCCGATATGTTGCGCTTCCGCCACAATCTCGAACGCATCGGAGAAATCATGGCTTATGAAATGTCGAAGCGTATGCGCTACGAGACTGCCGATGTGACAACCCCCCTTGCTGTAGCCAAGTCGCCGATACTCACCGAAGAAGTCGTGCTCGCCACAATCTTCCGCGCAGGCATCCCGTTCCACCAAGGCTTCCTCAATTATTTCGACCATGCCCAGAACGCATTCGTGTCGGCATATCGTAAATATCGCGAAAAGGAAAATTTCGATGTTTACATCGAATACATTGCGTCTCCGAAAATCGACGGCAAAACCCTCGTGATCGCCGACCCGATGTTGGCAACCGGAGCCTCGATGGAACTGAGCTACCGCGCACTTCTCACCAAAGGCGAGCCTGCCCACATCCACGTCGCATCAGTCATTGCATCGAAAGCCGCGATCGACTACATCCGAAAGACATTCCCCGACGACAAGACTACCGTCTGGGTCGGAGCTGTCGACGACATCATCAATGAACACTCCTACATCGTCCCCGGTCTCGGCGACGCAGGCGACCTCGCCTATGGAATAAAAGAATAACTATATGCTTTATGCATAAAAAATATGCTAACCGCTCCCACTGAAAAAACTCTTGTGAATGATTTTTTCTGAGGGAGCGGTTGCTTTTTATAGTGAAAAAATCAACAGCCTGAAAACCTAAATGTTTTCTAATAATCCATCAATCCAATAATTGAACTATGGTAAAAATACGACAAACAATTACATTATCATTAGCCGTTTGTTTCGCACTCGGAGTGTCTGCAAAAAATAAATATATAAATCCGGTGATTGATTCATCGTGTCCCGACCCGACTGTTATTCGTACAGAGAGTGGAAAATACTATCTCTATGCCACCGAAAACACTCGGAATGTGCCGATTTATTGCTCTGACGATCTGGTTAATTGGACGTTTGTGGCGACAGCTTTCAATGACCAATCGCGTCCGCAATGGAATCCCAAAGCCAATATTTGGGCTCCGGACATCAACTGCATCAACGGAAAATATGTGCTCTACTATTCAAAATCAGAGTGGGGTGGTGAATGGGATTGTGGCATAGGAGTTGCGACAGCCGACACTCCTGACGGACCATTCGTCGACCACGGAGCAATGTTTATTAGTAAAGAAATCGGAGTGCAAAACAGCATAGACCCTTTCTTCATTGAAGAGAACGGACACAACTATTTGTTTTGGGGGAGCTTCCACGGAATTTATGGAATCGAACTTACAGCCGATGGGTTGAATATTAAACCGGGGGCTGAAATGCAACGAATTGCCGATAATTTTATGGAAGGAACATACATCCACAAACATGATGGAATGTTCTATCTATTCGGCTCTACCGGCACTTGTTGTGAAGGTGAACGAAGCACATATCGAGTCGTTGTAGGTCGTTCGACAAACCTCTTCGGACCATACGTCAATAAAGAAGGTGAAAAACTTCTCGACGGCAAATTTAGTGAAGTGCTCAAACGCAGCAAAAAGGTGATTGGGCCGGGTCACAACGCTGAAATAGTGAAAGATGACAATGGCAACGATTGGATGCTCTATCATGGTTTCAGTGCGGCTTCCCCTGAAGATGGTCGATTGGTATATCTTGATCGCGTCGAATGGCAAGACGGGTGGCCAAAGATAGGCAACGGTCAACCGAGTGAGAAAGCCGAAGCCCCTGAGATAAAAAAAAAGAATAAATAAGTGATTAAAAATGAGCCAGATATGAAATCGGGCTCATTTTTTTTGATATAGTCGGACAAATTCGCACCTTTTCGGGCAATTCCTGTTGTATCTTTGCAGTCGGAAATCTTACCGAAAGCCGAAACTTGCGGTGAGATTGAGGACGATAGGTCTCTGAACCGAACTTATTTCAGCTCAAAGTCGACAGTTGCTCGGATGTCGGTCGACGATGAGCCGATGTAAGCGCGAAACTTGCCCGCCTCGGCAATCCACGCCCCGGTGGTCGAGTCGTAGAATTTCAAATCGTCGGGTCGAATGGTCAGTGAAACCGTTTTCTTTTCGTCGGGAGCGAGTGAAATCTTTTCAAACGCCTTCAATTCCTTGACAGGACGGAGCACGGATGCTTTCTCGTCGCCGATATAGAGTTGGACGGTTTCTTTGCCTTCCGATTTGCCCGTATTTTTGATCGGGATAGTGATTGTCAGCGAATCGCCTTGCCCGATCGACTTGGCAGAAGCAGAGGCTTTGCCATATTCAAACGTCGTGTAGCTCAAACCGTGACCGAACGGGTAGCGGGCAGGGATTTTCTTTGTGTCGTGCCAACGGTAGCCGACAAGGATGTCCTCGCGATACTCCTCGTTGATTGAGTCGCCGGGGTAGGCTATTGCACCGAAACTGTGAGCTCCGCAATCTTCGAGTTTGACGGGGAATGAGAACGGAAGTTTGCCCGACGGATTGACTTTGCCGCTGACGACGTTGGCGATTGATTTGCCTGCCATCGAGCCGAGATACCATGCTTGGGCTATGGCTGGAACTTTGTCAGCCCACGACATCTCAACTGCGTTGCCGCTCAGGAGGAGAACGACGAGGTTCGGGTTGGCTTGGCTGAGTTCGCTGATGAGTTCGGGTTGTCCGAAAGGCAATTCATAGCTCTCGCGGTCGCCTGCTTCACAGTCTTGGAGGTGGTTTTTATTGAGACCGCCGACCATGATTACGACATCGGCATTGCGTGCCAGCTCGACGGCTTCGGCGCGGAGCGAATCTTGGACTGACTGAGGAATTTCCTCAACGTTGGAGTACATCGGTTTGCCGGCTTTGTAGCCTTGGGCATACTTGACTCTGTCGCCGTAGACTTGGCGCAAGCCGTCGAGCGGAGTGATGTTGTCTTTGACCTTCAACTCCGACGAACCGCCGCCTTTCATCAGGTCGCGTGTGGCATTGTCGCCGACGACGAGGATTGATTTCACATCAGGTGAAAGCGGCAACAGTTTGCGCCCATTCTTGTCGAGCGAGGCGTTTTTGAGGAGGACTATGGCTTCATTGCCGATTTCTTCGGCAACGGCATAGTGTTCGGGCGATGCAATTGAGCCATACGGCTTGTTGCGATTCATTGCGGTGAGGAAGTTAAGGCGTAGGACTCGGCGAGCTTTGTCGTCGAGCGTCGACATCGGGACTTCGCCTCGTTTGAGCATTTCGAGATACGGACGAGCCATGTAGTAGTCGTCGGTCGTAAATTCCGATTCGGAAGTCAGACCGTTGGTATACGAGCCCATTTCGAGGTCAAGACCATAGAGAGCCGCTTCTTTGGTATCGTGTGCGCCGCCCCAGTCGGTCACGACCACGCCCTTGTAGCCCCAATCCTCTTTGAGAATTTTATTGAGGAGCATTTCGTTGTGGCAGGCGTGTTGACCGTCGATTTGATTGTATGCACCCATGATAGTCCAACTGTCGCCGTCGACGATTGCGCTTTTGAAGGCCGGGAGATAAATCTCGTGGAGTGCGCGGTCTCTGACTTTGACATTGATGTGTCCTCGCCACAACTCTTGGTTGTTGAGAGCAAAGTGCTTGACGCTCGCAGCCACTCCGTTTTGCTGCATCCCTTTGATGTAGGGGACAACGAGGACTGACGCAAGGCGCGGGTCTTCGCCCATATATTCAAAGTTTCGACCGTTGAGCGGAGTGCGGTAGATGTTGACTCCGGGGCCGAGCATGACATCTTTTTCTCTGTAAAGAGCCTCTTCGGCGAGTGCATTGCCGTAGGCAAACGATAGAGAGGGATTCCATGTCGCGGTGAGGGCGGTCAGAGCCGGGAATGCCGTAATCGAGTCGTTGGTGCGACCGCAATAGCCCCAGTCGTTCCAATTGATTTCGGCGCGGACTCCGTGAGGCCCGTCGCTCATCCAAAGGTCGGGAATGCCGAGCCGCGGGACTCCGGGCGACGAGAACTTGCCTTGGGCGTGAATGATGTTGATTTTCTCCTGTGTGGTCATGCGCGACAGTGCGTCCTCAACACGTTGGTCGAGTGGCAGCTTCTCGTTCATGTAGTCGGGGATTTCCTTTGCAGAGACAAATTGAATCCCTGATGCAATCATTGCTACTGAAAGCAGGTGGCGTATGGTTTTCATAAAATTTATATCAGTGAATGGAGTTTCCGATATGAATTTGTGAGAGGGGTTAGTAGGCGTTGACGGTCGTCGTGAACGGTCGGAGTCCGTCGGCGGTGGCTTTGACGGTTATCGAGCCTTCCGAACCGTCGTTGCGGACGATCAGCATGGCTTTGCCGTAGAAGGCCTTGCGCTTGTCGTCTTTGAATCGTTCAAGCGACGTGGGCGAGCCGTTGTCGACACCTTCGTTGCGTCCGGCTCCGCTGACTTCAAATCTGACAAGATTGTCGGCGCGAGGACAGAGGTTGCCGTCCTTGTCGAGAATCTCGACGAGAATGTAGCTCAAATCGTAGCCGTCGGCTTTGATGAGGCTACGGTCGGGGGTGAGTCGTATCTGATACGGTTCGCCGGCGGTTTTAATCTCTTGGGTGGCTACAATCTTACCGCCTTTGCGGCTGACGGCTTTGATTGTCCCGGGGGAGAAGCGGACTTTCCATTCCGAGTGATATTTGCCGTGCTCGGGTCGGCGGACGCCTTGCGATTCGCCGTTGATGAAAAGTTCGATTTCGTCAGCATTGTTATAGTATGCCCACATATCAATCTCTTGACCTTCTTTCCAATTCCAATGAGGGAAGAGATGGAGGACATTTTTATCCTCTCGCCATTGCGATTGATACATATAATAAATGTCTTTCGGGATTCCGGCGAGGTCGACGATGCCGAAATACGAGCTGCGTGCGGGCCAACCGTAGGGAGTCGGTTCGCCAATGTAGTCGAAACCGGTCCAAATGAATTGTCCGGAGATGAAATCTTTTTCATCGAAGTGGCGCAAAGTGCCTTCGTGGTAGTTGCCCCACGGAACGTGGCAGTTGTCGTATGACGAGCAGGCAAACGACGGATCTTCAAACGGAATATCCCAACGTTTGGGCCAAATAAATATGCTGTCGGACGGCATTCGATAGTAGCCGCGAGTCATCAATCCGGAAACACTTTCGGTGATGATAAACGGTTTGCCCGAAAAGAGTTTCGGGACGGAGTCAAACCAATTGTCGTGGTAGTTGTAGCCAATGATGTCAAGGGCGTTTGAACGGAACAGATGATTGCCGGGATTCGGCTCGTTGCATCCTGCCGTGACGGGACGTGACGGATCGAGGAAGCGCACCATATCGGCGAGTTTTTTCGTCAGCAGTGAGTTGACGCTCATATTGTCGCCCTCGGCGGCAAGCATTTCTTTGCTGTGACCGAAGTTGAGAATCAGATTTGCCTGTTCGAGCGAAAGAGTGTCGGCTTTGGCGTCGCTCCATTGTTCGAGCACTTCGTTGCCGATGCTCCAGATGATTACTGACGGATGGTTGCGGTCGCGGAGAATCAAGTCTGAGAGATCGCGTTCGTGCCATTCGGGGAAATAGCGCGAATAGTCGTGTGCAGTCTTCTTTTTGCGCCACATATCAAACGATTCGTCCATGACGAGGAAGCCCATGCGGTCGCAGAGGTCGAGCACTTCGGGTGCAGGCGGATTGTGTGATGCGCGGTAGGCGTTGACGCCCATTTCTTTGAGAATTTCAAGTTGGCGTTCGATTCCGCGGTGGTTGACGGCTGCTCCGAGTGCCCCCAAATCGTGGTGCATACAGACTCCTTTGATTTTCATTGACTCTCCGTTGAGTGAAAATCCGGCAACGGGGTCGAAGTTGAAATATCTGAGACCTGTCGGTGTGCGATATGTGTCGAGCACGTCACCGGTGCGGGCATCGGTGACGGTGGTGGTCAGAGTGTAGAGATACGGGTCGTCGACGCTCCAAAGATGTGGCGACGACAGTTCAATCGAGGCGTTGACGGAGGTTTCTTTGCGCTTCTTGTCGATGCGGACGGTCGTTGTCGGCGTTGAGCCTACGGTTTTTCCGTTGGCATCGAGTAGGGTAGAGCTGACGTTGACGGATGTCGATTTCTTTTTCTTGCCGACAATTGTCGTCTCGATGTCGATGCGAGCTGACGAGTCGGTGACAGAGGGAGTGGTGACGTGTTGCCCCCACAGCGGAATGTGGATGTCGGCGAGCGCGCGCAAATGGACGTTGCGATAGATGCCGCAGCCGCTATACCAACGTGAGTTGGGCTGCTCGGCGTTGTCGACACGGACGGCTATGACGTTCTCTCCTTCGGCGTTGAGCCACGGTGTCAGTTCGTAGCTGAACGTTGCGTAACCATAGGGGCGTGTGCCGAGCTCGTGTCCGTTGATGAAGACGGTTGAGTTCATGTAGACCCCGTCGAAGTCGATGAATATGTTCTTGCCTTGTTGTTCGGGCGAGAGGGTGAACGATTTTCGATACCAGCCGATGCCGCCGGGGAGTGCGCCTCCGCCGGTGCCTGATGGGTTGTCTTTACTGAAATTGCCTTCGATTGCCCAGTCGTGGGGTAGGGTGAGTTTGCGCCACGCCGAGTCGTCAAAGTCGGGCGACGACAATTCGGGTGAGTCGGACAATGCAAATTTCCAGCCGGCATTGAAGTCCGTTGCACGCGGGTCGGCTCCTTTGGCGGAAAAAGTGGCTGCCCCGCCGATCAAGGCGAGGCAAGCCAATGCAAACAATTTTACCTTAGAAATTATCATGAACTATGTGATGATGTTCGTGGAAAAAGTTCTTTTTTTTGAGGGAGGATTGATGAGGGTCAAAGTTTGATGGTTTTGGCAGCTCCGTTGTAGGCAACTTCTATGCCTTTGTTGGCGCGATTGTAGCCGACGGGGGTGTCTTTTGAAACTTTGATGATGTTGAAACGGCGGTTGCGGAGCATTCCGGGGAATTGTCCGTGGCATTTGCCGATGGTCAGCGTCTGCTTTTCGTCGTTCCATTTGAATGGAATCACGGCGTAGTTGCCGGTTTCATAATTGTAGTTGGTGTTTTCATCTTCATAGAGAGTAAATTCACCGTCGCTGCCGGCATAGACATAGAGATTGATTTTGTCGGCAGGTTTTTCGTCGCTGTATTGGATCTCAGGGCCGAAGGGGATGATTGAACCGGAGCGGACGAAGAGCGGGATGCGTTCGTAGGGGGCTGCAACTTTGGCCGTTTGACCGCCGGCGATTTGCTTGCCCGAGTAGAAGTCATACCATTCGGTGTCGGCAGGGAAGCAGACTTCGCGAGAGGTTGCACCATAGGTGTAGACGGGAGCTACGAGCAATGCGGGTCCGAACATGTATTGGTCGCCGATGTTGCGGACAGTTTTGTCGGCTGTGAAGTCCATGACCATCGGACGCATGATTGTGTAGTCGTTGAAGTGGGTCATGCCTGCAAGCGAGTAGAGGTAGGGCATGAGGTCGTAGCGCAGTTTGGTGTAGTAGACCACTGATTTGTAGGCGGGATGGCTTTCGGGTGCCATGTTGAAGATTTCGCGGAAGGGCCATTGACCGTGGGCGCGGAACATCGGGGCGAATGCGCCGAACTGATACCAGCGGGTGTTGAGTTCGCGCCATTCTTTCATGTCGGGAGTTTCTTTGCCCGATTTCAAATATTCTTTTGCGGCGGCGACGTAGCGGTCTTCGACGCAGAATCCGCCGATGTCCATGCTCCACCAAGGTATTCCGGATGCGGCAAAGTTCAATCCTGCCGAGATTTGAGCTTTCATGTCTTCCCAACGGGTTGCGATGTCGCCGCTCCATGTTGCGGTCGAGTAGCGTTGCTGTCCGGCGAAACCTGAACGGGTGAGGAGGAAGACGCGGTTGTTGTTGGTCTCACGCTGTCCGTTGTAGATTGCTTCGGCATTCATGAGTCCGTAGGCGTTGAAATATTTGGTAGACGGGCCGAGGGCTGTCGGAGTGATGAGGTCTTTACGATATTGAAGATCCGTGCAGTCGCGGATGTTGGGTTCGGATGCGTCCATCCACCATGCGTCGACTCCGAGGGGTACATAGTGGTCTTTCATCTGATTCCAGAAGAGTTTGCGAGCGTCGGGATCGTATGCGTCATAGAATGATGCAATGTAGCCGGGACCGACCCAGTCGCGGATGCTGTCTTGGACGGGGAGTTTGTACATCCATCCGTTTTTGTCAAATTCCTTGTAGTGTTCGGTGGTGATGTAGAATTTCGGCCAAACGGAAACCATGAATCGACCGTGCATTTTGTGGACTGAGTCGACCATTGCTTTGGGGTCGGGGAAGCGGTCGAGGTCAAATTCGTGGCTGCCCCAAGAGTCTTGACGCCAATGCAACCAGTCGAGGACAATGTTGTCGATCGGAATGTTGCGTTTGCGGAATTCTGCAAGAGTGGAGAGAAGTTCGTCGGAGGTGTTGTATTTTTCGCGGCTTTGCCAGTAGCCGAGCACCCATTTAGCCATGATCGGGGCTTTGCCGGTGAGGGTGCGATAGCCACTGATTACGTCGTCCATCGTTTCACCATAGATGAAATAGTAGTCGATTTGGTCTTGCATTTCGCCCCACCAACTCATGTCGAACTGCTCTTTGTGGTTGCGGGGGGCGTAGGCGCGGAGTCCGCAATAGGCCACAGAGCCGTTGGGTTTCCATTCGATTTTGAGGGGTACACGTTTGCCTTTTTCAAGTTGGACGGAAAATTTGTAGGAATTGGGATTCCAAGCTGTGCGCCAACGTTCGGGGACAACTTCTTTGCCGTCGATGTAGACTGTTTGGTAGCCTGAATAATAGAGGTTGAATTTGTATTCGCCTGATTCGAGCGGTTCGATTTCGCCTTCGTAGGTCACGGAGCTGCCCGAATAGTTGAAGTCTTGCGGGAGGTTGACGACGTGTTTCAACTCTTTGCGGATGAGGTGTTCGAAATAAATCGAGTCTTCGCGTTGGATGATTGTTTTTTCGTCGGCTTTCGCAGGAATGTAAGTTCCGGTCAGTGCGCCTTCTTTTCCGTCTTTATCATAGAGTTTGAAGATTTCGCCGAGCTGTTTGTAGGGCGACTGGTTGCCGAAGCGACAGAGCGAGTAGCTGTCCCAAAGGATGCCGTAGTTGTTGGTTGAGATGACGAAGGGGACGGATACTTTTGTGTTGTATTGGAAGAGTTCTTCGTTCAGTCCTTTGTAGTTGAACTCGTCGCTTTGGTGTTGACCGAGTCCGTAGATGCCTTCTTCGTCGTCGAGCGATTCGAAGACTTGGCGGACGGTGTAGCCCTTGGTGTCTTCGACTTCAATCGGTGAGAATGAGCGACTGTTGTCGGCTTCGGCAACGATGAGTTTGCCTGTCTTGTCGTAGAATTTGACATCGCCTGTAGCAAAAGCTACGGTTGCGGTGACTTCGGATGTGGAGACCGAAATCGTGGAGTCGGTTTCGTTGACGGTGTATTCGATGTCTTTTGTTTGCGGGACGGTCACAAGACTGTTGTCTGCGGCAAATTTCTTGTCAGGGGTGGCTGACACTCGTATGATTTTGTCGCCGAGCACTTGCAGACGCACTTTGCGAACCGAGTTTTCATCTTTCGGCGTGACGTTGACCGTTATTCCTCGGTCGGTTTGTTCGTATTTTCCGGGCGAACAAGCCAATGTCAGCATACTTGCAAGGATTGAAGCCGATATTGCTTTTAGTTTCATGATTGATTTGGGTGTGTATTGGATTTTTGGTGAGAGTTATTTCAGAGATTCTTGGTTATGCAAAGTTATGAAATAGCGTCGAGTTGTCGTCGAAATGATGTTGACGCGGCGGGTCGCAAATGATTATGAGAGGGGGTTAAATGTTAACTTATACGGGATAATTTGTTGTTTTCTGCTCTTTGTTCTGGTAGACGGATGGGAGAACGCCGAACTCTTCCTTGAAATATTTGCTGAAATTTTTAGGTTGGCTGTAACCAACTTGGAAGGCTATTTCAGATATGTTGAGTTGGCTCTCGCGCAGAAGTTGTGCTCCACGTTTCATGCGGATGAGACGAATGAATTCGATCGGTGTTTTTCCGGTTGTCGCTTTCAGTTTTTTGTAGAGGTTGACTCGACTCATGCCGAGGTGACTGCTGAGTTCTTCGACTGACAGGTCGGGGCGTTTCATGTTTGTGACGACGAATTTGACGGCTTTTTCAACCATTTTTTCGTCGAGAGGTGTGATTTTAATGTTGTCAGGCTCGGGGTCGATCAGTTTGCGTCCGGTATTGCGCGTCAAGGAGACGAGTTTCTGCATTTTTAATAGCAGCAGGTCAATGTTGAACGGCTTTGTGATGTAGTCGTCAGCTCCGATTGTCAGACCTTGGACTTTGGCTTCGGTGTCGTGTTTGGCTGTCAGTATTATGATAGGTATAGATGACAGTTCGCTGTCGGATTTGAGGTGTTGACAGAGCTCGATGCCGTTCATCCCGGGCATCATAAGGTCGGTCAGTATGATTGCGGGACGTATGGTCGAGAGTATGTTGAGCGCGGATGTGCCGTCGGTGGCTGTGATGACGTGGAATTCGGATGAGAGTCCGTCGCGCAGGAAGTCGAGCATATCACGAGAGTCGTCGACGATGAGTGCCGTCGGTTTGTCGGCTATTTCAGGAGTAGGGTTGTGGTTTGCGTCAGAGATGGTTTCAGCAATTGTCGATTGGCCGGTGGCAGCATCGTTGCTGTCGTGCTGTTCGGACTCGGATGACGCTACGGTTTCGCAGATGACTTCCGTTGATTTTGAGTCGGAGGTGGCTTTGACGATTGGAATACGGATGGTGAAGATTGTGCCCTTTTCGGTGTTGTCGGCAACGGAGATGACTCCGTTGTGGAGCTTGACGTATTCGTTGACCATGCTGAGTCCGATGCCGTTGCCTGTCAAGTCTCTGTCGGTCGGGGTGTTGCCTGTCTGGAAGAAGCGGTCGAAGATTCGGGTTTTGTCTGCGTCGCTAATGCCTATGCCGGTGTCTGACACTCGAATGATGAGCTCGCTTGACGAGGCTGAAAGTGAGACGGTTACGACGCCGCCTTCGGGCGTGAATTTAAACGCATTGGCGAGCAGGTTTGTGATGGCTTTGCTGAGTTTGTCCTCGTCGAACATCATGTTGAGTTCCTGACATTCGTGGACGAATTTCAGATTAATGTTTTTGCGCTCTGACATTTCGGCAAATGCGTGGCATACGTTGCGGACGAAGCCTACGATTTCGCCTTCGGAGAGGTTGAGCGTCAGTCCGGTGACTTCGTTTTTGCGGAAGTCGAGGAGTTGGTTGACAAGCGTCAGCAGGCGCAAGGCGTTGGTGCGCATGATGTTGAGGCGTCGGAGCTGTCGCTCGTCGGTTGTTTCTTTAATCATGCTTTCAAGTGGGGAGACGATGAGGGTCAGGGGGGTGCGGAGCTCGTGGCTGACGTTGGTGTAGAATTTGAATTTGAGTTGATTGACTTCTTCTTGTTTCTGCAAGGCGTCTTGCTTGCGCTTTTCGTTGAACCGACGGCGTTCTTGTCGGCGAATCAAACGGTAGGTCAGATAGATCGCTGCCAATCCGAGCAAAATGTAAAATGCTTTTGCCCAAGGTGTCAACCAAAACGGCGGGTGGACGATGATTGACATTTCGGCTGTTTCAGCACTTTCGTAGCCGTCGCCGTTGACTGCCTTGACGAGCAGGCGATAGTGACCCGGATTAAGGTTTGTGTAGCTTGCGCGGTTGGAGTTGGGCGGTGTGACCATCCATTCTTTGTCAAGCCCGTCGAGCATATAATGATAAGTGGTCTTTTCGGGCAGCAGATAGTTGTCGGTGGCAAAGTGGACTGTAAACGAGGAGTTTGAATGCCAAAGTTCAAGTTTTCCTCCGTGGTTGGGTGATGATTTGAGCAGAATGTGACCTTTGATCTCGTCGCCCGGGCGCACTTCTTGCTGACCTGTGTAGATGTTTGAAAACATAACTTTCGGCAGGTTGCGGTTGAAGAGAATTTTGTCGGGAAAGAAGGAGTTGATACCGTAGAGACCGCCGACAAGTATTTTGCCTGATGAGAGTCGGGCAAACGAGCGTTGGTTGAAGTCGCTTTCTTGAAGTCCGTCGCTAGCGTTGTAGCGGTGTGAGGTGTAAGATATGTCGCCGTTACGGTCGTTGAATTTCACGGAAAAACAGATTAGTGAGCCGCCTTCCGACGCCCAAACGTCGCCACTGAGGTCTTCTTTGATTCCGAGGATGAGATTGCTCGAGGTTGTGTGTCGGTCGGGGATGAGCGATGTGAGTCGTTTGCGCTGCGGGTCGTAGAGCTTCAGTCCGCGAGCCGAAGCGATCCAAAGTAGTCCTCGCGAATCGATCATCATGTCGTTGATTTTGACTCCGTTGAGCTCGGGTATGGGGGCGAATGATGATGTCGAGGGAATGAATTGGAATACGCCTAATGCCGTCCCGACGAAAAATGTTTTGTCTGTTCCGATGGCGGTTGAGACGATGTAGTTTGACGAGAGTCCTGATTTTTCGGTGAAGTGCGAAATTTCGCCGGTTTTGTGGTTGTAGATGAAAAGTCCCGAGCCGAGCGAACCGATCAAGATGTTGTCGTTGTCATATTTGTTGAGTGACCAACAATAGGCGTTGTCAATCAGAGAGTTGGTTTTGACTGTTTCGATCAGTCCGTTGCGATACATTCTTAATCCTCTTGAAAATGAGCCGATGAACAGTCGTCCGTCGGAAAGTTCGAGCATCGATGTCACTGCTCCGTCGAGTGAGCCGTTGTCGATGTGTTGACGGGCATCGGTGGTCGGATTCCATCGGATCACTTCGGCTGCGTCTGTCCCAATCCAAACGTGAACGTTGTCAGCCGATTGCAGGATGCAATTGACGTCGGGGAATGTGTGGAGGTCGAATTTTTGCGAAGTCGGATGGTGGTAGTACAGGCCTTTTTTATATGTGCCTACCCAAAAGATGTCTTCCGAATCTTCGTAGAGAGATGTTATTGTGTTGAGATGGTTGCTTTGGGCGTCGGTTGCGATGCGTCGGAAGCTGAATTTGTCGCCGTCGTTGACGATTTCTTCAAGTCCGTAGTGGTCGCGTCCGATCCATAGCCGTCCTGTATGGTCTTGTGCAAGCGATTTGACGAATCTGCGGTCGTTTTGCGGCAATTTTTCGTTGAGCCATTTGCCGGTTTTTAGGTTGTAGAGCCAAAGCCGTTCGGTGTTGTAAATCCAGCCGAGGCCGTTGCGGTCATAGACGAAGGTGAAAACAAACGTGTTGTTGTCGGTTGTCTCGGTTGATATGTAATCGTCTGTGTGTGTTGTGTTAAGCGTCTCTTTGTCGATGATTTTAAGAATGCCTCGGTTGTCAATCGTAACGATTCCGACCGGGGTGTCGACTATGTCTGTAATCTCGTTAGAAGCATAGTAGGAATCGGCTACTTGATGAGGGGTGCCGAAGTTTCGGTCAAGTTTATAGAGCCCTTTGCCGTGGTAGTGAAGCCAAATGTTGCTTGACGAGTCGATGAGGAGGAGTGATGGGGTTGTTGGCAGGTCTGATTTTTTGAATATTTGTTCGAGATTTGTCGAAAGACGGTCGGTTTTGGGGTCGTAGACCGAGTATTTCAAACCTGAGTATATCCAAAGTCTGCCGGAACCGTCCTCTTGGATGTCTTCAATGCAGTTGTCGAACGTAGCAAGTTCGTCAGGGTCGGTCGGTTCGTAGTTTTTAAATGTGTAGCCGTCGTAGCGATAGAGCCCTGACGAAGTTCCGATCCAAATGAAGCCGTCGGAGTCTTTTAAAGTGTTATTTATCTTGTTGCTTGATAGATGATTGACCGTGTCGAGATGTTTCAACGACAGTTTCGACGCTGAAACGCAAAGTGTTGCTAAAATAAAGAGTATAATGACTTTGAGGCGCATGGCGTTAACATTTAAGGGCGTTTTGCAGATGCAAAGTAAAGCAATGTCGGTCGAATGTGCAAAGTTTTTGACGGTTTTATTTTGGAATTAACATTTTGCCAACAAGCTAATGGTTTGTGGATCAATGTGGAATGTGTGATAAAGGAAACAATTAAACCTTTTAATTGAAACAAAACAAGCCGTCGGAAATTCGATTTACATATATTTATTATATAAGGAAAATAGATTTGAATCAAAACAAATTTTTTACATTTGCTAACGTTAATGAAAAACTATCAACAAACACCATAAAAAACATTACTAAAACAAGAACAGAAACAGACAAATTAAACTCGAAAAACAGAAAATCAAATTATTACCTAAAAACTAAATCTATCATCAATGGGAAATCATTTATTGGAACGATGCACACGCTTGCATCTTTTCCGCGCAGCTTTGCTGGCATTGTGTCTCTTGACTGGGATGACCGCTGCAACCGCTGCTCCGCTGACTGTCGAAGGAACAGTCACCCAAGCCTCTGACGGCGAACCCCTGATAGGCGTAAGTGTCCTGATTCAAGGAACAAACCAAGGGACTATGACCGACATCGACGGTAATTACACGATTAAGGTCGAACAGGGTGCAACGCTTATGTTCTCCTACGTCGGTTTTAAAACTCGTGAAATCAAAGTGGCATCGAGCCGCATTGATGTCGCTCTTGAAGAAAACAACGAAGTGTTGGACGAAGTTGTCGTTGTCGGCTACGGTGTCCAGAAAAAGAAACTCGTCACCGGTGCGACAGCGCAGATTAAAGGTGATGAGATCACCAAGATGAACACCACTTCGCCTCTCCAAGCAATGCAAGGTCAGCTCCCCGGCGTCAACATAGCATCCAAGTCAGGACAGCCGGGCGAGGGTATGAAGGTGACAATCCGCGGTCTCGGTACGACAGGCAACGCTTCGCCTCTCTATCTTATTGACGGTATCGGAGGTGACATCTCTACTCTCAATGCTGCTGACATTGAGAGCATCGACGTGCTCAAAGACGCTGCATCGGCTGCAATCTACGGTGCTCAAGCTGCCAACGGTGTCGTTCTCATCACTACCAAGCAGGGTAAAGAGGGTAAGACAAAAGTAACTTTTGACGGTTACTATGGCTGGCAGACTGTCCCCAATAAACTTGAAATGCTCAATGCTCAAGAGTATATGACTATCATGGATGAGCAGGCTGTCAATTCCGGCAATGCTCCCTATGATTGGGCTAATATCCACGATATTTGGCGTTATGATGAAAATGGTGAACGTGCCGGTATCATCGACGAGGATTGGGTTGACCGTATGTTTGTCGACAATGCGAAGACCCAAAGCTATAATATAGGTATAACCGGAGGCAATGCCAAGTCGACATACGCAATGTCGCTCGGTTATGTCAATCAAGAAGGTGTCATGGGCGGCCCGAAAGTGTCGAACTACTCTCGTTATAACTTCCGTATCAACTCTGACCACAAGGCGTTGGATGGCCTGATGACTTTTGGCGAGCAAGCAAGTTTTATCTATACGAAGAAAGTCGGTGTAGGTGTCGGAGACCAATATAACAATACTCTCCGTGGCGTGTTCGGAACAACTCCGCTCACTCCCGTCTACAATCAAAACGGTGAGTATAACAATACAACCGGCAGTGATTTCTTCCCGAACGTCGGCAACCCTTACGGTCAGATGATGGTTACGACCAACAATGAAAACAAGGGGGCGACATTCAATGGAAATGTTTATGCTCAAATCGAGCCGATCAAGAATTTGAAAGTCCGCACGGTGTTTGGTGCAGTTTATTCAACTTCCGAATCTCGCAGCTTCACTCCGATTTATGAGTTCTCGCCATATTCATACTCTACTCGCACGTCTGTGTCGCAAGGCTCGAACCATGGTCTGACTATGACGTGGACCAACACGGCGTCGTATGATTTCGATATTAAAGACCATCATTTCAATGCTCTTGTCGGTATGGAATCGTCTCGCTACGAGGGCTCTTGGCTTAACGGTAAGAATGCAAGTCTTCGCGAGGGTTTTGATACATGGGGCTTCGCTTGGATCAACAACGGCACCGCTGCGTCGACAGCCAACGGTCTCGGTGTCTCCGGTGCTCCGTCTGACGACTCTCGTACAGTCAGCTACTTCGGCCGTATCGGTTGGGACTGGAAAGAAAAATATATGGTTAACGTGACAGTTCGTCGCGACGGCTCTTCGCGCTTTGCTCGCGGTCATCGTTTCGGTACATTCCCCTCAATTTCTGCCGGTTGGAATCTTTCGTCGGAAGAATTTATGGAAAGCACTAAGGGTTGGCTTGATTTCTTGAAGATTCGTGCAAGTTGGGGTCGCGTCGGCAACCAGAATATTGACAACTATCAGTATCTCGCACCTATCAAGGTTAGCAACACGCACTATTTCTTCGGTGAATATCTCGGACCGAACGGAACTTACTATGAAGGCTATCCCTCCGATCTTAACAATAATTGGGGCGCATATCCCTCGCGTCTTGCCAACGAAGGTCTCACTTGGGAAACTTCCGAGCAAACCAACATTGGTTTTGATGCCCGTCTGTTTAACAGCCGCTTGTCGGTCAACGTCGACTACTATTGGAAGAATACGAAAGATTGGCTTGTCGTTGCTCCCGTTCTCGCTACTGCCGGTACTGATGCTCCCTATATCAACGGCGGCAACGTGAAGAACAACGGTGTCGAATTTAATCTTACTTGGAACGATGCCATCGGTAAAGATTTCTCATACAGTATCGGTATCAACGGTGCATATAACAAGAATAAAGTTGGTGAGATTCCTAACTCTGATGGTATAATCCATGGTAAAACCAATCAGCTCTATGACAATTCTCCAGAATTTTATCGTGCTGAAAACGGTAAGCCTATCGGTTATTTCTGGGGCTTGAAGACCGCAGGTATTTTCCAAAATCAAGCTGAAATCGACGAGTGGGTAGCTGCCGGCAACGGTCTTGCCGACCCGAATGTGAAGCCCGGTGATGTTAAGTTTGTCGACGTCAATCGCGACGGTGTCATCGATGAAAATGATAACGTGGATCTCGGCAACGGTATGCCTGACTTTACCTACGGTTTCAATATCAATCTCTACTACAAAAACTTTGATTTCGGTCTTGTCGCTACCGGTAGCGTCGGCAATCAGATTGTTCAATCGTATCGTAACATTGTCAACAAGTATCCCAACTGGACCAAACGCATCCTCGATCGTTGGACAGGCGAGGGAACTTCAAACTCGATTCCTCGTGTGAGCGAAACGTCAAGCTACAACTGGCAGTTCAGCGATCTCTATGTTCAAGATGCCGACTATCTCCGTATCTCGAATGTGACAATCGGCTATAATTTTGCTCCGCTGATTAATCAGAAGTGGTGTAGCAACGCCCGTCTCTATTTCCAAGTTCAGAATCTCCATACTTGGACCAAATATGACGGCATGGACCCCGAAATCGGCTACGGTACATCTGATTGGGTTTCAGGAGTCGATCTCGGCTACTATCCGCGTCCCCGTACATATCTCGTAGGTGTCAACCTCTCATTCTAAAATCCGAAATCAAATATCATTAAAGGTATAATATCAATGAAAAAGTTAAAATCCGGCATATTAACCATCGGAGTTGTTGCAGCGTCGTTGTGTGCGGCTTCTTGCTCCGAGAGTTTCCTCGATGTTAGCTCAAAGACTGAGTCAACTACCGGAAATTTCTATAAAACAGAGAACGATGCTTGGCGCGCGCTCATCGGTTGCTACGACGGTTGGCGTCAGGTTTCGTCAAGCCTTGGCGGTGTCAATTCGTTTTACTTGGCATCGACAATCATGAGTGACGAATGTTATGGTTCGACAGGTGTCGGCGACAAATATGATAGCCAGACTCTTGACCGCTTTGACCAATCGCAAGCTCCTACGATGCTCGATATTTTCGACGATACATGGAAATATTACTATGCGGGCATCTATCGTTGCAATGAACTTCTTGTCCACGACGAGGCAATAGATTGGAAAGACGAGGAAAAACACAAACTTTATATTGGTGAGTGTCGTGCTCTTCGTGCCATCCTCTATTTCGACCTTGTCCGTATTTTCGGCAATATTCCTTTGTTTGAAGAACCGTCGCAGGATAATCGTGCACAGTCTGACCCCGCAGAGGTCTATGCTTTGATCGTTGAAGACTTGAAATTTGCAGCCGAAAATATCCCTGCCGATCAAAACCTCGGCAAGAGCAATTTC
Source organism: uncultured Staphylococcus sp. (assembly GCA_964497255.1). GTDB lineage: Bacteria > Bacteroidota > Bacteroidia > Bacteroidales > Muribaculaceae > Duncaniella. The sequence continues at coordinate 27,611 of CAZCCI010000003.1, forward strand.
GGACGTATCACCAAGTTTGCAGCCGAAGCTCTTCTCGGACGTGTCTATCTGTTCTATACCGGTTATTACGGCAAAGAACTCGGTTTTACTGATGCCGAAGGCAATACTACCGGAACGCTTTCAAAACAAGAAGCTCTCCAATATTGTGAAGATGTCATTGCATCGAACAAATATTCGCTTGTTAAAGAATTTAAAAATCTTTGGCCGGCAGCGTCGCTTGTTCCCATTGCCGGTCAGCTTGGTTGGGACGAATCGTCGACCTACGAAGGTGATGCCAATTCCGAAGTCATTCTCTCAATGAACTTCACACCGACTCAGGACTACAATGGAAACAACGACTCTAACCGTTGGCAAGTCATGGTTGGTATGCGAAGCCTTAACTTCGAGTCAAAAGGCTATGGCAAAGGCTGGGGCGCATGTGGTATCTCCAAAGCGTTCTTGGAAAAATATCTTCCTACAAACGATGCTCGCCGTTCGGCTTCGGTCATTGACTTGGAAGGTGAGGGCGTTACAAAAATCGATGCTTTCACAAACAGTTTCAATGATTGGCGTGAATATACCGGTTTTACAATCAAAAAATATTCACCACTCGTCTTTGGCAACGGTCTACCCGGTACAAGCCCTGACGGTACGGCCGGATTCCAAGAGTGTAACGCTCAGCCGTGGAACATCGTTCGTCTTGCCGACGTAATGCTGATGGCTGCCGAACTCGGCTCTGCTAATGCATCGGAATATATGCATCAGATTCGCTCTCGTGCAGGTCTTGCCGATGTAGCCGTTAACAAGCAGAATATTCTTGACGAACGAGCTCGTGAACTTGCTTTTGAAGGTCATCGCTATTGGGATCTTCTTCGTCAGGGAATCGATGTTGCCGCCGATGCAATTTGTGCGTCTGCCGGAAGTTGCTACACTGGTGGTAACGAAGTCGTTATCAGCTATGATCGTGAAAACATCATTAAGACCAATGGCCTCTGCCGCATTCCTTTGAATCAAATCAACCTTTCAAGCAATGTTTTGAAACAAAATCCCGGTTGGAACTAAAACACAGGTCGGAATTGTCTAACCTTTTCTCTCCTCATAATTATCTATTCCAATGAAAAAATCAATTAAATATATAGCAAGTTTGGCTATCGGCGTTTCGGCTACTGCATTGGTCGGTTGTTCAGCCGATGATTATTCGCTGGCTTCTCCGTCGGTTTCTCCCGAAGAGCTTGTCGAAGGTATTGCCTTCTCGGTAACACCTGATGCCAACGATCCGAATACAATCTATCTGAAATCGCTGATGAAAGGTGTCACACCTTGTTGGGAAACACCATCCGGACGTTCGCAAAACGAGGAAGTGAAACTCGAACTTCCTTTCTCGGGTGAATATACTGTTAAATTCGGTGTTACTACCGGAGCTGGTCTTGTGTGGGGCGAGCCTTACACGTTTACTCTCGCACAAAATAATTTTGAAATGCTGTCCGATGAAATCTGGACCAACCTCGCAGGCGGTGTCGACGAAAACGGCAATGGCAATCCGAAAGTGTGGGTTCCGATGGACAAAACTTATCTTCCGTATAAGGGTAGTGCACCTGTCGGCTATATGAGTCCCGATGACGTGATGAACGACGGCTCGAATGTCACAGACATAACTCTTGGCAATTGGAATTTCAACTGGGACCCCGGTTTCCAATCGTGGCTCATCCCGGCAGAAGATCCTTATATGAATTCTGAAATGACGCTTAGCCTTGACCCTGTCAAAGGTTGTGTGGCTCAGATCAAACGTGTCGACAGCAATGGAACTACTGATGTCACAGGTATTTTCAATCTCAATGTTTCGGATCGCACTCGTCCGACAATTTCATTCAGCGATTGCGAAATGCTCCATGCAGCTTGGGGCGACGGCGTTTGCTCGAATTACTCAAAAGATTTGAACATCCTTGAAGTGAATCCTTATGTGCTCCAAATTGCAACCATGCGAACCAACTCCGAAGGTGCATGGTGGATTGTTTGGAACTTCGTAGCAAAAGATGTTCGCGATGGCATTGTTTCGATTCCTTCAGATGCTCCCGATTTGCTCGAAAAAACACCTGTCAAATTGCCGGAATATGAAAATCTTGCAAAAGAACTCTTTACTATTTCAGGCGACGAAGCTTCGTATGTAGCAACTCAGACAACATTCTTGCTTGACGAAGAAACTCCCTACGATTACATTTGGTGGAACGGTGCGACTGCCGCATGGGAGTGGGTCAACGGTTACGGCTCGTCTTGGGCTCCCGCATACGAAAATGCAGGTGATTTTGCGTTGACTCTCAATGAAAATGGAAAAGCATCGCTCGAAAGTGCAGAAGGTGCAGCTTCAACGACGTTTACAATCGAAGATAATAAGATTGTCTTTGCCGATGAAATCAATCTTCTTTCAACCGGAAATATCAGCATTAAAGCGAAAGAATTTACGGTTATGAAGTGCTCGGCAGACAATAATGAAGTTGTGTTCGGTATTCCTGTTGAAAAGGATGCCAACGGCGATGACAATAAATTCCTCTGTGTCAAGATGACCATCAAACCGATCGGTGGCGGTCAGACGGGCCCGATTGTAATCCCCGTAGATAATAGCAAACTTAACTGCTATGTCGAAGCCAAAGACCACTATCGTATTGAACTCTACAATCCGTGGGGTGATAAGGAATGGCCTATCGACGTGTCGACAATCAAACTTAAAAAGAATCAGACTATGAAGTTGACATTCCGTCTCAACGGTGTCACGTGGAAGTCGGGTGCACAACCCAAGGCTCTTTTTGCCAATAATATTGACGCTCTCGGATTCTCATGGCCTTCAAACGGTTCAGGCTTTGATGTCGATTCGGCATTTGCAGTCAACACTGCGGGTGAAACCACAATTTCATTGACCAATACAACGGATTCGACTGTTAAGTTCGACGGTTCAAGCTGTATAACTGTTTGCATTCAGGTTAAAGATTTGGTTGAATCGCCACTTGATGAAAATGGAATCATAGATGCTTCAGCCGTAACTGCCGAAGTGACATCTCTTACAATCGAATAAAAAATAAAGATTACACGAAATGAAAACCAAAATATTTCTATTGATGTCGCTGTTCGCGGGCGTTGCAATGACCTCGTGTAACGATGATGACGACTATTCAATCAATCTGAATCCGATTCTTTCGGAGGATTCGGTTGTTACCGGTTCTGCCGATCCGACAGCAACGACTCTAACTCTTCACGGCTCAGTTGAGGGGTTGGAAAATGCTTCCGTAGCATCGTATGCCGTTGGTTTCAATTATGGATTCACTGAAAATTCGTTGACAGAATCCGTGACCGGTACGCTTGAAGACGGCGTTATCACGGCTGAAATCTCCGGATTGACTGACAATACGATTGTCTATTATCAGGCTTTCGTGACTCTTCAACGCAAAGTTTCGTTTCTTGGCGATGTCAAGAGCATTGTGACTACCGATACGAAAGTTGCAACGATTGAGCCGTCAAACGTTTCTTGTAAGGGTGCGCTTTTGGCAGGCTCTGTCTCTGGTGCGCCTGCCGATGCAAAATTCGGAATAGTAATTGCATCGACAGCCGATGAAGAGGCTGTTCGTGCAGGTCTTGTAATTCCATCGTCGGTCGCTTCATCAGAATTCTCAATTGACTGTGCCGGTCTTGCTCCTTCTACATCATATTATTATGCAGCCTATGCAGATCTCGGTTCGGGTGTCGTTTATGGCGATGTTCAGACGTTGACCACATCTGCCGCTGATTTTAATATTGAAAATGACCTTGTAGATCTCGGTCTGTCAGTCAAATGGGCTAAATATAATGTCGGTGCTACTGCTGAAAACGAGTTCGGAGGTCGCTTCGGATACGGCGATGTCAGTGGCGTCAACAATTCTATCAATGTTGCCGACTATGCTTCCGGAGACATTTATAAAACCGCTTCCGATGTTGCAAATCAAGCATGGAACGGATCGGTGACACTTCCGACAGCTGCCGATTTTGAGGAATTGTTCAGACTTTGCGAGAAAACATGGACTGAGGTTGACGGTGTTAGCGGTTACAAACTGACAGGCCCCAACGGGAACTCGATTTTCCTTCCTGCGGCTGGTTCGCGCACGCTTAATGATGTCACAAACTCAGGTGTGGCAGGCTTATATGCAACAGGTTCGATCAACCCGACTAACGGAAGCTATGCAATCTCTTACGGCTTCGATGCGTCGACTTCCGGTCGGACAACCACTCCGCTATATGAAGCAATTTCGATTCGTCCCGTGTCTACGGCTCAAAATGTTGTGCTCAACAAAGATTTCCTCTATAAAACTTGGGAAATTGACTACAACGAAGGTTCAAGCATCATGTTTAACGGCCCGGTTTGGTTCTATGGTGTAGACGATTCTTGGCGCACGGTTTCTAATAAAGAGCCGATTATTGGTGATTCGTGGTGTTGGGATGCTGATGCAAGCAATACGTTGGCATTTGGCAACTGCACGGGTTACATGACATTCAATGCTGACGGTACAATCGTAGTTAAGAATCAAAATGGCGAAGAGCAGACCGGCAAATATACAATTGACGAAGTTGAAAAGACTATAACTGCGGATGTCGATCTCCTTGCTCCCGATAATTTTGTTTCACCAATGGTTGAAAACCGCAAAAACAAAATCAAGATTCTCTCGCTCGGTGAAGATATGTTGCAACTTGGCTACTATCGTGATTCAGAGCCGGCAACTTTGTCGGTCAATATGATTCCCAAAACCAAGAAATATGGATTTGTCGGTAATCTTCTCTGTGTCGGAGCTGATTGGAATGGCTCATGGGGATCGGAAGTCGCTTCGTTAATGCCTGCCGAACTCGATGGTGTCCACACGTTCACCTACAATGGCTCGTGCAATGGAGCAATGGTCTTTACTCTTGATTTTGTCGGTTTGCGTGCCGCATATCCTAACGCGATCGTGACAATCAAGGATATGCGTTGCGACGGTGTTTCGATTAAATTTGATCCGAATAGGTTCTTCTATGGAGATATTGAAAACAACGGCAATTATCGTGTCGAACTCTTCAATATCTGGGGCAAAGGCAGCAAGGATGGCAAGGTTGAATCTCCATTTAGCAACACTTTTGCAGATAAGGATGAAAACTTTAAGTTTACATCATCATTGGAGATTGATTACGCGATTATTACAGAGCCTGTGTTTACTCCGACTTGGATTACTATAAATCCGGACTGGATTGGCGATTGGAACTACACACAAGGAGATACATTCAAAATTGTTGTTGACGAAAATGCCAAACTTGCAATCGAAAATCCTGAGTTTGACATCACACTCAATGGAACAGAATTTGCTGCCGGTTCGATCATGACATTTGCTCAGGTCAACGATCTTCATAAATATTTCCCGCAGACCCACGCAACTCTCGACAATCTTTATCTTGACGGCAAACTCGTCAGCGGCTACGATGCGTCGAAAGTGATTGATGCGTCAGACGGCGACAGCTATCGTTTGGAACTTTGGAATATGTATGGCGCAACATCAAATAAGGGTTGTGCTTTCGGAACACCGGTCGACGGAACAATCAAAGAACTCGGATTTTCATCGTCGATGCGTGCCCAATTTACATTCCGCAGTCTCTTCTCGGAAGTTGAATGGTAACAGAAATCTGAATTAATTATTTGATTAATAATGAAAGTTCAAAAATTTATTTTTGCGTCAATGTTGCTCGCGGTGTGTGGCTTTGCCACCACCTCGTGCAGCGACGACGACGGTTATCCCAACAAAGTAGAGTTTGTGTCAGGAGATTTTGTAGTCAATAAGACTGCAATTGCGATAGCCGGTACACAGTCTCAGACGTTGACTATCAAATCGTCCGTCACTCCGACGGTAGAGTCGGATGCTTCGTGGCTTCATGTCGGAGTGCCCGAACACGGCATCTCATCGACGATTTACACGTGCGTGTTGACTTGCGATGAAAATACTGCATACGATGTTCGCTCGGCAACCGTCACAGTTATTGCCGGAAAAGAGCAAAAAACTGTAACAGTGACGCAGTATGGTGCTGAAACGGTTGAAGTCATTTCAGTTAATCCCGATGGTGGAATCCTTAGCCCTGACGGTGGAGAGATCAGTATTAACTATGCAGCGACAGGTGAAGTCTCGATTTCAGTCCCTTCATGGATTACTCAAGTGGCTTCGCGCAGCCTTGAAAACGGGACGGTTGAGTTCCGCTATACGGCCAACCGCAACGAGGATTCTCGCTCGGGAGAAATCGTAATTGCTCTTGTCTCTGACGCTTCGATTGCGCAGACTATAGCCGTTTCGCAAGCAAAATCGGAGTCTGAAATGTCAAGCACGGCAATGCAACTCGCATCAAAAATATTTGCAGGTGTTAATATAGGCAACACTCTCGAACCGCCGACAGGCGAGGGTACATGGGGAGCGGCTGCCGTTAACCGGTCATATATTGTCGGTCTAAAAGCTCTCGGATTTAACGCTGTTCGTGTGCCTTGTGCATGGGATAGCCATGTCAGCGATCCCGCTACCAACACTATTGACCCTGCTTGGCTCGATCGCGTTGATGAAGTTATAGGCTACATCGTAGAAGAGGGTATGTATGCAATCGTCAATATCCATTGGGATGGCGGTTGGCTTGAAGAATCGTGTATCAAAGGTTTTGACGAATCGGTCAACAAGAAGCAGCGTGACTATTGGACACAGATTGCAAACAAACTTAATCATTACGATGAGCATCTGCTCTTTGCCGGTATGAACGAACCCGGTCAGCAGGATCAAGGAGCGGTCAACAATACGTCGATTAATGCAATCAAGGCTTATCAGCAGACATTTGTTGATGCTGTGCGTGCAACAGGCGGCAACAATGCAACACGTTGTCTGATCCACCAAACACCCTACACCAATATTGATAAGGGTGTATCGTCGAGCTATTCGTTGCCCAATGATGCTGTTGCTGATCGTACCCTCGTCGAAGTTCACTTCTATGATCCGTCGGACTACACGCTTATGGGCAAGGACGGCGAATGGGGCAGTGGCTCGAAAGTTAAGTTCTATTGGGGTGCTTCAAATCATATTGCAAATTCCGATCGAAATTGCACTTGGGGTGAAGAATCATACGTAGATGCACAGTTTAAGAAAATGCAAGATGCCTACGTTTCAAAGGGAGTGCCTGTGATTGTAGGAGAATATGCTGCAACCGAACGTTCGACCACAGATTTCCCGTCTCTTGATGTTGACAAATGGAAAGCCGGTCGCATTGATTGGACAAAGTATATCACTATGTCGGCAAAGAACCACGGTTGCGTACCGTTCTATTGGGAAACTGGTGGTGACATTAACCGCAACAATGGCAATGCAAAAAATGCATATATTATTTCTGCAATTATGGATGGCGCAAATGCCGGTAAATATCCGTTCTGATAATTGATGCAGTCGGTTTAACCGGCTGGCAGATAAATTTGAAACCAGTCTGCAAGAAATCGGATGGGAAACTCAATAAAATGGGTTTATCGATCGATTTCTTGCAGATTTTTAATTGTATAATTGGGATGGAAGGTGTCGAATATGAGCGCGTTCGCTCGATGTGATAGTCTTATAAATAGTTAAAAGTTGGCGATTCGGACGAATTTAGTGCCAATTCAGGCGATTGGTTGTTTTTTATCGTAGAAAAAGCGTTGGATTATTCACATTTTTATGTTAATTTTGACGCGAAATGTTAAAGTGAACGATAACAGCAATTGAGAAAATGCAACAATTATAAAATTGTCGTTGTTTTAACATTATAAAAAATATCAACAGGTCATATAAATTGCTAATAGGGCAAAAGGACGAAGAAAAAATGAAAAAATCGACAATTTGGTTTCTGACCATCATAATGGCTTTGACGTTCGTCGGACTTCTCTATGTTCAGATAATGTATATGAACAATATGAAGAAGATGCGCGACGATCAGTTTGCAGAGGGAGTCAAACGCTCGCTCTATGCCGTCAGCACTCGGTTGGAGCAAGATGAAACCAAGCATTTTCTCGAAGAGGACATGGCGACGATTGAAACACAGTTTTATCCTCGTGCCAATGCCGACGGAACGGTCGATATGTCGTATAACTTCACGACTTTAGATGGAAATAACTATGACTTGACGCTCAAAAAAGGTCGTGTTGACAAGTCAAATGCCTCCGGTTCGATGCGAGAGATTATGCGCGGTAAGTATCTTTACCAAAAAGGGTTGCTTGATGAAGTCATATTTAATATAATAACCCGTTCGAGCAACCGCCCAATCAACGAACGAGCCGATTCGACCGATGTGCGTCGCTATTTGCGCTCGGAGTTGGACAACAACGGATTGACTCTTCCATTTGAATATGCCGTAGTCAATCGTGTCGGTGGAATCGTCTATCGTTCCGACGGTTATCATCCAGCGATTGACGATGACAACTCGATGTTTGTTCAGACTCTTTTCCCTAACGATCCGAAAAGCAAGATGTATTATCTCAAAGTCTATTTCCCGACCAAGAGTGACTACATACTTGGCTCTATACGATTCATGATTCCGTCGTTTATATTCACGTTCATATTGCTCGTCACATTCCTTTGCACGATTATTCTTGCATTCAAACAAAAGAAGTTGACAGAGATGAAAAATGATTTCATCAATAATATGACCCACGAATTTAAGACTCCGATTTCAACAATATCGCTTGCGGCACAAATGCTTAATGATGGAGCAGTTTTGAAATCCCCGGCAATGTTGGCGCATATTTCCACGGTGATCAATGATGAAACAAAGCGATTGCGATTCCAAGTTGAAAAAGTCTTGCAGATGTCGATGTTTGACCGTCAAAAAGCAACACTTCGATTGCAGCACGTCGATGCCAATGTATTGATAGCAAACATCACGTCGACATTCAAACTCAAAGTGGAGAAATACGGAGGAAAGATTGAAGCAATTCTTGATGCCGACGAATCGACAGTGAATGTTGATGAAATGCACTTCACAAATGTGATATTTAATCTCCTTGATAATGCCGTCAAATATCGTCGCGAGGATACACCTCTGCAACTGTCGGTCAGTACACGTAATATATCGGCACACGGCAACGAATCTATTGCAATTACAATCAGTGACAACGGTATCGGCATGAAGCGAGAGGACTTGAAAAAGATTTTTGAAAAATTCTATCGTGTATCAACCGGGAATCGCCACGATGTCAAAGGATTCGGTCTCGGTCTCGCCTATGTCAAAAAAATGGTGGGCGAACTTGGTGGAGAAATCACCGTCGAAAGCGAACTCAATGTAGGAACAAAATTTATAATAACTATACCAATAACTAAAAACTAAGAAAATTATGGAAGAACGTTTGCGCATACTTCTCTGCGAAGACGACGAAAACCTCGGTATGCTTCTCAGAGAATATCTTCAAGCCAAAGGTTTCAACGCCGATCTCTTTGCTGACGGGGAAAGCGGATACAAGGCATTCCTCAAGGGTAAATATGACCTCTGTGTCCTTGATGTGATGATGCCCAAAAAAGACGGTTTCGCACTCGCTCAGGAAATAAGAACCGTAAACTCAGAAGTGCCCATCATCTTCTTGACCGCCAAGTCGATTAAAGAAGACATCCTCGAGGGTTTCAAAATCGGTGCGGATGACTATATCACCAAACCTTTCTCGATGGAAGAACTCGTATTCCGTATCGAAGCAATCCTCCGTCGTGTCAAAGGCAAAAAAGGTAAGGAAATTACCATGTACAAGATCGGTAAATTCACTTTCGATACACAGAAACAAGTGCTTCTTATCGACGACAAGGTGACTAAGCTGACTACGAAAGAGTCCGAACTCCTCAGCCTTCTTTGTGCTCATGTCAATGAAATCCTCGAGCGTAATTTTGCGCTCAAAACAATTTGGATTGACGACAACTACTTCAACGCTCGTTCAATGGATGTCTATATCACCAAGCTTCGTAAGCATCTCAAAGATGATCCCTCTATTGAAATCATCAACATTCACGGCAAGGGGTACAAACTCATTGCCCCCGAACTCGAATCGGCAAATTAAGAAGGCTTTGATACAAAAGGTCTTTCGAAGAATCGAATAAATCGTAAATAATCGTCCCGTTGCTTGATTTAATGAGCATCGGGACGATTGCTGTTAATCAACGGACTCAATTATTGAAAAATTAAGAGTAGGACAATTCGATCATTGACTACATATTGCTTGAATAAAATGGTGTTAAAATATTGTTAAAAGGTTGGCTTGCCAATTGAAAAATTCAATTAAAATAGTAATTTTGCAAAATTATCAGCAATACGCATCACTGTAAAAAAACTATGGGGCTGACCGGTTTTGACAGCGTGTAGAGGTGGTGGGTAAGCATGCAGAGCAATGATGGCTACGCTCTTAAATCAGGGACATCAAAATTTCAAATGGCGAAAATAACTACGCTCTCGCTGCCTAATCGAAGAACAGTAGATTAGCCTTTATTGCGGCAACAGTTGCCGCAACGAGACATCACCCGATTGTCCTTTTTCCGAGACGGATCGAATCGGTGGTGCAGATAAATCGGAAATATGGCGACGAAAGCCTCGCGACTCGCCGAGATTTTTAGAGGATAAGGTAGAGATTGGTCGTTTCTTGCCTGTCTCCACTCGAAAACCAAGTAGAAACTAAGCATGTAGAAAGCTCATTAGTTCCGCGTTTGGACGAGGGTTCAAATCCCTCCAGCTCCACAACCCTTGTTGATAATCAATCATTTACACAGTGGTGTGGCAAAAAATGGGGCAAATTTTATGGAAACACTCTATTTTTGGGGTGTTTCTTTTTTATTTTGACCATAACGACAAGAGACTAATGATTCAATGTAAATTTCTACTATTCAGGATGTTGAGCTCAATAATCAGATGGTAATAAGAAGAAAGAGACGCTGTGTCTATCGGACACAGCGTCTCTTTAATTTAGAGGGGCGTTGATTTTAACGCTTAGCCACGCGAGCAACTAATGTTGCGCCTTCGTATTCGGCGGTGAGAATGTAAACACCGGTTTGAATACCGCCAACGTTCATTGTCACAACGTCGCCTTCGGTTACGTCGGAGTTTATGCGGTCAACCAATGTTCCGTTTATACCATAGAGTGAGAATACGACATTTGTTGCCGAGAAACCACACTTGGCATTGAGTACATCTTCAACGGGGTTGGGCATTATAACCAACATTCCATTGCCGTCAGCATTAATATCGTTGATTCCACTCTGGTCATCAACAACAACAGTAACTTCATTCTTGGCGGTTGCTCCGGATGTGTCAGTTGCAGTAATGATCGCCTTAGCTGTACCCTTGGCTTTGCCATAGAATACAACACCTGATTCGTTGGGATAAGCGTCTACAAACTGGTTGCTAGCCATTGAGAAGTTGAAGGTGAGATCTTCTTTGTCCGGGTCATTGAAGAGTGATGCAAATGTAACGACTTCCGAGAGAGAACCGACTGCAACATTAATTTCTCCGATTTCTACTGCTTCGGGAGCGCGGTTTACAAACGCGATGTCGTAGTGAACAGTTGCTTCCGATGAGTGATTCTGTGAGTCGACAGCAGTAATTGTGAGAATGTTGCCTGTGCAAGCACTGCCATATTCAGGTGCGATAGTTACAGTAAATTCAACTGGTGCATTAGCTCCGCTAATGGCGTATGAGCCGTCTTCATTTTTAGTAACAACTGCCGCATCGCCTTCAGAAACTGCATAAGAAGTAATTTTGGCAATGCCATTGTTGTCGACAACGTTGACAATCATATCATCGGAATCGGGATCTACTACGCTGAACTTAACATCAACAGCTTCATTCTCTTTTGTCGAAATCTTGCTGGTCGGAGCGTCGATCACGGGTTTGCTATTACAATCAAGAGTGATAGGGAAGTTGATGAGTGAGTTCTGCGGGTCATTGCTCTTGATTACGAGCATAGCCTTGTTGCCTTTTTCCAAGCGAGCAGAAGCGGCATTGACTTCGATCTTGATTTCTGCAAAATCTTCAACCTCGATTGAGCCGGACGTTTCTGCATTCAATATGCGAACCCAAGGTTTGCCTTCAACGGTTTCAAGACAGCTAAGGATGTAGCCGATAGAGCCGTATTGATCTTTGAATAATTCTGCAACATCAAACCATCCGTAAGATTCAATCCATCCCTGATAACGGTTGGGAACAACTTGTTCTTCCATTGTCGAGAGGAATGCGGGGTAGGGAGAGCCGGCATCAAATGCAGCTACTACGGTGAACACTTCTCCTTCAGAGAGATATACAGGCTTGTCAAGCGGAATTACATAGTATTTACCTTTCATAGGATCATCTTGTCTTTCCGGGATGAGTTTTGCAGTACCGATAACATTTTTACCATCGGGATCTTCACCCAAAACGATACTATAACGAATATTATAGTCGGAGTTATAGGCTGAATAGCCGGAAACGGCAGAATAGAGGTGAGAGATGTTGAATCCTCCTTTCGGTGCGGTGAATGTTACAGCGGCCTTATAGGTGTCGAACACATTGTTTGCTCCATATTGATAAGCTGTTCCGTTGGGGATATGCGGATAATAGAGAGCATCGTTAAATTCAAAGTTCGTAGGAACGTTGTAAACATTCTGCCATTCGGTAGCAACATCCTTGGTTTCAATCTTGGCTGCTAACTGACCCTTGACTAATTCCGCGCCTTCAAAAGCTTTGCGAACATCTTCTTTCACTGCAAGCGGACCAAAGTCAGGTTCACCGCCACCAATACCATAGTCAGGCTCTTCGCCAACGCCGGTCGGATCGAGAACGAGGTCATAGCTGAGTTTGTATTCACCAGCATTACCAATCATCAGAGATTCGGTCATAACATCTGTATCGGTCTTGGCTGTGAAGGTGATTTCCTCCTTGTCAAGATAGATTACCGGCATCGGAGTGACGGTGAGTTTGATGTTGATTTCCTTAATTTCGGGCTCTTCAGCATCTTCGTCGCCATAGTAGGCTTTGACTTTCATGTTATACTCACCCGGGATGTTGTAAGCGGGGCTTTCCATGAATACAGGAATCATGAATTTCAAACCGTCTTTGCCAACAATCATAGGTTCGCCATTGTAGGGCACCCATGCGCGATCGCCTCCTTCGCTAAGGGGCTCCCAGCCGCCGATGCCGCTATTGGCTTCGCCATAGTAGTAAAGTTGGAACATCGGATAAGAATCGTCGAAATCGGGGTCTTCATACATCGGGCTTTCAAATTCAAGCATTGGTATGACGAAATCTGCCGTACCGGTATTTTGAATAGTGAACTGAGCGCTGTAAGCAGCCCAAACATTCATTGCCGGGTCGTTGAGATCGTAGTAACCAAGAGGATGTTCGATTTCTACATCTTTGGGCCATGTAATGATCGGGGTACCGCTGATGTTGAGTGTCACGGGAATACTGATATTTTCTTTCGAAGGAACATTTGATGACACCTTGATGTTGGCGTTGTATTCGCCTGCCATGCGTCTTGTGACGAAGTCCATACCGACGGTTTCGCTCTTGCCTGCGTCCAAAGTAACTTCGGTTACAGGGGCAAAGCTGACAGCGGTGTTAAACTTGATCATGTGTTCGGGAAGTCTGCATCCTTCAGAACCATCGGCATTTGATGTACCTGCGATACCGTATGCAGCCATGATAATACCGTTGTTGCTATTTGGCTTGTATTGGAACTTGAATGTACCATTCTTTTCCATGATGAGCTGATAGCAAACATCGTAGTTCATAGAGTTGCCATATTCCATCCATGAGATCACGGCACGGTCGGCAGTCACATAGTGATATGTGCCGGAAGTGGTGGTCTGGTTGGGAGAGTGCAAGCCCCAATAGGGTGCAATAATGTTGGTGTAGACAGTTCCCGACGGGAATCCTGCCGGAGGTTCGGGCCAAATTTTATCGTCGTTACGTTTGGTGAACGAAACAAAACCGGTGTTGTAGATATACATTTTGCTGTATTTCTCGCCATAGAACGGGAATTCAAACGGCAATTCTACTTCTACATAATCATGGAGATTATAGTATGACATCGGAGAGTGAACGCCCAAACCGTTGGTTTCGACATCTTCCCATGCAAATGTCAAATCATTGTCATCTTCTGAGTAGCTGTAAATGTAGTTGACCTTTGCAGTTTTGTTTTCAGGGAGGGTCAAACCGACAATCGGGTCGGGAGTGATTGCGTAAACCAAAGGCTCGTTACCATTGTTGCTGACAACGAGGTCTTTGTGTAAAGGCGCACCACTTTTAAGCGATTCGTTGACTTCGGTGAAGCTCAAATCAATAGTGGGCACACCGATAATATTAGCCTTAACAACACAAGAGAGTTCTCCGGTTGAGGTTGAAACTTTCACAGTGCCTGAAATAGCACCTGATTTTTCGGTGTCAACGAAGATGTTGATGTCCTTTGCTGCACGAGGTTCGAGAGTGAACGGAAGTGTGAGTGATTCGTCTACGCTGAGACCTGCGCCTTCGATTTCAACCTTTGTGACTTCGAACTTATCGTGACCGTTGTTTCTTACGGTTACGGGTGTTTTGACCTTTGAAGTGCGGAAGAGGTCTCCGAGGCTGATTTCATTGTCCTCCAATGCAGCTACGGGAACTAAACTTTCGCCGGCAATTTCGGCATTGAAGCGAACAAATGAATATGCCGGATTCGGGTCGTTGGTTACGATTGTGAGGTTGTTGAATGTAGAGCCTGCATCCAAATTCTCATCAGCCTTAACCGAAGCGGTGATTTCAACATCTTCATTCGGGTTGATAATGCCGTAAGGTTTGTCAAGTGAACGAACGAACATTGCTTTCGGTGCGGAGAATTTCACAGCCGTGCCGTCATTGAACTTAGTGTAGCGTTGGTTTTCTTCGGTCAACACAACATCGCTACCCCACCATTCAGGATGGTATTGAGCTTTGTTGGCATCGGTAATAGAGAGGAAATCCACCATTTCGGGGTCATTGATACCGCAGAACAAAGTGCAACCCTCTTGGAACATTTTACTTGCGTTGTACTTGTCGTAGAAGATTTCAATGTCTCC
This sequence comes from uncultured Staphylococcus sp., assembly GCA_964497255.1. Classification (GTDB taxonomy): domain Bacteria; phylum Bacteroidota; class Bacteroidia; order Bacteroidales; family Muribaculaceae; genus Duncaniella. The sequence goes on from CAZCCI010000003.1 coordinate 42,664, forward strand.
ATTGCTTGAAAGAACGATGCGGAAACTGATAGGAGTTGTTGCATCGCCGTAGACCAAACCGAGAACGTTGGTATACTTAACAATGAATTTGCCATCCTGTTTGGCGTATTCAACCTTAGAATCGGCTCCGAATTGAAGTTCGCGACCGTAGGCAGAGATAAGCCCCATACCTACAAGGCTTCCGGATTCGGGAGTCAATGGAGATTGGAGAGTAATGGTGTTAGGCTCGAAGCAGAGAGCACCAAACGATGTGATGTAAATCTTATCGTAGTTCTTACCATAGTAGGGGAATGTGAATCCCATCGATACGGGTGACGAGAGGTATGAATAGTCGCCGAATTCCGACTTAACGTCGGTTGCGTCACTGAGTTCGGTATTATTGTCGTAAGCAAAATCGGTGTTATATCCGTCAATATTTGCAGTTACGGTGTAGCCGAATTGGTGCAAACGTGCTGTTGCGCCATCCACGTTCTCATCAGAGAATTTCGGGAACACATATTCAAGCGGATAGTTACCTGCATTCACAACTTTAAACTTAACTTCTTTGGCTTCGTCTCCGACGTTCAATTTTCCGGCTTCAACAATTGAGGGGTTAAGTTCGATTTTTGCGGGTTCGGTAGCGACACCGTGAACAATAACGCGAACTTCTTTGCCATCTTTATCTTTGAGAATGATGTTTCCGGTATGGCTTCCTGCATTGGTTGGTTTGTAGGTGACATCGAAACTTACACGCGAACGAGCAGGAATACCGCCAAAGACGTATGACGGCTGAATGAATTGATCAGACGATGACGAAAGATTGCCTTGATAAAGGTCGGCATACCATTTATTGCCAGTAAATGGACCATAACCCTTGTTGAATACTTCAACAGAGAGAGTCTTTTCCTGACCGACGAGCAACGAACCGAAGTCGACCACTTTGGGTACTTGTACATTGTGGGTGTTGCCCTCTACTGTATAAGAAACGGGGAATTTAACAATTTCGTTGTTTGACTCGTTGGTCGACAACTGCAAATTGAATTTATATGTACCGTTGATAAGTTTTGAACCGTCGGCAGACATCTTCACCTCTTGTGAACCGTGAGGCGCAACTGTGCCAGATGAGGGATCGAGGGTAATAACCTTGTTGAAGTCGGGGTTATCTGAGCGAGCTGAGATACCCCAAGTCAACTTGTCGGCATCCTGTTCGTAGATCGAACCGGCAAGAGCGGCTTTGAGAGTGAGCCAAGTTTTGCCCAAGTCAAAACTCATGAAGCTATAACCGTTGACATAGCTGTATTCGTTTTGATACATAGCAGCCGGTAGCGGATAGCTTTCTTGACCGGCTTCAAAGTGAACCACAATCCAGAATGCAGCGTTAGCATCGAAATGAATTTGCTCGTTAAGTGAAATCGGGCTCTTAGCTGTAAAGTAGTTATATTTTACTTCTTGAAGCAAGGATGCAGTGGCAATGGGGCCGGGACCTTTGTAGATCTGAATCTTGGGATTCTTTCCGTATGTATAGTCTACGACAATGCTGGTGAGGTTGAAACCATCGGGATACTTTTCAGGATCAACCCAGAAAAGCTGAGCCATTGAGTTGGGAATTGACTTGTCTTCTTCACCGAGCACGGCATAATAAGTCTCGTAATACTTAAGATTCTTCGGATATTCGGTTGCTTCGTAGGTGTCGGATACAGTGCCGGATGCCTTTGAAGCATTGGGAATATAAGCAATCTTGCCGGTATAATTGCGCGCCATTGCGCCGGGAATGATGTTGGTTGGTCTGCGGCTCAACTCGGTCGGTCTCATTGACACGGTTTTGTTTGCAACAGACCATGTAAGGATACCGTCAGCATCATTTCCGATCGTAAACGTGCCGTTAGCAATCGGATTTGCAGCGTTAGAGTTAATTGAGATACTGTTGACATTGAGCGTCATTTTCGGACCCTCGTTTGTGCTGATTTCCTTGATGGGAGAGAGCGCCGACGCATTACCTTGACGGCTGACAGCCTTGATTGCCACATAATATTTTGTGAGAGGAGTCAAGCTGGAAATCTTCTGAGTAAACTTATCGCCGGAATATGCAAATTTAGTGTCAGCAATAATAGATTTCACCTTTGAAAGATCGCTTTCTGCCGTGAATGCCTCGGTTGAGTAGTAGATGATGTGAGAATGAACAGTGTTGTCATTTGATGCAGGGATTACCCAATCGACAAGAATGTAATCTTGTGATGCTTGCAGCGAGAAATCAGCCACAGCTTCGGGGGCAGATCCATCGCCCATCAAAAGAGCCTTATAAGCATCGATATAACCTGAGCCGTATTGACCGCGGAACTGTTCGTTGTTGCCATAGCTGTAGAAGTCTTTTACCGACGACACAAGTTGTGTGCGGAGAGCTTCATTGGTGAATGTCGCCGAACCGTGTTCAGAAAGAACCAATGCAGCAATACCCGATACGTGCGGAGTTGCCATCGAAGTTCCTTCAAAGAACCCGTATTGGTTATTGGGGAGCGTTGACAACACGCCGTCAGCTTCTGAATAGTCCATCAAACCGCCGGGAGCGATGACATCGACCCAATCACCATAGTTTGAATAGCTGGTAGGCGTAAGATCGCTGGCCATAGATGCCACTGCCAACACTTTGGGATAGCAAGCAGGATAGTAATCTCCGGTATTGCCGTCGTTACCAGCAGCGAAAATCATTAGACCGCCCATCATTTTGCTATTCTTGGCATTTTCGGTGAAATAGTCGATTGCATCAAGCACGGCTTGTTCGCAATAGCCCGGTTCAGACCAACCCCACGAACATTGAGCAATGGTTGCGCCACGTTCGCAAGCATAGATAATAGCTTTGGCAAAGTCACCTTCGCCGGCTCCTTGACGGCTGTCGAATACTTGACAAGAGATAAGTTTCGCGCCTGAACCTTCTGTTCCGTCACCGCCTGCGACACCTGCGACACCGATACCGTTGTTATTTACGGCTGCAACCGTGCCGGCTACGTGTGTACCGTGCTCGTGGGGATAGACATCGGGAGAATCCGTACAGAAGTTATAGCCGTAAACATCGTCGATGAATCCGTTGCCATCGTCATCGACACCCGGAGTTCCATACAATTCGGCTTCATTGATAAACATATTATCTTTGAGGTCCTCGTGTGAGTAGTCGACACCGCCGTCAATGATTGCCACAATGACATCATTCTTGCCGGAGGTAATTTTCCAAGCGTCGAAAAGGTTAATGTCGGCACCTTCCACACGTTGAGCCTTGTCTCCGAAGTTTTTATAATGCCATTGGTCGGGGAGACGCGGGTCATTAAATGGATAATTGTTGGAAGCAGCTCTCGCTGACATCGATTTTGCAATTCGGAAACCGCCGTCGCCCTCAATCAAGCTCATCGGTTTCACTACTTCGGCAGTCATAATTCCTGCAACTTCTTGGAGATCTTTTTTAATGCTCTCCGGAGCGAGTCGCTCGTCGAAAGTTACAACATACCACTGGTCCAATCCGTATTTGGCGCGCTGAGCGGCAAATTTCGGATTGGGTGCCAACATCGGTTTGATGTTCACACCGCTAATCAAATTAAGTGCATGGTCAAGACTCTCCACGCCGGAAGAGACTTTGCCGCTCGATGTTCTCAATCGCGGGGCTTTTGCCACCGTTCGAGCCACTTCGGGCTGCAACTTGACACGCACAACTCCGCGAGTGGCCTCGACGGCCTTCGCTGCACATACGTCGGTTGGTGAAATTACCATTAAGGCAATTATAGCCAACATCCACAGTAGAACTTTGCGCATTGTGTGTAAAAATGATTGGTTAATAAATATAATAAATGAATAATTCTGCTTAATAAGTGAAAACTCCATATTTTGATAATGGACGTGCAAATGTACGAAAAAAATATTGCTGACAATCAAAATTTGTAACTTTTTATTTTATTGCGCTTGCTTTTTGCTACTAAAATCTGAATGTAATTTACTTTTTGATGGTGTGTTATTGGTGATTAGTTAGATCGAAAAAAATTTAATGCAAACGCCTGCAACGTCATTAATCAACACAAAGTTTGTCGTAACAACAATGACGAAGCCCCTTGTTTAAGGGGCTTCGTCATAAAATTAGTAGTGATCCGGATGCGACTCGAACGCATGACCGTCTGCTTAGAAGGCAGATGCTCTATCCAGCTGAGCTACCGGACCTACCTTATGAAAAAAGTGAAATCGAGTTCTTAAATATCTCAATTACAAACTGCAACGTCGGAGACATTGTCTCCTCGTCCATATTTGCGTCTGCAAAGTTACATATTAAAATTGACTTTTACAAGTCTATTTTGAGTGTCGGGAGCGATTATTTGTCGAATTGCCCCCTTTGGGCGGTCTGATTTGCCATGACTGTGAGCAGTGAACCTGCTGAGCGAGCGGTCATAGCAGGAGCATATTGACTTTGAATCGTTGCTATTCCGGAGGCAATTGTACCGGCATTGTTGACCAGAACATCGTAGGTAAGGACATAGACCCCTTTTGGCAGACGGTCTATGAACAGGCGCGTCGATGAGTCGCGATTTTCTCGGTAGAAGCAAATGCCGTCGGCATAGAGCGGCGTCGGAAGTTGACTTTCGGGTTCAAAACAAGCCGGACGCTCGTCGACGACGGTCACATAGTCCAAGTCTCTGTCTGTGCGGATCGTAAGGCTGACTCTTACACGATTACCGACGGTGAGCGAAGTGCTTGCATACTCCTCGTTGTCGGCTATCGAGATTTTTTTCTCAATCGAAAGACCTTGCAGCGACTTGGCTTTGATTTCCGTAGTCGGATCGGTGTGTAGGCTGTAAACAGCACCCCACGATGGCGTGTCGTCATTTCGAGATACGTTTAGAGTCGCCGCCGACGCTTGCTTCACGTCGAGAGTAGAGCGGAAATAACCGGTAAGACGTTCATATTTGTTAGGAGCGAGAGTCTTGCCCCCGATTTTGATTTCTGGAAGAGGACTTTCGTTGAGCCATTTAGCCGACGAGGTGATGAACGCCGCAATAGCGTATGACGTGGCTACTGACGAGCCCCACGAAGTCGTCTCTTTCTCTCTGATGAGCCATTGGCGGATGCGATCCGAGTCCTGACAGCCCGGTTCGACGATAGCAAACGTGGTAAGCAACACCGCTGTTGCTTCGATTTTGTCTTGACGACCATTGTCGAGCGATGCCCACCACATTCCCGTCTCCGGCTTGTAGGTTGAATATTCTCGGAGCGAAGCGAGGATTGTTTTCGCTACGGTTGAGTAGGAGTTTGCAGCAAGTATTTGGGCATAAATACCCTTTCGGGCTATGGAGGCTGACTGCCAATCGGTCAATATGCGTTGGATTGTCGACGCAACAATCGTCCGATTCGGCGCAGGAGCATCGGCAAAACCTTTGAAAAGCGTGTGGAGATAGACGTAGGTTGAGAAATCAGCCTTCGGATTGTCCCTATACTCATCGGTAGTCATAGATTTGAGCCAAGTGAGTGCGTCGACAGTCATCATTGTCAACTCTTTCGATTGAGGCATGAAGCCGAGGCGATGAAGTTCGCCGAAAAGAGTGAGCACTTGCTCAGTCGCCCACGTCGAAGCTTTGTCAGCCAACCCGAACCAAGCCCACCCGCCATTGTCGCGTACGAGCTTGCCGAGAGTTGCAACATTGGTAGCAAGCGACGATTCAAGCATCTTAGAGTCGAAGAGCAGAGCAAGGCGATCCATCCTTTCGTTGTCATTGCGAGCGTCGAGCATCCAAGGCGTGGCAGTGAGTAATATTTGTTTCAAATCCTGATTGCGTTCGAGTATTGATGTCAGTGTCGAGTCGTCGCGACGGCTGTCGGTCCACTCTCTGACAGCCTTGGCTATATTCGGATTGTCGCGAAGCAGCCCTGATGCAATTGCAGCCGAGAATATAGATGTTGCGGCATCAATTGAAGTCGAGGCCTCTTTGTCGAGTAGTCCGGGCAGGGCGGTGACGACATACCAAGTCGGGTTGTTGCAAAATTCCAACACCATTCTTGCGTTTGCCGGAACTTTCGGCAGTGTCAGGGTGAAATTTTTCGACTCGGGAGCAATGTAAAACGGATAGCTGTCAATCACTGGAGTGGCTGACGGCAGAATCGGAATCAGCGACTGCTCGCCGTCAGCAAAACGTCCGTTGGTCGATTTGATGCGGTAGCCGACAAATGTCATATCGTTGGGAATCGAGAGGGTTATCATAGCGATAGCCGACGACCGAGCTGCAACCGTGTCGGTTTGCGCCTGTGTATAAATGATTTTCCCGTCAGACGGATTGAAAATCTCGATTGTCGTTTGGATAGCCGACCGGACATTGCTGTTGTTCATGACGGATGCAAAGATTTCCACCCTGTCATTGCTGCGGACGAATCTAGGCAGATTGGGCTGTACCATCACCGGCTTGTCGGCGGTGATCTGAGCAGTGAACGACGTAGCAAAAAGCGAGTCTGTGTAGGCAAGTGCACGGAGATTCCAACCCGCGTTTGCATTAGGAACGGTAAATGTCAGTGTCAGCCGACCCTCTGCATCGGTTGTCATCATCGGCTTGAAGAAAGCAAGGGGCACTTCGCTGTCGCGATATGTAAATTTTGTTGCCTCCTGTCCTTCTGCCGTTTTTTCGTCTGCCGAACCCATATCAGCCGATTCGGCTGCTTCGTCGGCTGTATCACTGTTTTCAACTTCGGCTTCCTCTACGGCAACATCATTGCTGCTTCCATAGAGCATCATGCTCGTTGTTGACGAAGCAGACTTATATTGCCGTGTACCTCTGATATATAGATTTGTCGTCGTCGGGTTTAGCGAACGCCCGTAGGTGTCAAATTCGGGTTGATATAGCGGATTGGTGGTGCGATATTTTTCGGATGTATGGTTGATTGATGTCGATACACTGTCTGTGAGGTTGTTTTGTCGCCACGAGAAGTGTCGACCGGCTTGTATCGACGGCGTGAACGTCCATCGGCTTGACGCGAGCGCGTCGATAGCACTGTTTTGCATTCCGAGCATGACTGCGGCTTGTTGACCTTTGCCGGAACCGTCGATTACTCGGAATGTCCAAGTCTCCTCCGAGCCGGGGACGATGTGGTCACGGAACGATTCCGTGACAAATTTGATTTGTCTGCTCGATGTTTCGCGCTCGACAGTGAGTTTTGCTTGCGCGTTGCGATAGTTGCTTGTGAGTGCGATGTCAACCGTAGCTTTGTCTACATCTATTGGCAGGCTGATTGGCAGCGAGTGCATCCCGACATTACTTTTGACCCATCTTTGCGACAGAATTTTCGAGTCGGAGATGACTGTGACGAGCAGATTCGTCGGGCAATCGACAGCGTAGAGCCAAGTAGCTTCGGTTGCCGTTGCGTCGAAGCTGATTTTGTCAGACGGATACCACAAAAGTCTATTTTCAATCGGCGATTGCGAGTCGGTCGGACGATAGAGAGTCAATTGTCGGCTCACAGACGCAGCTTGTGTTGAGTCCGGCAGTGACACATTCAAATTATAGACTCCTGACGGTAGAGATGTCAGATCAAGCTTCGATTTATTGGTCGAAATCACGCCCTTCATCATCGTTTCTGAGCCGCGCACGAGTGAGAAATTTACTGGAATGTCAACAACAGAGTCTTGATAGTTTACAATCTTGACTTTAACAGCATTAGTCGGTTGGGAGATGTCGATATTTTCGGTTGCTGACAGTTGAATGATGTAGCGAGTGCCTAACGAGAAATTTTCGGTGGCTGATTGCGTTTCGCCCGACGGAGTAGTCGCCGAAACCTCTGCAGAGAAAATGCCGTCGGGGAGAGGGGAGAGGTCGAACAACTCTTTCGTCATTACTATTTCAAACTTGCCTGATGCGTCGGTCACGGCTGAGTCGAGCGTTGCAAATTTGACGTTCATTGGATTGTTCCACCACCACCGAGCGCGAGGCATAGCCGATAGATTGAGTGAAATCTTGGCATCGGCAATCGGAAAACCGGTATATGTTTCGACTTTGCCGCGTAGCGTGGCATCGCCGGCGGTAGGGAAGTCGTTTTCAACCTGTTCGAGGACAATGCGGAATGTCGGGAGCTTATAGTCCGACACGGTGAAACTTATCACTCCCGGATATTTGTCGAGAGAAATCGTGAATCGTCCTGTCAGCCCGTCGGTAGGGAGTGCAAACGAACCGGCTACTCGACCGAAACCGTCGGAAGTCAGTTTGAGTGAATCTATTGGGAGTCGGTTGGCATCGCGGAGTATGGCGATCACCTCCTTGTTTGCAATCGGACGATGCTCTGAGTTGCGATACTCATAGACGATAGCCATCCAGCCGACCGTATCGCCCGGATGATAAAGAGGTAGCGAACTGTAACCCGCCGTCGCCGGATACCACCGCTCGTTGACCGTATTGTTTTCGCCAGCATAAATCCAAAGCGGCGATGCAAAGCGGTCGTCAGCAACTGTCATGGTTGCGATTCCCGACTGCCGACTGTCGACAGCTCCAAAAGTATTTGTCAAGCCGAGGTTTATCGGTTGCTTTTTGGAATTTTGTGGATTGAGAGTGATTTTAGCCCCCTTGACAGGAGCACCGGACATTGCGTCGAGCGCATATACTTTTGTCGTATCGAATTTTGTCGACGCGAGGGTGTAGGCGGTCACACGGATTTTGTCATATCGGCGTTTAGCCGTGGCAGTAACCCCGTCGATTGTCGGAATGGCTATGTAGCATCCCGGTGTGGAGAAGCGATGACTGACCGTAATGGTTTCAGTAAAAGGTGTTTCATCTATTGTCGACTTGAACGGGATGACTGCAACGGGTGTCATTTTCGGAAGTCCGTTAGTCAAGTATGTATTTTCGGTGAGAGGCGACGACGAAACGTCGTAGATGTGGATCTTGCCCGACTTTACGTTTGAAATCGATAGTTTGAAATCCACCGTCGAGCCGGGAGCAGCGGAAAGCGGATTGGAAATCCTCAGACTTTGGCGAGTGAGATTGATGCGCTTGTTGATGAGGGCATTTTTTCGCGCGTAAGCCGGAAACTTTTGCAGATTGCGGTTGATGGCTGTGTAGAGCCACGAAGCATTATCCTTGTCATCGGGAATTGCAAGCAGAATATCTCCGGAATATTCCGACGAACTGTATTCTTCAAACATTTCTCGGAGGATTCGTTGACAGCGGGAGTTAACCGATTCGTCAAACGCCGCATCGTTGTCATAGACGTGCTCCGCAATGAAGTCAAGTCTCTCGATATCGTAGTTAATGAACGGAGCCGAGCCGGGTTCGTGAAACGAAAGCAACGAGGCATAGATTTCGAGGACCTTTGCCGCCGTCGGGTTTTGTCTTGAAAATGATAGGGCTACTGAAAATTCTCGGCTCGTCAGCAGTTTCCATGACAAGGGTGTGGCAAACTGTTCGACAGATGTCAGCAGGCGAATGGCGTTTGCTGCGACGAAGTCGTAGAGCGTTGGGTAGTAAGTCGTAGTCGTTGAGGTTATGAGCATCGACGGCTTGCTGTCGGAATTTAGATTGCCGGTGAAGTCGATGACAGCCGAATAGCTCGTAATCGGAGTGCGTTTCAGTTCCGACTCATTGGCGAGAGCCGCATCAAGCAAATTGCTGACTTTGTGCCTGAATTGGAAGCCGTTCCACTCATTGTAATCTGTCGGAATCGGAGTCGCGGGAGTGGTGCGTGAATTGTAGACCCAACGTTTGCCGTTGTAGATCGACGCATAGATATTTGCTTCGAGTGTCAGAAGCACGCTTTTAAGCACCGGATCTGCTGTTAGATTGGCAACACTGTCGATTTTTTCGATTGCAGCGTTGGCATAGTCGGCGCTGACAGCAGTTTCGGCGAGGTAGAAGTTTGTCAGTGCGCGGACGATTCCCGGTGCGTCTGCATCTTTGATGGCTCTTTCCAATGATTTTTGAGAGTCGATGCTGACCGTCTTTGGATATGCGAAATCAGGGCATCGAGGAGTGTCGGCGTTGGCTGCAAAGTGCAGAGATAGGTATATAAACGCAGACAGTAGGACAATAATTCTACCGTAACGCATAGTCTGGAAGAATGATTTTGGGGTGGAGAGGTGAGATATTTATTGCTGAGGAGGATTGAAAATGAGGGAATTGAATAAAAAACAGCCTGATTATCTGCTTTGGCGGCGACGATGTTTCATCAATTCTCGGATAAAGTCGCGCTCGGCATCTTTGAGCTGGAACAATTGGCTCGGTGTCAGAATTTCCTTGAAATCTTTGAAATATTTCATTTCAATTTTGTTTTCGCGACCTTTGAGCTCATAGATTGCTTCGGCGGCTTTTTCATACTCGATGTTCGACACTTTTTCATTCTTTTTCAATGTCTGACGATACAATTCTTCCGTCTCTGTTTGTACCTTGCGAATATCTTTCTCCATCGCATCGTAGAGAGGGAAGAATTTCTCTTTCTGCTCGTCGGTCAGCGACAATTTCTTGGAAATGAAATCGTGTTTATATTGCTGCATTTCTTTCATCCACGCTCTGCGCTCGTTGCCTGTCGGTTGCTGAGCTTGCGAGCAAAGCGGAAGGATGATTGCTGAAAGAATGAATATGAACGAAATGAATAATTTTTTCATTGGTGCAGTAGTTATTTTACTGAATGTAGTTTTCAGTGATTAACAAGTCGGGTTGGTTCAACTAAATGTCGGAGAGCGGGAAGTTTGGCGATTCGAGGATGTCGGTCGATTCCGAAGCATCATTCGCAAAATCATCAACGGAGTCCGGGTCGAAACCAGCCTCATAGAGTTCGTCCATCAGTTGATTGGCATCGACGTTGCCTTCGTTGATGAAATAGTCGTTGATGAAGAGGTCGTTTTTGAGAGCTGCCGTCATGACGGGATTGTTTTCGATCGACAGTCCTGTCGAATCGGAGCGCATCAAATCAAACATATTCATCATACACCAAACACCCATAAACATAGCGGCGAGATAGACGTAAGGTCTGACGCGCTGCCAAAAAGAGCGAGGCACAACCGTCGGCGACGGTTTTTCCCACTCCATTTCGGGGAGTTTTGCCATCATTTTGGTCGCAAAATCATCAAAGTAACCGTCGGGGACGGTCATTCCGTCGTTTCGATTGATTTTGTTTAATATGTCTTCTTTCATCGGAGTGAGTTTTAGAAGCGTTATTTATGATGTCTTTTTTATAGTTATATTTTTTTCGGAAATATTGGTCAGGATGGAATGAACGACCTTACTCCGTTTTTTATATGATTAGACTTGTGTCGACTGAATTGGTTTAATCTTCGTTGTTAAAAAATTGTTCGATTTTTTTCACGGCAAGATGATACGACGCTTTCAGTGCACCAACTGATGTCCCGAAGATTTCCGACATTTGTTCGTATTTCATATCGTCGTAATATTTCATATTGAACACAAGCCGCTGTTTCTCAGGTAGAGTAGCCACGACTTCGCGTAGCTTCTTGGCAAGGATGTCACCGTCGATGTCAGTGTCGGCTTGGATGAGTGAAACAACGTGTGATTCTTCGTCGTCAAGCGAAATTCCGCAGCGTTTGCGCTCTTTTTCAAGAAACGAGAGACTTTCGTTGATAGCAATCTTATAGAGCCATGTCGACAGTCGCGCATCGCCTCTGAAGTTCTCGATGTTTTGCCATGCTTTCAAAAATGTGTTTTGAAGTATGTCGTCAGTATCTTCGTGTGATTGAACTGTGCGACGGATTTGCCGGTAAAGAGGTTCGGAGTAGAGCTTGATAAGCTCGCCGAAAGCCTCGCGGCAGGTTGACGGATCTCTCAATCGTGCCACAAGTTTCTCGTCGTCAAGTTTGACCTCTTTGCTCATATTATAATAATGTATATGGTATTTTGTTTGTTCGATTTGTTGTTCGGATTCTGTTGCGACCGATTCCCGTTCTTGTTGAGTGCGGTGGATTGCGTGCCGCTAATACCACTTGACGCCGTTGGAGAATGACGAGCGTTTGTCATATTTCAAGTCGGCGAGTAGCGACGACTTGACGGCAATGTGGAAATTATAGCTTTTATACGGCCCTACGGGGACAAAACTTGCCGTCATGTTGAAGCAGTGCATATCACGCGAGACGCTGCAATTCATGTAGGCGAGCTTGTGGGTGTCAAAATTGTAGCTTGCCGAAAAATTGAAGCCCCAACCTGCTGTCGGTCGGATGTTGCCTGACAGTGAGAGGTTTTGCGTCACCTTACCTTTATATTCAAGTTTGTTGTAGTCAAACTCGCCGTAGCCATAGTTGACGGAGTAGTTGAGCGTCAAGTTCCACGGGACTGACCACTTCATGTAGCCGTCGTCGTCAAATTCAAGCCCGGAATCGCTCTTGTTGCTTTTCTTCTTTCGTGGGTCTTGATAGTCCGATGTCGTGTTGGCAAAATCTTGATCCATCGAATCGTCGTCCGGCCGGTTGTTGTCATTGTTTTTCTTATTTTTGTCCTTGTCTTCGTCTTTCCCGCCGAAGAGTTTTTTGAACGTGTCGTTGTTAAACGTGTAGCTGAACGATGTGCCGGTGCTCGACAGCTTACCCCAACCTTTGCCCTCCGAGATGCGGAGCTTGTTGACGCGGACGGGATTGCCGGCAGAATTAAGCGCGTAGGTGTAGACGTCCCATGTCGCCGAGAGGTTGAGGTTGAAGTTCTTGACGAGTCGGAGCATGATCGAAGTGTTGAGGTTTGACCATCGCATCGAGTCGGCTGCAAAGTTGTAGCTTTGCGACAGCGTCAGGTTTTCGATGAGCGACACCTTTTTTTCGCCGATTGAGTCGCTCTCGGATTTGACTTTCATTTCGAGGTTGTTCGCCAACGAGAAGCTGACCGTACCAGTCTTTCCTTGACCCGGAACGCCGAAAAGCGAGTTCGGGTAGTAGGAATATTTTTTCGTCACCAACTCGCCTTGGGGATTGGTGTACTGATAACTGCCGTAGTAGCCGAAGAATGGCGATGAGAAGTCAGGCGCGCCGGTAAATGAGATTGTCGGCGTCAGGACGTGGCGAATCATCTTGACTTTGTCGCCGAGGAAGGGGAGTGGTTGGAAGAAGCCGTAGATTTTCGTGTCGAGCGAAACCGAGGCGTTGAAGTCCCAGACGTTGTAGAAGTTATATGTCGTGTCGAGAACCTCGGCTGATGAGTTGGGATCCCATTGGCGTCGGATCTTCGAGGTATACATTCGGTCGGTCAGGCTGATCGACGGCGTGAGGTTGATGTATTTCATCACGTTGAACGTCGCGCTGATCGGAATACTGTGTCTCATGCCGTTGCGCCAATCCTTGATGAGGCTTTTCTTGAAAAATTCGTCCTGCTTGGAAGTGATCGAGTTGTTGAACTGTCCGGAGTAAGACAATTTGATTTTTTCATACCATTTTTCTTCGCCGACGACACGTTTGCGCTTGAAGGGATAAACCTGCGAGAGTGTCAGCGTGAAGTTCGGGAATGATACGGCGAGCGTTGAGTCCTGCGAACGCTGTGAGATGTTGGCAGTCGATGACAGCGACCATTTCGAGTTGGGGAAACGATAGGTCATATTGATGGTACTACTCTTGGTGTTCTGTGTAAAGTCGTTGGAGTAGTACGAATTGAGGTCGTTGCGGGTGTAGCCGCTTGTCGTGAAATTGACGCTTGCCGAAAGGCTCATGTTGGGGTTCGCCTTAGAGTCTTGGCTGTGTGACCACACGACTTGAAAGTTGGTCGACTTTGCGTAGTCAGGCATACCCTTATCGCCGGTGACGGTGTTGAGATACGAGACGTTGAACGAACCGGAGTATTTGTAGCGTTTGGTGTATTTCGAATTGGCTTGCAGACCCCACGAACCGAGGGTGTAGATTTCACCTGTCAGTGCAAGGTCCATATAAGGGCTGAGTGCAAAGTAATATCCTCCGTTGCTCAGATAGTATCCTCGGTTGTAATCGTCGCCGAATGTCGGGAAAATTACGCCTGATGAATATTTCTCCGAAAACGGGAAGTAGCCGAAGGGGAGTGCCAATGGCAACGGAAGACCGGCCAATACCATGTAGGCAGGACCGCTGATAGCATCTTTGCCCGGGCGCAATTTGGCTTTGGTTAGTTGCAGATAGAAGTGAGGATCCTCGTGGTTGTCACAAGTCGAGTAGCGGGCGTTTTTGATGAAATACGTCTCGTCGTCGATTTTTTTCGTTTGACCGCCTGTGAGATAGCCCTCGCCTTGCTGGGTCTTGACATCGGTGATGAATCCCTGCTCGGTTTTGAAGTTGTAGCGCATGGTGCGCGCTTCGTAGGTCGTTCCGTTGTCCTCAAACACCGGTTCGCCGAATGCTTCGCCGATAGAATCGACTCCGCCGACGGCGTAGACCGAACTGTTCCCGAGATCCATCTCGACGTTTTGCGCATCGAGTTTGAGCGAGCCGTATTCAACTTTTGAGCCGCCATACATATAGGCGTTGCTTCTGCCGACTACGACCATCGAGTCTTTTGCCGAGAAGTTGACAGAGTTGTCGAGGTCGACTTTCGAACGTATGATTTTCGGCCCTCCGCCGTTAGCGTTGTTAGTCTTGGCTGATGCAGAGATGCGTCGGCGACTCAGACGCGAGCGGCGCGTCGTATCGGCGGTGTATGTGTGACGTGTGATGAGCGAAGTTGGAGAGTCGAGCGAATCAACTGAATCAATTGAATCGACTGATTCTAATGAGTCGACGGGCGCGATTGCAGTCTTAATCGAATCGGCAGCGGCTATCGCTATCGGTTCGGGGACGGCATGGCGCGGAAATGCGCCCATGGAGAGAGCACACAACACGACTACGAGGATTATATATATGTGTGAATGTTTCAAATCTACACTTTGGTGAAAAATAATTTGCACTCGGATTTGCCCGCACCATGACGATGCTTCGATCGGTTCATTCGGGAAAATCTTTGCAAAGTTATAATTTAATCTTAATATAGACAACCGACCGAGGCGGATTGCTATAATTAATTAATGTAAAAACTGCGTAAAAACTGTGAGAAAATTGTGAATAACGGCGGTTGTCGGCATAGTGAAAATGTTATGATACTGTTGGAAAACTGTTTGATGCTCTTCGTATCGGAATTTCCGACTGATTTTTCAGATAAATAAGCGGAAAAGCCTGTCGAAATTATAAATTTTTATGAAAAATCGTAATTTATTACATAGAGTTGGTTACTAATTGTGATTTTTTGTGTAAATTTGCACTGTATAAGTAATATCCGCATCCGCAAGGTTGCAAAAACAGAATTATCACAGATGTCACGACACCATTTCGACACACTTGATCTTAGGATTCTTGAAATGCTTTCGAGCAATGCTCGCAAACCGTTCCTCGAAATCGCACGCGAGACAAACGTCTCGGGAGCAGCTATTCATCAGCGCATCCAGAAACTGACAGCAGCCGGAGTAATCCGTGGGTTTGAAACGATAATCGACCCGTTGTCGGTGGGCTATGAAACTTGCGCATATATCGGCTTTATTCTCAATGATCCGACTAAGTTTGATGAGGTCGTTGAGCGTCTTAAAACTATTCCGGAAGTGGTTGATTGCCACTTTACTACCGGCAACTACGATATATTAGCGAAGATTTTCGCTCGCAACAATGCTCATCTCCTTGAAGTGATCCACAAGAAGCTCAACTTGGGTATTGGTCGTACGGAGACATTGATTTCGTTTAAAGAAGTGTTCAAACGTCCGATTCCCATCGTCAAGGAAAATATCGAATGACGATTTCGGAATGATTCTGACAGAGATACATAAGGAAATAATCTAATAGGTTAACATTCAAAAGTATTGATAGATAAGAATACATTCGGCGACAAGACGGCTTTGTTTCACACGTTTGGTTGCAAGCTGAATTTTGCCGAGACTTCGACTGTCGCGCGAATATTTGCTTCGCGCGGCATTCAGCGTGTCCATGAAGGTGATGTCCCCGACTATGTCGTTGTCAACAGTTGCAGCGTCACGGAGATTGCCGACAAAAAGTGTCGGCAGGCTATCCGTTCGTTTGCCCGTCGCTATCCGAATGCCAAAATCATAGTCACGGGTTGCTACGCGCAGCTTAAACCAGACGAGGTTAAGTCGCTGCCCGGAGTTGTCGTGGTTGCAGGCACTGATCGCAAGCTCGAATTGGCTGATTATCTCGACCAAGTGATTGCTGACGAGGCTGCGGGTAAGTGTGGCGAAGAAGGCGGCGTGGCTTTCATCACGCCTCTCAAAGAGATTCGCAAGTTCAGCCCGTCGTGTTCGCGTGGCGACCGCACCCGCTATTTCCTCAAAGTGCAGGACGGGTGTGACTATTATTGTTCGTATTGCACGATTCCGATGGCGCGCGGACGTAGCCGCTCGGGTTCGATTGCCGAGATTGTCGAGCAAGCGAAGAGTGTGGCGGCCGAGGGCGGCAAAGAAATCGTGATCACCGGTGTGAATATCGGTGACTTCGGCAAGGGTACTGACGAGACGTTTTTCGACTTGTGTCGTCAGCTTGACGAGATCGACGGAATCGAACGCTATCGCATTTCGTCGATTGAGCCTAATTTGTTGACCGACGAACTGATTGATTTCGTGGCGTCGTCGAAACGCTTCATGCCTCATTTCCACATTCCGCTCCAAAGCGGCAGTGACGATGTGTTGAAACTGATGCGCCGTCGATACGATACTGCTTTGTTCCGTCGGAAAATCGAGCACATTCGCCGTGTGATGCCCGATGCTTTTATCGGTGTCGATCTGATCGTCGGAGCAAGAGGTGAGACTCTCGAACGCTTCGAGGCGTCGAGGGCATTTGTCGAGTCGCTCGAAATTTCGCGTCTCCACGTCTTTACATACAGCGAACGTCCCGGGACTCGCGCTCTCGACATTGACATCGAGGTGAGTCAGGAGGAGAAACATAGGCGCACACGCATCATGCTCGGAATTTCCGAGCGCAAGTTGCGAGAGTTTACCGAACGCTTTGTCGGGACGGTTCGCCCCGTGCTTGTCGAGCATCCGCGTCACGACGGTTCGATGGCGGGATTTACGGATAATTATCTGAGGGTCAATATTGCGCCCCAACCGGAGTTGTCAAACCGGATTTGCGGCGTGAAATTGACTTCGATTCATCCCGAGGGCGAAGAGTCGGAAGGCGAGGTGGTCGGATGAACATCGGCGGAGAAGCCTCGGTGCAAAAGAAGCGTGTCGCCGTCGTCATTCTGAATTGGAACGGTGTCGGTTTTCTGCGCGACTATCTTCCGTCGGTCGTAGAGCATACGCCGGCTGATGTTGCCGATGTCATTGTTGCTGACAATGGTTCGGTTGACGAGTCACTGGCATTTTTACGAGGCAATCATCCATCGGTAAAATGCATTGAGTTTGTTGAAAATCACGGTTTTGCCGAGGGTTATAATCTTGCAATAAAGAGTATAGCCGAAGACTATAAATATACCGTGCTTTTGAACTCGGACGTCAAGGTCGACAGTGATTGGCTCACGCCGCTTGTCGATTTCATGGAGGCTCATCCCGAAGTCGGGGCTGTGCAACCCAAGTTGCTGTCGTTGACATTGCCGACGTGTTTTGAATATGCAGGCGCGATGGGCGGTTTCATTGATCGTAACGGCTATCCGTATTGTCGCGGACGTATATTCGATACGGTTGAGAGCGACAATGGGCAGTATGACGAAGCTATGCAGGTGGCATGGGCGTCAGGCGCGGCATTGATGGTCGACAATAATCTGTATTTGCAGCTTGGAGGGTTGGACAAGGCGTTTTTTGCCCACATGGAGGAGATTGACCTCTGTTGGCGTATGCGTCTCGCCGGGCGACAGATCTGGGCGATTCCGACGGCTCACGTCTATCATCTCGGCGGAGGCAGTCTGCCTGCGTCGAATCCGAAGAAGACGTATCTCAATTTCAGAAACAATCTTTTGATGCTCCATAAGAATCTCCCAGCGAGCGTGAGGACGAAGCGTCTGTTCGTGCGTCGGTTGCTCGACACATTGGCTTGGGCGAAGTTTGTGGCGACGTTTGATTTCAAAAATGCGTCGGCTATTGTTCGCGCACATCGTGACTATGCGAGAATGAGAGGACTTTATGAGCATTTCGATGCTCCGGTCGATTTGATAGCCGGAAAGATCAATATATTGATCGAATATTATGCCAAAGGTCGTCGGAGATTTTCGGATCTTCACGGTGAAAGCCTTTAGCCTATATGGGGCGGTTGCCGGGGCACATCGCGCTATGGCGGCTGGCTGAATGCGGGTGTGGTAACTGTGCTTTTCATAAAAATAAAAGTTTTTGTTTAGAGAGTGTGTGAGGTTTTTGATAGTAAAAAATAGAAGAAAAGTTTCACGTTGCAAAGATACAACAAAAATCGGCCGAAAAGGTGCGATAATGTAAGGCTAAGCAAAAAAAATTGGGAGACGTATTTAAACGTCTCCCAATTTGCTATTTATTAGGCTGATAGCATCAATCGCTGTTTGGTCGGGGCGAATGGGAACTACTGTTGCATATTGCCGGTCGAGCCAATATTCATCGGTTTCGGGGTTGTCAGGCTCTTCGTTGTAGAGTTTGCCGGTCAGCCAATAGAATGGCTTGCCGCCGGGGGTGGCGTAGGTGGAGTATTCCTCCGTCCATCTGCTTTTGGCGGCTCTGACCACTTTCAGCCCGAGCGGTGTGCAGCGAGCAGGAAAGTTGACGTTGAGGCATACGCCTTCGGGAAGCCCCTCGGAAATCACTTTCGATGTGATGTGTGTGAGCAGAGGGGTTAGGGGAGCGAAGTCGAGATCCATCGCGTGGTCGATGATTGAGTAGCCGATTGAGGGGATGCCGAGTGTGCAGCCTTCCATAGCTGCACCCATCGTGCCAGAGTAGATATTGTTGACGGCTGAGTTGGAGCCGTGATTGATGCCGGAGAGGATTAGGTCGGGTTTGCGGTCGAGGATGGCGTAGAGCGCAAGTTTGACGCAATCGACGGGTGTTCCGGTGACGCTGTAAACCTTTGCATCGCCTATCGGCTCGTGGGTATTTATAAATAAAGGTGTATTGACAGTGATTGCCGATGATTTTCCGGACTGGTGTGTGGCGGGCGCGACGACTACGACGTCGCCGAAGCCGAGAGCTATTCGCGTGATGCATTCAAGTCCGCGAGTTCCGAGACCGTCATCATTGGTTATGAGAATGAGCGGGCGTTTTGATTCCATAGTGTATACTTCGTTGATTTGGTTTCATTGACAAAATTACGACAATTCAGCAATTAATGTGGCGATTATTTGTTAATGAACTCTAAAAATATTGCTATTGAAAAGGTCTTCCGACAAGAATCTTGAAACAATCTCTTAATTTTTGAAAGTTACTTGATTTTTTACTACTTTTGACAATAATATTGAATCTGTTTAACAAATTAAATAAATCAAGTCTCAATTTTATCATGCAAATTCAAAGAATCCAAACAGTCTACATCTTTCTCGCCTTTCTGATGATGGCGGTTTACTTATTTGTTCCGTTCGGGACGGTTGCAGAGGCTGATTCTGTTGTCGGTTTGTGTCCGATGAATGAATATTCTCTGCTTATTCCTGTTGCATTGACGGCCCTGCTGCTTGTAGCAGATATATTTTTGTATAAAAATCCGTCGTTGCAGCTTCGAGCGCTTTCGATTTCGACAGTCATCACCGTATGCAGTTTGGTGGTGGCAGGTTGTGTGATCTATAAATCGGCCGCAGATTTCACAGTCTGGAATGTTTTGCCTTTGGTGGCTTTCATTCTTGAAATTCGTGCTACCGCAGCAATCAAACACGATATTAAATTGCTCAATTCATACAACCGTCTTCGCTGATAAGAAAACGATTGAAATATGTAATAAAAACGAGCGCGGTGCATGTGAAATGTGCCGCGTTTAATTTATATTTGATTTATATTAGACTGATGTGCTGCTTTCGTTAACTATCTTGTTTGCAATATTTTAGTATTTTAAACTTGTTTAGATGATTTATATATGCCGTGATTGCTATTGCATGACGATGAAAAAGCCTATATCTTTGCATCGTGAAAACTAAAAAGATATATACATTATCAACATTCCACTAATAAGAGATTATACTAATCGCATAGGTAAGATTTTTAGATGTAAAGGTATTAAAGATTTGTTTTTTTGTTAGATTTTGGACAAACCAACTAAAACTACGTTAGATTCTGTTGAGAGCGGTCTTCGTGACGAAGGCTGCTCTTCGCTTATATATGCGTGAAGCAGTTTTGATGCAAGTCAGTGTTTAGGGTCAGTTATGATGTCGGGTATATGTGCTCTTGTTGTGGTGTGTTTTGATATGGGGTTATTGTGTTTATTACGTGGTATTGCAACCGGGGAATTCTTGAAATTAAGGCGTTACGAGCAGATAAATAGTGAAATTTGGCTTAGATCACAGTTTATATTTATTAAAATATTTATGAGTATTAATTGCTTGATAATCGGATTGATATAAAATAATATTTTTATATTGAATTTAGATTTAATGATAAACAGTGTGTGAAAATCTTGACAATGACGTATATTTGCATTGTGTAAAATTTTAATCAGTTTTTTAGGATTGTGATAATCACTCAAATTTAAGTGAAGATTATTCGTTAATTATGCTAAGTGTTTAAACGTTATGATAAAGGGCATCTCGTGAGAGATGCCCTTTATCAATATATAATACTAAATCTATACAACACTCAATTTTCTTAGAAGCAGAGCATGATGCCGGTCGATAGAGATTGGAAGTCAAGCCCTGTGCGGTTGTTGAAGCGATTCATTGGCGAGTAGCGGGCATAGATGCCGATTTCTTGGAAATTGATCATAGCCATTCCGTCCACAGTTACCTTGCGCTGCGCAATTTTGCCTGTATTGATTTTATACTCGCTGTCGTTGGCTTTATATTTAGTCTCGATATGACCGCCGGTGTTGAAATTGAGAATCGGGCCGAGGTTGAAACCCCAATTATTTTTGTGTCCGAATTGAATCTTGTAGATGAGCGGAATTTGCAAACTGAAAAATTTCAGTCGAGACTCGCCGTGTGATTGTTCGGCTGTGAAATTCTTGATTTCGATTCTTCCGTCATCGGCCTTGTTGTAGTAGTGATCGCCGATAGTGGCAAGCACTTGATGATGAATACCGAGACCAGCCGACAGCGAATGGTTCTTGTGGGTCATGCGGACACCGAGGACGATGTTCCACATCAAATCTCTGCTGTCACTCATTGAAATGTGCATATTCGAAGCGTCGAGAGGCGTAGCCCATCCGAACGCAAGGCCTTGCGTGATGATTTCCCACTTCGTTGTGGCGCCGCGAGAGATTGTGAAGCCGAAATCACTGCCCTTTGAGCCGAGATACGATTTAATCGAGCGATTGTCGGGGTCGGCAAAGTCAAATGAATAGCTAAAAGATTCGCCATCGCGGTCTTTGAACTCGATATTCACGCAATCTGCTGTCTCGCAGACCACAATTGAATTGATTTCGGAACAATTGATTTGAGTTCTGTCGTCCGAACGGCTGCTCTTCTTGTTGCCGGTTCGGTAGTAAAAATTGTCGGGAGTATCGTTGATGTTGCGCACGGTTATCTGTGTGGCGTTTGCTGTCGATGAGATCACGATATTGTCGGCAGTCGAGGCTTTGAGCAGCGTGTCGGCGACGGCGGTTAAATTGGCGGTCAGATTTTCAACGGTTGATTCATTATCTTTGTCGGCGGTCAATATCGTGGTGGTCGACGACTGTCCGAAAGCAGTCGTTGCGATTGCAAAACTCATTGAGAGCAGGATGTTGCGAAACTTCATGTCTAATCTTTATTTTTGTGGTGTGAATTTTATACTGATTGATTTATTAGAGGAGGTGGCGAAGCAAGCTATTTTTTAGACAGAGACTTGATCAAGTCCTCGGCTTGCTTACTGTTGAGAGAGCCGTCAAAATAGATCACCATGACCGTCGGGCGCGATGCCTTTTGATTGTTGAGATAATAGAGGTAGCGGTTGACTGTCTTGCCGTCGACCTCCGTCTGAGGAAGGATGAAGAAGGCATAGTGAAGCTCGCCGTGGCGATAGCGGACGTCGCGAGCGGTCGCGTGAGAGCCGTCGGCCATCACCAACGGACGGATGATGCGGGCATACGTCTGTGCATCGCCCTTAAACGTTGCAAACGTCCTTAGCTTTCGGCTTTGGAGAAAGGCTTGGTTGCCGCTGATCACTGTTTCGGTGACGTTGGGGTCCGAGCTGTACTTTCCGCCGAATATCTTGTTGATTTCAAGCCCTGACTGAGCAAAGGCACAGAGGCTCACGGCTAAAATTGCTAACATGGTTGATAATATTCGTTTCATAGGTATATCGCTTACAATTGTTGTGTGGAGTGTCTATACATATATATAATAATGTGGTCAGATTTCCGGAAAGCGGTCATCGATTACGGGGGCGATGTCGCTGAGGTCATCGAGAAGCGAGTTGTTTGACTCCTCGACAGCGTTGTTAAACTCGCGGAGGTCGTCGGTCAGCAGACGGATCACATCATCCTCGTCAGTGATATGCTCGCCGTTGACGTATGCAATACATTGATTGTCGCCGCCGTAGGTGGGCATCCCGTTGCCGACAAATAACATTGCACCGACGACAATGATGACGAGAGCGACAGCCGCCGCTACGCCCGACAGTGAATGCCAATCGACTTTTCTCGGAGCAGTCACCTCCTCTTTGACGCTTGTCGCCGTAGGTTGTCTGAACCCCATGAGGGCACGAGCCTCGTCGATTGCAGGGTGGGAGAGACGTGTATGAGCCACGATGTTTCGCAGACGGGTTTCATCGTCATCGGATAGCGTACAATCGAAATATTGCTCGATGAGGTCGAGTAATTCGTTGAGAGAGATGTTATTGTCACGCAGATTCATGATTCATGTTGTTTTTTATAGAGTTCTCTGATAGTTTTACGGGCGCGACTGAGCGTCACGCGGACATTCTCGGGAGTCATATCGAGGCGCATCGCAATGTCGTCGTAGTCAACCCCCTCGATGTCGTGAAGTTCAAAGATTTCAAACTGTCGTTCCGACAACGCCCGGCGAGCCACCTTGATCACGGCATCGACCGTCGACTGCCGCTCCTTGCGCTCCTCGCTATCGCTGTCGTCCGGCTCGGGAAACTCCTGACCGTCGTCGAGCGAGACCGTTTGTCGCGTCGATGAGCATCGGAGCGTGTCGATAGCCGAATTTCTGACAGCCGTGTAACCCAATTTCAAAGCCTGCGTTTCGTCGTCGACAAGCGGGTGACGCGACCACAACCGACAGAACGCATCATTGATGATGTCGTCAGCATCGTTTTGCCCGGCAATCCCACTCGCAAGTCTGAAAAACTTGTCGCGGAATGTGATGAATGTCGATGTCAGAATATCTGTGGTTGACACGTCGGCTTGGGTTTTACTTGGGTTGATAAACTTTGGTTGACAATTTAAAATTTTTTAACTCTTGAGAGCGGCTGACTTAGCGGAGAGCTATTCGCCTTGTTTGTAGCCCCTTTCATCTATAATAACGAAGACACTTTGATTTTGTAACATGAAAATTAAAATTTTTTTGCCTTGGCCGACATTATCGCACCTTTTTCGGGCAATTCCTGTTGTATCTTTGCAGTGTGGATTCGAAAGAGGCCGCCGGATTCGACTGAAATTGTCGGTTGAGCCGTCCCCGAATATTAAGTTTTCATTAAATTTAAAATTAAGTTTTTATTAAAAAGTCGTTGTCATATCTGTATGGTTGATTTTTTTGCTCTAAATTTGTAGCTGAAATCAAAACTCTTGCGAAGTTATCGTTAATAATTAAATAAATATCAACGACGAATAAAAATTTTTTTGACGGAATGGCTGATAAGACAAAAATTCTCGTTGTCGACGATGAGGAAACCTTGTGTGAGGCTCTCCGATTCAATCTCGAAGAGGAAGGTTACGATGTCGACGTGGCGTTGAGTGCCGAAGAGGCCCTCACGCTGAATCTGGCAGACTATTCGCTGATTTTGCTTGACATTATGATGGGTGAAATCAGCGGAGTGCAGTTAGCTTCGATTTTGAAAAGAAAAGAAGCGACAGCTCGTATCCCGATCATCTTCTGCACGGCAAAAGATGGCGAAGACGATATGGTGCGTGGGCTTGATCTCGGAGCCGACGACTATATCACGAAGCCCTATTCGATTCGCAATGTGCTCGCAAGAGTGCGAACGGTGTTGCGTCGGTCGGTTGTCGCCACATCGCCGTCGGCATCAATGGCTAAAACCGATGTCGATGAGACGATTGTCTACAAGGGTATCTCCGTCTTTCCCTCGCAAAAGATTTGCAAAGTCAACGGCGTCGAAGTCAAAATGCCCAAAAAGGAGTTTGAAATTCTTTCGATGCTTCTCCGAAACTCCGGACGTGTGTTCTCACGCGAGGAGATTTTGAAAACCATTTGGCCCGAAGAGGTGGTTGTCATTGACCGAGTTGTCGATGTCAACATAACTCGTCTGCGCTCGAAACTCGGTGAATACAGCAAAAATATAGTGACAAAAGCCGGCTATGGTTATGGCTTCATGGATTAAGTTGTCATATCATCGCCGCTTGTTTGTCGGATTGGCGATCTATTCATGGCTTTTGCTGACGTGTTTTGCCGTCTTTCAATATCAGCGCGAACGTCAGTTTAAAGCCGACGAGCTGAATGCGTCGTTCCAAGTCGTCAATGAAAACATCATCAACGACTTGAAGAGTGGCGACTCTCTTCCTAATTTGTCGTTGCTTATTCCGTCAAGGTTTGAAAACCTCAGAATCAGTGTGATAGACGATGACGGTAAAATAGTCTACGACAATACTCTCGATTCGCTTCCGGGGACAAACCACCTCGAACGCGATGAAATCAAAGCCGCGAAGCTCAACGGAGAGGGCTACACCCTCCGTCGCCACAGTGAAAGCACGGGTAACACATATTTCTACTCTGCAAAGTGTGTCGACGGCTACATTGTTCGCTCCGCAGTCCCATATTCCGAGTCGCTCGACCAGCTGTTGGCTGCCGACTATGCGTTTTTATGGGGTATGCTTTGTGTGACTGTTGTCATGTGTGTCATCGGATTTTTTGTGACTCGACGTGTCGGTCGCCACGTCGAGCGATTGAAAGATTTTGCGGAAAAAGCCGAGAGAGGCGAACGCATCTTTGACACCGAACCGTTTCCCCACGATGAGCTTGGCGACATCTCCAATCACATCGTCAGACTCTATGCACGTTTGCAGCAAGCTCTTTCGGATCGTGCTCGCGAACATCGTCTTGCTCTCCACGAGGAGCAGGAAAAAATCAGAATCAAACGCCGGTTGACCAACAACATCAATCACGAGCTGAAAACGCCCGTGGCAATGATGCAGGTCTGCCTCGAAACTCTCACTCGCCACAAAAATCTCTCGGAGGAGAAGAAAAACGAATTTATAGCCCGATGTCTGACTGCTAACGAACGTCTCCAACGGCTTTTGACCGACGTCTCGGCTATAACTCGAATGGAGGACGGTGGCGAAACCATTGAAAAATCGTCGGTTGTGATTTCCGAAATCATAGCCGGTGTCTGCGGTGAATACGATGGCATTGCTCAGGAAAAAGGCATGGAAATTTCCAACCGTGTCACGTTCGACAAACCGATTCTCGGCAACGAAGGGTTGCTCTCGTCAGTGTTCCGCAATCTGATTGACAATGCTTTGGCATATTCCGGAGGAACGAAAATAGACTTATGGCAAAGCGTTTCGCCCGACGGTGCAAGTGTGAAAATATTTGTCGCTGACAACGGCAACGGTGTCGCCCCCGAACATCTTTCGCGCCTGTTCGAGCGATTCTATCGCGTCGACAAAGGTCGTTCGCGTCAAGCAGGCGGAACCGGGCTTGGACTTGCGATTGTCAAAAACACTGTGTTGTGGCACGGGTGGGCTATCTCCGTCGAAAATCGTTCGACGGGCGGTCTGCTCTTCACGATAACGATAAAACTCCCCGCTTAGCCGGCTGTCGTCACTTCGATGATTTGCCCCGAGTCGAGGTAGTAGAGGAATCCTCTGACGTTTTCATAGCCGAGTCCGGTGAGCAGACCGACGTATTCGTTGACCTGCTTCGTGTAGCGTTGAGGCTTTTGAGTGCCGCTTTTGAAGTCAATGACATCGATATATCCGTCGGCAGTCCAGACAACGCGGTCGGGACGACGCGAATCGTCGCGCCCTATGGCTATCGGACGTTCGATCATGACTTTCTCGAAGCCGTCGAACCATCGTGCAGCTCTCGGGTCTCCGACACGTTGGAGGATTATCGAATGAATCTCAGCGATGTCGCCGTCGGTCAGTTCCTTGGCTTTCTTTGAATGACGCAGGGTGTTGACAGCCGTTTCGATGTCGGCTGTGGTGCGGATTGCAGCCATCGTGTCGTGGAGCATGATACCGCGGTCGCGGGCATCTTCGATGTTGTAATATTTGTCTTCGAGGGTGGTGTTTGCCCAAATGTTGCGTCGTGTGTGGGTGAAATATTCGCCCATATCAAGCAGTTCAACGGGTGTCAATGCTGTTTTTTCCGACTTCTTTTCCGCCTCGTAGTGAGTGGGAGAGCCGAGAGTCAGTTTGCCGTCGGTCAGCGCGAACGATGTGAAAGGCGAAATGCCGTTGACTTCGCTTCCGCTTTCCAATTGTGAGCAAAAATCGGGCGTACACATTACTATTGCATTGCAGATGTCGTCAGCCATGCTCTTGCCTTTTGACGACGACGGCTCGGGCAGTCCGATGTGGAGTTCGTTGACGGCACGGGTAAATGCAACATAGAGGAGATTTACTGTGTCGAGCTTCTTTTGCTGACACACTTCGGTGTAGCGGTCTTCAAACGGAGTTCCGCACATTGCCGACGACAGTTCGAGCGGAAGCATCGGCGGCAAAATGTCGTCGGGGATTCCGGGAATCGGTTCGAGTTCAAACCACGTCGGTTCGGCGCGGTTGCTCTCCGACATTTCGGCAAACGGAATGTGGACGCAAGGATATTCGAGACCCTTTGATTTGTGGATGGTGAGAATATTGAGGGCGGAGTCGTCCTGCGCGCCGGCAACGGGCGTTGAGTAGCCTGCTTCGTCCCACCAGTTGAGAAACGAACGAATGTCGCCGTGTCCGCGGCTGACAAATTCAGTGACAAGGTCTTGAAATGTGTTGATATAGAGATTCTCGTCCGTAAGATTTTTTTTAGGGACGAATGTCGCTATGATTTCTTCGACCAGCGAGATGAGGTCGATCGAACGCTCTGACAGTTCGGCGAAATTCTCAACTTGCGGTGTTTCGGTTGACTGATTTTCTGCTGAAGCCGATGCCTCAGCTTCGGAGTCGGACGGTTGAAGCGAAAGGGCTTTCAAAAGTGCGGCTGACGACGATGCTCCACGGCTTTTCTCGTTTTCGAAGTTATTGATGAGCGTGGCAACCTCGCGCTTGGTCTTCTTTCGAGGGTCGGTGGTGAAGTCAGTCGCGCTGATCAGTCGCAAACGGCTGACAATCAGTCCGACCGTAGGCGAACTGCCGAGAAAGAGAGAGGCATCCGAGACGATGCGGAATTTCGGAAATGTCGGGTCGGCTTTGACTGTGTCTTCGAGGTGTTTGATGATTGTGTTGCCCTCGTCACGTTTACGGACAAGGATTGCGATGTCGCCGGGTTTGTAGCCCGATTCGAGTTGACGGCGCAGTTCGACTGTCAGATTTTCAAGGACGGCGGGTAGGCGGTCAGCCCTTTTGTTGCCGGCGTAGGTTGTGACCTTTACATAGCCCCGATGAGAGGCGTGTTTTGGTGAAATCTGTTGTGCAACGTTGGTGTAGATTTCCTCAAATCCGAGATTACGGACGAGAGCGGAGAAAAATGTGTTGTTGAACTGCACGACGTCGGCTGACGATCGCCAGTTGGTGTTCTCCGAGATGTCGTTGCCGCGAATCGAATAGCGTCCGGTGGCAATTGAGTCGGAATGTAGGTTGTGGAGCAGCGACGGGTCGCTGTTTCGGAAACGGTAGATGCACTGCTTTTCATCGCCGATGACGAGGTTGTCGTTCTCGTAGGCAAGACTCTCTTTAATGAGCGGTCGGATGTTGGTCCATTGGCTGAAAGAGGTGTCCTGAAACTCGTCGATGAGGTAGTGTTTGAACCATACGCCGACACGCTCGTAGAGAAACGGAGCGTCTTCGCTGCCTATGATGCGTGAAATCAGTGCGTTGGTGTCGCTGAGGAGTATTGTCGAATTTTCACGACGATATTTGTCAATGTAGTCCGACAGCGATGCGAGCAGTCCGAGCTGATAGAGGTTGGCACTAATCAATCGGAGTGTCCCGACCTGTTCGTTGCTGAAAGCAATGGCATCCAAGGCATTGGCAATCGCTCCATTGAGTTGCTCCGGCGGCAATGGCATACCTTTTTTCGGCTTTTTGTAAGCCGCTGAAATATCAGCCATCGCATCGGCTACGCTTTTGCTGTAACCGTCCGACGAGTAGCCGTTGACAGCCCATTTGCGGAGTCCGCTGACGACGTAGGTTTTAACGATTTCCGAGTATCCGCCCGCAAAAATCATGTCGACAGCCGTTTGGCAGGCTTCCGCCGTCCGGTTTTTAATCTGTCGGATTTGAGTGTAGACGCAGTTTTTGAAATCGTTGAATTTGCTGCCGTCGGAGAGGTAGTCGAGCAGTCGGGATTCGTTTTCGCGATAGACGTCGTCGGTGATTTTGTTGATAAACTGAATCAGATTGCGGTGGATCGGCAACGAACGGTTGAAGATGTTGAAGGGCAGCCCGTCTTCAATCAGTTGCATCATGTAGCTCGACAACCAATTGATGAGATAGACGGTCTGTTCGGTCTTCTCGCCGTGGTTGAGGTCTTGAAGCAACTTGTCGACGCTCATGCTGATGATTGCCTCGTCGTTGAGTTCAAGCTCATAGTTGCCGGTTACTTCGGCTTCGCGAGCGAAGGAGCGGAGTATGGTTTGGAAGAATGAGTCGATTGTAGAGACGCTGAAAAAGTTGAAATCGTAGAGCAACTCGCGCAGTGCGCGTGAAGCCGCGTCTCTCAACTCCTCGCGAGAGCAGTTGAAGTCTTTACAAAGTTCGGCGGCGTAAGGGCTTTCCTTTGTCCAGCCTTTTTCCAACTCTGCAATCACTGCCAACTCGTGGATGATGCGTGTCTTCATCTCCTCGGTGGCTTTGTTGGTGAAAGTGATTGCGAGGACGGAGCGGTGGGCGAGGCTGCCTCGACGGTTGAGTCTGTAACGCCCCTCCTCATCCTTGTGTCCGAGAATGAGTTTTATATATTCTCGGGCAAGAGTGAATGTCTTGCCCGAGCCTGCCGATGCTTTGTAGATGTTTATCATCCTCGCTTCACTTTGAAGCCGAGTTCACGGAGCAGTCGTCTCACGTCGTCGGCGCGGTCGCCTTGGATAAGGATTTCGCCTCCGCGAGCCGAGCCGCCGACCGAAAGCCGTGATTTGAGCTTGGATGCGATTGTTTTCAGTTCGTCGTCGTCACAAGTGAAACCGGCGGCTATTGTAGCCGTCTTTCCGTTGCGACCTTTGCGGTCGAGAATCACTTCAATCGTGTCGATGCTTTTTTCGACTTTTTCTTCGGCGGGGATGAATTCTTCGTGTTCAAGCTCTCCGGAGTTGACTTTTTGAGCCAAGATGTCTTTCCAATCCATTGGTCAGATTGTTACTATATAAAAATAGGTGAAACGGCTTTTGAAGGGGGTTGACAGGAGTGGACGGAATCAGATGCAACCGACGATTTCGTTGATGTCGGCGATTCCGTGGCGGCTGCAATAGTCGTCCATGAAGTCGATGACTTTCATGGTGACTGCGGGGTCGACGAAATTGGCTGTTCCGATTTCGATTGCACGCGCGCCGGCGAGCATAAATTCGATGGCGTCGCGTCCGTTCATGATTCCTCCGAGTCCGACTACGGGGATTTTGACGGCTTTGGCTACCTGCCAAACCATGCGGACGGCAACGGGGCGCACTGCCGGGCCTGAGAGTCCGCCTGTGATTGTCGATAGGTGAGGACGGCGACGTTCGACGTCGATCGACATGCCCATGAGGGTGTTGATCAGCGAAACGGAGTCGGCACCTTCGGCTTCGACGGCGCGAGCGATGTCGGCAATCGAAGTGACGTTGGGCGAAAGTTTAACGATCAGCGTTTTGTCGGGGTATGCTTCACGGACTGCACGAGTGACCGATGCCGCTCCCGAAGTCGTCGTTCCGAATGCCATGCCGCCTTCCTTGACGTTGGGGCATGAGATGTTGACCTCAATGGCTTTGACTCCGTCGAGACGGTGGAGTCGACGAGCAGTTTCGGCATAGTCTTCGATGTTTGCGCCGGAGACGTTGACGATGAGGTTTGATTTATAGTCCTTGATGCGAGGGTAGATGTTTTCGATGAAATAGTCTACGCCTTTGTTTTGCAAACCGACGGCGTTGAGCATTCCGGATGGGGTTTCGACCATGCGCGGATAGTCGTTGCCTTGGCGCGGGTTGAGGGTTGTGCCCTTGATGATGTATGCACCCAAACGGTTGATGTCGATGAAGGGGGTAAATTCTTCGCCGTAGCCGAATGTTCCCGATGCGGTCATCACCGGATTTTGAAGCGAAAGTTCGCCTATTTTAACAGAAAGATTTGCCATATCTCTTTATTCCCAAGTTAAATCATTGATGTTGAACACAGGCCCTTCGGTGCAGACGCAGACGTTGCCTTTGACAGTCTTTTCGACGCAACACAGGCAGGCTCCCAGTCCGCACGCCATCATGTTTTCGAGCGAAACTTCGCAGTCGATGCCGTTGGCGCGGGCTGCTTTGGCGACGGCTTTCATCATCGGTGCCGGACCGCAGCAGTAGCAACGGAAGAATTTTTCTGACAAGCAGGGGTGGGCTGTGACGAAGCCTTTGACTCCTTCCGAGCCGTCTTCGGTGCAGACGTGGACTTCGCCGACACTTCTAAATTCATCAATCGAGAGGAGGTCGGCAGCCGAACGTGCTCCCAACAGGAATTCGGGTTTGAAGCCGCGGGCTTTCAACACTTTGCCGAGATAGAGAAGCGGTGCTACTCCGACTCCGCCACCGATAAGCAACAGTCGTGACTCTGCGGGGGCTTCTGTCGAGAAGCCGTTGCCGAGCGGCAACACGATGTTGAGTTTTTCGCCGGCAGTCATTTCGATGAGTGCCGATGTGCCTGTGCCGGCTTTGCGAATGAGGAGTGTCAGGATGTTGTTGCTGCTGTCGACATCATTGATTGAAATCGGGCGACGCAACAATACGCCCGGGGTTTCAACCGCTATTTCAACGAACTGTCCCGGAAGAATTTCGGGCAGTGAACTGTCGTCGGCGGGTTTGAGACGCATTTTGCAGTACGACTCTCCGAGTTTGCAGTTGTCAATGATGATGAAGTCTTTAACTTGTTTCATTTATGATGTGGGTGTTATGAAATCGGGGGATTTGAAATTTGTTTAGATACAAAAGTAGTATTTTCCATCCGAATTGCAAAATCATGGAGAGTGGACTACGGTTTGTCAATCGTAGTTGATTGCTTTTGACGGAGGTATGGTTGTGATTATTGCCGAGGGGAGTATCAATACCAAGCCGGCAATGATGATGATTGCGACGTTGAGCAATAGGAGTGCAGGTATTGAAAGTTGCATCGGGACGTGGTCGAGATAGTAGGCTTCGGGGTCGAGAGGAATGAAGCCTGTCGACATCTGACAGATAATGATTGCGATTGCGAGAATGTTGCCGATGAGGAGTCCGGCGGCAAGGATGCGCATCGTCAGATAGATGAACGAACGGCGTATCAGTCGGTCGGTTGCTCCAAGGGCTTTGAGAATGCCGATCATGTTGACTCGGCGAAGTATGAGAATGTAGAGCGACGAGACGAGTGTCAGACACGCTAACAGTGACATCAGTGTCAGGATGACGACGACGTTGGTGTCCAAGAGCGCGAGCCAGTTGAAATAGAGTGCGGCAGAGTCGTGGATGTCGCTGACGGCATAGAGGGTCGGAATGCGTCCGGTGTAGCGATCTTCAAGCAGTTGCGCGGATATAGCGTTGGCACACGAGGCAATTTCTTCGTCGGTGTCAAGCCCGTAGATTTCAAACTGTGTCCCGAGGTTTTCGTTCAGTCCTGCGAGAGCTGAGAGCATCGGCATTGTGGCGAAGATGTAGTTGTCGTCATATTCGCTGAAATGAGTGTCGTAGATCGCGGCAATTTTGAGACGGCGGGTTTTGTAGCTGTCGTTGCCGAGAAAATATGCGTCGATTTTTTCTCCGATGCCGACCGATAGGTTGCGGGCGAGATTACGAGATATAATAATGTGGTAGAGTGTAGAGTCCGCTTTGAAGTCGGGTATAGCTCCTTCGACGAGGTTTTGACGGACGAATTTCCAGTCGTGGTCGCGAGCCATGCCTTTGACAATTACACCTGTGAAGTCGGTCGGGGTTTTGATGATTGCCGGTTGGCGTATGGTTAGGGATGTGGATGCCGTCGGGGGGATTAGGCGGTGGATAGATTCGAGTTCGTCGGTGTCGACGAGCGACGTGGGGCTGCCGTCGTCGGAGCTGTGGACGTAGACTGCCAGTTGTGCGTCAAACCCCATGATTTTTTGACGGATTTCGTCTTTGAAACCCATCATGACGGCTATGGATATAAGCATCACTATCACCGACAGGGCTATGCCGGTGACAGCAATCAACAGCCCTGTCTGTTTCTGCTCGGCTGATGAGCGCAAGGATAAACGTCGGGATATGAATAATGCAAGTGACATGACGGGGACAAAGGTAGGAATTTTTTATTGATTTATTCCCACCTTTGCGTCAAAACAGCAGGGCAATTCGATAGACGATGAAGGCGAAGATCCAAGCTATGACTGTGTTGTAGACGATGGAAAACAGTCCGTAGCGCGGGTTGCCTGTTTCTTTGATGATTGCCGTGATTGTTGCGATGCAGGGGCAATAGAGTAGGATGAACACCATGAAGCTCAACGCTGCGGCTGCGGTGAAATCCGGTCGGCCCGTCGCGGGATTGGTCGATGTCAGTCGGGTTGACAGGGATTGGTCGGTCGCTTCCTCGTCGCCGGTGTAGAGGACGCCGAGGGTTGACACTACGATTTCTTTGGCGGGTATGCCGGCAAGTGCGGCTACCGATGCTCGCCAATGGAAGCCTATCGGTTCGAGCAGCGGGTTGATGGCTTTGCCTGCCATTTCAAGGTAGCTGTCGCGCGAGGTGTCGATTGTCGAGTCGTCGACGGCGGTTGCCGTGAGCGGTTGGTTGTCAACAGTTGGTTCGTCGTGGAGCGGGAAGTAGTTGAGTGCCCAAACAACGATGCTGGCGACGAGGATGATGCCTCCCATTTTTTTGAGGTATTGCTCGCCTTTGCCCCACATGTGGCGCATGGTGGCTTTGAAGGTCGGGACGCGATAGGGGGGCAGCTCCATGACGAAGGGGGTCACGTCCTCACCGAAATAGAATCGGCGGAGGAGTCGGGCTGTCAGTCCGGCAATGAAGATGCCGAGGAGGTAGATGCCCATGAAGACGAGAGAGGCGTGTTGAGGGAAGAATGTGCCTATCAGGAGTACGTAGATCGGCAGTCGTGCCGAACAACTGATGAAGGGGTTGATCAATATGGTGATGATGCGGCTCGAACGGCTTTCAATCGAGCGGCTTGCCATGATAGACGGGACGGTGCAGCCGAATCCCATGACGAGCGGTATGAATGATTTGCCGTGAAGTCCGAGTCGGTGCATGACTTTGTCCATGATGAATGCCGCACGAGCCATGTAGCCCGAGTCTTCCATGAACGAGATGCAGAGGTAGAGGATGAGAATGTTTGGCAGGAATACGATTACACCACCGACACCGCCGATGATGCCGTCGGCGATGAGGTCTTTGACGGCTCCGTCGGGCAGGTATTCGCGAGTCAGGTCGCCGAGCATTCCGACGAGGCTTTCGATCCACTCCATCGGGTAGGAACCGAGTTCGAATGTCGCCCAAAAGATGAAGAACATTATGCAGAGGAAGATCGGAAAACCGAAGAGACGGTTGGTCACGATCGTGTCGATGATTTTCGTCGAGTTGATTTCGTCTTTCTTCGACGATTCCATTGTCTCGGCAAGTGCACCGGCGATGAAGCCGTATTTCGCGTTGGCAATCGACATGTTGATGTCGTCGTTGCCGGATTGCAGGCGTTCTAACAGACGGTCGCGCAGGGCGGTGAGGGCTTTGCCGTCGGGGAGCTGCAAAATGTTGCGTTCGACTTCGCTGTCGCGTTCGAGAAGTTTGATTGCGAGGTAGCGCGGAGAGAAGTGGTTTTCGACGTGAGGGTCGGCTTTGAGTCGGTCTTTGATTTCGGTGACGGCATTTTCGATTTCTGACCCGAGGTTGACGTGGATGTGGCGCACGGAGGGGTCAGTTCCTTCGTAGACGCGAATCACGGTGTCGAGCAATTCGTTGATGCCTCGTCCGGTTCGTGCGGCTGTCGGGATAATCGGCACACCGATCATCTCGCCAAGCGTTTTGCAGTCGAGTTTCACACCTGCGCGGTCAAGCTCGTCGGCCATGTTGAGCGCGATGACCATGCTTCGGTCCATGTCGATGAGTTCGGTGGTCAGATAGAGGTTGCGTTCGAGGTTTGAGCCGTCGATGACGTTGACAATGACGTCGGGGGTCTCGTCGTGGAGATATTTCCGGACGTAGAGTTCTTCGGGGGAATATGATGCGAGCGAATATGTGCCGGGCAGGTCGATGATGTTGATAGTAAAACCTTTGTATTTGACGCTTCCGGCTTTGGCATCGACTGTTACGCCGCTGTAATTGCCTACGTGCTCGCGTGAGCCTGATACGATGTTGAACAGCGAGGTCTTTCCGCAGTTCGGGTTGCCGATGAGAGCGACGTTGATTGTCGACGAGTGACGGAGGTGGGGTGAGTCGGTCACCGGTGTGGTCGGCGTGGTGTCGATCGACATCGGTTCGTTGACGGTGGATTCGCTTTGTGGAAAGTCGGTCGGTTTGCCGTCGACGGAGACTTCGACGAGCTCGGCTTCGGATCGTCGCAGCGAGATTTCATAGCCCATGACTTCATATTTAATCGGGTCATGGAGAGGGGCGTCAAGCACAACGCGGACGTTGCGTCCTCTCACGAAGCCCATTTCCAACATTCGTTTGCGGAAGGCTCCGTGTCCCACTATTTTTACAACCGTGGCTGATTCGCCCGGTTTCAAATCTGATAATCTCGTTAGCATAAGACGCTGTTAAAAAAATCTCGAAAAATTCGTTGTTCAAAAATCGGGTGCAAACTTACTAATTATTTAAGAAATGGAGAATACCTAAAAGTAGTGATTTTGTAAGGTCGGGAAATTAATTTTTCAATCGGCGACGAGGTTCAAACAATAAACGCGGATAATTCAAGTTATAAAAATATATAAACCCTACCTCAAATCCTTCATGATTTCAATCAAACATTCAATAATGGTGGCGATGGTTGCGCTTTGTGGCAACTCAATCGCTACGTTCGCTCAAAAAAATGAATTTAATCCGGTGCAGACCGGTGTCACCTCTCTCGGTATTGCTCCCGATGCTCGCGGTGCGTCGATGGGTGATCTCGGTGCTGCAACCGAACCTGATGCCAACAGTCAGTATTGGAATCCGTCGAAATATGCTTTTGCCTATTCTCGCGGGTCTGTTGCTATCAGCTACACTCCTTGGCTTCGCAAGTTGGTCAATGATATTTTTCTTGCAAATGTTGCCGGCTATTGGAAACTCGGCTACGAGGACAATCAGGCAATTTCGGCTTCGCTGAGATATTTTTCGCTTGGCGAGGTGGCGCAAGATCCGAGCGGGGTCAGTGTGCAGACGCTTAATCCTTATGAAATGAGTCTCGACCTCGGTTATTCTCGCAAGTTGTCAGAGAGCTTTTCGATGGGTGTTGCTTTCCGTTACATTTATTCCGATTTGAGTTTCAGCGACAGTTATGCCGACGATCAGTCGACGGGAACTTCGGCGTTTGCGGCTGATATTTCGGGTTACTATACGTCGTATCCGATTATCGGACGCAATGAATGTCAATGGTCATGGGGTTTCAATATCTCAAACATCGGTTCTAAGATTAATTATAATCATGGTGACGACCCGGCATTCCTGCCGACCAATCTACGCCTTGGAACGTCGTTTACATTCCCGCTTGCCGATTACAATAACTTGTCGCTCAACTTTGATGTCAATAAATTGCTCGTCCCGACCAAGCCTCGTCGCGAGGATTTTGCCGATGGCACTGATGGCGAGCTTGAATATGTCAAAGCCGAGGAGGATTGGGAAAATATGTCGTCGATTTCGGGTATATTCAAGTCGTTTTCCGACGCTCCCGGAGGTATGAAGGAGGAATTGCGCGAAATTTCGTATTCGCTTGGTGCAGAATATAATTACAATGATCAATTTTTCCTCCGTGGAGGCTATTTTTATCAAAATCCGACCAAGGGAAATCTTCAATATTTCGCGCTTGGCGCGGGTTTTGCGCTCAATGTGCTCCGTCTCGATGCAAGCTACATGGTCGCAACGGCTCAAAATTCGCCTCTCGACCAGACTCTGCGTTTCACACTTGCGTTTAACCTCGACGGCTTGAAAGAAATCATTGGTGGCGGCCGATGAAAAGTCGTCGGAATTCCGTTGAAAAGAAATTTTTTACAAAGAAATTTAATTTTGATATATGATGGTGCGTACAGGCATGGGCTATGATGTCCATAAATTGGTTGAAAATCGAGCGTTGATTCTTTGCGGAGTCAATGTGCCCTACGAAAAAGGACTGCTCGGACACAGTGATGCTGATGTGGCTCTTCATGCGCTGTCAGATGCTATTCTCGGTGCTGCCGCGATGCGCGACATCGGATATCATTTTCCGGATACGGCTGACGAGTTTGAGGGTGCGGATTCGCGTGTGCTTCTTCGGAAGGTCGTGGAGATGGTCAAGGAAAAGGGCTTTTCGATCAATAATGTCGATGTCACAATCATTGCTCAGCGACCGAAATTGCTCTCGTTTATCCCCCGGATGATACAAAATATTTCAGACGATCTCAATATTCCTTCCGATTGTGTTTCGGTTAAGGCTACAACCACCGAGCGCCTTGGCTTTGAGGGGCGTGGCGAGGGTATTTCCGCTATGGCGGTAGCAACGTTGACCGATCCTCGTTGAGTCGGGCTGATGACGTCGATTAGCGTTTGACATTGTGAGAAAAAATGCCTAATTTTGCATCTATATGCAAAAGATTACTCGCAGGCAGTGGATTTTGAGAACAGGCACTGCTGCTCTAACTCCAATATTCTTATCGTCGTGTCGACCCGGCAGCATTTCGCGTGATGTCAAGTCGGTCAGTCCGCGTATTGCCGATGCCTATGTCCCGTTGGAACTGACGGGATGTGTCGCTTGCGACAACTGTATGCCGTGTCCCTACGGCATTGACATTCCGTCGAATTTCTTGTTTGTCGATCGTGCAATTGATGAGGGTAAAGCGCCCAGAGCGATTGACTCTCCTGATTTTTCAGAGAAAGGGGCGAAGTTTCTTTCAATGTATGAAAACAAGATTCCCGATGAAGCTCAGACGCAGAGGTGTATCGGATGCGGTCGTTGCTCGGGTGTGTGTCCTGCCGGGATAGATATTTCGGCTCAGATGTTAAAAATCACGGCGTTGACCGATGTGCTTCGCTCGTTACGTTGTCGACAATTATGAAAAGTATAGGATCATTTTTCAGACTATCGCGCATTGTTGTCGGGGTGGCAGTGTTGTCACTCATCACATTTTTGTTTGCCGATTTCGGGATGAAGATTCCCGCCGTAGCGTCGTGGTTGGTCAAAATCCAATTGCTTCCGGCTGCAATGTCGTTTGCGGTGACAATTCTTGTGGCGTGGTTTATTATTACGTTGTTATTCGGGCGAATCTATTGTTCGACGGTCTGTCCGTTGGGTGTTTTCCAAGATGTATGTGCTCGACTTCCTCGTCTTCGTCGCAGAGTGAAACCGAAGTGGCATTATCATTACAGTGCACCGAAGTCGGCATTGCGTACGGCTGTGCTCTTCGTCGTAGTGTTGTCTGTATTCTTAGGCTTGTCGGCATTGACAACGTTGCTCGACCCGTATAGCATATTCGGACGGTTTGGAGTATATGTGGTCAAACCATTGTGGGCTGAGGTGTTGAATCTATGGAGTGCGGTCGATTCCGCTCCGACTATTCGCTTCGGTGTGGCGTCATTGCTCGGTGCGGTGATTGCTGTATTGACGATGCTTGTAATCGGAGTGTTGGCTTTTCGCAATGGTCGCACGTTTTGCAACACGATATGTCCCGTAGGGACTACGCTCAGCATTGTTTCGCGCTATTCGGTGTTTCGGATAGATATTAATACGGATAAGTGTATTCAGTGTCGTCGATGTGAACATCGATGCAAATCGTCGTGTATCGACTTGACGAGTCATGTCGTAGACACGTCGAGATGTGTCGTTTGTTTCGACTGCCTGACGGAGTGCCCGAACGATGCAATCAGCTATACACACAATCGCCATCGGCTTTCGATTCCGCTCATGCAGCGCGTGAAAGAACCTGTCGCAGGTCCGGCTGCCGGAATGGTCGACAGTCGGCGTGTTGATGTCGTTTCGTCGACAAAGGTGGTTGATGATAAAATTAAAGACTCTAAAACTGCCGACGACAAGCGTCAGCTTCTCGATCGCCGTCAATTTTTGACGGTTGGGGCTGTCGTTGCTTCGACTCCGCTGGTAGCGAAAGCTGCAAAGACGGTGGCAAAGGTAAACGATGCGGCTTCGTCGCGACAGCATCGAAATCTTTTGGCTGTCACTCCTCCGGGAGTCAGATCACGACGTGAGTTTCTCGACAGATGTACGTCGTGCGGACTCTGCATAGACCGCTGTCCGCAAAAGGTGCTCCGCGCGTCGACTGATGAATACGGTTTGCTTCGAGCATTGCATCCGGTTGCCAACTATGACGAGTCGTGGTGTGTCTATGACTGTACTTTGTGTGCCAATCTTTGCCCGGCAGGCGCATTGCATCCGCTGACAATCAAGGAGAAGCATAGTTCGCGCAGTGGAATTGCCTATACTGATCGCTTGTCGTGCGTCTCGTATAATCAGACAGACAAGTGCGGAGCTTGTGCGCGACGTTGTCCAGCCGAGGCGATAACCATGGTTACGCCTGCCGACGGCAAGGGGGTTCATCCTGTTGTGGATATAGAAAAATGTATCGGTTGCGGTGCGTGTCAATACGTTTGCCCAGCCGAGCCGAAAGCAATCCGCGTCGGTGGATTGGCTTAAATATAGAAGACAAAAATAATTCAACAAACAAAATGAAACAATATCTTGAACTGCTTGATAAGATTATGACCGAGGGTGTTGACCGAGGCGATCGAACAGGCACAGGTACACGCGGCATATTCGGACATCAAATGCGTTTCGATCTCAGTGACGGCTTCCCGTTGTTGACGACTAAGAAATTGCATTTGAAATCAATTATATATGAACTATTGTGGTTCTTAAAAGGTGATACAAATGTGAAGTATCTTCAAGAAAACGGAGTCAGAATTTGGAACGAGTGGGCAGCACCTAACGGCGAACTCGGACCGGTCTACGGTTCGCAGTGGCGTTCGTGGCCTGACTACAATGGTGGAAGCATCGACCAAATCACGGAAGCCATAAAGACAATCAAGGAAAATCCAGAGTCGCGTCGTATCATCGTCTGCGCGTGGAACGTCGCCAAGTTGCCCGAGATGGCTCTCCCGCCGTGTCACTTGTTGTTTCAATTCTATGTGGCTAACGGACGTCTTTCGCTCATGCTCTATCAGCGTAGTGCCGATTGTTTTCTCGGAGTTCCGTTCAACATTGCGTCATACGCACTTCTGCTCATGATGGTTGCGCAGGTTACGGGATTGAAGCCCGGAGAATTTGTTCACACATTGGGCGACACTCATATCTATCACAATCATTTCGAGCAGGTGAGAACTCAACTTGCACGTACTCCCGGCAAACTTCCGACGATGCACCTTAACCCGGAAATCAAGAATATATTCGATTTTAAATATGAGGATTTCGAGCTTCGCGACTATGATGCTCAGCCTCACATCAAGGCTACGGTTGCGGTATGACGAATCTCCCATTTCCGGTAATAATCGTGGCGTGTACGCGCGACTTTGCCATAGGCCGCGGAGGTGACTTGCTGTTTCATATCAGTGACGATTTGAAGCGGTTTAAATCGTTGACGATGGGGCATCCGATCATCATGGGGCGTAAGACGTTTGAATCGTTCCCGAAGGGGGCACTTCCCGGACGTCGAAATATCGTTGTCACACGCAATCCCGACTATACCGCTCCCGGAATAGAAACCGCCAAATCGCTTGAAGAGGCTCTCGCTATGTGTGGCGATGCCTCTTCGGAGTGTTTCGTTATCGGCGGCGGAGAGATATATGCCCAAGCCCTATCGTTGGCATCAAGAATCGAACTTACGCTGATTGATGCGACAGTAGAGGATGCCGATACCTATTTCCCAAAACTTACATCGGAGGAGTGGGGGATGCCAGCCTCGGTTGATTTTGATCGTATCGACCCGAAGACAGAGACTCGTTACTGCTTCCTAACGTTATTTCCTACGAGCGTATTGGGGTAGTAGTGGAACCGGGAATTTTGAGAACAAAGTCGTGACGGCTTCGGCTATGCCTTGAAGATTGCGAAACTGTGTGTCGCCATTGTCGAGAATCGTGCTGACCGATGCCGAGTAGAGCGGAATTTTCGAGTTAATATTGACCATATCCATAGTCAATACGCCTTCGCGATAGATTCCGGTGATGACTTGTGCATTCGGATTGTAGCCCGGCCAATAGTATCCGCGCGGATAGATGAACCACGGAGCGTAGCCGTAGTAGTATGGCCCCCAAGCGTAGGGATAAGGCGGTCCGGCGGTATAGGCAGGCTCGGTTGAGAATTGCTGTTTGACGGTGACACCTATATTTATAAGTAATGGAGAATCGGGAGACTCGGTGAATCCTCGTTCAATCATTTGCTCGCGAATCGCAGCGGCAATGTTGTAGTAAGTCACCATTTTCATGCCCGGAGGAATTTTTCCATCGTCGGGGCTGACAATACGAAAAGTCGAGTAGTCGGAAAGATCGGCGTCGTTATACGTCGTGC
This sequence comes from uncultured Staphylococcus sp., assembly GCA_964497255.1. Taxonomy (GTDB): domain Bacteria; phylum Bacteroidota; class Bacteroidia; order Bacteroidales; family Muribaculaceae; genus Duncaniella. Next base: position 83,802 of record CAZCCI010000003.1, read on the forward strand.
TCGTCACGAGACTATACGGATTGCATCCGCCCGACAATAGTCCGACTACCAGAATAAGAAGCGTGAATAACTTTTTCATAGTCAATAGTTTCGTTTAGATGATTTATATGCTTAAAACACAGTTTAACGTCAAAATGTTGAGGCTATGAAATGAACATTATCCTTTTTTTTATATTTAAAATTTGCTCAATTCACCTATATGATATATATTTGAACAATGAAAACGATGTTTTTGTTAAATAGTTTACAATAACTTTAATTAACGTAAAACTTACCTTAAATAGAAAAAAATGGATAGTATAACCGACCTTTTCGACGACTTGCTTCAACATTGTGGAAGCACAGATATTGCCGAGGCGGAATTTAAGAAACTTATTCATGAGGACCACGAACTGAGAGCTCGCTATCGCGAATGGTGCGACGAAGTCGGAAGCTCTGAAAAGCGTGGGTTCTTTGATTATTGTGAAGAATATTTTGAATCGCAAGATTCGATTTGGGATAATTTGAAAGATCATTACGAAGATGAATGACGAAACTTCGCCAACCGTCTCCTCTCTCCGGCGTTTCCCTGCCGAATGGGAAAAACATGATTGCGTGATGCTCGCGTGGCCTCACGAAGAAACCGATTGGGCATACATCTTGCCGGAAGCCCGACGGTGCATCTCCGAGATAGTCAAGGCTGTCTCGGAAGACGAATGTGTGATGCTTGTCGGGCCTGCCGATTTGTGTCTGCCGTCGGTTCGAGAGCAGAATTTCAATCCTGAGAGGGTTAAATTTGTCGATGTCCCGACCAATGACACTTGGGCTCGCGATTTCGGCGCACTGACGGTTGAGGTCAACGGCTCGATTCGTCTCCTCGACTTTAAATTCAATGGTTGGGGACTGAAATTTGCCGCTGATAAGGACAATTTGATAACGTCGCGCATTGCCGAGCAAGGAGGGTTTGCCGCCGAGGTTGAAAATCGATTGAATTTCGTGCTCGAAGGCGGCTCGGTAGAATCTGACGGCGAGGGAGCGCTATTGACAACTGCTGAATGTCTGTTGTCACTCAATCGAAACGGCGAGTGGGGACGGGCGCAGATTTCCGAATATCTTGCTGATGCATTCGGGTTTACTCATCAGCTATTTTTGCACCACGGCTCTCTCGTCGGAGATGACACCGACAGTCATATCGACACATTGGCTCGTCTCGCCCCCGGCAATACGATTCTTTATTGCGGAAGTGGCGACATCGACAATCCCAACCATGATGATTTGGTCAAGATGCAGGAAGAATTGACTACACTGCGCACGCCCGACGGTCAGCCTTACAACTTGATTGAACTACCTCTCCCAGACCCGATTGAGGTCGATGGTGAAATCCTGCCTGCGACATACGCGAATTTCTTGATTACACCGACAAAAATCTTGCTTCCGGTCTATGGACAGCCGCGCAAGGATGTGCTTGCTTCGCAGGTTATTAAGGTCGCATTCCCTGACCACGAAGTTGTGGCGATTGATTGCAATCCGCTGATTCGTCAACACGGATCGCTCCATTGTGTCACCATGCAATTCCCGGTCGGAGCGGTTGCAGGGATTGAAAACGGAAAATGGATAAATAACACATCAATCTAAATGAAGATAGGAATAATACAGCAGCATAACACCGCTGATGTCGACGACAACCGTCGGCGTCTTGGTGAAAAAATCGTGGAACTTGCAAAACAGGGCGCACAACTTGTGGTTCTTCAAGAACTTCATGACTCGCTCTATTTTTGTCAAGTCGAAAGTGTCGACAATTTTGACTTAGCGGTAGCCCTCGATTCTCCCTCGGTCGAATTCTATGCCTCGACAGCGCGTCAGGCAGGAGTTGTCCTTGTGACATCCCTTTTTGAACGTCGTGCGGCAGGATTGTATCACAATACCTCGCTTGTGTTTGACACGGACGGCTCATTGGCAGGTAAATACCGAAAAATGCACATCCCCGACGACCCTGCATACTACGAGAAATTCTATTTCACCCCCGGAGATCTCGGTTTCCGACCGATCGACACGTCGCTCGGTCGTCTCGGAGTCCTTGTCTGCTGGGATCAGTGGTATCCGGAAGCCGCACGTCTGATGGCAATGAACGGAGCGGAATTGCTCATCTATCCGACGGCAATCGGGTGGGAGAGTAGCGACACCGACGATGAAAAAATGCGTCAGCGTGAGGCTTGGATGACGGTGCAGCGTGGTCATGCCGTAGCCAACGGTCTGCCGGTCGTGACTGTAAACCGTGTAGGTCATGAACCGGATCCTTCGGGAGCGACAAACGGCATCTCTTTTTGGGGATCGAGTTTCGTAGCCGGTCCGCAAGGTGAATTACTCTATCTTGCGCCAGACAACGAAGAGGCAATGACAATTGTCGACGTTGACATGAACCGTTCGGAGCAGGTGCGCCGTTGGTGGCCCTTCCTTCGCGATCGCCGCATTGAAAACTATGGCGATCTGACTCGTCGTTTTATAGACTGATTCAATAGAATAAGAGAAAAATGTCAACACAAAAATTGAAGAAGACCAAGCCATTCTCGACCAAAACCGGCGACTACTTTTCGGTATTGCTTTCGTTGTGGTTGCCACGCTACGGTTGGACGGTAACAGTCCCGACAGCGGTTTGTGCCGCTGTCGGAGTTATTGTTGACAAGCGAATGCTTTTAGTAACACTTATGTTGCTATTTATCATAGTGCCGACACTGATGTCTGTTCTATATACTCATTATCTGTTGACACCGGAAGCGTATCGAACCGTACTGCGTAAGGAGGCAGAAATCTCCTACGGTGACTACATCCGGTTGGTCTATCTTCCGAATGAAAACAATAAAGAGGCACAAGATCGCTCTGAGCGCATGAAGTTAAAGTCGCGCGACGACAAGCCGGAGGAAAAGCCTAAGCCTGTTGCACTACCCAAGCCGGAGACTATTCCGTGGTCCGACGTGATTAGTGTTCGTCACACATCACGATTCATGGTTTATCTTCTTCGCGGAGCGCGGTTGAATTTTCTGCTCATTCCACATTCTGCATTTTTGTGCGACGAAGACGATAAAAGTTGACTAAGAATAAATTACCGATAACAAACACACACATTTTCTAAAAATAAATCAATCATGGCATCTAAAATATACGGTTTGATCGGCTATCCATTGACTCATTCATTCTCTATGCGTTATTTCAACAATAAGTTTGAGTCGGAAAACATTGACGCTGAATATGTTAATTTTGAAATCCCCGATATAGGCGATTTGATGGAAGTAATTTCCGAAAATCCCGATCTGTCAGGACTTAACGTAACAATTCCTTATAAAGAACAGATCATTCCCTACATGGATGAGATGGATTCGGAAGCGGCATTGATTGGAGCGGTCAACGTCGTCAAAATCATTCGCGGACGCAATGGTGACATCCGACTCAAAGGCTACAACAGCGATGCTATGGGATTTCAAAACTCGATTGCTCCGATGATCAACGACAAGCGTCGTAAAGCATTGATTCTTGGGACGGGAGGAGCATCCAAAGCTGTTCACCGTGCGTTGGTCAATCTCGGTGTAGAGCCTGTTTTCGTCTCTCGTCATCCTGAAATCGGCGAGTTGGCTTATACGGATTTGACTCCTGAAGTGATGGCGGAATATCGGGTTATCATCAACTGCACTCCGCTTGGAATGTATCCCGCAATCGACAATTGCCCCGATATTCCTTATAATCTTCTGACTTCTGATCACTTGTGCTACGACTTGATCTACAATCCCGATGTCACCACATTCATGAAAAAAGCGCAGGCAAACGGAGCGGAGGTTAAAAATGGTCTTGAAATGCTCCTGCTTCAAGCCTTCGAGTCGTGGAACATTTGGAATCTTTGATAACGCCTCATTATTATATAAGCCAGACTTTGTAGTCAGGACTATTAGCCGATGAATCTCATACCGCTACTGCCGTTCTCCGTCGCATTCATTGTCGGGATATTGTTGCAGGGAAGCGGTGTGGGGGCTTGGATGCTGATATTGCCGACACTTGCAGCTCTGCTGCTATGCCTCTTAAAAAGACCGTATGCCGCATTAATGTGTTGTAGCGTGGTTATTGGATGGGGTGTGAGTTTTGCTCGCATACCCTCGGCAATGCCTGAAAATCTCTCCGATTCGAACTGCCAATTTTCCGCGGTGGCATTGGAGTTTAAAAAATATGAGCCTACACGTGTTATAATTGCAGAGATAGACTCGTGTAGCGGACAACCGTGCAGCGAATTTCTTGTAAAATTGACCGTCCCCTCATCTCTACCAGAAATTGATGAGCGAGATCGTATTGTTTTCCGAGCTGCCATATCACCGTTGACATCCAACCTTGATTTACCTGATGAAACTGACTATGATGCACCGCTTCGGCGCATGGGGGTTGTCGGTTCGGCATTCGTTCGCCCCGACAGTATCATGTCTGTAATCGAAGAGCCTGGATTTCTAAACGACGTTCGACGCTTGCGCAACGTTGTGACGCTTGCCATTGTAGAAACGCCCATAGCCGACGGTTTGAAAGAATTTCTAAATGCAACGTTGGTTGGCGACCGCTCGATGCTTACGACCGACACTCTTGAATTGTTTTCTGCCACCGGATTGTCACATCTTCTTGCGCTCAGCGGACTTCATGTCGGGATTATAGCCGGATTTGTATCCGGAATACTTTTCCCCTTGTGGCTGTTGGGGTGGCGACGGCTACGGACGATAGTATTGATTGCAACATTGTGGTTGTTTGCCGCCATGACCGGACTCTCCGCCTCGGTGGTAAGGGCAGTGGTGATGGCAATGGTGTTTGCTGTGACATCAATGCTTCAACGCTCGCATTCGTCATTCAACTCGCTTTGCATTGCAGCATTGGTCATACTGCTGTTTGCGCCGGAGCAACTTTACACCGTCAGCTTTCAGCTCTCATTTCTCGCCGTAGCCTCAATATTATTGTTTGCCGAGAAACTCAACCCCATACCACGACGTAGACAATGGCTTCACACGCTTGTGGTATATCCTATTGTAACGCTTGCCGCAATGCTTGGGACGGGAATTGCGAGCGCATTCTATTTCAACATATTCCCGTTGCTGTTTCTGCCGGCAAATTTTGTTGGTGTGCTTCTGCTCCCACCGATGCTAATTGGAGGAGCATTGCTGTTGATGCTCAACGCCGTCGGATTCGATGGGATATTGCTCGGAAAAGTGCTCGACGGCTTGTATTGGCTCTTTGAAACTCTTGTCGGCTGCATCGGCAACAATCCCGAAGCCGTTATTGACGACATTTATATCTCGCCCTCGACGCTTGCCGCATGGTTTCTCGCAATGATTCCGCTGGCATTGTGGCTCTACAAGCGACGATTGGTCTATGCCATGTCATTCGGCGTCTGCCTGTGTTTTCTCGTTACAACGGCAATGCTGACTTCCTCCGTTGACGATAGCGACGGACTTGTCGAGGTCTATATACCGCGCTATCACGACCATACGTCGCTGATTGTCCGTGACGGCAAGCAAATGACGGCATTTACAACCGCACCAAAGTGGATGACAGACGAACTTCGCGACGAATATTCGCGCAAATATCGGCGTTACGCACTGAAACGCAATGTCGATTCAATCGGGTTCGCAACATTGTCGTCGACCTCACCTCAAATGCTGTCTATTGCCGGACATCGATTTATATTGCTCTACGGAGCAGTCCCTGAGACAGATACCGTAGTCGCTAAGGTTGACTATGCCGTCATCTGCCGAGGCTTTCGAGGCGATGTGACGACCCTCGGGGCGACGATTGAATCCGATTCCATATTACTCTCGGCAGACCTCAACCTCCGTCGTCACGACCGTTATTTTCGTGAACTCCGAGAGTCGGGAGCAAAAGTCAGATCATTAAAAAACTCTCCGTTTGCGTTGACGCTGACGGAGAGTCGATAGGTGACGACAATTATAATTGTATCTTTTTTTGTTACAATGTCTCGTAAGCACCGCTTGCGAGGAGTTCTCGATAACCTTGGTTGAAATACAGACGCTCGAAATCTTTCGGGCGTTTGATATGCTCATCCCAAATGACGAGGTCAAGGTCGATAACCACGACCCCGTTTTGCGAATCGCTTTTGGTCCGACCACATTCCGCCTCCCAATCTTTCAGATACTTGTTGACGGATTCATAGTCGGCATTAGTCGAGCCGATGATGACGGCGTTGAGATACGCATCATCCTTGCCGTTGATAGCCTCAGTCTCGTAGACCGACGAAATCGAGCAATTTTTCAAATATTCACAAATGTGGTCTACGGCTTTCTTGATTTGCGATTCCTTGTCGGGGCTATTGCTCCCGAGACTGATTGTACATGTGTTTGTGGCGTTCATTTCTGTGATACTCCTTTCAAAGTGAGGGCTATTCGACCGCGAGCGGTGTCGACATCCATGACGCGGACACGGATATTTTGACCGATGCTGACCACGTCGGCAGGTGATGAGATGAATTGCTCGCTGAGTTGAGAAATATGGATAAGACCGTTTTCTTTCATTCCCAAGTCGACAAACACACCGAAAGCCGTAATATTGTTGACCTTGCCGGTCAGCTCCTGCCCGATGTGCAGATCGTCGATTTTTCTTACCGAATCGTCAAACGGCACTTCCTCGGCAGTCTCACGCGGATCGCGCCCCGGTTTTTCAAGCTCGAGAATGATGTCGGTGAGAGTCGGCAGACCGACCTCCTTGGTTATATAGCGGTCGAGTTCAATGCTGTGGAGCAGACTCTTGTCGTGAGTCAAGCGTTGAATATCGGCCTTGATGTCGTTAGCCATTTGTTCGACAAGCTCATAGCGTTCGGGATGGACGGCCGTATTGTCGAGCGGATTTTCCGAGCCGGGAATACGGAGGAAGCCTGCACACTGTTGAAACGCCTTCTCGCCCATACGCGGGACGTTGAGAAATTGTGTGCGCGAAGTGAAATCCCCATTCTCGGCGCGATATTTGACGATGTTAGCAGCCAACGCCGGTCCGATGCCGGAGACGTATGACAGCAACTGCTTTGATGCCGTGTTGATGTTCACACCGACAGTATTGACACAACTTTCGACCACATAGTCGAGCGCATCTTTGAGCTTCGTTTGATTGACGGCGTGCTGATACTGCCCGACACCGATTGATTTCGGATCTATTTTGACCAATTCAGCCAACGGATCGAGCAGACGGCGACCTATTGAAACCGCACCGCGAACCGTGACATCCTCATTCGGAAATTCTTCGCGAGCCACCTCCGAAGCCGAGTAGATCGACGCTCCGTTCTCGTTGACCATAAAAATCTGAACCTTGCGCGGAAGCATGACATCGCGAACAAACCGTTCGGTTTCGCGACCGGCCGTCCCGTTGCCGATTGCAATAGCATCGATGCGATAGCGGTCTACATAGAAACACAGAGCGTCAGCCGACCCCACAAAATCGTTGGCAGGAGGGGTAGGGTAGATGACATCGTGTTGCAACAGATTGCCCTGCTCATCGAGAACCACGAGCTTGCACCCCGTTCTGAATCCCGGGTCGATGGCAAGAATACGTTTCTTTCCGAGCGGAGCCGACATGAGAAGTTGGCGAACATTGTCGGCAAACATTTGTATCGCACTTTCGTCACTTTTATCCTTAGTTGCAGCCGCAATCTCGTTTTCGATCGACGGGCGCATCAGTCGGCGATAGCCGTCCTTCACAGCCGCTTTGACTATTATTGAAGACTCGGGAGTCGCCGTCGATTTGATAAACATTCGGCTCAAGCGATCCGTCATTTCTTCGTCGTCGATAATAATGCCGACCTTCAAAAAACCCTCTTCTTCGCCTCGTCTGATAGCGAGGTAACGATATGAACTGCAAAGGCGTAGCGGTTCGGAAAAATCAAAATAATTTTGATAGTTTCTGCCTTCCTCCTCCTTGCCGGGTATCACTTTGGCAGTGATTACAGCCGAGCGTTGATAGCGTGAGCGGACGAGGTTGCGGGCTTTTTCGTTCTCGCTGACCCACTCGGCAATGATGTCCGACGCGCCTGCTATTGCTAGACTGATGCTGCCGGCTTCCTTGGCAAATTTTTTCGACTGCTTTTCGATGTCAGTCGAATTTTGAGCCATGATTATTCGGGCGAGCGGTTCCAGACCGATAGCGCGAGCTGCTTGAGCGCGAGTGTTGCGTTTGGGTTTATATGGTAGATATATATCTTCGAGAGCTATCGGATCGAGTGTCTCCGTGATTCGGTCTTGAAGCTCGGGAGTCAGCAAATCTTGATTTTTGATGACGTCGAGGATATACTCTTTGCGTTTGTCAAGTTCGGTTAATTCTATATGACGTGTCTGCACTGTGTGGACTGTCACTTCATCCATTCCGCCTGTGGCTTCCTTACGATAGCGTGAGATGAACGGAACGGTAGCACCCTCGTCTAAAAGTCGGAGACAGGCAGCTACGTGTTTTCTTAGATAAGAGCCGAGTTCGGCTGTGATTACATTGGCGTGAACGTTTGCCATTAAACAGAGGATTTATTATTGAACGGTTTAAAAAACGTTTTTTTT
>CAZCCI010000003.1:92450-174026 GCA_964497255.1 uncultured Staphylococcus sp.
ATATATATATATTATTGTAAATCTCGAAATTAAGAGTTTATTTCTTTTTCAGAGTGAAAATTGTGACTTCGGGTGTTGCACCGATTCGGGAGGGAAACCCGACGGTTCCGATTCCGATGTTGACATATAATTGATGCTTATAGTTTGAATTGTCGTCATAGAGACCGCCCCAAGTCTTGTAACGAAATTTAGCGGGCGACCATCCGAAAAGTTCGAATTGCATAGCGTGCGTATGCCCCGAGAGCGACAGAGCGATTCTCACGTCGTCACGATTCGCAATCGAATCGCTCCAATGCGACGGATTGTGAGTCAGAAGTATCTTTGTGACACTGTCCGATGTATTCTTATAGGCTTGTTGCAGCGACCCGTAGATTGTGAAAGGCGGATCGCCTATGTTTTCGACTCCGATCAGAGCAATCGAATCATTGCCGCGACGAATCATTGCAGTTTCGTTAAGCAGAAGATTCCAACCCATATCAGCTTGCAACTTTTTCAGTAGCTCTAAATTCTCATGTTTAGCCTCGGGGGTCTTCCACATCGAATAATCCCCATAATCATGATTGCCGAGGATTGAATAAACACCGTCGGCGGCTTTTAGGCGTGACAGCGGCTTTGTGTGGGGTAGAAGTTCCGATGTCATTGAATTTACAATGTCACCGGTGAAAACAATGATGTCCGGGTTGAGAGCATTGATACTGTCGACAAGCTCCGAGACGAAAGTCGTATCGTTTTGATACGTCCCGACGTGGAGATCCGAAAATTGCACCATTCGGTAGCCGTCAAACCTCTCGGGAAGCCCCTCGATTTCAACCTGTATTTCGGTTGGGTCGATATTGAAACGATTGACAAGCGCACCCCACCACATCATTCCAAACGTCCCGATAGCAAAAATTCCGGCCAACATCGAAAGCAACTTGATTCGTGCGCGTCCGAACAGGCATGGAATTTTGGCAATCAGGTCAACGATGACTGCAATATATTTTGAAATATAAACGGCAATGTAGGTGTAGATCATCCACATCAAAGCTGTCAACATCCCTGTCGAGCAACTTTTCTTAGGCCAACAGATGATAGCCGCCATCAAGACGTAGAGTCCGACGGTTACTACCAACTGCGCAAGCGAAACTCGTTTGGATTTGATTCGTCGTTTCAAAGTCGTGTAAATATACAGATCTGTCAGTACATTTACAATTATGAAAATCAGTATCGGAACAAACGGGAGTCGCATAGCATCAAGTCGTTTAGAGAGTGTGTGACGTGGTAATTGTTAAATCTATCTGTTTAAATTTATATTTTTAACAACTTCCGGCGGCGAGGAGTTTATTGCGGAGCGGATTAGCATACATCATATACATATACGAGCGCATAAAGTTCCTTTCCAATGATGTCACGTCGGGGATGTCCACTTTGTCGAGCTGACCTTCGATATAGTCGACCACTTTTGCCAACTCCTCGTCGGTGTAACGATCGCGATACATATCGGAGTCGAAAGCCTTATCGTAGGCGACATAGTTGATCGGGTAAATCTTGTAGCGGCTGTGGATGCAGTAGTTAATTTGGTGACAGATACGGCTGACAGTCTGTTGTCGGTCCATCGACGGTGAAATCGACTCAATAAACGGCGTTATGCAGTTCGAGAACGAGAAATGGACACGTCCTTTGTATTGCATCAACCCAGTCTCCATCGAGAAGAGGTCATCGCGTTGCGACTTCTTAAACTCCGGATCTCTGTGGTGGAGGAGATATTCGCGGGCTTTGAGATAGTCATTGGGGTCAAACTCGTAGGAAATCGCGGTCGGGAAGATGTTGATTTCCGCAAGATTTTGAGCAAGCGAACCCTCGCCGGCAAGTGAAAGCATTTTGAGCACGCTTTCCTGCGTCTGGTCGCTCGAATCCTTTGCGCGTCCCTGACGCTGAGCAATCCATATACTTGCATTCTTGTTGAGAATCGCGTGATGGATATAGGCTGAAAGTTCCTTGGCGGCATCGAGAGCTTGCAGAGTCGGCAGATTGCGCTTGACTATGAAACTACCGTTGAGCTTGACAAGGTGAGTGATCCACTCATAGATGAGCAGATTGTTGCCGATAGCCACTTCCGAGGTCTTCACACCGTTGCGCAAGAACACAAGGTTGAGAAATGACGCATCGAGAACGATGTCACGGTGGTTCGTTATGAAAGTATATGATTTATCATGTGAGATTTTTTCAATTCCCGAAGCCGAGATGCCGGCAGTTGTCTGCTTTTCCAAGCCGTTGAGGAAGTTTTGCATCATTTTTTCCTGAAACTCGGCTTTGGTATGGCAACTTTTAAGGCGGGCAATGAAGTCCGGATAGTCTACATTTGGCATGACCCAACGGATCGCGTGTTCAAAACCGGGATCCAAGACCATTTTATTGATTGCTTCCTCAAACTGACAATCGTCGTAAGGAGCTATTTCGCTGAAATCTAAATTATTTGCGTTCATTACGCTGTAAAAGTCTATTTTGATAGAGCAAATAGATGAAACAATAATCAGTTCAAAGGTATGCTATTTTGAAAGAATTTGCAAATGATTTAAGTTTTTATTGTAAATTCCTATTCGTTATTAAGGATTTTTTTAAAAGTTGTTTAGATTTATTTCGATGCGGGATTAAAAATTTTTGAAAAAAATCAATCGGGCTGATTTGAGGCGAAATCCTTATTTGAGGACGCTCAAATTAGTCCGATTGAGTTTTGAAAGTCGAAAATATGATGTAAAAATCAGCTTCTATGAAAATTTTTTTGCCTCGCTTGACGTTATCGCACCTTTTCGGGCAATTTCTGTTGTATCTTTGCAGTGTGAAACTTTTCCGGGCAACATATATATATAGGTGATCCTCCTAAATTATATGGCGTGTTGTCGAAAGTTTTATGAACTTGGAGTTATTCCACTGCTTCGAGGAGCAACACTCGGCTTGACCATGCCGTCCGTTCGGCCTTTGCGACGGTGTGGGAGTAGGGCATTTCCAATCCGTGTTCCATCAGAAATTTTCCGGAATACGTTTGCCCCTCGATAGCCATCGGTTGATTGTCGATGCGGTTGAGCTCATGGATGCGATAGATCTTATCAGGGTCTAAACCATCCATTCTGACCATCGGCAATTGGTCGGCAAAGAATGTTCGGGTTCTCCACCAGAAGAACACGGCTTTCTCTTTCGACTCGTTGGCATAGAGCAGTGAAGCCACTCCGTTTTCATCGTAAGGCGAAGCAAGGCGATAGAGATCGCCGAGCTGAATGACGTCGCGAACCGCTTTATATTCGTCGATAGCTTTGCGTGTCTGAGCTTTTTCGGCGTCAGTCATATCCATCGGTTGGATTTCCATGCCGAGACGTGCGCTCATAGCCACGTCCGTACGATATTTAAGCGGGATAATGCGTTGAGTCTGATGATTGGGCGATGCACTTATGTGACTTGCCATTGTTAGAGCGGGGTAGAAATAGCTGTGACCCCATTGCATGTAGATGCGTTGCAGAGCATCGGTGTTGTCGCTCACCCAAAACTCATCAAACCAAGGTAATACACCCCAGTTTGCACGTCCGCCGCCCGAAGCGCAGGCTTGAATCAGCACGTCGGGATATTTTGCACGGATGCGATTGAGCACCTTCTCAAATCCTCTGTGAAATTCGATGAAAAGATGGCTTTGCTTGTCATTGCCGAGATATTGCGAACCGTGGTTCTTGATATTCATGTTGGCATCCCATTTGATATAGGCAATTTCGGGATATTTGGTCAGCAGAGTATCGACGACGGTGAAGACGATGTCTTGGACTGCCGGATTGGCAAGGTCAAGCACGAGTTGAGTACCTCCGCGACCGTAGACCGGTTCACGGTTTGCAGGTTTGAGGATGTACTCAGGATGTTCCTTGTAGAGTTCGCTGTTTGAATTGACCATTTCAGGCTCGATCCAAATTCCGAACTTGATACCCTCTTTGCGGGCTGTTTTCAGCAGTCCGTTGATGCCCTTGGGCAATTTGCGAGTGTCGACAGTCCAATCGCCGAGACCAGCTTTGGCATTGTCGCGGTGATATTCCGGCCCAAACCATCCATCGTCCATGACAAAGAGCTCGCCACCCATCGATGCAATGTCGTGCATCATGGCGTTCATGCCCTTTTCATTGATGTTGAAATAGACTCCTTCCCAACTGTTGAGCAACACGGGACGGACATCGTTGCCGTGAGCGAGCTTGAAGTTACGTCCCCAGTGGTGGAACGCACGGCTGACTCCGCCGAGACCTTCGGTGCTGAATGTCAGCGCGAGGTGGGGAGTTGAAAATGTTTCTCCGCCGGCGAGATGATATTCCGAATCGGCTTCGTCGATTCCGGCAATGAAGTGGTGATAGTCACTTCGGTCGGTGTCGAAAGTCAGTTTGTAATTTCCGCTGTAACAGAGGGCTGCGCCAATGACGCGACCATCGTTCTCGCGCGGTTTGCCGTCAAGCGAGATCATGACTTCGCTGTGGGCGGTGTGAGAGTTGCGCACACCGTCGCGATTCTTGATGGTTTTAAGACCATGGACGAGTTGCGTGCAGTCAATACGGGCTTCGTTCTTTGCCGAACCGTAGAATTGCGACACCCACACGTTGCCGTAGCGAATCGGCAGGAAGCCTGATGCGAATCGCGTGAGGGTTACGGGCTTTTTGCCATCGTTGGTGATGTCGACCCACGTTTCGAGGACGTCATCATTGCCTCCATACCCTGCGTTGACACCGTAATTGATGTCGACGGTGACGGGGTAGTATGTGTCGCGGAGTCTGACGGTGTAAATCGCTCCGTCTTTCAGCTTGCCGGTCGAAGCATTGCCGTTTTCGGCAAGTTTCGATGCCTCCCATTTGCGTCCGTCGATGATTTCGTCGACGACGAGATTGAGCGTGCGGTTGCCGTCGGGTTGAATCATGGCGATTGCCGTTTCGTCAGGCCCGAGCATACCGTAGTCGGGGTAGGCGTTTTGCCCCTTGCCTACGGCGGCGCGAATGGCTGCCGTGTCGGAGTCCGACAACAGCGTGCCGTAGTACATATATTTGAGTTTCTTGCCCTTGACGGCATCAAGAAGCATTGTCGTGCCTTTGGTGTCGATTTTGACAAGTTTGGCGGACAACGACGGTGCGCAGCATCCGAGTGCAAGTGCGGCTATGAGTGTTTGAAACTTGAATTTCATTGTCGTGTGCAGAGATTGGGTGTCTTGCGAGATGAGATCTCGAAAATTTATTTTTTGAACTCTTTGAGCATTTCGCCAAAGGCTGCAACGTCGCGGGCAATGATGTCGGGGACGCGCTCGGCATTGAGTGCCGTGTCAAGCGTAGTCTCGCCGGAGAGCACCAACACGCCCAATGCTCCGGCATTGACAGCCATAGCTACGTCCGTGTAGATGCGGTCGCCACACATGGCAATCTCATCGGCTTGGAGGTTATGGCGATAGCGGATGCCCGAAAGCATATCGGGATTGGGCTTGCCGATGACGAGGTCGGGTTGGCGACCCGTGGCGTGCTCGATTGCCTGACAGAGCGAACCGCAGTCGACGAGGACGGTTTCTTGGTCGGTCGGGCAGACGCGGTCGGGGTTTGTTGCGATGTAGGGGATGCCCTTCGACGCAAGGTAGGCTGCGCGACAAAGTTTGTCGTAGGTGAGAGTCGTGTCAAACGCTACGACAAGGCAGTCGGGCATTTCGGTTGCGTCGGTTGCCGTCAGTTCAAATCCGGCTTGGATAAATTCGGCTTCCATGCTCGGAGTGCCAACGACGTAGAGACGTTTCGCTTCCGGCATACGGGCTTTGAGATAGTCGATTGTCGCTACGGCTGTGGTGTACATATTTTCCGGCGTTGCTTCAATGCCGAGTTTGGCGAGCTTCGCAAGGTAATCGCTGATGCTTCTGGTCGGATTGTTGGTCAGAAACGAATACGATATGCCCATTTCGGTCAGTCCGGCAAGAAAGTCTTTGGTAAACGGAAAGAGCGTCGAGCCGAGATAGATTGTGCCGTCCATGTCGAGAGCGACGTGGCGAATTTTGCGGCAGGCTTCGCGAAGCGCGTCTTCGCTGAGCGGAGAGATATATTTGTCGGGAACTTGTATCATTTTTTGTTTGTGTATATAAGTGACGGAGAGACGGTTTTGAAAAAGATGGATTTCGGATTATTTTTCGTGTTCCGAATAGAACTTGTTGCTGCGTTCGTAGCCGTCGCGCGGAGCTGTCCACATGGAGATGAATGTGAGTGCGCCGAGGATGCCTACGCCGACAATGATGTAGAACACCATGTTCCAACCCCAGTGGTCGGCGACGATGCCGATGCCGATAGCCGAAAGGAATGAACCTACATAGCCGAAGATGCCGGCGAGACCGTTGGCTGTTGCCGAAGCTTCTTTGGTTGCGTGGTTGGCGGCGGCGATGCCGATGAGTGCCTGAGGCCCGTAGATGAAGAATCCTGCCATTGCGAGGACTACAATCGAAATGCCCATCGGGATTTGCGGACAGAGGATGAAGATGCCCATGAAGATGCAAGCCATTGCCATGCAGACGAAGCACATACGGTGGGCTTTGCCTTTGAAGATGTGGTCGGTTGCCCAACCGGCGGCAATAGTGCCGACGATGGCAAAGATTTCAAAGAGTCCGACAGACCAAGCTGCGTCTTCGATGGTCATGTCGCGCGCTTCGGTGAGGAATTTGGGCCCCCAGTCAAGAATGCCCATGCGCATGACGTAGACAAACACGTTGGCGAGACAGAGAGTCCAAATCCAGCGGTTTTTCCACACCATTGTTTTGAGATATTCGTTGCGAGAGGGGTTGTGTTCGGTCGTTTTCTCCTGCTCTTTGCCGGTTTTGGTGCCGGGAAGTTCGGGCAGACCGACCGAACGAGGGTCGTCGCGAAGTCCGAAATAGAGCCACATTGCGCCTACGACGGCAAGACAGGCGGGAAGCCAGAAGCACCAACGCCAAGCGTCCCAATGGCGGGCGTAGTTGAGGATGGTGTCCATGTCGTCGGCTGAGCCGGGGTTGAGATTGAGGTTGGCGGCAATCGTGCGAATCACTGATTCGTCGCTGCTAAGGTCTTGACCCATAGAGCCCATGATGTAGCCGCAGACTACGACTGCAAGCGATGCGCCGATGGAGTGAGAGGTGTTCCAGATTGACATCTTAGTTGCCAATTCGGAAGGATGAATCCACGACGGCAACAGACGTGCACACGGAGGATAGCCTACGCCTTGAAACATTTGGTTGAACACGATCGTTACTGCCATGACGAAGATGAGCATATTGACTAAGTCGGGGCCTGCGTCGACTCCGGTAATCCATGAGCTGATGTTGACACCGAAACCGAAGGCGAAGTTCGAGAGTGCACACAGAAGCAGGCCGACTGCCATGATGACGCGCGCCGAGAAACGGTCGACAATGAAGCCGTTGACGAAGCGCGAAAGTCCGTAGATCAGCGAGCCGACACCGATCACGATACCGAAGCTGGTATTGGAAATGCCATACTGGGCTGTCAGACCCGGCATGGCGATCGAAAAGTTCTTTCTAACAAAATAATAAATGGCATAGCCGATCATCGTTACGATGATGGTTCGTGTTTGCCATGACTTGTAACGCTTGACGGTGGCTTCGTCCCAGCCGGCATAAATATTTTCTTTTGCCATATTTGTTGATTTTTATTTTATGTTGTTGAGTTTCATGGTTTTTTCGACATCAATAGCGTCGGCGAGGATGCTGATCGGGTTGGCGACGGGGAGTCCCGCGCTCATTTCGATTTGCCATTTGCAGGTCTCGCAGTCGGTTGCTACGATGTCGGGGTTGATGGCTTTGAGTTTGTCTAAAAGGTCTTTGCCGATGGCTTGCGAGGTGGCGTAGTTTTCTTTTTTGAAACCGTAAGTGCCTGCAATACCGCAACATTGCGATTCGACGGGTATAAATTCAACTCCGGGAATGCTGCGCAGGAGGTTGACTGAGTAGATTGCCCAACCGAGTTTCTGCATGTGGCATGGAGTGTGGTATGTGATTCGTTTATGATAATCGTCGCGGAATGCAAGGCGGATTTTGCCGCGCTCGATGAGACGGGCAAGCCAAACGGTTGCCATGAGCATATTTTCGCGAACGTCGGAATTGTCGAGTTCGAGCAGGTGGGGATATTCGTCGCGCATTGTGAACGCACACGTCGAGCCCGTGTAGAGAATCGGACGGTCGTTGTCGCTCTCGACGGCTCTGCGGATGGACGAGAGGTTGATTTCGGCATCGTGGCGCGCTCTCGAAATCAGTCGGCTTGAAATTTTGGCTACGCCGCAACATTTCTCTTTGTCAAGGAGTTCGACTCCGTAGCCGACGGCGTTGAGCACCTTGATGAGGTCAAGTCCGAGTTGGGGGAAGTTGTAGTTGACGTAGCAGCCGTGGAAGTAGCTGACTTTGCGTTTGAATGCCGATTGCGAAGCGGCGAGCTTGCGGTAGCGGCTTTCAAATGTCTGCGAGGTGTAGCTCGGGAAGTTGCGGTGGTGATCGATGCCCAAGGTCATATCCATGCTCGATTTGACGATCTTTTGTCCGAGCATCATGTTGACAACGGGTGCCATCTTTGTGGCTACGCTACCCATGAAGTCGGTTTCGGCAAGGATGCGGTCGCGGAGTTTCACGGGGTGGTTGTCGTAGCGCAGACGTGCGCGTTGGATGATGTCGCCGATTTTGACGTTTGAGGGGCAAGCGACTTCGCAGCGTTTGCAGTTGAGGCAGTATTTCAACGCATTGTCGTAGAAATCAGGATCTTTCAGACGGTAGCGTTCGCCGTCGGGGCCTGCCTGCTTCGGTCCCGGATAGTCGGGGTTGACGGCTAACACGGGGCAGTAAACAGTGCAGATTGTACATTTGATGCACTGTTCAAAGTTGTCGCGGCTTATATTTTTAACTTGTAGTTCCATTTATATCGTGTGTGGGGACTGCTTATTTCAAGATTAGGTCGGCAACGTGGAGGGCCGAGAGGATTGCGACTCCTGCTCCGGAGCCTTCGTTGAGGGCATCGTGTCCGCCGAGGATTGCTCCGACGGCGTAGAGATTTTCAACTACGTTGCCTTGGTAGACGGGGTGGAACGATTGGTCGGTCACAACGCCGTAGCTCATGTAGGGTTGCTTGGCAAAGAAGTTGCTGTCGAACCACTTGTCGCGGTCGGAGGGTGCGTCGACGTCGACGTTGAGGAGCGGTTCGTAGATGCGGTGGGGTTCGGCTACGATGCCTCGGCTGAAAATTCCGCCTGTTGCCAATACGAAGTTGTCGCTTTCGAGCAGGTCAGAGCCGAGTGCGGCGGTTTCGACCGATTCGAGACGGTTGCCGGCTCCGATGTGGGCGGCTACGACGTTGTCGCCAAGTAAGTATGTTCCGCCAAGGCGTTCGAAGTGGCGACGCAGCATTTTTTGCACTCGCAATCCGCATACTGACATGGGTGTGGTCGGGATGCAGTAGAGCGGGCGGTTGACCATGGCACGGAGTTGTTTGAGCGGTTCTTCGTTGTCGATACCGATGACGGCGGGAATCAATACGGCGTCTACTCCGGAGGCGTGATGGTTGATTTCGTCGGCAAATTTTTTGAGGACGTCGCCTGTCAGTTGTCGGGCTATGGATGCGGCTCTCATTTCAGACGCTGAGTGGCGCAGACGTTCGAGTTGCTCGATTTCGATTGTGCAGGTGCGGCAGTCGACTCCGGCTTTTGCGAGTCCGTCGGTCAAGTAGCCGGGGTAGAAGTCGAGGAAGCCTTTGAAGTTGACAATCAGACAGGTGCGTATGTCGTGGTTTTCTTTGTCGTTGCAGGTGAAGAAGTCGGAGAGGGTCAGCCAACACGGACGGCACATCCCGAACGGGGTGAGGCGGAAGTGGTTGGCTTGGCTTGAGCCTTTGAGGGTGATGTCGGCATCGGCGAAAAATGAGGGGACGGTGTCGGCAAGTTCGATGACGCGTTCGAGTCCGATGCGGCGATAGGGGTGGTTTTCGGGCAGGGTGTCCATCGAGTCGGCAGGGCGTTCGATGGTTTGTCCGTCGGCAGTCCTGCCGAGTAAACCGAATGAACCGGAGGCAAAGTGGAGTGCGCTTTGTCCGGTGGATATGATTGCGACTTTTTTCTGTCGTTGTGCGAGTTTGATGCCGGTGACGAGACCGCTCAATCCTCCGCCTATGATAATGGAATCGTATTTCATTTGTCTGATTTTCGTTTCAAGTGGTGGTTGTTGAATGGCTGATATTCGCTCGGTTAGCGGCTTGGATGGGCGTTTTCGGGCGTGAGTCCGCAGACGCCTTGATAAATCCATGCCGAGAAGTTGGCTTCGACGAGGGTCTGTCCCCATGCAACGGGCTGCATACCTTTCCAGCGTTCGTTGACGAAGGATGCGAGGTCGTTGATGGCTATTTCGTGACCGAGGTGTTCGGCGAGGATTGCCGATGCTCGGCAGGCGCAAATGCCTCCCTGACAGGTGCCCATGCCGAGGCGGGTGCGACGGCGGAGGTTGATGAGGTTGTTGACGTGGAGGCGTTCGATTGCATAGCGAGTTTCGGCTACCGATACTTGTTCGCATTCGCAGACGAGGGCATCGTCAGCCGCGCCTTCGGTGTGGGTGATTTCGCTCGACAGTGAGCCGTGGCGGCCGTAGGCTGCTTTTTGATCGGTGCTAAGCTCGATGATGTGGGATTTTTTGAAACGATGTTTTTCCGGTTCGGCTTCGGGTTCGGAGCCGGGGAGCGGACGCTTGTCTGTCACGCAACGGGCTGTCACGCCGAGTTTTCGGCAAGCCATGTCTGCTGCCCATTCGGCCATGAGACGGTAGGTCATCAGTTTGCCGCCTGAGATGGTGATGAGTCCTTCGACTCCGTCGCGGGTGGCGTGGTCGAGGCAGACGATGCCTCGGCTGATGCTTCGACCCGAGGGATCGTCGTCGGACGCAATCAGCGGACGGACTCCGGCGTAGGCTCGGAGAATGCGTGTGTAGGCGAGTGAGGGGGCGATTTTCATGCCTTCGCGGAGGAGGATGTCGACTTCGTCCTGCGTGACTTCCATGTTGTCGATTTGGTCGTAGGGGACACGGCTTGAAGTCGTTCCGATGAGCGAAATGGTGTCGCCGGGCACGAGGATGTCGGCATCGGCGGGCTTGCGGCAGCGGTTGATGACGACGTTGTTGACGCGGTGTCCGAAAATCAACAATGCGCCCTTTGCGGGGAACATATTGATTTTGACTCCGATTTTGGCGGCGATTCCTGCTCCCCATATGCCTCCGGCGTTGATGACGAGTCGCGAGCGAACGTCAAAGGGCTTGCCGCCGTTTTGCGGACGGAGGGTCACGCCGACTACTGCACCGTTTTCGGTGATGAGGTCGGTGGCTTCGTGGTAGGTCAGGATGTCAGCCCCGTGAATGCGAGCGTCGAGGGCGTTGGCGGTGGTGAGTCGGAAGGGGTCGACTGCGCCGTCGGGGACGGTGACTGCTCCGATGATGTCGGGGTTGACCGCCGGTTCCATTTTTATTGCATCTTTCGGGTCGATGGCTTTGGCGTCGATGCCGGCGGCCTGACACGATTCAATGAATTTGCTTTGATAGCCGAGGTCGTCTTCCGGCAGGGTTACGAATAGACCTCCGGTTTCTTCGACGCAGTGGCGTGCGATCCGGCGCAGAATCATGTTTTCGCTGATACATTCCGTGGCAGACTCACCGTCGGTCACGGCGTATCGCGCACCTGAATGGAGAAGTCCATGGTTGCGTCCGGTTGCGCCGGCTGTGAAGTCAAAGCGTTCGACAAGCAATGTTTTCAGTCCGCGCAATGAGCAGTCGCGAGCGGTGCCTGCGCCTGTGGCTCCCGCTCCGATGATGATCACATCGTATTCTTTGGATTGGATGGAATTGTCCATAGTTGATATATTGTGTATTCAGGTGGTGAATTTTGCTTTGATTATTGTTTAAGTCTTTTTATTATAGCATAATGGCGAGGATGATTTTGATGGCTCTCCTCGTCGGTTGTCGCAAAAGTTGCCTCCGAGACTGTGTTTTGCCGGGGAGGTGTTTCGTTGCTTTCGCTTTGGTCTATTTTAGATTTCGTTGCAAAAGTATAAATCTTTTATTAAAAAACAAAATATTTTGGCGTTACATTTTGGATAAATTATGTGAAAGTGGTTGCTGAAGTGTTGATAATCCGAATTGTCAGTAGCGCAGGGCGGGGTGGGGCGGAGGTTTTGAATGAGCGAAAGATTTGGATGAAATGGGATTTTGTAACGAAATTTTAATGTTATTTTTATATGATTTTTTAAATGAATGACGGTAAATGTTGTAACTTTGTAGTCAGTTATTAAAAATAAATATCTTTTAGCCTGTTAAATAATAAAAAATAGTATGACCAAGGAAGAAAGACATAGTCTGATTATTGAAGCTCTGATGAAGCACGAGTCCATCCCTGTTTCAAACTTGTCGTTGCTGCTCGATGTGTCGACGGTTACTATCCGTAAGGATTTGACCGAGCTTGAGAAGGCTAACAAGCTCTATCGTAGTCACGGCAGGGCGATTCTTATCGACCCCTACATTAATAATAGGTCGATCAATGAGAAGGAGCATCTTGCACGTCCCGAAAAGGCTCTGATCGGTCAGTATGCTGCTTCGCTTGTCACTCAGGATGATTCAATTATCATAGCTTCGGGTACGACGGTGTTGGCGATGGCTCGCTGCATTCGTCCGAATCATCGTCTGACGGTCATCTCGGCTTCGCTTAAAGTTTCGGAGTTGTTGGGGGGTAGTGAGTCGATAGATTTGATTCAGCTTGGCGGAACGTTGCGACAGAGTAGTCTGTCGGTGGTCGGTAAGTTTGCCGAAAATGAGTTGCGCGACTTTTCGTGTAGTAAGTTATTTATAGGTGTCGATGGTATAGATCTCGATTTCGGAATCACAACGACCGATATTCGAGAGAGCGATCTCAATAAACGGATGATGTCGACGGCTCAGAAGACAATCGTGCTTGCCGATTCGTCGAAATTCCGCCGTAGGGGTTTCAGTAAGATTGCCGACATCGAGGATGTCGACCTTATAATTACCGATTCGAATATTCCGGATAAGATTGCGCGCGGCATTGAAGATCGCGGTGTCGAATTGAAAGTTGTGGATGTTTCGAAAGCTAATGCTTCGGCTGCCGGAGCGGATTGACGGTTCGATTTTTCAAACTAAATAATGTAGAGTTTCTTTTCGATACGGAATGCGTAACGATTTTACGGGTTTGGTTGCGTCTTATTGTGAGATAATACGATTGGCGTGGCTCGGATTAAGGGACGTTTTTTGCCTTAGAAAAGGCGGAACGGCTTATGGTTGAGTGAAAAATAAGTGTAATTCGCACACTTTATAAAATTTACCCTTGTTAACACTATTTAACGGGGGGGGTAATTAAAAATATTCATAAAATTTTGTCAATTGCGATTTTATAACCAATTTTGCACCGAAATGAAATCTTTATGCTTTCGTTTTGAAATTAATTGCATCCAAAATCGCAACGACAAACTTATATAAATAAGTTAAAATTGTCAAATAAGAAACAAATTATAAACCAAATCTTACCATAAATGAAGAAGATTAATTTATTCAGCTTGATTCTCATGCTTATGGGTACGATCGGCTTCGCTTCGTGTGAGGTCGAAAATCTTGCAGAAGATGCCGCACCCCGCTTGAAAGTCGACAAATCTGTCGTTCAAGTTATCCAGAACGGCAAGTTGAAGAGTGGAGCCTCTGCAACGATCGAGGTCGTGGCAAATAAGGGCTTTGAAGTAACCAGTGATCAAGAATGGCTTACGGTCGATCGCACCGAGGGGCAGGGTCGTGTAATTTTGACGGTTCTCGCCGATGTAAACGAGTCGGGTGCTGTTCGCGAAGGTCACTTGAATGTCGCTTCTCTCGACCGTAAGTTTACGGTGACAGTTCGCCAGTCGCTTGAAGAAGATACTGACGACCATTTGGAAATCGGATACGTTTACTTCGCTGACGACTTCAAATGGGCGGTAGGCGGATCTGACGATGTCGGTAACAAGTCAATCGGTGATGCCCGCAATATTTATACGTGGGATTACGCTGCCAACGGATTTGAATCGTCGCTCCCGACTTTCCAAAGTCTCTATGAAGACTTGAATGCAGGCAAGAAGACTGTCTATACAATGGATGGCTATCTGAAATTTGACAAGACTAACACTATCACTGCGATTGCTATCAAGGATCTCGGCATCGAAGCCGGCAAGACTACAAGCGTTCGCGTTTCGTTTAAGTGTGCTCGCTACAACTCGGACAAAACCACTGTCTGCGTGGCTATTGAAGGCGATGGCTCAATCGCTGAAAGCGAAGCCGCTAACAATCGCGTAATCAAGACCGTGGCAATGTCTGACAGCAAACTTTCGTGGACTGAAGTTTCGGTTGACATCTCGGCTATTTCATCGGCAACCAAAATCATCATCGGCGAAGTAACGTTTGTTCGCGACAATATCAGCGACAATGGTACATTCCGCTGGTATATGGACGATTTGAAGGTTGAAAAAATCGAAGGTTAACATCACTCACGTTAAATAACCAATCAAATTATGAATATATATTTTAAATCATTCATTTTCACAGCAGTGATGGCGGCATCTTCGTGTGCTTTCATTTCGTGTGACGATGATGAAGATATGCCGGCATCGTTTGCGGTGTCAGATTATACATTTGATGTGAATTACGAAGGTCTGACGGCAGATGGCGACCGCGCAATGTTTACGCTTGCCGCTACCGATTCTTGGAAAGTGTCCAAGGCTGACGAATGGCTTACGCTTTCGGAAACCGAGGGAAACCATGGTTCGTATAACATCTTTGTCGTTGCCGATGAGAATACTACCTACGAGTCTCGTCGCGGTTTCATCGAAATCGTTATGGGCAACAAAAAGGAGCTTATCACCGTCAATCAAGGTTGCAAGACTATCGAACTTGCAGTCAATACAAAGACTTTGGCTGTCAACGCTATCGGTAAGACCGAAGAGGGTGAGGATGCATCGTTTATCGTTACGACTAATGCTGATTGGACTGTCAGCGTAGCCGATGGCTGCAATTGGATTAAGGCTGTTCCTGCCGAAGGTAAGGAAGGGTCGAACAAAGTTACTCTCCAAGTGGATGCCAACACTACCGGTGCGGCTCGTTCGGCTAAGGTAAATGTTAAGGCTGCCGATGTGGTGAGCAGCGTGACTGTTAGTCAAGATTTCAGCGCGTTTGCAACTAATGTTGCCGGCGGATTTTCAAGTGTAGTTCTCGGCGCATCGGCTGATGAAGCCAAGATGGAAGTTGAACTCAACTGCCTCGAGGCATGGAGCGTAACTGCTAAGCCCGAATGGCTTACTGTCAGCCCCGACAATGGTCAGGCAGGCAAGACTCTTGTGGTAATCTCAGCTCCCGAAAATAAGGACGACGCTCGCGAGGGTACTCTCACGTTTACCTCTACTTCGGGTATCAAACTTGATGTAGCTGTCAGCCAGCTTACGTCGAAAGTAGCTTACGACGACAAGGCCGTTGGTCACGTTTACTTCTCCGACAATATGTCGTGGGCAGTGGGTGGCGATGATCAAGTCGGTTCGGTCAACGGCGCGAAGACTAATGCTCGCAATATTTATACTTGGGATTATGCAGGCAACGGTTTTGAATCGCCGCTCCCGACTTTACAAGGCCTCTATGAAGACTTGAATGCAAGTGCCAAGATCGTTTATACTATGGACGGTTATTTGAAGATGAACAAGGGTAATGCTCAGACTGCATTGCGCATCAAGCCTGCATTTGACATTACGGCCGGTTGCCAAGCTAATCTCGAAGTCAGCTTCAAGGCTGCTCGCAATCAGACAGACGGCGTAAGCCTTTCGGTTGCTATCGAAGGCCCCGGCACAATTGTCGACGCTGCTGATGCTGCCGGAAAACTTTCAGCTCCCATGGAGCCCGAGGCTAACCCCAAGAACGATGGTAATCCTTGGCGTTGGAACAATTTCAGCGTGAAAATCAAGGGCGCAACTGCCGAGACCAAGATTGTTATCGGTGAAACTCAGTATGTCATCAATCGTGCGACTCGTGACGGATACTATCGCTTGTTTATAGATGATATTGCAGTAAAACGTATTGCTAACGACTAAAAACTAATCCATAATGAAACAGATAAATGTAGCGGCTAAGGGCTGGCATAAATTGGTGAGCATCCTCACTCTATGTTTGTTTGCCTTAAATGCGCTTTCGGCTTCGGCTCAGAATGTTACCGGTACGGTATATGATTCGGAAGGCGAAACGGCTATCGGTGCGTATGTCACCGTTGTCGGAACAACTCTCGGAACAGCAACCGACATCGACGGTCGATTCTCGATCAAAGCAGAACCCGGTCAGACGATTGAAATCTCGTTGATCGGCTATATCAAAGAGCAAATCAAGGTTGAGGCCGGCAAGACTGACTATGTTGTGACTCTCAAACCTGACACTCAGAATCTTGACGAAGTTGTGGTCATCGGCTACGGTACGCTCGAAAAGAAGCGCGTCACCTCGTCGATCACTTCGATCAGCGGTGACCAGCTTACAAACGGTCTCGGCGGCTCGACTATCGCAACAGCTCTTCAAGGCAAGATCTCCGGTATGACAATCTCGGGCAGCTCGTCGCCTAATGCGTCAAACGGTTATCAGCTTCGCGGTGTGTCGTCGCTCAACGGTAGCTCGGCTCCGTTGGTTGTGATCGACGGTATCCCCGGCGGTGACATCCGTGCAATCAACCAAGAAGACGTTGAAAGCATCGACGTGCTCAAAGACGCATCGGCAGGTGCAATTTACGGTACTCGTGCATCGGCAGGTGTGATCCTTATCACTACCAAGAAAGCGAAAGAAGGCAAGGTTTCTGTCAACTATTCTTTTGAACTCGCCGTTGAAAGCGTCCGCAAACGTCTAGATATGCTTTCGTCGGAAGAATTCCTCGAATATGGTCGCGGGTATGACTATGGTTACGATACCGATTGGTATGCAGAACTTTGCCGTGACACCCCCGTTTCAAATCGTCACTCTCTTACAATCAACGGCGGTTCGGAAACTCTCCAACTCTATTCTTCGTTGGTTTACTCTGATCAGAAAGGTATCGTCATCGGCGACGGTCGTAAGGACTATTCGGCTCGTTTGAACGGTGTCTACAATATGTTTGGCGGTCGTGTTCAACTCGGCCTCAAAACTCAGTTCCGTCAGACAGACCGCGACCAGCGCAATGGCTCTACTTCTTTTGAACAGACTCTTCTCCTCAATCCCACTACTCCGCTCATGAACCCCTCTGATCCGAATCACTATAATGTTAATGATTATGGTATCGGTACGAGCTACAACCCTGTCGGCGATATTAATGATCAGGAATATCTCAGCCAAGACAAATGGTTTATCGGCGACCTCAGCCTTAAAATCAAGCTGACCGACAATCTTACAGCACAAGCAACTTACGGTATTGACCAGCGTCAAAACCAATTCACTCGCTACTACAATCAGTATCACCGCAACAGTATTCTCAACCAGAAACTCGGTAGAGGTACTCACTCTTTCTCGAAAGACGTCAACAAGTCGACTGAGGCTTATCTCTCGTATCTCAACGTGTTTAAAGACGTGCATCGCGTCGACGCCGTTGCCGGTTGGAGCTTCTATGAAGAAAATGGCGAATCATTCTCTATGACCAACAGCAACTTTACGGTTGACGGTATCGGTCCTTGGGATATGGGTGCAGGTACGGATCTCGTAGCCGGCGAAGCATCAATCTCGTCAAGTAAAGATCCTCGCGAACGCCTTCTCTCGTTCTTCGGTCGTGCAAGCTATTCATTCAATGACCAGTATATGGCAACTGTCAGCTATCGTCGTGAAGGTTCGTCGAAGTTCGGTCCTAACAACCGTTGGGGTAACTTCTGGTCTGTGTCAGGCGGCTGGCGTATCAGCAATGAAAGTTTCATGCAGCAAGTCGATTGGGTTAAAGACCTCAAACTTCGCGTAGGTTACGGTGTCACCGGTAACAACAACTTCGGTTCGGGCTACACTGTCCGCAACTATACTTCGGGCAGCGCAATGTATCCTACTCCCGAGGGAAGCTGGATTCCTACTTACGGTACTGCTCGCAACATCAACAAGGATCTTAAATGGGAACAGAAGAAGGAATTCAACGTCGGTATCGACTACGCTCTGTTCAACAATCGCATCAGCGGTAAGTTTGACTGGTTCAGCCGCACAGTTGACGATATGCTCCTCTCGGTCAACGCTCCCGTGCCCCCGATGGTTGCAAAAACAGTGATGAAAAACGTCGGAACTCTCGACAACAAGGGTTGGGAATTTGAAATCACCGGCGACATCCTTCAAGCGAAAGATTTCTCGTGGACTTCGACATTCCGCATCAGCCACAGCTCATCGAAAATCAAGAACCTCGGTGAAGAAACCGCTACTCTCCAACCGTCGGACGCTCTTCCCCAGTCAATGGGTCACATCTATAAGCACGTCAACGGCTCGACCATCGGTCAATTCTGGCTTTACAAATATGCAGGTCTTGACGAAGACGGCAAGTGGCTCATCTATGACAAGGACAACAACGTAGTTCCCGCAAGCGGCAACACTAATGACGCTAACCGTCACTATGTCGGCAACGGTGTCCCCAAACTCACAATGTCGATGGAACACAATCTTCGCTATCGTGCATTTGACTTCGGAATCTCGTTCCGCTCATGGTATGACTACGATGTGTTTGACGAAACGGCTCTCTACTACGGTCTCAAAACCGTGCCCGGAACCAACCTCCTCAAAATCGCATACACTAACAATGCTGCCATCAACGACACTCGTATCACAACCGACTACTTCCTCAACGATGCTTCGTTTGTGAAGATCGACGCTTTGTCGCTCGGTTATACCCTTAACCTCTCGAAGTGGAACAATTATGTGAGCCGTGCTCGTGTCTATGTCACTGCACGCGACCTCGTCACTTGGACCAAGTATAAGGGCTACAACCCCGAAGTCGATGTCAACGGAGTGTTCCCCGGAGATGCTAAGGTTCGCAGTACAAGTTCAATGTATCCCCAGACAACACGTTGGACATTTGGTGCTCAGTTAACTTTCTAACCGCTAAATTTCAAAAATAATATGAAACTTAAACATATAGCATTGTCGCTTATCGGTGCCGGATTGACACTTGCTTCTTGCGAACTTGACGAAAAGTTCTACTCGGAGGCTTCGCCCGACACATTCTATACAAGCCCCGAAAACGTCTACTCGATTCTCGGCCGTCCCTTCTATCAGATTTCATATATTTGGGAACAAAAATGGATCTGGGTGCAGGAAGAAATGACCAGTGACGAGATGACTGCTCCCGCTCAGGGCAAAGACTTCTATAACAACGGCGAATATGTTCGCTGTCAAGAACATTCGCTGACCCCCGACGAACGTATCATCTTTAACCCCTATAACCAAATCGGTTATATTATGGCTCGTGCGTTTGAGGCTCGCGAAGACCTTTCGGGAATCAACTACACTGCACTCGGATTGACCGATCAGGATAAGGCTGACCATATCAACCAGCTCAACTGTGTTGTGGCTCACGCCTATATGCTCTATCTCAATCAATATGGCGGTGTGCCCATCTACGAAAGCAGCCAAGACGCTCCGAAACCGCGTAACACGGCAAAAGAAGTGTTTGACTACATCGAAAAGCTTCTTAAAGACGCAATTCCTCAGATCAAAGCCAAAGAAGACGGTGCACCTCAGACCGGTTACATCACAAAGGGTGGTGCAGTGATGATGCTTGCCAAACTTTATATGAATGCCGAAGCCTATACCGGCGAAAAGCGTTTTGCTGATGCTCAGACTTTGCTCGAAGATCTTATTGCCGGAAAATACGGTAAATATGATTTGGACAAGACTTGGTATGGTCCGCACAGCTTCACCAATGATCAGTCACCCGAAGCAGTTTGGAATATCCCGAGCGAGAAAAACAAATTTGAGCCGATGGGATGGTACTATCGTTTCAGCTACATCAGTGGTGCTGACGTTTACTTTGACTGTGCATTCCCCGGAAGCCGCTACAATGGTTATATGCTTTCTCCCTCGCGTGAAACTCCCGACGGTCCCATTTACGAAGACAAGATGGGTTGCCCCTATGAGAAATTCCACGCAAAAGACCTTCGCAAAAAGCCGTATTTCTACAAAGGAAATGGCGAATATGAAGGCATGTTCTGCGTAGGTTTGCAGCAAAATCCCCGTACAGGCAAAATTGCTATCGGTACTCGCGGTGATTGCAGCGGCTTGGAAATGGTAATGGTAGACTGCATCAATGCCGACGGTAAGGGTTCACACATGCTCAACGGTGCTGAAAACTCCGGCGTTCGTCTTGTGAAGACTCCTATCCCAAACACGGCTGATATTGATATGCTCTTCAATCCCGACATCCCCATATATCGTCTGACTCACGCTTACTATTGGTTGGCTGAATGTTACTGGCGTGACGGCAAGGGTGCACAAGCAGCCGCTCTCATCAACAAAGTTCGTACACGTAACTTTGAAGGCGGTGTCGATCCCGATCCCGTGCCCGATAACTTCGACATCTATCGTCTGTCGGATGAATACATGATCGAATTCCTCGGAGAGGGTCATCGTCGCACAGACTTGATTCGTCTCGGACTCTTCACAACCGAGTCTTGGTGGGCACACAAACCGAGCGGAAAGGATAAGGCTATCTTCCCGATACCGACCGATGCTATCACTGCCAATCCTCTTCTCGAACAAAACCCCGGTTACTAATAACATAAGATCGATAAAAACAAGTTCTCCGGGGTGAAATCCGGAGAACTTGTAAAATCAAATAATTTAATAAAAGATTATGAAATCATTTAAATATATAGCTGCGACATTGCTCTCATTGGCTATCGTTTCTTGCGAAGATCATATCGAAGCGAAACGTACAGGCGGCGAGACTGAAAATGTCACTATCAAAAGCGATTTCGGCATGAACCTTGTCGGTCGTGTGACAGTCGACGGTCAGCCGAGAGCCGGAGTTGTTGTCAGTGACGGAATAACGGTTGCAACGACTGATAATGAAGGTGTATATCAGATGTACACCAACAATCGTCAACATGTTTTCATCAGTGTTCCTGAAGATTGCGAAGTTCCCGTTAACTTTGACGGCAGCCCCGCATTCTATAAAGAGTTGAATTTTTCAAGTTCATCGATTATCCAAAGAGACTTTGCTCTCAGATCGTGTGAGAAGAAGACCGAATGGACTCTCTATGCTTTTGCCGATCCTCAGGTGGGCAATGATACAGACGTGAGTGACCTCACCAACGTTGTAATGCCCGGTATTCTCGGCTTTACATCGACGTTCTCAGGCAATGCATATGGCGTTTGTCTCGGTGACATCGTTTGGAACGCTCCTTCGTTGTTTGAGTCTTGCAAAGCTCAGATGCAGCGTGCCAATGTTCCCGTATTCTGTGTAATCGGTAATCACGACCACAATGAAACGGTCAAAAACGACACAGAATCCGATAAGGAGTATCGCGATGCAATGGGCCCGACATACTATTCGGTAAATATCGGCGATTGCCATATCGTAACGCTTGACGACATTCTTTATAGCGGTGTCAACGGTCGTAATGACTATGCTCAGACGATCACCAAAGCACAACTTGAATGGCTTGAAAAAGATCTCAGCTATGTGTCACGCGACAAAGCTCTTGTCATCTGCCTCCATGCTCCGACAAAACGTCGTGCTGCATCTACTCATGTGACAAACAATGAAGAATTGTATGCACTCGTGAAAGATTTCAAGGAAGTTCAAATTCTTTCCGGTCACACTCACAACAACTTCACAACTACAATCGCTCAGAATATCACCGAAACAACTTTCGGAGCTGTCATGGGTGCTTATTGGTATCCTATCTGCAACGACGGTTCACCTCGTGGATTCGGAGTCTTGAAGTTTAACGGCAATAAACTTGCCGATAAGTACTATCAGGGATCGGAAACTCCTCGTGAATATCAGATGGCGGTTTATGCTCCCTCTGAGGCAGTTCTTTGGCAACCTTCAGCAAAAGCCGGCGACCCCTACGATAAGATTCTTATCAACATTTTCTGCTGGCATAGCAATTGGAAAGTTGAAGTGCAGGAAGATGGCGGTTCGTGGAAGACTCTTGATCCGGCAACTGATCGTACAGGTACTCCCGCATGGGATCCCGCTGTTCACGCTCAGGTTGATGTGACTACCGGTTATCTCCCCGCTAACCACAACACTGCCGCTCCCGAAAACAACAATGACCACATGTTCCTCTACAAACCGGCTTCTGATTCTTGGAAGACTGTTAATGTAAGAGCTACCGACCCCTACGGCAACGTCTATACTTCGTCTGTCAACAATAAATAATAGTTTTTTCAATAGGTTTTCAATATATTTACTAAATTTTCGTTTTAAACGAAAAGAAG
Organism: uncultured Staphylococcus sp.; assembly: GCA_964497255.1. Lineage (GTDB taxonomy): Bacteria > Bacteroidota > Bacteroidia > Bacteroidales > Muribaculaceae > Duncaniella. The sequence goes on from CAZCCI010000003.1 coordinate 114,907, forward strand.
CAAAGATTAATGACACGTAATTTAAGACGTGCGACAATGTCAGCCCTGCTTGCCCTAACAACAGGGCTGACATCTTTCGCATATAAACCGGATGCCAACCCGATGGTTTTTGGCAACAATCGTCTGACCATCATTACACCGACGCTTCTGCGTCTCGAATATGCTCGCGACGGCAAGTTTGTCGACGAGCCGACTTTGTTTGCCTACGATCGAAGCAACACTCTTTCGCTTGACTCGATAGATGTTAAAGAGCTCGGAGGTGACTGCTATGAAATCACCACTCCCGCATTGCGGATTTGGTATCATCATGACGGAGTGCCGTTCTCAACGTCAAATCTCAACGTTTTCTATACGCTTGACGGCAAGGAAAAGAAATTTACCAATCGCTTCATCACTAGAAATAATCTTGGCGGGCCGATTGAGACTCTCGACCGTGTGACAAAAGAAATTCCGCTTCAAGACGGTATTTTGAGCAAGGATGGTTGGTATATGATCGACGACGAACGCTCCGATCTTCTTGTCAACGGTTGGATTAAGCCTCGTGATACTGATAATCATATCCAAGACCAATATTGCTTCGTCTATGGCAATGACTACAAAGCAGCTCTGTCGAGCCTCGGCGCAATCTCCGGACGAGTTCCGATGACGCGCAAGTATGTCAGCGGCATTTGGTATTGTCGCTATTGGGATTATACTTCCGATGAATTCCTCGGCATTATTGACGGCTACGATAAAAATAACTTCCCGATCGACAACATTGTGTTTGATATGGGATGGCACACTAATGATGCTACAACCGGAACCGGTCACAACGGACATTTGAATTGGAACGGTTATACTTGGAATCGCGAATTGATTCCCGATCCTGCTGCTCTCATCAAGGCTTGCCACGATCGCGGCGTCACTGTTTCGCTCAATGACCATCCCCACGACGGAATCCGCCCCCACGAAGAAATTTATCCTGAATTTGCCAAAGCTCTCGGTCTGAAAGACGGCGAACCGGCACCGCTCTTTGAACTTTCCGATAGCAACTATATGGCAAAATTCTTTGAATATGCCCATCGTCCTCACGAAAACATCGGTGTCGACTTCTGGTGGCTTGATTGGCAGCAAAACTATTTGTACCCGTATGTACATGGTCATCAGTCGACCTCGCTTGCGTGGATCAACGAACTTTATTTCCGTGACACAGCTCGCAACGGAATGCGCCCCATGGGATTCAGCCGTTGGTCAGGGTGGGGCGACCATCGTCATCCTATCCAATTCTCGGGCGATGCTCAGGCCAACTGGGAAATACTTGCATTTGAAGTGAAACTCACCTCTTGTAGCGGTCAAGGCGGTTGCTACTATTGGGCTCATGACATCGGTGGATTCCGAGGCGACCCCAATCCTGAATTGTCGACTCGTTGGACTCAGTTCGGAGCTCTTTCTGCTTGTCTTCGTGTTCACTCTACTAAGAGCGCAAAGCTCGACCGTCGTCCGTGGATTTATGATCGTAAGTTTACAGATGCCATGCGCAAGGCATATCATCTGAGAGCTGAAATCATACCTTACGTTTACTCATGCGTTTGGCAGACGCACAACACAATGCTTCCGCTCAACCGCTCAATGTTTATTGATTACGGTTCGCAGCCCGAATCATTTGACCAACCGCAGCAGTTTACTTTTGGCGACAACATTCTCGCAGCTCCGATTTCATCAGCCGGAGAAGGCGATGACTTACATGCTTCGCAAAAGGTATGGTTTCCCGCAGGTGAAGTGTGGTATGACTACTTTACGAATGAAAAATTCGTCGGAGGGCAGACTAAGACCATAACCAAGCCGCTTGATGAGTTCCCGATGTATGTTCGCGGTGGTCACATTCTGCCGATGCAGCCTTACAATCCTCGTCCGGCGATGGCGACTCTCGACAAACTTGTGATGCTCGTCTACCCGGCAGCGTCAGATGCCGACAATTCATTCTCGCTTTATGAGGATGACGGCGTTAGCGATGCATACGAGCGTGGGGAATACGCGACAACCCGCCTGCAATATGTACAGAGCGGTGACAAGGCTGTCGTAACGGTTCATCCTACCGAGGGTTCTTATAACGGTCAAGTCGAACGCCGTGCATATCGCCTCCTTATCCCTGGATTGAAAGTCGGCTCGAAAGTTTTGGTTAACGGCAAAAAGGCTAATGTTACCACTGATTCTGAGCGTGGAGTGCCTTGTGTCGAAATACCGACAATGTCGATTAATAAAAAAGTAATAATTGAATATAAAAACAATTGATTATGAATGCTCTAAAAACATTGGCAATGGCGGCGGCATTCGTGTTTACGTCCGCTGTATCGGTTTCAGCCGCTAAACCCGAAGTGATTGCACACCGTGGTTATTGGAAAACCGAAGGTTCGGCTCAAAACTCGATCCGCTCGTTTGTCAAAGCTGATTCCGTGAAATGTTTTGCTTCGGAATTTGACGTGTGGATTACCGCCGACGGAACTCTCGTGCTCAACCACGATGCGACAATCAACGACGTTGTGATTGAAACCTCTCCGGCAGTTGATGTGCTTGCTCAGACTCTTTCAAACGGTGAACATGTTCCCACCCTTGAATCATGTCTTCGTGAAGCTGTTAAGTTGCCTGAAATGCGTCTTGTTTGCGAGTTGAAGCCTCATGCCAACAGTGCTCGTGAAAAAGAAGCAACAAAAGGTATCCTTGCGATGATGAAGAAATACGGACTCGAAGACCGTGTCGATTACATCACATTCTCGCGCGATGCTTTTGCCGATCTTTGTAAAAAAGCCCCCAAAGGCACTCCCGTTTATTATTTGAGCGGTGACTATGTTCCCGAACAGATCAAATTCCTCAACGGTGCCGGCATTGACTATTCGATTAATGTCATGCGTAAGCATCCCGAATGGATCAAGCAATGCCACAAACTCGGTTTGAAAGTCAATGTTTGGACTGTTGACAAGCCTGAAGATATGCAATGGTGTATCGATCAAGGAGTCGACTACATAACTACCAACCAACCCGAACTTTTGCAATCATTGCTCAAATAAAACCCTCCCTCTCTTCAAAGTTTTTTTGAAAAGTTAGGTAATCAAGGCTGCGCGGCATAATGAAATTGACTGCGTAGCCTTGATCGTTTTTTATCGAGTCTCAATATTGAAAATTTTACGAATCTCATATTTGTCGGTGAATTTAAAGGTGTGATTTTCGGATGAAAATGATTAAATTTGTAGTCTGAAAATATAAAAGACTTAAAACACAGACATGGCAAAGAAAATAGTTGAGACACCGTTGATGAAACAGTATCTGGCAATGAAAGAGAAGCATCCGGATGCAATATTACTGTTTCGTGTAGGTGACTTCTATGAAACATTTTCAGACGATGCAATTGTTGCGTCTGAAATTCTTGGAATCACACTGACTCGTCGCGCCAACGGTTCGGCTCAACATGTGGAACTTGCCGGTTTCCCTTACCACGCGCTTGACACGTATTTGCCGAAGCTCGTCAGAGCCGGCAAGCGAGTTGCGATATGCGAGCAACTTGAAGATCCGAAGACGACCAAAAAGTTGGTTAAGAGAGGCATTACTGAACTCGTGACTCCCGGAGTGTCGATTAATGACACGTTGCTCAACAATCGCGAAAACAATTTTCTTGCCGCACTCAATTTTACCAAACACAATGTCGGAGTTGCTTTTCTCGACATTTCGACGGGTGAATTTCTTGCGGCAGAAGGGTCGGTTGACTATATCGAAAAACTTTTGACCAATTTTGCGCCAAAGGAAGTGCTTGTCGAGCGAGGGAAAAAGAAGTTGTTAGAGGAAAGTTTCGTCGAACACTATCTTGCGTTTGAACTTGACGATTGGATTTTCACCGACGATGCGGCAATGGATCGACTTCTGAAACAATTTGAAACAAATTCTCTCAAAGGATTCGGAATTTATGCCATGCCTGCCGCCGTGGTTGCCGCAGGTGCAATCCTCCACTATCTCGACATTACTCAGCATACCCAAATTTCACATATCACATCTATTGCTCGTGTTGAAGAGGAGAAGTCAGTCAGGCTCGACCGCTTCACGGTGCGCAATCTCGAACTTGTTTCCTCGATGAGTGAGGACGGCAAGAGTTTGCTCGATGTCATAGACCGCACGGTCAGCCCGATGGGAGCACGATTGCTTCACCGATGGGTGCTTTTCCCGCTGAAAGATGTGTGTGAAATCAATCGCCGACTTGATATTGTTGAATATTTTTTCAAAGAACCTGACGATCGAGATGAACTCAAAGATGCGTTGGCACAGATCGGCGATTTGGAACGTCTGATTTCAAAAGTTTCGACCGGACGAGTAAATCCTCGAGAACTTGTGCAACTCAGTCATGCGCTCGGTCTCATCGAACCGATTCGTCGAATCTGTTTGTCGTCAGGGCTGCCTGCACTTCAAAGTATTGGTGAGCAACTCAATCCGTGTAGTGGAATTGCCGAGCGCATCGAGCGTGAAATTTATCCTGATCCGCCGACTGCTCTCAATCGAGGCGCAGTGATTGCCGACGGCGTTGACAGCGAGCTTGACGAACTCCGTGAAATAGCCTATAAAAGCAAGGACTACCTCCTTCGTCTCCAACAGCGAGAGAGCGCACAGACGGGCATATCGTCGCTTAAAGTCGCCTACAACAACGTCTTCGGCTACTATATTGAAGTGACCAACACGCACCGCGACAAAGTGCCGCCGGAATGGATTCGTAAGCAGACTCTTGTGAATGCCGAACGCTACATCACTCAGGAGTTGAAAGAATATGAAGAAAAAATCCTCGGAGCGCAAGATAAGATTGCAATCATAGAGCAACGAATCTACACGACGCTTGTGCAGGATCTGTGTGCATACATCCCGGCGATACTTCTCGACGCGCAAATGATAGCACGATTGGACGTGTTCAACTCATTCACGCGAGTTGCTCTTGAAAATCGCTACAATCGTCCAGTGGTCGATGATTCGCTCGAACTTTCGATTGTCGAGGGGCGTCATCCTGTGATTGAAAAGGAGCTCCCGATAGGCGAGCCTTATATTTCAAATACTGTAAATCTCTCAAACGACGGAACGCAGATCATGATGATTACCGGCCCGAATATGTCGGGTAAGTCTGCGCTTCTCCGTCAGACGGCTCTCAATGTCCTCTTAGCTCAAATCGGTTCGTTTGTAGCTGCAGATAGTGCGCATATTGGTGTGGTCGACAAGATTTTCACCCGAGTCGGAGCGAGCGACAATATTTCGCTTGGCGAGTCGACATTTATGGTCGAAATGAATGAAGCCGCCTCGATTCTCAACAACATGAGCGAGCGGTCTCTTATTCTGTTTGACGAACTTGGACGCGGCACGTCGACCTACGACGGAATTTCAATTGCATGGGCAATCGTCGAACACATTCATGAGTATGGCAACATTCATCCGAAAACTCTCTTTGCCACTCACTACCACGAACTCAATGAAATGGAAAAGAGTTTCAGTCGCGTTGTCAACTTCAATGTCTCGGTTCGTGAAATAGATGGCAAAGTCGTGTTCCTTCGCAAACTTGCTCGCGGCGGAAGTGAACATAGCTTCGGTATTCATGTTGCGAAACTTGCCGGAATGCCTATGTCGATTGTCAAACGTGCTGATGAAGTGCTCGCACACCTTGAAAAAGTCAATCGAGACGACGATGAGAAGATTGCAAAAAATCTTGCCGGCGTAGCATCGTCGGCAGCAGCGGAAGAGGGGATGCAATTGTCATTCTTCCAACTTGACGACCCCGTGTTAGCCCAGTTGCGTGACGAGATTCTGGATCTTGACATCAACAATCTCACCCCGATGGCAGCACTCAACAAACTCCATGACATCAAGACAATACTGACCGGACGGTAGATTTGACACAATAATACACACACATACAATAAAATAAAATCGGCATCCAATTTCTCATCTGATTGATGAGTTTGGATGCCGATTCTGTTGTCGGTTAGTTATATGAAGTTGGACTATTGAATTTTAGTCTGTTATCTCGGGCCGCCGGGTCTGCCACCGGGTCCGCCGGGACCTCCGAATCCGCCTCGCATCATGTTGCCGCCTTTCGGTTCGTTACCTTTGCCGAATGTGTTGAAGCGGTAGCTGACGGAGAACATTACATAGCGTGAGAGAAGGTTGTAATACTCAGTATTATCAATGTAGTTTGCATTATTTGAGTTGCGGATATTGTTGCTTTGATTCAAGATGTCGTAGACTTTGAGCGTAAGAGTGAGAGACTTGTCGCGAAGCACTTGCTGCGAGATTGATGCATTCCACATCCAAGTCTTAGTGTTGAAGTTTGAGTTTGAATAGCCGGTTGTTGCTGAATATCTTACGTCTGATTGAATCGTGAAACCCCACGAGTTGTAGTAAGTTCCGTTAAATCGACCTCCGTATGAATGAGTGGTTTGGTTCGCGCTTGACTCCAAACTATTGCTGGTCGTATTGAGAGAGTAAGTCGGGCGTAGTTCAAGTTCAAAGTTGTCAGGGCGGAATGTGATACCGGGACTTTCATGTAAGTTGAACGTGAATGAGTTGTTTCGCTTACCATTGTTAAAACCGACGTTGCGGCTTACGTTGGTGAATACGTGGTTTGAAAACGACCATTTTTTATTGCGGAAAGGCATTGAAATCATATTCATCAAACGTCCGTTCCAAACACCGTTGACATTTGTGTAGGTGGTAAAACGTTTACCATTATCATCATAGGTCGATTTTGAGATGATAGCATTTTGTGTCATTTGGAAGTCAGCCATCAACATGATAGAACGTTGAGCTTCCATATTGAAATCTTGGAAACGGATGTTCACATTGTGGTTGAAACTCGGATCAAGGTCGGGATTACCTTGAATCGTGTTTGTCGGGTTAGAAATGTCTGCGACAGGTTGCAACTGAGTCAATGACGGTTGCGACGACATTCCTCGATAATTGGCTTGGATAGAACGGCTCTTGCTGAATTTATAGCGATAGCGGAGGAAAGGAGAGTAGTTCCAAACCCAACGGTCGATATTTTTGTCGGAGTTTGTCAGATAAATTGATTTTGACATTTGGGGGACGACACCCAAACCGGCTTCAAGATTAGTGTTTTTGCTGACTTTCTTGTAGCCGAGTCTGATATTTTGGTTGAAATAATCGTTACGGTAGCGGTTTGAATAGTCAAGATCCGGCTCTTCGCCGACAGGAGGGAATATCTCCGAGTCATATCCTTCAGGAATATTGTAGACAAGCTTGTCGGCATTATTCCAACGATAGTTTGCGCGGTAGCTGAATGTCAAGAAGTTGCCATTGGCTACATCGCCAAGAGGTTCTGTCCAAGTAAAACGTCCGGTAGCTTGGTTGCTCCAAGTGTGATTGTCTGTATATTGGTTAAGCAATTCGGCGTTATCCTTTTCATTGTCAGGGTCTTCTTCAAGAATGTAGCTGATGAAGTCGTTGATCGACTTATCATATTCGGTAACATTTGAGTGATTGTAGTTTCCTGCAATCGAGAATGAACGTCCGCGATGTTTTTTAAAATTGTGAGAATAAACAACTCGAGCACCGAACTCAAATGAATCGCCGGAACTGTTGCCGATGGCGTTATTTTTACTGGCGTGAGTATTTGATGCGTTGTAATAATCGGTCAGTTCGGAGCTGAATGATTTATTGTGGTTGAAAGAGAATGACGGACGCACTTCAAGAGTATTGAATGAGTCCGGTTGCCAAAGCACTCTGAAATCACCGCGGATGTTGTTGCCGCGATTGCGAGAAGCTTTGTCAATTATTGATTTTGTCGAGTAGTCAGCAAAAATATTGTCGCGATCGGTGTGTGACGATGATTTTGCATCGGTATTGCTCCACAAGATGTCACCGCCAACGCGGAAGATTTCATCTTTACCGATATTGAAGTTTACACCAAGAGAGCGCGATTCGGTGATGCCGTTGTTGCCGCCGAAACGACGGAAACGATTACCGTTACTATCGGTAAAACCGAGTTGATTGATATTGTTGAAGTTTCCAAGAATTGTAACCTGATTACCGTCCCAGAAACGGTTGATGTTAAACGAGCCGGCATAGCGGTCGTCAGTACCGTAGCCGCCTTCGACGTTGCCAAACCATCCTTGGTTCATACCTTTTTTGAATGTGAGGTTGATGACAGTTTCATCGTCGCCGTCATCGACGCCGGTCAGACGAGCCATGTCGCTCTTGCGGTCGACCACTTGAAGCTTGTCGATGAGATTGGCCGGGAGGTTTTTGGATGCAACCTGCGGGTCATCGCTGAAAAATTCTTTACCTTCAACGAGAATTTTCGTGACAGATTTGCCATTGGCTGTAATTTTACCGTCCTCAACCTCGACGCCGGGCAGACGTTTCAGAAGATCTTCAATCACGGCATTGGGTTGTGTGTGATAAGAGTCGGCATTGTATTCGACTGTATCTTCCATCACTTTGATCGGAGTCTTAACAGCGACAACGCTGACTTCGCCGAGGAGTTCTGATGATTCTTTGATTGCAATTTCTCCAAGATTCAGATTGGTCTTGCCCACGGTAATCGGTTTTTCATAATTTGAATATCCGATGTAGCTGATCGAAATGATGTATTTTCCGGATTTGATGTTGGAGACCGTAAATTTTCCGTTGAGGTCAGATGTGACGCCTGAAACGAATGCCGAATCTTTGGCAGTGAGAAGTTTTACTGCTGCCTCAATCATGGGTTCGCCGGTATCGGCATCCTTGATCAGTCCGGTGATGTTGCTTGCGGCATGGATGAATGTCGACCAACACATCAAGATCGAGAGCAGTGTAAGGGATCGAGTGAAACGTGTCATTTTTTAGTTTTAATCGTTAGCTGGGGATTTTTGTTGAATTACTCCTTTTTGACGGCAAAAAACGGAGATGGTTTAGTCGTGAATCTGCAATATTCTACGATTTGGACACATTCAACGACAAACGAATTATATAGCAAAAAATGTTAAAAATAGACCTTTAATAAAATTTCGCGAACGTCCCGATTTTTGTCGGGTCGTTCGCGAAATTTAAATCGCTATTTGTAACGGATTATTATTCCGAAACAACTTCAAAGGGAATTTCAACCTTAACTTCGCGGTGAAGGTTGATGGTTGCAGTGTAGTTGCCGATTTCTTTAACAGCTTCGATAACGATGAGCTTACGGTCGATGTTGTGACCGAGCTTTTCGAGAGCCTCAGCAATCTGGATAGCGTTAACTGAACCGAAGATAGTTCCGGTCGACGAAGTTTTAGCTCCGATTGTGAGTTTGATGTCTTTGAGTGCTTCGGCAGCAGCTTCTGCATCAGCCTTGATGCGAGCGAGCTTGTGGGCACGCTGACGCTGGTTTTCAGCGAGAACTTTAAGAGCTGATTCGGTGGCAATCACAGCTTTGCCGGTGGGGATAAGGTAGTTGCGACCATATCCGTTTTTCACTTCGACTACATCATCTTTGTAGCCAAGGTTGGCGATGTCTTCTTTGAGAATGATCTTCATAATTACGGATAGCTTTTAAAGTTTATTTCATCAAGTCGGTTACATAAGGAAGAAGGGCGAGGTGGCGAGCACGCTTAACGGCCTGAGCAACACGACGCTGGAATTTGAGTGAAGTTCCGGTGATGCGACGGGGAAGAATTTTGCCCTGTTCGTTGAGGAACTTCTTGAGGAATTCGGGGTCCTTATAGTCGATATATTTGATTCCGCTTCTCTTGAAACGGCAATATTTTTTCTTTTTAACGTCTACCGACATGGGAGTGAGGTAGCGAATTTCAGATGCTTGTGCCATGATTTAGTTCTCCTTTACTTCTTCAGTGACTGTGGTTGTTACTTTTGCACGGTTGCTGCGACGCTTTTCAGCATATTCAGCAGCATACTTGTCGTTGCGGAATACGAGGAAGCGGATGACGCGCTCGTCGCGACGGAATGCAGTTTCGAGTTTCTTTACGATAGTCGGTTCTGCGTCAAATTCCACGAGTGAATAGAAACCGGTAGACTTCTTCTGGATGGGATAAGCAAGTTTGCGAAGACCCCAAAGCTCTTCGTTAACGATAGATGCACCGTTGTCGGTGAGCACCTTCTCGAATTTTTCTACCGCTTCCTTCATCTGCTGGTCAGACAAAACGGGAGTTAAAATGAAAACGGTTTCGTAATGCATTTTGGTGTTAATTAATAGTGATAATTATATGTTTAGGCTCTCGAAAATCAAGCTCGGGAGCATTTTTCGGCTGCAAAGGTAGTAATTTTTTTTGATTCTGCCAAGAGTCGGCTGAAAATCAAACATAAAAATCGTCGGAAATCTCATTTTTTTGATGAGCCCCCCCGACGATTGTATTCAATTGAATCGCTTTGCGATATATTTAGAACAGATATGCAAGCGAGATTGTCCAGTAGCGGTTTTTGCCTTCGATGCCACCTTCTTGATTGCCTGAAACGGCATTGACGGCTTTTGTCAGACCGAAGCCATAGCGAGCATTGATGTCGACGTGGCTGAAAAACTGTGCGCCGATGCCAGCATTGAGAGCCCAGTCAACAGATTTGTTTTTGTAAGCCTCGTTGATGCCGCGTTTGCTGGTAAGGAACGAAACGCTCGGACCTACGCCAACGTAGGGGACTACAAATTTGCTGACAAGCGGGAATGAGAACTTATACTTGATATTGAGCGGAATCTCAATGTAGTCACGGTCGTTTGAAAGTGACAAATTGTTTGCTTCGAGGAATTTTGAGTTGCGACGCACATACATTGCCGAGAGGTCAGCCGAAATACCGATCACGGGGATTGTAAATTCGCCCATGATGCCGACAGTCCAACCGGTTTGATTGTCGGCGTTGACAACGTCTTCGTTGAAATGGAGGTCGTTGACAGTCATACCGACTTTCGGGCCGAATTTAAATTGTGCTTGTGCGGGGATTGCAGATGCTCCGATTATCATCACGAGCACAGCGAGGATTGTTCTGATAGATTTCATAGGATGAAAAATTTAGGATTGTATTTTAATTAGGTTTTTAAATTCTGTTTTTAACCCATTTTGCAGGTGTGGCAAAAATGACACACCTGCAAGCGGATTAAGTTTGGTGAAAGATTACGGAGTTAAAAAACAGTCAAGCGATGTTCTCAGCCTTCAAACTCAACGAGGGGAGAATCGTTGAACACCTGCTCGTTCAGATTGACGAGCACGCGCTTAACCACGCCGTCAAACTCAGCTTCAATATCGTTTTCCATCTTCATTGCTTCGTAGACGACCACAACGTCGCCTTTCTTGACTTGTTGTCCGGGAGCAACTCGGATGTCAACGATGTGACCACACATCGGGGCGGCGATAACCGGCCCGGTAATCGGTTCGGCTACAGCTTCTTCAACGACTTCCTCGGGGGCGTTAGCCGCTTCTTCGGCTTTGAACTCTTCTTCGCGGCGACGGCGCAAGAATCCTTTTGCAACACCGGGAAGAAGTTCGAGAAGAAGATATTCTTCGTTGTTCGACGCAAGTTTTTTGCCACCGAATTCCGGCAGCTCTGGATTTTCGGGCTTGGAGTATTTGCTGACGTCGTAAGGTGTTTCTACGGGGCTGCCGGTAATTTTCTCGCGGAAAGCCGGGTCGATGGCAACAGGTGTGTGACCGTATTCGCCTTTGACGAGCGAGATGAATTGGTTCGAGCGGTTAGTGTAGTCCGGTTTGCCGTTTTTGCGGTCGAGCGCGACGAGTACGGCTTGGTTGCCGACGATTTGGCTTGTCGGAGTGACGAGCGGAATCAGACCTGCATCGCGACGCACCATCGGAATCAGTCTCATTGCATCTTCGAGAAGGTCTTCGCTTTTGAGTTCGCGGAGCTGAGCGACCATGTTTGAGTACATACCGCCCGGGACTTCTGCCGTCTTGACGAGCTCGTTAGGTTTCGGGAAGCCGAAATACTGTTCAATCTTGTGGCAAGCATCGAGCAGCGACGCCTCGTCGCCGGCTTTTGCAAACTCGATTGCACTGTCGAAGAGCGCGAGGATCTCGGCGGGAAGTTTGTCGTTGAGGGGATCGAACGGGCGTTGCATATCGTCGCGGTGGAGGTCAAATTGAGCAAGCGATTTGCGAGCTTCAAGCAATTCGTTGCGGATGCGTCCGACGGCTTCCATATTGACTTCGACTTCGACACCCATGCGCTGACAGAAAATCCAGATGAGTTCGATTGCCGGAGCTGCCGAGCCGCCGCCAAACCACCAAATGTTAGTATCGAGAATGTCAACACCGTTGATGATAGCCATCAATGATGATGCAAGGCCGTAGCCCGGAGTACAGTGCGTGTGGAAGTCGATAGGCACTTTCACTTCGCGTTTGAGAGCCGAGATGATCGACGCAGCACGTCCGGGGTTTACGAGACCCGCCATATCTTTGAGGGTGATGATTTTTGCACCCAAGGCTTCCATTTGTTTTGCCTTGTCGACAAAATATTCGTCGGTGAAAATCTTCTCGGGTTCGGATTTGCTCGAAAATAGCGATTTGAGCTTGCCAAAGAAACCGCCATCGGCAGGTTTTTCTTCCGGCTTGGGATCGACGGTGTAGCATACGGCACCGTCAGCGATACCACCGAGATTGTTGATCAAGCGGATTGATTCTTTAACGTTGTCGATGTCATTGAGCGCATCGAAAATACGCATGACGTTAAGTCCGTTTGCAATAGCCTCTTTATAAAATCCTTCGAGGACGGAGTTGGGATAGGGGACGTATCCAAACAAGTTTCGACCGCGAGAAAGAGCTGACAACCGCGATTTGGGCTGTGCGCTTTTTGAATCCATCGCTTTCGAGAATATGCGCAGACGTTCCCACGGCGACTCGTCGAGGTAGCGCATCACTGAGTCGGGCACAGCTCCGCCCCATGTCTCCATGATGTAGAAGTTGGCATCTTCATAGAGGGGGAGTAGCTTGTCGATTGTCGATTGATTCATTCGTGTCGCAAAAAGCGACTGCTGTCCGTCGCGCAGTGTAAGGTCGCGGATTTTAAGTTTTGCTCGTGTCATAGTGTAGTTATAACTATTTAACGTAATTTGTGATATTTCGGCATAGCTGTCGATTGAATCGCAAATATAGATGAATTTATTTAATTAAAGAAATTTTTCATTAATTATTTCACATACGGGTTCGATCTCTTTTCGTTGCCTACTGTCGTTTCGCCGCCGTGACCGGAGAGGATTACGGTGGAGTCGGGGAGGGTCAGCAACTTGCGTTTGATCGAGTCGATAAGCGTCGGAAAATCGCCTTGCGGAAGGTCGGTTCTGCCGATCGAACCGGGAAAAATTGCATCGCCGGTGATGACAAACCCCGATTCCGGACAATAGAGAGCAATGCTGCCGGGCGAGTGACCGGGGACGGAGAGAATTTCAATGCGCTCCTTGCCGACACGAATGACATCGCCGTCATTCAGCTCCGTGTCGATGCATTGAGCCGTGAGCGTCATCGGAAGACCGAAGCGGGCAGCTTGTTCGGGGAGAGTCCGAGCCAGAAACTCGTCAGCATTGTGCGCCTCGATGCCAAGCCCGTATTTATTCTTGATATATGTGTTGCCGAATATGTGGTCGAGATGTGAATGAGTGTTTATGAGATGAGTCGGTTTCAAATCGTTTGTTGCAATAAACGAGTCGATTGCACGTTGTTCATCTTCATTGATCATACCGGGATCGATGATGGCAGCCTCGCGAGATTCGGAATCCCATATAATATAGGTGTTGACTCCGAACATATTGAAAACAAAACGGCTTACTTTCATATCTTGACGTAGATCAAATCTTTTGTTTTGAAATATTCTTCGGAGAAATAGTCGGATAGAGGGACGTCGATAGTCGGACGTTTGACGCGCCCGATTTCACTGTCAAGTTCGCCGCCCTTCAAACAGATGAGACCGTTGGGCAGCTTGTTGCGACTGTTAGAGTCAATATTTTTTGCAGAAATCTTCACGAGTTCATCGAGTTGCATCACTGCGCGAGAAACGACATAGTCGGCTTTGATTTTACATTCGCCCATATCGCCGTGTTGAAACGTCACATTGTCGAGGCCGAGCGTATCGGCAATAGCCGACGCGACCCGAATCTTTTTCCCGATTCTGTCAATGAGATGAAATTTACATTCCGGCCAGAATATGGCAAGCGGAATCCCCGGAAATCCACCTCCTGTTCCGAGGTCGATCATTTGAGTTCCGGCAGTCGGGGTGATAAACTTTCCGATAGCGAGCGAATGGAGAATGTGGTGGGGGTAGAGGTTTTCAATATCCTTGCGAGAGATGACATTGATTTTCTCATTCCATTCGGGGTACAACTGTCCGAGAGCCGTGAAGCGTTCGATTTGAAGATCGGTCAGATCCGGGAAATATTTCAGTATTTCATTCATAAATATATGTAATATCGGTGTTTTGAAAACAGACGAATCGCAGACTGTCGTTGATTGGAGAGCAAACAACGCTCAACGAGACCTTGTTTTGGGCAATGATTCGTTTACAGACTGCAAAATTATAGGTAATTTGTGAGATTTTGGTTAATTTTGTCGAAAAATAGAGAAAACGATGCTGAAAATTGGAAAATACAATAGTCTGAAAGTGTCTCGCAACGTCGATTTCGGGGCATATCTCATCGACGACGAAGGAAACGAAGTGCTTCTCCCCGCACGTTATATTAGCGAGCCGCTTCATCCGGACGATGATATGGAAGTCTTTGTCTACAAAGATTCGGAAGACCGACCGGTTGCGACTACCGAACGTCCGCTTGCCGAAGTCGGAGAGTTTGCATATCTCCAAGTCACGCAGGTCAACAACGTCGGAGCATTCCTTGACTGGGGACTTGTCGGCAAGGAACTGCTGGTGCCATACCGCGAGCAGAAAATGAAACTTTCGCGAGGCATGGTAGTCCTCGTCTATGTCTACCTCGACGACATCACGAAACGAGTTGTAGCATCTGCAAAGATCGAAAAATTTATCGGCAATCGTTATCCCAAATATTATAGAGGTGACAAAGTCTCGGCACTTGTCTACAAACAGACCGATTTGGGCTACAAATGTATCGTAGACAATCTCTTTCACGGCATGATTTATGCCAACGAATTATATTCCCCGCTCGAAATCGGAGTGACTATCCCGGCATATATCAAACAAGTGAGAGACGACGGCAAAATTGACCTGCTTGTCAGCGGAGGGAATGATGGCCGAATCGACTCTTTGGCAGCAAAAATCATCAGTCGTCTCGAATCAGCCCCCGAAAGATTCATGACGATATCCGACTCATCGTCGCCCGACGAAATCCGCAGCGCATTCCAATGTTCAAAAAAAGACTTCAAGAAAGCAATCGGAAACCTCTATCGTCAACACAAAATCCTGATTTCGCCCGACGGCATTCGACTCGCCGACTAAGAAATATATAACCAAAATTTGATCAAAAAAAATGACTTCTGTCGAACAACGAATAATTGAACTTCGCGATGAACTCAATCGCCATAATCATGCGTATTATGTGAATAATAATCCGACAATCAGTGATTATGACTATGATATGCTGATGAAAGAGCTCGAACGGCTTGAATCGGAAAATCCGGAGTTTGACGACCCCCTGTCGCCGACACATCGAGTCGGGTCTGATATAACCAAAGGCTTTGTCCAAGTGGCGCATGTCAGACCAATGTTGTCGCTCGGCAACACATATAGTGTTGAGGAAGTCGATGAATGGGTGACGCGATGCAACGATTCGTTGGGCAACGCTTCAGGGCTGAAATCAGTGCCTATTGTCGGCGAAGTCAAATTTGACGGCACAAGCATTTCGTTGATCTACGAAAGAGGTCGCCTTGTCCGCGCAGTCACTCGCGGTGACGGTGAAAAAGGCGACGACGTCACTGAAAACATCAAAACAATTCGAAGCATCCCATTGCAACTTCGTGGTGGAGACTATCCCGAAAATTTTGAAATCAGAGGTGAAATCGTGTTGCCGTGGAAAGCCTTCGATAAACTCAACGAAGAGCGAGCATTTAACGAAGAACCATTGTTTGCCAACCCCCGCAATGCGGCAGCCGGAACCTTGAAAATGCAAAATTCGGCAGAGGTCTCGCGTCGCGGACTTGACGCATACTTCTACTATCTTATTGCCGACAACCTCCCTTGCGACAATCATTACGACAACATGATGAAAGCACGCGAATGGGGATTCAAAGTCAGCAGTTTGATGACATTGATGGACTCCATTGATGACGTCGATGCCTTCATCAAGCGACTCGATGTCGAACGCAAGGAACTTCCCGTAGCTACCGACGGGTTGGTGTTTAAAATCAACGATTTGCGCCGACAATTGAATTTGGGCTACACGGCAAAGTCTCCGCGATGGGCTATCGCCTACAAGTTTGCCGCCGAACGAGCATTGACCCGTCTGCGCTTCGTCTCGTTTGAAGTGGGACGAATGGGAGTTATAACCCCAGTGGCAAATCTCGAACCCGTACTGTTGTCGGGCACGATTGTCAAGCGCGCATCGCTCCACAATGAAGACATCGTGAAGTCGCTTGACATTCACGAGGGCGATATGCTCTACGTCGAAAAAGGAGGAGAGATTATCCCGAAAATCACAGGAGTCGACACCGATGCCCGTCAAGCAGACGCTGAGCGAATCAAATTTGTTACCCTCTGTCCGGATTGCGGGACGGCTTTGATTCGTGAGCCGGGCGAAGCGGCTTGGGTATGTCCGAATAAATACGGTTGCCGACATCAGATAATCGGTCGACTCGAACACTTCGTGGGGCGTCATGCCATGGACATAGAAGGAGTCGGCGAAGAAAATGCAGCACTCCTCTTTGACTCCGGATTGGTTCGCGACATAGCGGATTTCTACACCCTTAAAACCTCTGACCTTGAACTGCTTGAGCGAATCGGCCCGCGATCGGCACAGCGCATAGTCGATGGGGTTGAAGCCTCGAAATCCGTATCGTTTGATCGAGTGATCTATTCACTCTCGATTCCATTTGTAGGCGAGACCGTTGCGCGAAAACTCGCGCGCGGAGTCGGCGACATTGATCGTCTGCTCGCAATGACCGGAGAGCAACTTGTCGCTATCGAGGACATCGGCCCGAAGATTGCCGAAGCTATCATTGAATATTTCAGCGTGCCGTCAAACCGTGTCATCATCGAGCGTCTGCGCGAAGCCGGAGTGCAAATGTCAATGCCGGAGGAGGACAAAACGGGGATGAGCGACAAATTGTCGGGTAAAACGATTGTTATCAGCGGAGTCTTCGCGCTTCATTCGCGAGAAGAATACAAAGAAATGATTGAGAAGAACGGAGGCAAAAATTCCGGCTCAATCTCAAAGAAAACCTCCTTTGTCCTTGCCGGAGAAAACATGGGCCCGGCAAAACTTGAAAAAGCCAACGCTCTCGGCGTGCCCGTCATCGACGAAAATCAATTTATAGAAATGCTCGCAGAGAACCAATAATTCTCCAATAAATCTTCAAGAGCATCTCCGAGAGTATTTCAATGACAATGCTTGTCAAAACTCGATTGATTACTCCTCGCAAAGCCTCGCTAATAGTTAAAATATTTTAAAATCTCGATTTCGTTCAAGAAACGAGAAAAATAATAAACGGCTGCCAACCAATAGATTAAATGACTATTGATTGGCAGCCGTAAAAAATTTTTAGTCGACTCGGACAAAATCGCACCTTTTCGGGCAATTTCTGTCGTAACTTTGCAGAGTGAAACCAAATGATAGAATCCTGATTGGATGACTAAAATAACGGATTCTTAAAAGATTCAATAACTTAAACTAAACCTTTATCTTATGATTACTAAACAGACTATATTTATTCCTCCGCCTAAGGATTAGCCGCAACGCGACGAACCGCACGACGTGCAAATCAAGCAACCCTCCTGATAGACAAGAGTTTCCTGTCCGCAGTTGGGGCATTTTTGACCGCCGGCCGGAGTCCCTGCCGGAAGATATTTTTTCAACGCTCGTTCGACGCCCATCTTCCATGTGTTGATTGATTGCGAATCGAGTTCGAGACCGTTGACGAGTTTAATCACTTGGTCGATTGGCATTCCATAGCGCAAAACGCCTGAAATAAGTTTCGCATAGTTCCAATATTCGGGGTTGAATTTATCTGACAACCCCTCGATAGTGGTCTTGTGGCCACGTTTGTTAATAAATTGGAAATCATATCGTTTATTGCCCTTTTCGTCAGTCGCCTTGATGATTTTACCCTTTGACACGGACTTCGGACAGAAAATTCCGTCCTCATCATCGGCAAGACCCGTGAAAATTTCATACGGACGTCCGTCTTTGAGCCCGACAAAAGCAATCCATTTCTCCTTATTGTTTTGGAAGCGAACCACGTCGGCCTCCAACTCGTTGGGGCGTTTGAAATGCATTCCGAACACCGTCTCTCCGCCATTGGCGGGAGCTACGGTTGCAGTCGCATTGTCGGTCGTGTCAGCGGCTTCTTGTTCGACACCTTTCTCGCGATCTTTTTTCTTGTTTTCGTCGACAGAAATCAGCACGCCCGAACGGCAACCGTCTCGATAAATCGTGCAACCCTTGCAGCCGGCTTTCCATGCTTCCATGTAGAGACGGTCAACGAGTTCCACCGATGTGTCGGCAGGCAGATTGATGGTCACGGAAATCGAATGGTCGACCCATTTCTGGACTGCGCCTTGCATCTTCACCTTTTCAAGCCAATCGATGTCGTTGGCAGTAGCCTTGTTGTAGGGCGACCGACCGACAAGCTCATCAAGCTCAGCTTGAGTGTAATTGTCGCGAGGTTCGATGCCGTTGATGCGCATCCATTCGATGAATTTCGGATGGTAGACCACATACTCTTCAAAAGCGTCGCCCGATTCGTCGATGTAGTCGATGCGTGACTCCGCATCGTTAGCGTTGACTTTGCGACGACGTTTATAGACAGGCATGAAGACAGGCTCGATGCCCGACGACGTGCGCGTCATCAGCGAAGTCGTTCCGGTCGGGGCGATTGTCAGACAGGCAATGTTTCGGCGTCCGTTTCTCTCCATATCTGCCACAAGCTCAGGATCGGCTTCGCGCAGACGGCTGATATACGGATTGTTGCGTTCGCGAGCTGCGTCATAGATTTCAAATGCGCCACGTTCTTTTGCCATTTGGACTGACGACGCGAATGCAGCGAGAGCGAGAGCGCGGTGGACTTCGATTGATTTCGCCGTGGCTTCGTGAGTGCCGTAGCGGAGACCGAGAGCGGCAATCATGTCGCCTTCGCCGGTCGTGCCGAGACCCGTGCGTCGACCTTTGAGAGTCTTTGTGCGAATTTTCGTCCAAAGATTCAGCTCGGTATCCTTCACCTCTTCGCTTTCCGGATCCGCCTTGATCTTCTCGATAATGGTCTCGATATTTTCCATTTCGAGGTCGATGATGTCGTCCATAAGCCGTTGAGCTTTGCCGATATGGTCGCGGAAAAGGTCGAAATCAAAGTAAGCGTTGGGCGTAAACGGATTCTTGACGTAGGAGTAGAGGTTGATTGCAAGCAGACGGCAACTGTCGTAGGGGCAGAGAGGAATTTCTCCACATGGATTTGTCGACACGGTTTGAAATCCGAGGTCGGCATAGCAGTCGGGGAGTGATTCGCGGATGATTGTGTCCCAAAACAGCACACCGGGTTCGGCTGACTTCCAAGCGTTGTAGACAATTTTGTTCCAAAGTGCTTTGGCATCAATATCAGTCTTGACATCGGGCGTCTCGCTGTCGATCGGGAAACGGCATGTATATGTCGATTCGGCCTCGACGCTGCGCATAAATTCGTCGTCGATTTTGACCGATACGTTTGCACCGGTGATTTTGCCCTGTTCCAGCTTTGCGTCAATGAAACGTTCGGAATCGGGATGCTTTATGGCTACCGTCAGCATGAGTGCGCCGCGTCGACCGTCCTGAGCGACTTCTCTTGTCGAGTTTGAATATCGCTCCATAAACGGGACAAGACCGGTCGACGTCAGAGCCGAATTTTTGACCGGAGTTCCTTTCGGGCGAAGGTCGCTCAAATCGTGACCGACACCGCCACGGCGTTTCATCAGTTGAACCTGTTCCTCGTCAATCTTGATGATGCTTCCGTAAGAGTCGGGATGACCGTCGAGACCGATGACAAAGCAGTTTGAAAGCGAACCGATTTGAAAATTGTTGCCGATTCCTGCCATAGGGCTTCCTTGCGGAACCACATATTTGAACTCGTCGAGCAAATCGAAAATCGTCTGCTTGCTCATCGGATTCGGATATTTCTCTTCGACGCGAGCCAACTCGGAGGCGAGACGGCGGTGCATATCGGCGGGTGTCAACTCGTAGATATTCCCGTCGGAGTCTTTCAAGGCATATTTGCTGACCCAAACTCGTGCAGCAAGTTCGTCGCCGCCGAAATATTTGACTGACGCCTGAAACGCTTCGTCAAAAGTATATTTGGTTAATTCCATGTGATTAGGTAGGGACTATTATCGTTAACTGTTACAATAGTGCAAAGTTGACCAAATATTTCCTATCTTGCAAAAAAAATCAACCGAAGTTATTGACATTTATCCGCGTTTTTCGGCAATGCCTTGCCTGAGCATTTTCAAACCGGGATCGAGAGCATTGGGATGTCGGAATGAAACAGCAGTTTGTGGGCGAGCGTCGGATTAAAGAGTCTGGCAAAGATGTTTTTGCGAGGAGTCGGGACGGCAATCATGTCGAAGTGCAACCTTTGGTCGAGTCCGTTGAAGTCCTCGATTTCGTGTGAAAGCGATAGGGGAGTGGCATTAAACGAATATGCCGGGTAGTTCTTTCGACAATAGTCGAGAAGATTGTCGACGGCTGCGGTGTCGCCCTGCGGAGTTTTCTTTGACGGCAGGGTGGCGAGGGTTATCGAGAGAGGTGCGTCGGGGAAGATGCGATAGAGAGCGTCGAGCGCAAGGATGTCCTGCTGCTTTGTCGATGCGAAGTAGACCACTTGGCGAAGTTCGCTCGTGAGTTTGAAGCGAAGCGATTCGGGGACGGATAGCACGTTTGCGCGGCAGTTGTCGAGGACTTCGGCTGTGACGCTTCCGAGCATATCGCGGTTTTGCTTGTCGGTGCCGCGAGTGCCCATGACGATGAGAAACGGTCGATGTGCCGTCGAATAGTCGTCGATCACTTCTTCCGGCAAGCCCTCGACGATTTCCGACGTGAAGACCACCGGTGGAATCAATCCGTCTTTGATCTTTTCGCGAAGTTGCGTCTCAAAGTCTTTCATGCGCTTCTCGCAGTTGGCAAATATGTCTTTGTCCTCTTGGAGCTGCGGGATGAGACCTTCGCTTGCGTCAAACGTCATTGCCGCCGACAGTTGAATCGAGTTGCCGTTGGTCAGGACGGGGTTGAAATATGTGTGAAGCAGTTTGATTCGCGCCTTGTGGAGCGATGCGATGTGAAATGCCAAGTCGCAGGCTTGGGTCGATGGCATCGAAAAGTCGATCGGGACGAGTATCTCGGCTCGGTTTTCCTGACTCTTGGTGAGGGTTTCAGGCGAAAATATTTCGATGTTTTCAATCAGTCTCAATGCCATCGGCAAGTCCGATTCGTGAATCCTGATTCTGACTCCCGACGAGACGACCGGATTGGTCAGATTGACGTTTTGAAGCATCACTTCAAGCCCTTCGCGTTCGAGTATGTTTTTCAACTCGTGGGCTTTGTCGTAGGTGTGAATTGCTACGGTTATAAATCTGTCGGTTTGCATAGGCCTGTCGATGAAGAGGTTGATGATTGAAAAAAACGGGAGGTTTGAAAAATATAAGGGGATTTCCTCCCCCTTTATAAAACAAACGAAAGGACAAAAGAGCCGTCAACGATGACGACTTCTTTTCAGTCCTTTCGCAAAAATCTCTTATTTTATTGTCTTATTTTAATTTTTTATTCTTCTTTATTTTCTCCTTGAATGATTTCAATTGCCATATCATAAATAGTAGTATCGTCGAGGACTACAATACCGCCGTCGGGACCCGGTTCGATGTGAACACCGCAATTTTTTCCAAATTCATAGTTCGTACCACCGAAATAGTTTCTGACTGTCTGGGGAGTTACGTTTAGTTTGTCGGCGATTTGACGGATTGAGCCATCGGGCAGACTGTCTTTGATACGACGCAGATCGTTGAACGAGATAGTTTTAGTCATGATACAATATAGGTGTTTGGGGGTTAATATTTAAAATTAACTGAAATTGTGTGCGGTCATCGTTTTTTTGATTTCCACGTCACTAAATTAGAACTTAATTTCTATTCGAGCAAATAAAAATATATGTTTAAAAACACGTTATTTGAAATAAACAAATGAAACTAAAACTAACTATTTGAATTACAATTATCAAGCATCCGCTTGAATTTTACAAAAATTTCAAGCGGATGCAACAATCGGAAAAAGCCGATGGGTTAAATTTTTTCGATGGCTGCGGCGTTGATCCAAGCTCTGTGAGTGTTGTCGACTTGGACGTCGTACCAAAGCGAGTTGATCGAGTCGGTTGTCGAGCGAACGGAGTCAAGGATTTCGACCCTTGTTCCTTCGTGGAGCAGCATTGCCTCCTGTGAGCGGTCTTTCGGCTCTCTCGGAGTTGTGCTCAGGATTGTCGACGGCGATGTAATGATTGCAATATTGTCGGCGGTCGCGATTGCTGCCGAGCGTAGGGCGAAATAGATGAATGTGCAACATCCGATCAGTGTCAGTAATCCTCCGAAAAATCCAATCTTTCGGACTATCACTGCCGACGGAAATATGTAGGCGAGACATCCGGCAATCGTCAGCACGAAGCAGACGAATGCGAGCCAAGCCCAAGTGTTTGTGTGAGCTGAATTGGCAATTGAGTCGAGGGCGTTGCCGATGAATGTGCCGCGTTCGCCGGGACGGTCGGTGATGTGGGCGTTGACAAATTCGAGATTGTTGCGAGCGTCGTCAAATGTCGGATCCAATCGAAGCGCACGTTCGTAGGCTATGATTGCTTTGCCGGTTTCGCCGAGACGATAGTAGCAATTCCCGAGGTTGTATTGAAGTGCCGCCGAGTTGCCTTCGGTTGCAATGATGTGGAGATACGCATCGGCTGCTTCTTTGAAATTGTCGGCAGTGTAGGCTGAGTCGGCTTGCTGTGCAAGTTGAGATTCCGCTTTTGAGAGGATGCAGCAAGCTGAAATTAGGATTAATGTCAGTACGTATTTCATTTTCTGTTGCTTTCGAGTTTATTGATTGCATTGACTCCTCTGTCATAGACGCTGTCGATGCGGCTTGAACTGTCGGGGGTGTAGCGAGCCATTTCGCAGTCGTCGAGGACGGCAACGATTTCGTTGGTGCTTTCCTCGGGATAACCTTTGGAGGTGAGAGTTGCCGAGATGTTGTCGCGTGTCAGTTGAGATACCGGCATTGATAGTTTGTCGGAGAGGTAGCCCCAAAGTGCGCGAAGCATTTCTTCGTAGAATTTTTCGCTGTTGCCTGCTTTCATGAAGCCTTCGGCTGCTTTCAAGCGTCGGCGAGCAACTTTGCTTGCTTTCGCTGTGCGACGACTGTCGGTGTCGGCGTTGAGACGTGCGTTTCGGCGGTTGAGTGCAATCACGGCGATTGCAATTGCAAGAAGTCCGAGATAGAGCATCCAATACCAAGTCTCGTAGACTGTCGGCGTGTGTTGTTTCTGCGGATTTTTGTCGCCGAGGAAGATGTGGCGGATGTCGGAGTTTTTGTTTTCGACTTCTTTTTGGTCAGTCGCGGTGGGGACGGATACGCCTTTGGCTACCTTTATGGGGTAGGTCGGGGTGTTGAGTGTGACGTATTGTTTCGACTGCGGGTCGAAGTAGACAAATTTGTCGCTTCCGATGGTGAAGTTGCCGACGCTTTGGGGCACGAAGGTGTATTCGACCGTCATGTTGCCGGTGACATCGTTGCCGCGAACTTCGGCTTTGATGTCGCTCGACGGTGTGTATTGTTCAAACTCTGTCGGGAAATCGATGACCGGTTCTTTGAGATATTTGATGTTGCCGGTGCCTTTGATTGTGTAGATGAGTGTTGCGGGGTCGTTTGTCCGGAATGAGTTGCCTACGAGGCGGCTGTCAACCGTAAATGTTCCGACTGCTCCCGAGAATCCGTCGGGTTGAGGTTGGGGGAGGGGCAGAATGTTGATCGATGCCGAGTTGGAGTTGACTTTGATTTTGGCTTCTTTCGGTTGGGATACTTGGAACATTCCCATGTTGACCTTTTCGTATTGAACCACCGAGATGTCGTAGGTGCCTGAATTGATTGTCAATTTTCCGCTCTTTTGCGGGAAGATTATACATTTTTTCAATACGGCGGTCATGTAGCTTTGACCGTTGTAGGTCTCCATTTCGTTGAGTGTCGGCTGTAAGTCGACTTCTTGGATTAAGAATCCGTCGAATGCGGGCTGACGAGTGGGTAGGAAGGATGAGATGCTGTATTTGGTGTATAGTTTTATTGTGCATCCGATTGCTTCTTGCTCGTAGGCCGATGATTTCGAGAGGATGATGCGCACGAATACGTCGTCGCTGTTGACGCGACGTCCTGCGGCTTGGGTGTCGATGTCGTCAACGTCGACGGGACGATTTGATGCGGGTGTGTTTTGGACGTCTACGCTGTGGATGGTGAATGTCACGGCTTTGGTCGACAGGCGTTTGCCGTCGGCTATGATTGTTGCCGCCGGGATTGTGAACGAGCCTGCTTTGTCTGCCTTATAGTAGTAGGTGTATTCGACTGCCGATGTCGATGTTGTTCTGCCGTTGATCATCTGATAGCTCTGCGATTCGGATAGCGAGGGCCCGTAGAGGAGTGTGCAGCCGTTGATCTGTGAGACTTTCAAGTCGCTACCTTTGGCGTTGGTCAGACGGTAGGTGACGGGGAATCGCTGACCTTCGTAGACGCGAGTAGGCGGTTTGACGGTGAATTCCACTTGTGCTTGGACGACTGAGATGCCGGCAAGCATAGCGAGAAATATTAGGAGGATGAAGCGTTTCATTCGGATTCCGATTTGTTGGGATTTTTTTGAGGTGTATTCTCTTTGATGAGATTTCAAACAAGTTTGGGGTGCGTGCGTGTGTGTGGTTGTCGCTTTGGAGAGATGTGGGGTTGTCTGAGTTTTAGGCTGATTACCACGGGTTGGTCACAGGTCTGCGCGTCGGTGCGCCGTTCTTTTTCTTTTCGGCGTTGATGCGGGCGCGGGTTGCATTCTCTTCGTTTTCCATAGCTTTGAGAATTTTGTCGGCATTTTGCTTGCTGATTCCTCCTTGCTGTTGGTTTTGAGGTTGCTGCTTTTGGTCCTGCGGCTGATTTTGCTGCTGTTGCTGTTGGTCTTGTTTGTCGTCCTTGTTTTGATCTTGGTTTTGATTTTGATCTTTGTTCTGATCCTGTTTGTTTTGATCTTGCTTGTCCTGCTCTTTGTCTTGATCTTTGTTTTGCTCGTCTTTGTTTTGGTCTTGATTTTGGTTTTGCTGTTCGTCAAGACGTTTTTGAGCTAAACGCAGGTTTTCGCGAGCCTGATCGTTGTCGGGGTTGCGGCGAAGGGCGTTTTTATAGAGTTCGATGCTCTTTGCGTAGTCCTGAGCGTTGAAGGCGATGTTGCCGAGGTTGTAGAACGATTTTTCGGCTATCGAAATGTTTTCGGCATCGCGGGTGAGGCTTTGCAGTATGCCTGATGCTTCTTTCTGGGTCTCTGCCGATGCCGAACCTTGGCGCAAGAGCGATGCGGCGAGGTTGAATTGCGCGATTTCGTTCATTGCGTTTTCTTGAAGGGCTTTTCGATAGGCTACTTCGGCGTCGGCGTATCGCTCGGCGCGATAGAGTTTGTTGCCTTCGACGATGAAGTTTCGTTCGCGACGAGTTGTGGGGTCGTCGGCTGACGCGGGGATTGCAGCCATAGCTGCCAACAGTATGATTATGAATTGTTTCATTTTGTTGTCTCCTCCTCTTTTGTAAAGAAACGATATTTCTTCAACCATGAAATTTTGCGAGTGACTGTCAATGAGTAGATCACGAGCAGGATGAGCGATATGAATGCGAAAATCGGGAATTGTTCGCTCTGCGGAGAGAATGATTTGCGTTCAAATTCGCCTTTGGAAAGTTCGTCCATTTTTTTGTCGACTGCTTCGATGGCTGAATTGGTGCCGCCGTTGACGTAGATGCCTTCGCCGGCTTTTGCTATCTGTGAGGCGGTTGCTTCGTCGAGTTTGGTGACGACGTCTTCGCCTGTCATGGGGTTGATCATGTAGTTGCCTTTGCTGACGGGGATGCGTGCTCCGCGAGTGGTGCCGAGTCCGATGACATCGACTTGGACTCCTGCGCTTGCTGCTCGCTTGGCGGCTTCAACGGCGTTGTCTTCAAAGTTTTCGCCGTCGGTGATGACGATGATTGCTTTGCCCATTTCGTCGTTGGGTGTGAATGAGTTCATCGCCATTTCAAGGGCTGAGCCGATTGCCGTTCCCTGTGTCGGGACCATGTCGGTGGAGATGCTGTTGAGAAACATTTTTGCCGATATGTAGTCAGAGGTGATCGGGAGCTGGGTGTAGGCGTCGCCTGCAAAGACGATGAGTCCGACTTTGTCGTCGGTCATTTTGTCGATGAGTTTTTCGAGTATGTGTTTGGCTCGCTGCAAGCGGCTGATGCCTCCGTCGTTGTCGGAGGTCGATGCCAACATTGAGTTTGAAACGTCGAGGCAGATCATTACTTCGATGCCGCGAGAGGTTTTTGTTTCGGATGTGTCAGGGGCAAGTCCTCCGGTGGCTCGCGGTCGGGCTATCATGATTACGAGTGATGCGATTGCGAGCAATGATATTATCATTTTTACCCAAGGCATATATTTTGACACTTCCGGCATTAATGATTCGATTACTTCGGGGCGTCCGTAGCGCATCAGTTTGCGTCGGCGGCTGTAACGCGCCAATAGAAACAATCCGACTACTGCGGGTAGCAGAAGTAATAGGTATAGCAGATGTGGATATGCAAACGAAATCATAGACTGATGTAGTGGTGGGTGTGGTTGTTAGGGGATGGTCCTGAAAACGGTGTAGCGAAGGATGACGGAGAGTCCGAACAGGCAGAGGGCTGCGACTGCCCATGGCATATAGTCGTCTTCGGTGCTCGTGAAGTTACGGAGGTCCATTTTTGTTTTTTCAAGACGGTCGATTTCGGCAAATATGTCTTTCAAGACGTTGTTGCCGGTGGCGCGGAAGTATTTTCCGCCTGTTGTCTCGGCAATTGTGCGCAATGTTGTTTCGTCGATGACTACGGGGAGATTGACGTATTCGATTCGTCCAAACATATTTTCCTGCGGGTAGGGGGCTGTTCCGTTGGTGCCGATGCCGATTGTGTAGACTTTGATGCCGAGTTGCTTGGCAATTTCGGCTGCTGTGATCGGGGCGACATTGCCGGTGTTGTTCGAGCCGTCGGTCAGAAGGATTATGCTTTTGGATTTTGCTTTGCCGTCTTTGATGCGGTTGATTGAGGTTGCGAGTCCGTCGCCGATGGCTGTGCCGTCTTGCAACATTCCCATTTTAATGTCGTTGATGTAGTTGGCGATCAGGGAGCGGTCGGTGGTCATCGGGATTGCGGTGAAACTTTCGGCGGCGAAGATTACGACTCCGATGTTGTCGCCTTCGCGTCCGGCTACGAATTTCGATGCGACTTCTTTGGCTGCTTCAAAACGGTCGGGTTTGAAGTCGCGTGCGAGCATACTCGTCGAGATGTCCATGGCGAGTACGATGTCGGTGCCTTCGACGCTCGATGTGTTCCAAGAGTCGCGTGTCTGAGGGCGGGCGAGGACTACGATGACGCAGGCGATTGCTCCAAGTTGAAGCAGGAATAGCAGGTGGCGCATCGATGCGCGCAATGAGCGCGGGGCTTTTGAAAATGCCGAGACGGTCGACACTTCCATTGAGGCGTAGAGCGATCGCTGCTTATAGATATACCATGCAATCAGCGGGATAAGAAGCAGTAACAACCAGAGGTATCCGGGATTTGCCAGTAACATTGTTGCTTAATTACGTTGTTCGTTTGTGTTTAGTTTTCTGTTTTTGCTGCCGTTGCCGAAGCGGATGGCGCTGGTGACGATGGTGTCGGCGAGTCGTCGGGCTTTTCGGTTTCGTTCGGTTCGGGTTGCGGTTTGGTGTCCTCAACAAATTGCATTGCTGAGTTGAATGCTCTTACGTTGTCGTCGGGGAGAGGTCGCACTTTTGCAAATTTGACGAAGTCGGCGATTTCGAGGACTCGCTCCATGTTTTCTTTCGAGAGTCGGGTTTCTTCGCGGCTGTCGACGACTTCGCGTATCTGAGTCGATGTCATCTCCATTGCATTGACTCCGAAACGACCGTTGAGGTAGGTGCGGAGAATGTCGGTGAGACGTGTGTAGTATTCTTTTTCCTGTCCGTTTTCACACAACTTTTCGTTGCGAAGGAGGTTGAGTTCGCTGACGGCTCGTTCGTAGGGCGGAATGGGTTTTGCCGGTGCGGGTGCAAAGGGGTTTTTCTTGCGTTTAAGCAGGTAGAAGACGTAGCCTGCGACTGCGAGGAGGATGAGTAGTGCCAAAATCCAAAGTCCGTAGTCGGCAATGAAGTCGGGGAGGTAGTCGACGAGGTGACGATCGATGTCAGAGACGTCGGCGTAGTCGTGGATCGTTTCCAGGGAGTCGATTGCGACGGGAAATACTTTGATCGCGAGGCGGTTGGAACGAAATGTGTCGTTGCCAACCACATACATGATCGGGTTTAAGTGGTAGACTCCCGAGTCGAACGATTGGAGTATGATGTCTTGCTTTACTTCGATTCTGCCGTTGCCGAGTTGTGTCGTGTCGGCATCAAGGAGTTTGAGAATTTCAACTTTGCCGCAAATCGAGTCTTTCGGGATGAGTAGTCGTCCGTCGGGGTTTGCCGGTGTGACAAGATCAATATGTAGTGGCGTTGTCCGTCCCATCAGCAGGTATGCCGAATCGAGGCTGACTTTTACGCTTGGTGCTTGCGCGAAGGCGAGCATACTTAGCGTGGCTGCAATGCTGAGAAGTAGAGCGCGAAGGGGTCTGAACATAGACTTTGGTGTGGGGTGGCTGTGGATTTTTTTGTTTCGATTGTTGATTTCCTTACGATGTTGCAATCGGAGGGGAGGCGGAAGAGTAGAGGGTTTTAGGAAATCGGGCGGATTTTTTATTGGCGGCTGTGTGTGGCTGTTTCGTTTGGTCAGCGAACGCCTCTGTTTTTGAACAGTGCCATCAGTGAGCGGGCGAAGTCTTCGTCGGTTGCGATCGAGGCGTAGTCGACGCGCGATTTGCTGAATGTTTCGACCATCGCTTGCTGGCGGTCGTACCACCATTTTCCGTATGCTTTGCGCGTTTGTTTCGATGATGTGTTGACCCAACGCGATGCGCCTGTTTCGAGGTCGGTGACTTTCATCAATCCGACGTCGGGGAGGTTCATGTCGCGTTTGTCGTAGACTTGTATGGCTATTAAGTCGTGTTTGTTGCAAGCGACTTGAAGTTGGCGTGTGAAGTCGGAGTCGTTGATGAAGTCGGAAATCAAGAACGTCGTGCAGCGTTTTTTGAGCGCGTCGGTGAAATATCGAAGTGCAACGCCGATGTCGGTGCCTGAGCTTTCGGGCGTGAAGTCGAGCAATTCGCGGATTATCAGAAGTATGTGTTTCTTTCCTTTTTTGGGGGGAATGAATTTCTCGATTTTGTCGGAGAAGAAGATTACGCCGATTTTGTCGTTGTTGGTGATGGCTGAGTATGCAAGCGTTGCGGCTATTTCGGCTATCATTTCGCGTTTTTCTTCGCCAACGGCGCCAAACAGTCGGCTTCGCGATACGTCGATGAGCAACATTACGGTCAGCTCGCGTTCCTCTTCGTAGACTTTCACATAGGGATGGTTGTGACGAGCCGTGACATTCCAGTCGATGTCGCGGATGTCGTCGCCATATTGATATTCCCGGACTTCCGAGAAGGTCATGCCTCGACCTTTAAAAGCCGTGTGATACTCTCCCGCAAATATGTTTTGGGAGAGTCCACGGGTTTTGATATCAATTTTTCTGACTTTTTTTATCAGTTCGTTAGCTTCCATGATTGAGTAGAGGAGGCGGAGTTGGAATAGGGTGTGGTTGTTGCGAGTGGTGTTCGGTTGAGATGATTAGGGCACTTCGACTTTGTCGAGGATTTCGGAGATGACTTGGTCGGTGGTGATGTTGTTTGCTTCGGCTTCGTAGGTCAGTCCGATACGGTGACGGAGAACGTCGTGGCAGATTGCACGAACGTCTTCGGGGATTACATAGCCACGACCGCGGAGGAATGCGTAGGCGCGAGCGGCTTTGGCGAGACCGATAGATGCACGCGGCGATGCTCCGAAGCTGATCATGCCACCAAGGTCTTTGAGGTTGTGGTCGGCAGGATTACGGGTGGCGAATACGATGTCGACGATGTAGCGTTCGATTTTTTCGTCGAGGTAGATTTTTTCGACGATTTTCTGCACTTCGATGATTTCAGAGGGGTGCAAAAGGGGACGCACTTCGATTTTCTCGCCTGAGATGTTTTGACGGATGATTTGCTTCTCTTCTTCTTTGGTCGGGTAGCCGATGATGACTTTGAGGAGGAAGCGGTCGACTTGCGCTTCGGGCAGGGGATAGGTGCCTTCTTGCTCGATGGGGTTTTGAGTTGCCATTACGAGGAAGGGTTCGTCGAGTTTAAATGTGTTGTCGCCGATTGTTACCTGACGTTCCTGCATGGCTTCGAGGAGTGCACTCTGAACTTTGGCGGGTGCACGGTTGATTTCGTCGGCGAGGACGAAGTTGGCAAAAATCGGGCCGCGTTTGATCTGGAATTGTTCCTTCTGTACGCTGTAAATCATCGTGCCGTTGATGTCGGCGGGGAGAAGGTCGGGGGTGAACTGAATGCGGCTGTATTTTGCGTCGATTATTTGTGAGAGTGTCTTGATGGCGAGTGTCTTTGCCAAACCGGGGACGCCTTCGAGAAGCACGTGTCCGTTTGAGAGCAATGCTATCAAGAGGGAATCAATCAAATGTTTCTGACCAACGATGGTCTGATCCATTCCTCGCGTAACAAGATTAATAAAATCTTTCTTTCCTGCAACGAGATCGTTGAGTTCTCGTATGTTTACTGGCTCGCTCATAATCTATCGATTGTGAATTTCGTATGTATGATTCGTTTAATTATATTCCTTTTATCCGTTGATTAAACGGTGATACAAAATTATAAATAACAACAATTATAGTGTGAAAAAAGTGTGTTAATTTTATCTATTTTTCGTTTAACGATAGTAAAAACACGGTGTTTCTCTGAAATAAACTACCGGCTCTGCAACGGTGTGGTTGCAGAGCCGGTGGTTAGATAGTGGTTGTTGTATGGTTGACAGTATGTCAACGGGGGTATTTGCGGAGAATTTCGGCTGCTTTGTTGCGTGCTTTGCGGAGACTTTCTGCGTCGCCGGGGATGATGCCGTATTTTTCAGCCGAAGGTACTACCAAGACTTGTCCCGGCTGCATATTGTTGGGGTTGCTTATGCCGGCTTTGTTTTCCTCATAGATGTAAACCCAATAATCTTTGTTGCCGAAAAAGCGTTTGGCAATGTCGTGAATCAGATAGCCTCGACGGATTGTGTCGGTGATGACTTTCGGGGTTGCCGGAATGGTTTCTGCAATCTCTTTCGCTGTGTCAGCCGGTTGTGTTGTCGCCGATGCGGTGTCGGCGGGAGTTGCCATGGTCGCAGAGTCGGTTGAAAGCATTAAGTCAAGTAGCGGATCGGCTTCGATGGTCTCGTCCGTTTCGACTGTTTCGATCTGATTTATGGTCGGGAAGAAGTGGTCGATTGCGAAGTAGACTGCACACGCTCCGATAGCAAGCCCGACAATCAGTCCGACTGCTAAGCCTGTCCAGAAGTTTCCGTTGCTGTTGCCGGAATTCGTTGATTCGACAAATTCTTCGGTGTCTTCTTCGAGTGGAAGGACGGCGTTTTGAAATTTCGGTGCAACGGGCATTTTGTGTTGTTCTGTTGCGGTCGGTTTTTCTACGACTGTTTTCTTCTTCTCGTTGGCTACGGGTACGTTAGACTTGACTGTGATGGTTTCTGCCTGTTGTTCGCTCTTTTCTTTGGTTATATCGGGTTGCTTCGATTCCTTAACTGGCGTTTCGATGACTTTTGTCGGTTCGTCGATAGCTTGTTGAGGCGGTTCTTCCGAGTGGCTTTCGTCGGAGGGCTGCTTTTCGGGTTCTATCGGCTGCTCGGCGACGATCTCAATCGGTTGCTGAGTTTCTGTGACGGGTTGGTCGCTGTCGTCGGCAGATTCGATGCTATTGAGCATTTCTTCGGAAATCCCGGCGTTGAGAGTCTCCGGTTCAAACATTGCGAACGGGGCGTTGATTGCGTCGGTGATTTCTTTTTCGGGGGTGAACTCAATGTGGCGTTCGCCGTCGGTTTCGACGACTGCGAAGAATCCGATGCCTTTGATTTTCACAGTCTCGCCGGCGAGCATAGATTCGGTCAGCAGTTCAAAAAAACTTCTCACGAACTGCTCTGCACTTTCTTCGCTGATGCCCGTAGCGGTTGCTATTCGGGATGAAAGCTCTTGAAATGGTATTTTACGGTTCATTGATTCAGTTTTTTTCGTAGAACAATGCTGGTTTGGAATTCCATAGAGATTACAGGCGGGTAGAGAGTTCGTTGACCTGTCGATTCGTCTGTAACAATCCGTTCTTCGGCCTTTTCGGATTTGAAAGTGCCGAATCCCGGAATTGCGATTGAGTCGAGTTCGGAACCCGCTTCGCGGAAAATCACGCTCATCCCGTCGATGAGGGTTGAAACCTCAGCCGCGTCGCGGTTGAGACGCTTTGACAAGTGAGATATAAATGTTTTGTTGTCCATCAACGATGATTTTGTTAGTATGTTTGCGAATCGGGGATTGCGTTTCGTTGAATTTTAGTAGTTGCGGGCGAAGATTACGCGACGTGCCGACGGTTTGCCTGTGACCATACAGAATCCTGGGGTGTCGTCGCCGTCCAAGGGGATGCAACGGATTGTTGCTTTGGTTTCTTCTTTGACTTTCTCTTCGGTTTCGGTTGTGCCGTCCCAGTGGGCGAGGATGAAGCCGCCTTTTTCGATCTCGACTTTAAATTCTTCGTAGGTGTCGACAGTGCGGGTCATTTCTGCGCGGTGATCCAATGCTTTCTTGAAGATGTTGGCTTGGATTTCTTCGAGGAGGTTGGCGACGTAGGCTGCGATGCCTTCAAGCGGAGCAACGTGCTTTTCGAGTGTGTCGCGGCGCATGACTTCAACAGTGCCGTTTTCGATGTCTCGTGTTCCGATGGCGAGACGCACGGGCACGCCTTTAAGTTCGTAGTCGGCAAATTTGAATCCGGGGCGGCGGTTTTCGGCGTCGTCGTATTTCACGCTGATTCCGAGAGCACGGAGTTCGTTGATGATCGGTTCGATTTTGGTTGAGATTTCAGCCAACTGTTCGCTGTTTTTGTAGATGGGGATGATAACAACCTGAATCGGTGCGAGGTGGGGCGGGAGTACGAGACCGTTGTCATCGGAGTGAGTCATGATGAGTGCGCCCATCAGACGTGTCGATACGCCCCATGAGTTTGCCCAAACGTATTCGGGTTTGTTTTCTTTGTTGACAAATGTTACGTCAAATGCTTTTGCGAAGTTCTGACCGAGGTTGTGGGATGTGCCAGATTGGAGGGCTTTGCCGTCCTGCATCATTGCTTCGATGGTGTAGGTGTTGAGTGCGCCGGCAAAACGTTCGTTGGCAGATTTTACACCTTTGATCACGGGCATTGCCATATATTTTTCGGCGAAATCAGCATAGAGGTTGATCATTTGCACTGTGCGAGCTTCTGATTCTTCGGCTGTTGCATGGGCGCAGTGGCCTTCTTGCCAGAGAAATTCGGCTGTGCGGAGGAACATTCGTGTGCGCATTTCCCATCGCATCACGTTAGCCCACTGGTTGCAAAGAACAGGGAGGTCTCGATAGCTATGAATCCAGTTTTTGTATGTTCCCCAAATGATCGTTTCGGATGTCGGGCGAACGATGAGTTCTTCTTCGAGTCGTGCGTCCGGGTCGACAACGACACCGTTGCCGTTGGGGTCGTTTTTCAAACGATAGTGGGTTACTACGGCACATTCTTTGGCGAAGCCTTCAACGTGTTCGGCTTCGCGGCAAAGAAATGACTTCGGAATCAACAAGGGGAAGTAGGCATTTTGGACACCGGTTTCTTTAAACATTTTGTCGAGCGTCTGTTGCATCTTTTCCCAGATGGCATAGCCGTAGGGCTTGATGACCATGCAACCGCGCACTGCGCTTTGCTCGGCGAGATCAGCCTTAACTACAAGTTCGTTATACCATTTCGAGTAATCTTCACTGCGTTTGGTGAGATCTTTTAATTCCTTTGCCATTTTATAGAGTTTAAATTCTTGATTTTTGTGATAATTTTCAGTTGTCGTTGAAGTGAGAGTGCAAAATTACAAACTTTTAGTCATCGAATCTCTATTTCAGCTCTCCTTTTTGAGCGAGAGATATGAGTTTTGGGCCCGGAATGAGGAATATTTCGAGTCGGCGGTTGTTTTTTCGACCGCTGCGAGATTCATTCGTGTCGATTGGGTCTGTGTCGCCGAACTCGTAGGGGATGACTATAAGGTCTTCGTTTATTTTGTCGAGCAGCCAATCATAGATCGAATTGTTGCGCTCGTGTGACAAGTTCATATTGTAAGATGCCGAGCCCGTGTTGTCGGTGTGGACGGCATAGACGATTTTCATCATCATCGGGTCGGTGATGACTGAGAGTATCGGCTCGATTTTTGCCGGAGCGGAGGGGGAGAGGAGGGAGTCGTTGGGCATAAAAAGTTCGTCGGTCGGGATGGTGACGAGTACAACCTCGTCGTTGCGCATCATATCGACGATGTATTTTTTTTGTGCCAATTTGTTGCCGATCCGCGTCATGTAGGATTTTACGGCTTCATGTTCGGTCTTTTCGACCAACGGTGACATTATGTTTTCCTCCAGCCCCAGATCCATGAAGACGGTTTCGTCGTAGCCTTTGTAGGGGTCATAGCTCTTCTTTCCTTTGGCGGAAAGGTTTGAAATAAAGCCGGATACCACTATGGCTATAAGTGAAGCTAAAAGGATTTTTTTCATTGGATTGAAATGTGAAAAATGTGATTCTAACAGTAGTTGCAGAAGAGGGGAATTAGAAACTGTTGTCAAGCGATTGTTCGTAGCGGAGTTCGGCAGAAACAAGTGGCTCGATGTCTTCTCGTTTGATCGGTGAGTCGGAGTCTTTTGACAACATTTTCCCAACGTGCTTAATTAATGCGTCGGTGTTGACGTCTTCATCATCGGCTTCCGCGTCGATGTCGAGCAGTCCTTGGTCGTCATACCAATCCCAAATTATGTCAATGACGTTTAGAAGCTCGTCGTCGTCATAAAGAGCCGAATTTTCATTGGAAATGGCAGCGCGCATGGCTTTGATTGCATCTTTTTCGTCAAATTCTTTCATTATATGATAATATATTGGGTGAAATGAGTGGTTTAGTCGTTCAAGTTTATAAGCCCTTCCGGTAGGTTGGTGTGGAGTGTTTCGTTGGCGTTGTCGATCTCGTCGATATAGTCGTCGGCAACCGGAATGAATATTTCGTTGCCGTCGTCGGTTGTGAGAAGAAAGAGTACGTTTTCCGTAGAGTCATTTATATCGGTAATTTGTCCGATTGCTCCTGCGTGACAATCAATGACGTTGTAGCCTATAAGATCGGAGGCGTAGAATCCGTCTTCATCATAGTCTTCGTCGTCTTCCGGAATATCGGAACGAAGAATGAAGAATGGTTTGTTGTTGAACTCCGAAGCTTGTGTTTCGTTGTCAATTCCGTCGATTTTGATTAGGTATGTGTCGGCAGTTTTCGGCCGCCACGAGTCGACAAAAAACGGCACAAATATTCCCTCGACGGCAACTATCAAGCATTTGATGTCGTCGAAATCAATGTCGAAATCAAGAGTGACGGATATTTCGCCCTTGATGCCGTGAGATTTATTGAAATGTCCGGCTTCGGCTATTTCAGAGAGACGTATCACTATTATTTTTTTCTTTTTTTCTTGTTGGTCGCGGGCGGGGCGACGATTTTAAATTCGAGAAGTTTGACTTCTTGAGGGTCAAGACGGATTTCTCCGTGAGAATATTCTGCAAGGTCTTTGAAAATTCTGCTGTCATCGACTCCATCAGGGTTGACGATGAGAAGCAGTTTTTTCATGTGGTTGGCAATCAGAAGAACCAATTCATCACGTTCCGGTCCTTCTTCCATGCTGACGGCTTTGTTGATCATGTGCTCAACGTCTTTTCCATAGTGGCGATACCGAATGTGTTCGGCTGTGTACGGCACTTTTTCAGGACGAGTGTTGAGGTTGTCGGGGCGGATTGTTTCAAACGGATAGTCAATATCGAGTTTGAAATCGCTCATGATTGCCAAATGATCCCAAAGTTTACGCTTGTAGTCTTCCTCTTCGCGAATTTTCGGGAAGAGTTTCGACATACATGCTATGATAGAGTAGGCACACCGTGTACGCTCATCTCTATCTTCAATGGTCAGACAGTGAGCCACCATATGGTGGATGTTCCGACCATATTCTGGTAGGATGAGGTGCTTTTGTTGCGTGTTGTAAGTCAGCATTGTAGGGATTGCTCGATTGTGTAATATATGTTAAATATGTAAAGAGACATAAGAGTAGGGAGATTGAAACCTCCGACTCTTATGTCTGAATGTTTTTAAGCAGGGGACATTACATATTCATGCCGCCGTCCACTTGGATAACTTGTCCTGAAACGTAGCTTGACATGTCAGAAGCAAGGAATGTGGCGACGTTAGCGATGTCTTCAACCTGACCGGCGCGACGAAGGGGAATTTTGAGAGCCCACTCTTTGCGCACTTCTTCGGGGAGGGCGGCAGTCATGGCTGTTTCAATGAAGCCGGGGGCAATTGCGTTGGCGCGGATGCCACGTGAGCCGACTTCCTGTGCAATACTCTTGGCGAGGGCAATAAGACCTGCCTTTGATGCTGCGTAATTAGCTTGACCTGCATTGCCGTGTACACCGACTACTGATGCCATGTTGATGATCGAGCCTTGACGCTGACGCATCATGATGGGAAGAGTTGCGTGGATGAAGTTGAATGCACTTTTGAGGTTGACAGCAATGACTGCAT
The DNA here is from genome assembly GCA_964497255.1 of uncultured Staphylococcus sp. GTDB lineage: Bacteria > Bacteroidota > Bacteroidia > Bacteroidales > Muribaculaceae > Duncaniella. Next base: position 152,101 of record CAZCCI010000003.1, read on the forward strand.
CCCATTGAGCTTCGGTCATACGCATCATCAGACCGTCTTTGGTGATGCCTGCGTTGTTAACAAGGATGTTGATCTGTCCGAAATCTTCTTTGATTTTGCCGACAACTTCCTCTGTTTGAGTGAAGTCGGCTGCGTTTGAAGCATAACCTTTGGCTTTTACTCCAAATGCTTCGAGTTCTTTTTCGGTAGCTTCCATGTTTTCATCGCGGTTGAGGTCGGTGAAAGCAATGTTTGCGCCTTCTTGGGCAAATTTAATGGCGATGCTCTTGCCGATACCACGTGCGGCACCGGTGATGAGAGCTACTTTTCCTTCAAGTAATTTCATTGTTTTAATAGTCGTTATAGGGGTTGAACTATATTAAAATTTCTATCGTTGTTTTTATTGTCGATTATCGTATTCATTAAAAATTCGATTACTGAAGACCGAATTTCAGACATTGTTAGTCCGAATTGGGCAAAGTTGCCTCGCAAATTACAGTAGTCAAATCCTTGGAATATCATTTGATAAACACCCGGCAACAGTTTTGATTGAATCGGATCAAATATGCGTTTTTTGATTCCATCGTTAAGCATTTGTAAGATTAACTCTTGCTCTTTCGTTACGGCAAGCGCACGGATGCGTTCGAGACGTTTGTAGTCGAGGGTGAGGAAAGAGATGATTTGGCTCGTTGTCGATGCTCGGATGGTTTCTTCGACAATATCGAAACGTGCTTCAATAAATTTCCGAAGCTTTTCAGTAGGCTCGAGATCCGAAATGACAACGGCACGAAGTCTTTGTACGATTACTTCGCTCTCGCGCTCGATAACGGCTTCGTATATTTCTCTCTTGTTTTTAAAGTAGGTATAGATAGTACGCCGCCCCTTGTCGGAGGCGGTGGCAATGTCGTTCATTGTCGTTTTCTCTACGCCATTGCTGGCAAAGAGCTGACGAGCAACATCAAGGAGCTTTTCGCGAGTTTTTGACGCCATTGTCATTTGTTTCTATCTTTATTCAACGGCAAATTTACTGAAAAAACATGAGATTTTTACACTGATAAGCTAAAAGAATCAATATTTCAGATTTTTTGCGCCTTGAATTTTTGTTTGGATTCGATTATTCCAGCTTCCGTTGACCATTGTTTTTATTGTGTCGACGGCTGTTTTTTGAACGATTGTTGCCGGACGAGTTCTTGTCGGAGTTTTGACGATCGTTTTCTGATTTATTGTTTGATTTGTTGCGGTGGTTGGAGGTGTTCGTGCGGTTGTTATTTCTGGGACTCGGTTTGCGGCTGCGATTTCTGCGGTCGGCAGAGGGGCGTTTGGTCGGATTATAAGCCGGAGCTTCTCCAAGTTCTTCGGGAACTTTTTGCTTGCGGACTTCGTAGCCTAGAAATGTTTCGATTTCACCGAATTTGACTTGCTCGCGTCGGCTGACGAGGGTTACAGCCATTCCGTCGGCATTGGCACGAGCTGTTCGCCCGATGCGGTGTACGTAGTCTTCGGCTTCAAACGGGACATCAAAGTTGACAACCATTGAAATGTCGTCGATATCAATGCCTCGAGACAGGATGTCGGTTGCTACAAGAACATCAATTCGTCCGGCTCGAAAATCAAGCATTACTTGATCTCGTTCGGTTTGTTCGAGGTCGGAGTGCATTTCTCCTGTCTTGATTTTTGCACGGCGCAATTCTCGTGTAAGTTCTTTGACTTTGAGCTTAGATGATGAGAATACAATGACTCTTTCGGAGTGGGCTGTTTTGAGCAGATGGCGGAGGATGCCGGTTTTTTGCTCTTCGTGGCAGACGAATGCCGATTGGTCAATCTTTTCGGTCGGACGTGATACGGCGATTTTTACTTCTGCCGGATTTTTGAGGATGCTTTTAGCCAACTGCTGAATTTTTGGAGGCATTGTGGCTGAAAACATCAGTGTTTGACGGTCGGAAGGAAGTTGCTTGACGATTTGCATAATGTCGTCGTAAAAGCCCATGTCGAGCATTCTATCTGCTTCATCAAGAATGAAATATGATACTTTCGACAGGTCTACGTATCCCATTTGGATATGGGCAAGCAAACGCCCGGGTGTCGCAATGACTACATCCGCGCCCATTTTCAAACCACGTTGCTGCTGGGCAAATGTTGCACCATCGGTTCCTCCATAGATTGCGACGCTGTTGACAGGAACATAGTAGGCGAAGCCTTCCATTTGGCGGTCAATTTGCTGAGCAAGTTCGCGCGTCGGGGACATCACGATGCAATTAACATAGTCTTTTGCTTCCGGAAGATCTGCGAGCATATCGATTACCGGAAGAAGAAATGCTGCGGTCTTTCCGGTTCCGGTCTGAGCTACGGCTATCAAGTCGCGCCCTTCGAGAATCAATGGGATAGCTTGTTCTTGAATTGGTGTACATTCGTCAAATCTCATTGCATCGAGGGCGTCCAATATGTCGTCGCTTAAATTCAGCTCGTCAAATCTCATAGTGATGTATCTGTGTCGAAATAATAGTGTCTAAATTTTATGATATAAATACAAAACTAAGCATTATTTCCGAACCACAGGTAGTGATTTTGGTTAAAAAGTGCAAATGGATGAGTTCTGAATTATTATGGCTATAATCGTTCCATCTCTGAATCAGAGGCGTTTTGTCCTTTGTATTTGCTCTTTTTCGGGTTGAAACGGTAGGTCGCAGATAGTGAGATTTCCCGATAGTCTATACTCTGTTGTTTGTTTACAAAGACCCCATAAGTATTCATTGCCCAATCTGAATTGGATGTGTTGAAGATGTCGGTTGCCGACATTTTGATTTGCAACGATTTATTGAAAAATGATTTACTGATGGAAATGTCTGAAGAAAACCACGTGTTTCCGAATCGATTGGTGTGCATATCGCCTTTTGTCCGTCCATGAGCGTTTAATGTTAGCAAAAAATTGTTGGGTAGAGAAACCGTGTTGTCGAAATAATATGAAAATATAGGGTGATTGTGGTTGGTAGCGTCAAGTCGGAGCCATTGACGGTATATCCCGACTGTAAAACTCGGAGTCTAGAAGCTGATGTTTTTGTTCCAAATAAAGTAAAAATTGAGAGCTGAGACGTTCATATTTGTCGGTTGCATAATAAGTTGGAGGGAGTTGGCGGGGTATAATCGCTTGACGAATCCGTAAGTGTCAATACTTCGTGTATAATCGGCTTGCAACATAAAGTCGTTACACATGGCGAATAGTTGTATCCCATGCCGTTTTTCGTCTTTTAAACTTGGGTTTCCGCCTTCGATTTCGTGTTGTCCTACATAGCTCAAACTGCCTGTTAGTTGAGAATATGGCGGTTTTATAGTAGTCATGCGGTAGCTTAGGTTGATTTGAGTTTGATCATTGAAATTCCAGCCAATAGAGAGATCCGGAGTCAGGAGGTTGTCGGTGCGACTAACATCGTTGTCTTTCTTCCCATTTACTTGAAAGAGATAGTCGACGTATTCATAACGAAGTCCGGCAGATAGGTTGAGTTGCCCGAAAGATCTGTCCCATGTAACAAAAGCTGCCACCGAAGTTTGTTTTGCATCGGTTGAGGAGGAGGGGATATATTCGCCGACGGATTGGCTCATCATTAAGTAGTTGAGTGAAGTGTGCGTGTAGGAGTCTTGTGTGCCTACAATAAATGTTCCGTTCCAAGCCGGGAATGAGATGTATAATTTGCCTGCCCAAAGGTCCGAAGTCCGCTTGTCGGTTGACGCTACTTCAGAAATAGATTGGTTTGGGTATGACGTGATTATGTCGTTTGATGATGTTGAGTGACGGAAATTGCCGTCAAAATGTAGGTTGCTTTGGTCGGTAAATTTATAGTCATAATATGTGGAGATGAGATGGTTTTGTGCTTTTATTTTGTGGTCGATGTTTCGATCAAGGGGTTTATTATTGTCGAGCCATTCTGAGCCGATGTTTTTAAATTTGCCTCTTTCGGGATTAAACCTGTAATAAGAGCCAAATGACTGCTTGTTGTCAGCAAAATTAAAACCAGCTTTTATTGTGCCGTTGTTTGATGGATATGAATTTTGTTGCGAACTTCCGACTTCGGATTCACGACCTTGATAAATGAGTGTATTGGTTGTGGATCCTTTAATTAATCTGTTGTTACGGGCAATTGTTCCGGTTGTGAAGAAGTCTAAGTTGCCTGCACGATAGCTTAAATCAAGCAAATTGTTGGCTGACAGTTTGCGTGTGGCTGAGACTTCTGCGCGTTCGGTTAAAGATAGTCCGTCAATAAATTTTTGGCGTGTTGTGATTTTTAATACGGCTTTTGTTTCGCTTGAATACATTGCGCCGGGAGCAGTCAGTAGTTCGACTCGTTTTATGTTAAATGATTGCAATTGGTGCAATTCGTCAGAATCTCGCAGCGGTCTGCCGTTAATGTAGATTTCGGGTGTTCCTTTGCCTATTATTGTTACGTTTTTGTCTTGAACAGTTATCAAAGGTAATTGTGCCAATACGTCGAGACATGTGCCGATATTTTGCAAACGGCTTCCGGCTATGGTTGAAACGAGAGTGCTGCCGATAAGTTTTGTCGTGGGTTGCTTTGCTGTGACTACAATTTCTTGCAATTCGTTGACAATCGAATCAGGTATTTCAATGTTGTTTTGAGCTTGAATAAGTTGCCCGATTGAAATAAATGTGAATGAGGTGGCGATAAATAATTTGTTCATATAGCAGTTGCGATTTTTTCAACAAAGTTACTGCTAAATGAATGTGAAAGTCAAATAAAAAGTCTGACCGAGACAATTGTAATATACTGAGCTATAAGTCGCTATATCTGTGGCGTTAGCAAAAATCTGACAAGCAAGATTCGAGGCTAAAAAATACTCATAAATAAGTCGGCATGATGATTGCCGATTGTGGATAGTTTTGATTTTAGACGAGATTTACGTTTGTAGACAACGTCAATACTTTCGCCTAAGAGAAGGGCTATCGATCGATTGGAAAGATTGCAAGCAAGATAGATGAATAGCCTGTATTCTTCTGGTTTTATATTAGGAATTTCTTGGTTTAGGAAATCAATAATTCCACCGTGGCAATCGTTGGCACATTTTTCCATTTCTGCAAAGAGTCCGGAATCTGATTTAAGTTCGTCAATTTGGGATTTTACTTTGTCAGCAATAGATTTTCGTTCGGATTTTGTTCCTTGTGATTCATAATAAGTTGCACATAGTTGGTCAATGATGTCAATGCGGTTTGCAATCAAATTTGTAAATTTTGATTGAAGTTCGGAGTAAATGGATTGATTGCGTGTCAATCCTTCACGCAGACTTGATGCTTCAGCAATAAGCGATTCGTTTTGAGCGATTTTAAGTTTCAGCCGTTGGCGTTGCAATGTGATTATGCCACTTGTTGCCAGAATTAATATAAGTCCATATAGAAGAAATTGTTTGCGAGTCGTTCGCTCTTTGTATAGCAAAAATTCTTTCTCTTTTTGAAAATAGATTGCTTCGGCAAGAGCATCGCTATCTCCGGAAGATTGCAGTAATTGTTTTAACTGTTTAGCATGGAGATGCTTCTCGGAAATGTTGTGACGCCGATAATAATCGATTGCTATATTTATAATAGTGTCGGTTGGAGCCGTTATTTTGTTGGCGAAAAGTGCTTCGGAATAGAGTAAAGCCCAGCGAGCCATTGCTGCAGAGTCGTTGAACTCGGATATATCATATTGACTAAGACGCTCCATAGCAGCCGATGGGTCTGCTTGCATCAGGGCTTCGGCTTCATCAAGTTCGCGAAAAACGTGAGAACTTGAATACGAGCATCCGGTAATGACGAATAAAATGAGTATATACAGCAGGCTTCGCATCGAAAATCTATTTTACAGTCTGACAGATTTGGTTGAAATCATTGAGATATTGTTCGGTTGTTGAGAAGACTACGGCTTCCATTCCGACCGCTTTTGCTCCGCTGACGTTGATTGGTTTGTCGTCGGCAAATAGACATTCTTCCGGTTTAAGACCGTATCGTTCGCAGAGACGTAGGTAGATGTCCGGTTCGGGTTTTATTAAATGTTCTTCCGAAGAGATGACAATGCCGTCAAGTAATTCAAATAGATCAGAATATCGTCGCATGACCGTATAAACTGCGCTCGACCAATTTGTTAAACCATATAATTTGAATCCTTCTTTTTTGAATCTGATTAACTGAGTTTTCATTCCCGGAATTTCTCCGGTGACAAAGTCAGCGTAGTGGTCGTAGAAAAATTGTAATGCATCTTCAAATTCAGGGTGTTCATGTTTGGCTTCATTGATTATATCGGCAAACGGGATGATTTCTCGATCACATTTATCAATAAATTCGGAACAAGTAAAGATTGCGTTGAAACGCAAACATTCATCTTCATCTGAAAAATATGTGTCAAGCAAAGCCTTGAAATCATAGTCGACAAGTACTTTCCCGAAGTCAAATATGAGATTTTTAATCATTGGTAGTTACTATACGGAAGATGGTTTTGAAAGGATATTTGTTTAGGGTCACAAAGTTAGCGAATCCTCAGCCCTCATCCTAATATGCCTGCTGTTTTTTATGAAACTTTGACTATTGAGTGGTGAAAGACGGCTCCTTAGTATCTGAATCAATAAAATTTTTCTTGCTTGCGAAGGTTTTTAATTTGATTTTTTGGAAAGACGAATAAAACATCGTATCTTTGACAGCAGAGCAAATGAACAATAGTCCATTTGTTGCGTTTTATATAGTGAATACGAATAATTAATTTCCAAAACAATAATAAGATGAAAGCTTTAAACATCGTGCTTGCAGTGATTGGTGGCGCAGTCGCCGGTGCTGCAGTGGGTCTTCTCCTTGCTCCTGAAAAGGGTGAAAAAACTCGTGATAACATTGTTAAGTATCTTGAACGCAAAGGAGTGAAACTTCAAAAGAGTAAACTTGAAGAGCTCGCCGACGAAATAGCCGATGAGATCAATAAGTAAGAACCGAAATCATTTAGGATAATTAATCATTGATATAAAATATACAAGATTATGTCAAATTTGTCATTACTTTATGCCTTTATTGGCGGTGCAATTGTCGGTGCTGGTGCTGCAGTTCTTTTTGCTCCTGAAAAGGGTGAAGATGTTCGTGCTCGCATTGCCGAACTCCTTCGTAAGAAAGGAATCATTTGTTCCGACAATGAAATCGATGCTCTCGTGGAACAGTTAACCACGGAAATCGACGACTGATAAAAATAACATAGACATCATGCGGTGTGTATCATCGTATAGGTGTTAATGATGATATATGTCATACGGACTCGTGTCGCATTTCATTTGTCGAAATGCGATGCGAGTTTGAAAAATGAGGGGTAGGTTATAACCTCAATTTTCCTATATTTATCATGGCTGACAAACAAAATCAAATACATACGTTGTGGGCTGAATTTCAAGATACGTTTAAATTGAATCTCGGCTATGCGAAATTTACGGCGGCTGAGAAGATGACAATATTGTTGGCTGCAATTGCAGTCGCATTAATTGCTCTTGTGCTTAGTGCATTCATTTTGTTTTTTCTGTCGATTGCAATAGTGCGCTGTATAGCCGAAGGCGTTGGAATAATATGGGCTTATTTTATCGTCTGTGGATTTTATTGCGTTTTGTTGGCGATTGTCATAGCCTGTCGGAAGCAGTTGATAATAAATCCGATTGCTCGATTCGTCTCTCGTTTGTTTTTTAACTCTTGATTTTTATCGGATTCAACAATTCAAAGTCTGATTATGAGAAAAGAATTTCCACACGAAAAGCCTGATTGGAAAGGTTATGATATTGATGAACTCCGATATATGCGTGCATATATGGCAGCACGTCTTGAAATAAATCGAGATCGGATAAAGCGCAATTTCTCGAATTTTAAAGACTCCGGTTCGGTTGTCAAGACTTCGAGTTTGTTTGGTAAGGTGCTTGGAACATTGAGCTATCTTGACGTGGCTTTGTTGGCGTTCAGGATTGGAGGAAAGGTATTTAAAACGATGCGACTATTTCGTCGGAAACGTTGATTCCGGATAAAATTCATCACAAAAATAAATTATACATTCAATAATATCATCACAACGTGAACGATTACGTAGAAGTGCGTCTCGATCTCAGTCCTTGTGACGAGACGAGAACCGATATATTGGCGGCAATGCTTGCCGAATCAGGATTTGAAACTTTTGTGCCGGATAGCGACGGCGTGACGGCTTATATAAAAGCGGAACTGTATTCCAAAGAATCGGTTGATGCTGTATTGGCGGATTTCCCAATTGAAACCCAATTTAATATGACTGACACAAAGGTTGAAGGTCGGGATTGGAACAGTGAGTGGGAAAAGAATTATTTTCAGCCGATAGTCATAGATAATCAGTGTGTAGTTCATAGTTCATTTCATAAGGATATTCCGCAGTGTCGCTATGATATTGTTATTGACCCCAAAATGGCGTTTGGTACCGGACACCATGCAACGACGACCCTCATCATGCGACGTTTGTTGTCTATGGATTTAACTGAAAAAACGGTTATTGATATGGGAACCGGAACAGGAATCCTTGCAATCCTTTCATCAATGCGAGGTGCTGAAAAGATCGATGCTGTCGAGATTGATGAATTTGCATTCAATAATGCTGTCGACAATGTGAAACTGAATTCTGCTGAAAATATCAGTTTGCATCTTGGCGATGCTGCGCAACTCAAATCTCTTGGAGGCGTAGACTTGTTCATTGCAAATATCAATCGCAATATTATCACTGCCGACTTGTCGGCGTATGTTATGACATTGAAATCCGGTGCAACAGTGCTATTGAGTGGATTTTATGAAGAAGATGTTCCGGTGATACTTGAAGTCGCCGAGCCTCTCGGATTAAAATATAAATCACACGAAGTAATGAATCGTTGGACTTGTCTTGAACTCGGATTCTAATCCCTATTTCAGTTTTGGCAAAAGGAAAAACTCGGAAATGAAATATCCAAGCAAGCTGATGCTTCGTAGGGTATTTTGAGAAAACGGAAAATCGAGCGAGAGGTATTGACTCTTTGGTTGAAGTCAGGCTCTCGCTCGATTTATGTATTATTGTCAAAGGTTTTAAAAGATTCGATTATAGAAGTCGAGGACGCGATTGCGGAGTATCATTTCATATTTGGCTTGAACTTGCTGAGAAAGGGTCGTGATATAGTCGGATTGCGTTTGTTCCCACTCAGTTGCGTTGGCTTTTCCATAGTTGTATTTTTCAGTCATAGCGTCGAGTGCAGCTTTTGAAGCTTTGACAGCGACTTTGCTTGCTTCATATTTTTTCTCTGCACCGACTGCTTGTTGGTAGGCAAGGCGAATTGATTTGTGTAGCTCACTTTGTTGCTGTTCAAGTTGAAGTTGTGCACTAAGTTTGCGAACCTTTGCCTGTTTAACTTGGTTTTGTGTCGAGAATGCATCGAAAATCGGAATATTGAGTGAAAATCCGAGGCTTTTCGAGAAGTTGTCACGCATTTGAGTACTGAACGAATTGCTCTTGTCGCCAGAAATTGTATAGTAGCTACTTCCGAGCCCGGCATTGAAACTGAGAGTTGGTAGATAGCCGCTTTTTGCGAGAGAAACGCCATCGTCGGCAACTTTGATTGCTTTACGAGCTGCGTCAATTGCCGGATAATTGGTTAGCGCGTTTCTGTATATTTCTTCTGTCGATGGCAATGCCTTACCTTGTTCGTCGACCGGCTTGACGTCAAATGCTTCGATGTCGTTTAGTTCAAGAAGTTTGGCAAGCTCAATAATAGATGAAGAGTAATCGTTTTCCGAGTTGACAAGTTGCACTTCGTTTTGAGCAACTTGTGCTTCAGCTTGAATCACATCGACTTCGGGCACTTTGCCACCTTCGAGAAGTGTGCGTTGACGTTCTAATTGAATATTCGAGAGTCTGAGTTGCTCGCGACTGACTTCGAGAAGCTCTTTGTTGTAAAGAACTTGCAAATATGACGTAATCACGCTGAGGCGTACTTCGTCACGCTGCGCTTCGGTTTGTTTTTCAGCCATTGAAAGGCTTGATTTTGCATAGCGAAGTTGGCGAATGTTGCGCAATCCTTGAAATATCGGCAACGACATTTGAGCATTCCAAGAAAATGAAGAAGTATTGCGGTTTGCGTATGTGTTAGCAGATGTCAAACCACGTCCGAATGCCCAATTTTGGTTCGCTCCTGCCGAAATTTGAGGGAGAAATCCATCTTTTGCCTCAGTGACAGATAGTTCGTTCTGCAATTGTGTGATTTCGGCATTTTTAATATTTAAATTGTGGCAGAGAGCATAATTGATGCAACTGTCGAGACTCCAAGCATCGGCAGATATTTCACATGTAACTCCCGCGCAAATGAGGAGGGAAAATAAGATTCGTTTCATTTCTTTATCGAAGGATAATAAAAGAGAGGGGCTGATTATTTTTTGATTATAGAGCCTCGGAGTTTGTCGTTTTCTGAGATTCCGTCGTTTACTTGGATATTGATTCCGTCTGATGTCCCGGTTGAGATCGCTGTACGTTCGAATTTTTGCTCGGGCAGGCTGTCGGTCATGACATAGACAAATGTGCTGTCACCTTTCCATTCAATCACGCTTTCAGGAATAGTTAGTACGTCTGATGCTTTTGACAGATTGACAGTCGCATTTGCACTGTAACCGGCACGCAGTTTTTCTCCGGAGGGAACATTGATTGCAGCTTTGATTTCAAATGTATTTGCACCGTTGGTTTCTACCCCTTTCGGAGCAATGAGTTCAATAACTGCGTTGAGTTTCAAATCGGGGAGAGCTCCGATTGAAATTTCCATCGGTTGACCGACGGAGAGCATCCCGACTTCGGTTTCATCGACTTTGCCTTCAAAAATAAGATTGTTCATATCGGCAACTGTTGCAACAGTCGTTCCGTCGTTCATTGTGTTTGCTTGAATCACCGAGCTACCTACTTTGATCGGAACATCGAGAACGATTCCGGTGATGGTTGCGCGGACAAGTGTATTGCTTTCTTTGGCATTTGTTTTTGAAACGCCCTCCTTGACGATTGAATAAGCATCTTCCGCAGCGTCGAGTTCGGCTTTTGCCTGCGAGAGAGTAGTGGCAGTCGTTTCATATTCTTCTCGGCTGATCACCTTCTTGTCATAGAGGAGTTTATTGCGATCATGTTTTAATCGAGCGTCTTCAAGACTGATTTTTGCAGTGTTGATGCGTGAAAGAGCAGAAGACAGTTGCCCCTCATCAGGGACAATCTTAATTTTGGCTACCACATCACCGGCTTGCACCATATCGCCTTCTTCTATATTAATTTCAGATATGATACCGGATGCCTGTGGTTTGATTTCGATTTCATCGCGAGGCTCGATTTTTCCGGTCAACACAGTGTTGCGTTCAATCGTACCGATTGTCGGGCTTACGAGCTCGTAGACTTCTTTTTCAGGTTGAGATTTGATAAAGAGATAGACGAATGTTCCGATGAATATTGCGGCGATCAAACACCACATAAAAATCCGCAAAAACTTCTTCATTTTAGTTTATATTTTATTATTTGTTAATTATTCAACTTTGGGTTGTATTTATGACCTATTTTTGAGTCAAAGCTTCAATCGGCTTGATTTTCATTGCTTTGATTGACGGGATGAGCCCCGCCAGTGAACCGAGGATAAGGAATGTGACCAAAATATAGACGGCTTGGATGAATGAAAGTTGGAATGCAATGACACCCTGCTCGTCGGCAAATATGTTTTCCGCAACAGCAAGCAATATAATTGCAAAGCATATACCGGTGATGCCGGCTATGGTAGTTAAAACCATGCTTTCGGATAGTATTTGAATGATGATGTCGCGCGGCTTGGCTCCGATAGCTCGACGGATTCCGATTTCGTGAGTGCGCTCGCGGACAATAATCCACATAATATTTCCGACACCGACGATTCCCGAAAGCAGTGTTCCGACGCCGACGATTAGCGCAAGAAGAGAGATGCCGAAAAACACGTTGTCGACCATTTTAAACTGTTCGGATATATCGAAAAACGACATTGCTCCGTCATCATCTTGTGCAAAAGAGTGGTTGCGCGAGACGAGGCGTTTGACAGTATCTTTATAGTCTCCGGGGGAATACCCGCTTTTCAATGTCATCATAAAAATTCCGATTTTTGAACCAAGATTATAGTTGGCTCGCATTGAATTATAGGGAATGATGACTGATTCGTCAAGTTCCGCTCCCATTCTAATTTCCGATGTTTGCCCGGCAATGCCGATGACTAAATAGTAGATACCATTGAGTGAAATTTCTTTACCAATACCTGATTCCGAACCGAACAATTCGTCGGCGACCTTTTTACCGACAACGCAGACTTTGCGCAAGCGATTGTTGTCAGCTTCGTTGATAAATCGACCTTCAAACATCTTCGGGGTGAAAATTTTATCATATTCGCTTTCTACTCCGGAGAGCATTGCGTTTGAAGTGTTTTGACCGTAAAGAGCGTTAGCCCATAGATTATAGACCACTGACGATTTGTCAATTTCAGGAATGGCGCGGCGAATATTGGCGGCATCTTGAATATCAAGTTCGATTTCACGTCCTTTATTGAATCCTGCGTATGCTTTGGTGGTTCGTCCGGGGAAAACGATGGCGACATTCGTAGCAAAGCCTTCAAAATTGCGTCCCATGAAATTTTTCAAACCTTTCGAGCCTCCGATAAGCATGGCGAGTATAGCCGTACCCCAGAATATTCCAAATGCAGTCATGAAAGTGCGCGTCTTGTTTTGGGCAAGAGTAGTCCCGATTTCGCGCCAATTATCTATATCAAATATTGGATTTTTCATTTTAATGATTCTGTATTCGGTGGTTATTCGTCTCGCAGAGCTTCTACGGGTTTGATTTTTAGTGATTTCATTGCGGGGAAAAGCCCGGCAAGCGCACCTGCAACAATCAAGACCAATGTGACTTGTATGGCTATTGAGATATCGACTGTCGGATCTTTCAAGATCGGACGGTCGCCGCCATCACCAACCAGCATTGAAATGCCTTGCGATACCAGCATTCCTAAAACTATACCAACATATCCGAATAGCGTTGTAATTGCCACACTTTCAAGAATTATCTGACGCAATATGCTACGTGGTTTAGCTCCGATAGCTCGACGGATTCCGATTTCGTGAGTACGTTCGCGGACAGAGACAAACATGATGTTGCTGACACCGACGATTCCCGACAACATTGTCAGCAAGCCTATGATCCATACAGTCATGCCGATAGCTCCCATCGCCGACGAGGTTCGCATATAGTCAGAAAAACGATTCCAAATCCAAAGAGAGCCGTTGTCGTCTTCGGCAAATGTGTGTTGTCGACCTAATGTTGATCTAAAACTTTGCTCGGCGGCATCACTTTCTTCGAGAGAGGTAACATTTTTGAGTTTTACAGTAATATTGTTTACTTTGTCTGAGCCTCCGGACATGGAACGAGCTGTGGAGTAGGGCACAAATACATCGCGACGCCATTCTTGCTTGTATGTTCCGACTACAGTAAACGATAGCTCGCAAATTTTCACGAGTTGTCCAACCGGATTATTATTCCCGAATAAAGTCTTAGCTGATTCTTCATGGATGACAACAACTCTACGCTTGCTGTTGATGTCGTTTTGGTTGATAAAACGACCTGCAACCATGTCAAGACCGCTGTTGCGTAATTCCGAAGGATAGACTCCGCGAAAACCTCCGGTTAAGTAATCTTTCGAACTGGAGATATAAGCTGAGTCATTTGATATTTGAGCTGTCACTTCGGAAATAATATTGGCATTTTGAGACGATAGAACTGCTAAATCGGGGTCTTTGAGTTGGACTCTTCGGTTTTCTTTCAAGCCTTTGAAAGCTTTTTGAGCGTATCCCCCACGAATAGATACAGTCTCTGTATCACGTTGGCTGAACATGGCTTCCATTCCATTTACCAATCCGCGAGACACACTTAAAAGGACTATGAGCAAGAATATGCCCCACGAAACGGCAAATCCGGTCAGTATGGTGCGCAATTTATTGTTGCGCAAGGTCGCCATTATTTCATTTGCAAGATCAAACATTAGTTATGAGTAGAAGAGGATTAGTGTGAGTAATGTTCTTATAAAGACCTGCTTCCAAGGGTTTAAGAGACGATTCGACCGTCAACAATACGAATGATTCGATTGGTCTGTTCGCCGACACCGGGATCATGGGTGACAATCACGATAGTCATGCCATCGGCATTGAGATCGCGAAACACTTGCATCACTTCTTTTGACGTTTTTGAGTCGAGAGCTCCTGTCGGTTCATCGGCAAGAATGATAGAGGGCTTTGTTATGAGTGATCGAGCGATTGCTACACGTTGTTTTTGCCCTCCTGATAATTCACTTGGCAGGTGGGTTGCTCGGTCTGCCATACCCATACGTTCCAATTGTTCCATTGCGAGCTTGTTGCGTTGCCGACGTGAAACCCCTCGATAGAAAAGTGGAAGTGCCACGTTTTCAAGGGCATTTTTGTAGCTGATGAGGTTGAACGATTGAAATACGAAGCCGATCATGTAGTTGCGAAGGTCGGCAGCTTTGTTTTCATTGAGATTTTTAATGAGGACGTTGTCAAGGTAATATTCTCCGGAATCATAGTTATCAAGAATACCGAGAATATTGAGAAGGGTAGATTTTCCCGAGCCGGATGCGCCCATGATTGAGACGAGTTCGCCTTTCTCAATTGAGAGATTGACATCTTTGAGGACATGGAGCGGCACTGCTCCGGGATAGGATTTATTGATGTCTTTAAGACTGATTATCATAATGAATGGATTGCCTTTTAGAAATAGTTTACATCTAATTAGACGCAAAAAAGATAGATTAGTTACATATTGGTGTGTTAAATTTTGCAAAATAAGATGCAAGGGGTATGTGAAATCCATATAAAGGTAAGATATTTGCACTTATTAAATCAAAAAAATAATTCAATCGTGAAATTTATATCTTGGAATGTCAATGGTCTTAGAGCGGTCTGCGGCAAAGGATTCTGCGACATCTTTAAATCGCTTGATGCGGATTTTTTCTGTTTGCAAGAAACGAAGCTCAGTCCCGGAGCGTTTGAACTTGAATTTGAGGGGTATCATTCATATTGGAATCTTGCCGATCGCAAAGGCTATTCCGGAACCGCAATATTTTCGCGGATAGAGCCGAAGAATGTCGTATACGGAATAGGTGTTGATGTGCATGATCATGAAGGGCGTGTAATTACTCTTGATATGGGTGATTATTATATTGTGACGGTTTATACCCCCAATTCGCAAGGAGAATTGGCTCGACTGCCTTATCGAATGGAGTGGGAGGCGGCTTTCCGAGACTATCTTTCAAAACTCGACGGTGAGAAACCGGTGATTGTTTGTGGTGATATGAATGTTGCCCACAAAGAAATTGATTTGAAAAACCCAAAATCAAACATTCGCAACGCCGGATTTACGGAGGAGGAGCGAGGTGAGTTTACAAAGTTGCTTGAAATGGGATTTGTTGACACGTTCAGAGCTGTTAATCCTGACCTTGAGAATGCTTATACTTGGTGGAGCTACCGCATGAGGGCTCGTGAAAAGAACATCGGGTGGCGTATAGATTATTTCCTTGTCAGCTCGCGTTTGGCATCTCGTATCGCAGATGTAAAAATCCATTCGGACATCATGGGGTCAGACCATTGCCCTGTCGAACTTTGTTTAGCTGATTAGAGATATCTAAGCAGTTGCTAAAAAAAAGAGGCTTGCGGTGAGTTTTATACATGCAAGCCTCTCTTTTTTATGACTCAATCTTTGTTCAATCAAATTTTGACTTTGATCTTTTTGAGGTCTTTGTCTGCGCTTGAAGATCCGACCATAAGTTCGTATTCCCCGGGGACGATTCGCATTTCTTGTGCGGCTTCATCCCAGTTTTCAAATAAATTGCGAGGAAAGTCGATTTCAACATCGCGACTCTCGCCGGGAGCGAGTTCAACGCGAGCATAGCCGCGAAGCGTTTTGTTTGGTCCGGCGGTGTCGGCAGGACGACGCATATAGACTTGAACGATTTCTGTACCGGCTACTTTGCCTGTGTTCTTGACATTGACTTTGATTTTGTCGTTTGCGTAGGTCGGTTTGGAAATTTTAAATGATGTGTAGCTCAAACCATATCCGAATTGATAGAGCGGAGCTTGCTTCAAGTAGCGATATGTGCGACCGGCCATCAGATAGTCGTCAAAGCCGGGAAGTTGAGAGTCATCTTTATAGAAAGTGACAGGGAGTTTGCCCGAAGGATTGTAGTCGCCGAAAATGACGTCGGCAATGGCGTGACCGCCTTGTTCGCCGGGATACCATGCTTGAAGAATGGCATCGCATATTTCGTTTTCAGGAGTTAATGCTACGGCACTGCCACTGCAATTTACAAGGATAACTTTCTTGCCTGCGTCATGGAGAGCGCGGATGATTTCGCGCTGAGGAGCGGGAAGTTCGATTGAAGAGCGGTCGCCATTGTCGAAGCCCGGCTCTACGACTTTTGCTTCTTCGCGTTCGTAGGCAGGAGAAATACCTCCTACAAAGATGACGATGTCTGCGTCTTTGGCTTTGGCAACAGCATCGGCGGCAGTAACTTCACGGGTGCGAAGAATGTCGAAATTAAGTGTCGCATCATCTTCGAGTTGCATATAGTTGACCTCGATTTGGTATTTTTCGCCTTTCTTCACTTTAAATTCGCGTTCACGGAAGTTGAGCGGGTCGACTTTCCAACGATTGTGAATCGTGTCACCATTGATGATGATTCGCATTCCGTCGTCGTTGTTATAGATGATATTGAGAGTTTCGTCACGATCGGCGGTGTATGTGCCTTTGATTCTGGTCGTAAAGTTTGTCAAATTTACACCGGCAGCAAATGCAGTATTGCCTCCATTGTCAAGTTGGATTGCTGATGTATAGACGGTTTTTACAGTCGGTTCGCCTGACATTGAAATGTTATTCCAATAGTCGGCTTCCATTCCTTGACCTTTTGAACAACTGATGTTGTTGAACACGCTTTCGCGATCAGTCATGCGAGTGACAGAGCATCCACGAGTGTAGGGGAGAGTGTGACCTGCGCGAGCGTTGAGCCCCTCGATTGCAGTGACGGTGTGCCCGGGTTGACCGTAATAGATGCCCCACATCATTGTTGAGTCGGCAGCATTCGGTCCCATGACCATTATATTGGGGGTATTTGGAGAGAGTGGGAGAATGCCATTATTTTTAAGGAGAACCATCTGTTCGCGACCCATTTTGCGTGCGAGATCACGATGTTCTTTTGAGTTGACTACACTCATCGGAATTGATGTCCACGAAACAAGTGAATCGGGGTCGAAATCGCCAAGTTCAAAGCGTCCTTTGAGGAGGCGTTTGATGCTGATATCAATATCTGACTCTTTTATGTCGCCGCGTCTGACGGCTTCGGGTAGGTTTTTGTAGACTCCACCACATTCAACATCTGTGCCACTAAGAACGCCGAGAGCCGATGCTGCTTCAGCATCTTTTGATACTTCGTGGCGCCCTTTGCGATAAAAATCTCCAATAGCACCACAGTCGCTGACTACAAGTCCATCGAATCCCCAATTGTATCGCAGTATTGAATTTAATAATTTGTCCGAACCGCAACACGGTGAGCCCTCAAAACGCTGGTATGCACACATGACTTGCTGTACATTGCCGTCTTTGACAAGCATTTTAAATGCAGGAAGATATGTTTCCCACAATTCGCGCGCAGGAAGATTCTCTATATTAAAATGGTGACGAGTTTTTTCTGGGCCGCTATGGACTGCATAGTGCTTGGCACAAGCGTGGAGCTTGAAATATTTATTACTGCCGTCGCCTTGCAAACCTTTGACTACTCGTAGGCCCATACGTCCGTTCATATACGGGTCTTCTCCGTAGGTCTCTTGTCCGCGTCCCCAACGAGGATCGCGAAACACATTGATATTGGGTGTCCAAAACGACAGACATTTATATTTGCCGACTTTACCCTCATGTCGGGCAAGAGTGTTCTTTGCGCGAGCTTCGTCGCTGACAGCGGTGAATACTTCTTCAATGAGATCGTCGTCAAACGAAGCAGCCATTCCGATACAAGAAGGGAATACCGTTGCAAGTCCGTTGCGACCGACTCCGTGAAGGGCTTCGCTCCACCAATCGAACGCGGGAATGCCGAGACGGTCGATTGCGGGTGAGGAGTTCATCATGAGTAATGATTTTTCTTCGAGCGTAAGGCGTTTGCATAGGTCTTCCGCGCGTTCATCTGCTGATAGTGAAGGATTTTGATATGGAAGAAGTTGCGCTGACGCTAATGCTGGTAGTCCGGTCAATGCAAAAGCAATCAGAATTTGCTTGATTTTCATGAATACTAAATGTAAAATTGATTGATTTTTAAGATTATGATAATACAAAGATAAGTTTTTAATATTAATGATGCAAATTATTTATGAAATAAAATTTGGTTAATATTGGTTTTATTTGTAAATTTGTGGTAATTTAAGTACAATATCATCCGCTCGAAATGAACGGTGGTGGAAATGTTAGATTTAACACCTTACAATCAATAATCACAACCTGAACTATTAATGAAAAAACTTAAACTTACGCTTGCGGCTTTTGTCTTGGCTGCGTTCGGTGCGACATACGCTGCCGAAGCTCCCGCAAAAAAAGCAGACGAAACTCCCAAGCATTATTCCGAATGGTTTACTCGTTCGGAAATGAAGCGAGTACCTGAAAGCTATATGCTTGATTTCTCAAAACGTCCGAAGTGGAGCTATGTCATGGGCATCGAACTCGAATCTATGCTTGATACATATCTGCGTTATGGCGGTGAAGATATTAAAGAATATTGCATTGAGTACACTGACACGATGATTTCGCCCGACGGTGTGATTCGTGGTTACAAACTTTTGGATTATAATCTTGATAATGTGCGCACAGGCCATTTTGTGACACGAATGTATCAGCATTTTCCGGAAGTGAAGAATCTCAAAGCAATGAATACGCTGATGAAGCAGCTTCGAGATCAACCGCGTACTAACGAAGGAGTCTATTGGCATAAGGCTATTTATGCTTATCAAGTTTGGCTTGACGGCATATTTATGGGACTTCCTTACGGAGTGCTTACGGCATCGACTATCTACACACCTGAACTCGCAAAGCCTATTTATGACGATGCTGTTGACCAAGTAAAGAGCACATACGAGCGGACGTTGGACCCTAAAACCGGACTAAATCGTCATGCGTGGGATGAAAGCCGCGAAATGTTTTGGAGCGACAACGAGACCGGTTTGTCTCAACATTGCTGGGCTCGCGCTCAGGGTTGGTACACAATGGCTCTCGTTGAAATCCTTGAAGCTCTTCCCGAGGACTACGAACGTCGTGGCGAACTTGTTGAATTGTTGACTAAATGTTTTGACAATATTCTCAAATGGCAGGATTCAAAGACCGGTGTTTGGTATCAAGTGATGGATTCGCCAGAGCGTGAAGGCAACTATCTTGAAGCAACAGCATCGTCGATGTTCTCATATTCGCTTCTTAAAGCCGCTCGAAAGGGGTGGGTGACAGATAAAAAATATCGTGAAGCCGGAATCAAGTCATATAAAGGCATTATAAAAACATTCCTTCGTGAAGATGCTGACGGTACTATTTCGCTCATGAATTGCTGTGCTGTTGCCGGCCTAGGCCCGGGTATTAGCGACGCAGTTCTCAAAGCCGCACCCAAAGTGAAAGAAAATAAACGTCGTGATGGTTCATACGCATACTATCTCAGTGAGCCTATTCGTGACAATGATGCCAAAGGTGTTGGCCCGTTCATTTGGGCTTCACTTGAAATGGAAGACCTTGGTTACAACACTGATTCTATTAAGATTAACAAAAAGAATCGCCACAAATAAGAATTAAGTGTGTGTCAGACTGATTGACACAAGAACGATTAATAAACAGAGTGCTCGGTTTCACGGTGTTGAAGCCGAGTGCTTTGTTTTTGACAATAGATTAATAATGAGGTTTATATTGCAACGTTGAAGACTTTCTTGGCCAAAATCTGAAAAATTTGAGTTTTTTATAGTAATTTTGCAGTTGAAAACTAATTTTGTGTTTTTAAACATACCTCGTTAGCAGTCTTGACTTGCGTAAGAGTGATTCTTGCGTTATTTGAGATTATTCTACCTACGGTTTTTCATATTTAATATAAGGTAATAAATGAATTTTTACAGTTCAATTGATTTCAGGCCGAAATTGTTTTCGGCTTTGAAAAACTATTCGGCAGACAAGTTTAAGAACGATCTTGTTGCCGGTATTGTTGTAGGCATAGTTGCGTTGCCACTTGCTATTGCGTTTGGTATTGCAAGTGGTGTCAGTCCTACTGTGGGTTTAATCACGGCTATAATTGGTGGATTCATCGTGTCGGCAGCCGGTGGCTGTTCCGTTCAGATTGGTGGTCCGACGGGAGCATTTATTGTAATAGTTTATAATATTATTGCATCGTTTGGTCTCGAAGGTCTTGCGATTGCAACGTTTATGGCAGGATTGATACTTGTTGCCTTGGGCGTCTTCCGTTTAGGTACAGTTATTAAATTCATTCCATATCCGATTGTTGTCGGTTTTACAGCCGGTATTGCATTGACGATTTTCTCGACTCAAATCAATGACTTCTTTGGGCTTGGGCTTAAAAATGTACCGAGTGAATTTATTCCGAAGTGGGGAGCTTATATTGCCAATTTCGGAAATGTCGATTGGATTACACTTGCAGTCGGATTGGTGTCGCTTGCAATTATTATTGTTACGCCAATGATCTCGCGCCGTTTGCCCGGAGCACTCATTGCTATAATTCTTGTAACTGCATTTGTTTCGCTTGTTCCCGGGTTGCATGTTGAAACGATCGGAGACCGTTTTGGCTCGTTGTCGACAGATATACCTCAGCCCCATGCATTTGAATTAAATATGGCGACAATCAACCGCCTGCTTCCGTCGGCATTTACGATTGCAATTCTTGGTGCTATCGAATCACTTCTTTCTGCAACAGTAGCCGATGGCGTGACAGGAACACGAACAAATAGCAATACAGAATTGATCGGTCAGGGTATGGCAAATATTGTAGTTCCGTTCTTTGGCGGTATCCCCGTTACAGGAGCGATTGCTCGCACGATGACTAATATTACGAATGGCGGACGTACACCGATTGCCGGAGTTATTCATGCAGTTGTGCTCTTCTTGATATTCTTGTTCCTAATGCCGTTAATCAACCTCATACCGATGGCTTGTCTTGCAGCCGTGTTGATTGTCGTAAGTTACAACATGAGCGGATGGCGCACCATTCGTTCGATTTTACATAATCCGAAGAGCGATATAACAGTCCTTGCAGTTACGTTCTTATTGACCGTAATCTTTGACCTTACGATAGCAATTGAAATCGGATTGCTTCTTGCTGTAATCTTGTTCCTTCGTCGTGTTATGGAAAATACGGAAATCAAAGCATACTCCGGACAACTTGACGTCGATGAAAATTCAGAAATGGTACATCATGAGGTGCTCAATGTGAATCCCGGAGTGGAAGTTTATGAAATCGATGGTCCGTTCTTCTTTGGTGTTGCAACTAAATTTGATGAACTCATGCGAAACTCAATGGGGCGCAAACCGAATGTTCGTATAATTCGAATGAGAAAAGTCCCGTTTATTGATTCTACCGGCATCCACAACCTCGAAATCTTGATAAAATCTTCACAGGAAGAAGGAATCCATGTAGTTCTTTCGGGTGTGAAGGAAAATGTTCATGCTGCATTAATCAATGCCGGTGTTGACAAAATGATTGGAGAAGATCATATTTGTTCACACATTACAAAAGCCGTTGAAATGGCAAATAAAATAGCTCCGTCTTCTGCCGTATCTGCCAATTAGTAGTAGACAGAAAACGAAAACAGAAGTGACAAAAAACAATCGACTGCGCCAAGT
>CAZCCI010000004.1:0-133265 GCA_964497255.1 uncultured Staphylococcus sp.
AACAACCAATCTGGCCTTCAACCGATGGAACGAAATCATTGCCGACAAAGTCCTTTTCTTTTTGCCGCACGGAACTTATTCGGAACTTTGTCCAACCAGCCGAAATTCCTGTACGGTATCGCAAGCCAATTTCTGAACATGAAAAAAACGGTCGATTTTCGAGTGGCTGTGGCGAGTCTTTGGGAGAGGGGCGGCACAGCCATTTTACTCGAAAATTGATCGTTTTTTTCTTGCTTGTCGGAGCGATAGGTGATGTCCGACATTAGTCTTGACGTTTGTCGGGTGGGGGAGGACAGGTGCTCGCGGCGAGGTTAGATTTCTTTGTCGGAAATATAGGTCTCCGGTGAGATTGTCCCTTCGGTTTTGTCGCTGTCAGGGAGTTCGCTCTTGTCGGCGACAATTACAATCGGGAAGCGTGTGATTGCAAAGCCGATCGGTTTGTCGACTTGGAGGACGGTGGCGTAGACTCCGAGGTAGTGGTCGCCGGTTTTGATGTCAGCCGTGCTGATTTTTATCGGGAAGGGCGACAGATTGGTGCGTACAAGCGGGATGCCGTCCCAATCGTAGGCGACGGAGCTGATTGTTGCCGGTTTGGTGCCTTCGTCGGGGATGGCACGGAGGGCGTTGATGGAGAGTGTGTCACCGCTGACCACGTAGAGTGTGCCGTCCTCGGCAATCGCTCCCGTGTAGTCGATCTGCAAGCTGACTTGCGGGACATCTTTGTCGTCGTTACACGATGAGAAGATCGGCAACAGCGACGCGAATGCGATTAGCAGATAAAGGGTTCGTTTCATAATCGTTGGAGTGTTTATTTTGTTAAGTGTGTTGTTTCTACTTTCAATCAGTTGCTGAACGTGATGTCTGTGCCGTCGCTGTCGATGACGATAGCTTTTTCGCGGTCGATTTTTTGCGCAAGGATGTCTTTCGACAGTTGGTTGAGGACGATTCTTTGGATTACGCGCTTGACGGGACGTGCACCAAATTCGGGGTCGTAGCCTTCCTGTGCGAGATATTTGACGGCGGCGGGGGTGACTTCGAGGGTGACGCCGGCGTGGGCAAGCATCTTTTTGACGGATGCGATTTGCAGGCGGACGATTTCTTCAATTTCATGCTCGTCGAGCGGGGTGAACATGATCGTTTCGTCGATACGGTTGAGGAACTCGGGACGGATTGTCTGTTTGAGGAGTTCGATAACTTCCGTTGTTGTGTGCTCGATGACTTCGCTTCGGTTTTCGTGTGTCATTTTTGCGAAGTTTTCGCGGATGATGTTTGACCCCATGTTTGAAGTCATGATGATGATCGTGTTCTTGAAGTTGACCATACGTCCTTTGTTGTCGGTCAGACGACCGTCGTCGAGGACTTGGAGGAGTATGTTGAACACGTCTGGGTGGGCTTTTTCGATTTCATCGAATAGCACGACGGAGTAGGGCTTGCGTCTGACGGCTTCGGTGAGCTGACCGCCTTCGTCGTAGCCGACATATCCCGGAGGCGCGCCGACGAGTCGGCTGACGGAGTGTTTCTCCTGATATTCGCTCATGTCGATTCGGGTCATCATGTTTTCGTCGTCGAAGAGGTATTCGGCGAGTGCTTTTGCAAGCTCTGTCTTTCCGACACCTGTTGTGCCCAAGAAGATGAACGAGCCGATGGGTCGACGAGGGTCGTTGAGTCCGGCGCGCGAACGACGGACGGCATCGGCGATGGCTGAAATTGCGTCGTCTTGTCCGACGACTCGTTTGTGGAGCTCGGCTTCGAGGTTGAGCAATTTGTCTTTCTCGCTTTGAACCATCTTGTTGACGGGGATTCCTGTCCAACGCGAGACGACGTCGGCAATGTCTTCGGCGTCGACTTCTTCTTTGATGAGGGCTTTTTCGCCTTGCATGGTTTTGAGCTGACGGTGGATGTCGTCGTTTTCTTGCTCTTTCTGGCGCACTTTCGAGTAGCGGATTTCGGCTACCTTTGCGTAGTCGCCTTCGCGCTCGGCTCGCTCGGCTTCAAAGTTGAGTTGCTCGATGTCTATTTTGTTTTGCTGAATTTTGTTGATCAAGCTTTTTTCGGCTTTCCACTTGGCGGAGAAGTCTTTCTCTTGGTCGCGGAGGTCGGCAAGGGATTTTTCGATTTCCTTGACTTTTTCGCTGTCGCCCTCGCGCTTGATTGCTTCGCGTTCGATTTCTTTCTGTGAAATTAGACGGGTGATTTCGTCGAGTGCTTGGGGGACGGAGTCGATTTCGATGCGGAGTTTCGATGCTGCTTCGTCGACGAGGTCGATGGCTTTGTCGGGGAGGAAACGGTCGGTGATGTAACGCTCCGAGAGGGTGACGGCGGCGATGATTGCTTCGTCGCGGATACGCACTTTGTGGTGGTTTTCGTAGCGTTCTTTCAATCCTCGAAGTATGGCTATGGCTGCGGCTTCGTCAGGCTCGTTGACCATTACTTTTTGGAATCGGCGTTCGAGGGCTTTGTCTTTTTCGAAATATTTCTGATATTCGTCGAGCGTTGTTGCGCCGATCGAGCGGAGTTCGCCTCGGGCGAGGGCCGGTTTGAGGATGTTGGCGGCATCCATTGCTCCTTCGCCTTTGCCTGCGCCGACGAGGGTGTGGATTTCGTCGATAAACAGTATGATTTCGCCGTCGGAGCCGGTGACTTCGTTGACGATGGCTTTCAGACGTTCTTCAAATTCGCCTTTGTATTTTGCGCCGGCGACGAGTGCGCCCATGTCGAGCGAGTAAATCTGTTTGCTGCGCAGATTTTCGGGGACATCGCCGCGGACGATTCGCTGTGCCAAGCCTTCGGCAATGGCTGTTTTGCCTGTTCCGGGTTCGCCGATCAGCATAGGGTTGTTTTTGGTGCGTCGCGACAAGATTTGGAGTACGCGACGGATTTCGTCGTCTCGTCCGATGACGGGGTCGAGTTTGCCTTCGCGTGCGCGTTCATTAAGATTAATGGCGTACTTGGCGAGGGCTTGATATGTTTCTTCCGCGCTTTGGTCGGTAGCTTTTTTGCCTTTGCGGAGTTCGGCTATCGCTGAGTCGAGGTCGTGGCGGTTGAGTCCGGCATCTTTGAGTATTGTCGATGCCGATGAGTCGGTCGCGAAGATTGCCGTGAGCATGGCTTCGAGTGTGACGTATTC
The DNA here is from genome assembly GCA_964497255.1 of uncultured Staphylococcus sp. Classification (GTDB taxonomy): domain Bacteria; phylum Bacteroidota; class Bacteroidia; order Bacteroidales; family Muribaculaceae; genus Duncaniella. The sequence goes on from CAZCCI010000004.1 coordinate 3,128, forward strand.
GTCGCCTTGTTTCTTGGCGATGTCGAGCGCGGATTGGAGCACGTCGTTGGTACTACGGCTGAGGTATGGTTCGCCGCCTGACACTTTTGGCTCGGCGGCAATTTTGGAGTCAACTTGGCGCATCAGGTTTGCTGCATCGACGCCTGTTTTGGCGAGGATGAAGTTGATGAGTGATTCGCCTTCGATCATGACTCCTTTGAGCAGATGGATCGGCTCGATGGCCTGATTGCCTGCTCCACGGGTAATTTCAATCGCTTTTTGGATTGCTTCCTGTGACTTGATTGTGAAATTGTTGAAGTTCATGAGCAATGTTGAATAATTGTTGTGTCTGATTTTGTTTTGTCGGCGTTTATTTCGACCGAGTGGGGGAGTGGTGTGCGCCCGGCTCGTTTTAACGTCGCTACAATTAATCTAACAAAAATTATGCCAATTGGTTGAGTTGTCAGGTCGGGAAATCGGCGGATTGCTATTGCTCTTTAATTGTGATTTTTATGATTTAGCGGGGTGACAAACAAGTGTCAGTTTTGTCATGACAGATGAAAAAAAACGACCGTCATCGCGATTGATGACGGTCGAGTATGATTCAGAGTTGATAAGGGACGAGATTAGATTCCCTGAAGTTTGAATGTCACGGGGAGTGTGTACCAAACGTTCACTGCGTGACCATTCATCTTACCGGGAACGAAGTCGGGGAGAGCTTTAACCACGCGAACAGCTTCCTTGTCGAGGTCGGGGTCTTTTGAACGCATCACCTTAACTTCACCGACTTTACCGGTTTTGGTGACAACGAATTGAACCACGACGCGACCTTGGATGTTGTTTTCCTGAGCCATTGCCGGGTAGCGGAGGTGATCACTCACCCATTTGAGGAGGGCAGCTTCGCCACCGGGGAACTGAGGTTTCTGTTCAACGACGGTGAATACCTGATTGTCGTCGACCGGTTCGGGTTTCTTCTCTTCAACGATGACTTCTTCTTTGTGCTCGCGAACCACGTTGAGGTCGTCAGTACCCTTGTCGAAGTCGGTTGTACCAACGGCGGTGTCAGTTTCCTTGAGTTCGTCCTGCGATTTGATTTCCTCAACGACTTCTTCGTCACGAGTGATTTGAAGTTCGGTTGCTTTCACAGTGTTGAGGATTTCTTCGGGGAGAGCTTCGGGTTGCTGCTCTTCGACGCGCTGCTGCTCGGGTTCTTCGGGCTCTTCCTCTTCCTGCTCTTCGGCAGAGTAGTCGATTATAGTCTGCTCGATCTGGTCTTCCGGACGCGCTTCAGCTTGCTGGAGCACGGTGTTGGCGAGGAGGGCGAGCAATGCGATGATTGCGAGGACGATTACGATTACAAGCATTGCGCGGTTGTGGCGCTTTGCAGAAGCCTTGCGGAGCTGATATGCTCCGAATTCTTTATTTTTGCCTTCAAATACAAGGTCAATCCATTCAAGTGATGAAAGATCTACATCTTTTGCCATATTTCAATAGAGAATTTACAGGGTTAATATATATCAGTCATCAACTATCATTTCTTGGGGTTCTTGGCGATGTAGTCAAGGATGAGCACAGAGTCATTCTTGTTGATGTTGTCAATCTGATAACGAGAGATCTGATTGATTTGCATTTCGTCAAGTGCGCTGATTAAGCTTTCCCATGATGCTTCGGGGGTTGCCTTGATGATCACAACGGGACGTGTGATTGTCGAGTCGTTACGGATTGCACGAGCGTGTGCTTGATAGATCGAGTCGTTGATGGCAGAGTTTGAAGAGAACTCTTTGTTGCGCCATTTGGTCTTTTCGGTCTCGATTTTGTCGAGCACGGTCTTGTTGCGATCGTGGAGGATCTTGCGGATGCCACGCTGGAGTTTTCCGTCGTTGCCGATGAATTGTTCAGCTTTCAGCTTGTTGTTGTCGAGAATTCCGTCGCCGTTTTCGTCGGTGTAGTCAGCCATACCTTCGTAGTAGTAGACTGTGTTCATCGGACGACCGCTTTCGTCGTTCTTGACGTCGCCGTTGGCATTGCGTTCAGTTGTCAGGATGAGTGTGATTGCTTCAGATTCCTTGGCTTTGTTCATCTCTTGCTGCTCAACTTTTTCGTTCGAGGGGAGCGAAATGGTGAGAGTTTGAGATTTGATCATTGTGGTACAAAGCATGAAGAATGTAATCAGAAGCATGTTCATATCCACCATGGGGGTGAAGTCCACGTGGATCTGCATTTTCTTCTGGGCGCCTTTTTTCTTTTTGCCGCCGCTTGATTGTTCTATTTGTGCCATAATGATTATTCTGCCTCGGTTTTTAACGCTGTCATGATGCTGAAGCGGTTCATCTTCAATGTCTGGAGGTTGTCAAGCACGTCGTGAACAGTTGCATAAGAAGTGTTCTTGTCGGCTTTAACAGCGATACCGTCGCCCTTTTTGAGAGCTTTTTGGAGGTTGTCGTTTCCTGAATTGTAGATTGCACGCATCCAGATCTGGAACTCGTTGAGGTGTTCCATATCTTTGTTGTCATTGATAGGAATACCAACGCCTTTCTGAGTCATGTCGGAGATGAACTTGTCTTGGTCAGTCTGAGACATTGAGAGGAATTGCGGAAGTACTTGGAACGGAACACCAAACATATTGATTTTAGAGAATGCTTCGCGCTGTGCTACACTAATCTGCACCGGATTTGCGGGGTGCTGCTTGTTGTAGAGCGTTACTGCTTCATCAAGAATCGTCTTGCGGAGAGCCTCAGATCCCCATGTGTCTTTGGTTTCGGCGTCAGCGTCACCGGCAATGGAGATGAAGATTTTCCCCTCGGGGCTTACGAGTATCGATGCCAAGTTGGCTGTCGGTACTTTCTGCTCCGAAACAGAGGAGGGGGTCATGACAGTGACCGGCTCCTTCTGAAGGAAGGTAGATGTCAACATGAAGAAAGTAAGCAAGAGCACAGTCACGTCACTCATCGCGGTCATGTCGATGAGGGTGCTTTTTCTCTTCATTTTTACTTTTCCCATATTATGATAATCTATTGTTAGAGGTTAGTTTTATTGGTTAAACCTTGAAATTTGAGTTATCAATAACAGGGATTAGTGAGAAGCTGCGAATGTCTGCACGATAGAGAAACCGATTTCGTCGATCGCGTAGGTAAGATTGTCAATCTTGTTGGTGTAGAAGTTGTAAGAGATAACAGCGAATGCACCGGTTGCGATACCGAAGGCGGTGTTGATAAGTGCCTCAGAGATACCGGTTGAAAGTTCGGTTGAGTCAGGAGCACCAGATGCTGCAAGAGCTTGGAATGACTTGATCATACCGATCACAGTACCGAGAAGACCGACGAGAGTACCGAGAGTGGTGAGAGTTGCAACGATGGGGAGGTTCTGCTGGAGAGCGGGCATTTCGAGAGCGGTTGCTTCTTCAACAGTTTTCTGAAGGTTGGCAATTTTCTGTTCTTTGGTGAGAAGAGTGTTCTTGTCCATTTCTTCGTAGCTAACGAGAGCGGCAGCTACAACGGCAGCAACTGAACCTTTCTGTTTTGCGCAGAGGTCTTTTGCACCTTGGATGTTGTTGGCAGCAAGACATTTCTTAACGCCGGCAACGAATTTTTCGATTGAACCTTTGCCTTTTGCTGAAGAAAGAGCGATCCAACGTTCAACTGAGAGTACGATTACAGTGAGGAAGAGTGTTTGGAGGATAGGCACGATGAAACCACCCATGTAGATAGTTCCCCAGAGGTCGATGGGGTGACCTTCTTCAAAGTGAGATTCGTGACCGAACCAGAAGAGGAAGAGCGATACAGCTACTACAGCACATGCGATAATAACCAAGAATGCATTCTTGATACCGACAACATTGCTTCCGGTGTTAGAATTAGCCTTTGCGGGCTTTGCGGGATTTGGCTTTTGAGCTTCCATAATTTTTGTAATTACTAAAAGATTTTAAGTTTTTGGTTTGTTGATTATTGGTTGTTTGGTTTATTATTCTCGGTCGGTAGTTTTGAAATTTTTTATTGCGGGAGTTGTATATGACGCGACAAATCCGTCCTCCTTGCGGTGAACGGTCTTCAAAACAGTATGCAAAATTAAAAGGAAATTTCGGTGTTTGCAAACGTTTTCTTGTTTTTTTTGCTCAATATTAGGCGATAGTGTGCCAAAAGTTGCGATTGGTTGGTTTGTGATACTTTAATTTTATAAATTTTTAGCTAAATTTTAACGTAAGTTGCATTTAGTTTGATGTTATTCAAAGTATATTTCTTATCTTTGTGCTTTCCAAATTTAACCAAGGTATATAAATTAAATTCTAAGGATGAGAAGGATAGTTAGCCTTAAAAAGGGCTTAAATCTTAATCTTGAAGGCGGTGTGTCGACGGAAAATCCCGTCGCGATTCCGCTTCCGGTTCGCGTGGCAGTGACTCCCGATGATTTCCCGGGATTCGTCCCCAAACTCGAAGTTGCCGAGGGCGATAGGGTTGAAGTCGGGATGGCGTTGCTCCACGACAAGTCAGAACCTCGCATGAAGCTCGTCTCTCCCGTCGGCGGGACGGTTGAGGCAATCGTGAGAGGTCAGCGTCGAAAAATAATGCGTATCGTAATCAAATGTGATCAGGTCGAAGTCCCGATGCCGAAGCCGTTCAGTCCGTTTGTCGACGAATCAGATGCGTCGGCTATCGCTGAATTGCTGATGGATTCGGGACTTTGGGCAATGATGCGCCGTCGCCCCTACGACATTGTGCCGCTCCCGACCGATCGACCGCGTGCAATCATGGTTACGGCGATGGACACTGCTCCGCTTGCGCCGTCGCTTGAACGTGCCGTGGAGTCGCGTCGTGCCGACGTCGAGGCGGGTGTGAAAGTGCTCTCTAAATTGACCGACGGTGCTATATATATAGGTGTCACCAAGGGTTCGACGATGCCTGATGTTGCCGGTGCTGAAATTGTAGAGTTTCCGTGGTTGCATCCGGCGGGAAATCCCGGCGTGCAGATTGCCAACATTGCGCCTGTCAATAAGGGCGAGGTGGTTTGGACTCTCGACATTCTGACTCTTGCCCGAATCGGACACCTTGCGCTCACGGGTGAATATGACCGCACAATCGATGTTGCCGTTACCGGTAGCGAGGTTGAGAGTCCTTGCTTCGTGACGACTGTTGTCGGAGCGGAGCTTGATTCGCTTCTCAACGGTCGATTGAAAGAGGACAATCGTGATAAACGTGTGATCTCGGGCAACGTCCTCACCGGTACGCATGAACAGCTGTCGGGCGGTTTCCTTCGCTATCCCTATCGTCAGGTGACGGTTATCCCGGAGGGCGACGATGTTGATGAGTTTATGGGGTGGGCATCGCTCAGTCCGTCGAAGATGAGTGTCAGCCCGTCGTTTATCGGTAAGTTCCTCAATCGTAAATTCAGCCCTGATGCCCGTCTCAACGGCGGTCGTCGCGCCATGATTATGTCGGGCGAATACGACAAGGTTTTCCCGATGGATATTCTTCCTGAATATCTGATTAAGGCAATTCTCGCCAAAGATATTGACAGCATGGAGGCTCTCGGTATCTATGAGGTCGCTCCCGAGGATTTTGCTCTTGCCGAATATGTCGACCCCTCGAAGCTCGAGCTTCAAAAAATCGTGCGCGACGGACTCGATTATCTTCGCAGCGAAGTCTGATTGATCCGTCTCCCCCAATCACTAAGAAAAACATAATCGCTTCTCAATCAAAATAATGAAAGCACTAAGAAATTATCTCAACAAAATCAAGCCCCAATTTGAACCGGGTGGAAAGCTGCAAGCCTTCCAAAGTGTTTTTGAAGGGTTTGAATCATTTCTGTTTACTCCCGACACGACTTCACGTTCGGGCGTGAACATCCACGACAGTCTCGATTCCAAGCGAATCATGATTATCGTTGTCTTGGCTCTCATGCCGTGTCTGCTGTTCGGTATGTATAACGCCGGTTATCAAAACTGGCTCGCGGCAGGTGCGACCGAATTTCCGTTCTGGGAATTGATGACCTACGGTTTCCTTGCCGTTGTTCCCCGCATCGCCGTCGCTTATATTGTCGGTCTCGGCATTGAATTTGCCGTCGCCCAGTGGCGTCACGAAGAGATTCAAGAAGGATTTCTCGTGACCGGAATCTTGATTCCTTTGGTTTGCCCGATTGCGACACCTCTGTGGATGATTGCCGTCGCCACGGCTTTCTCCGTAATCTTCGTTAAAGAGGTCTTTGGCGGTACGGGTTTCAATATCTTTAATGTGGCACTCGTCACTCGCGCCGTCCTCTTCTTCGGCTATCCTGCGCAGATGAGCGGTGACAAAGTCTTTGTGTTAGATCACTCTATTTGTGGTTTCGGTCACGACCTTGTCGACGGTTTCTCCGGTGCGACTCCTCTCGGACAGATTGCATCGTTTGCAGGCGGCAATCTCGAACTTCTTAATCTCAAAGGAGATCCCGTGTCGGCAGCCGACGCTTTCTTCGGATTGATTCCCGGCTCGTTTGGCGAGACTTCGACGCTTGCGATTCTCATCGGAGCGGTCATACTCCTTGCGACCGGTATCGCTTCGTGGCGCATCATGTTGAGCGTCTTTGCCGGAGGCTTGTTCATGGGCTTTGTTGCTCATTTCTTTGCCACTCCGACCTACCCGGCATCGTTCCTTTCGCCTGTTGAGCAGCTTCTCTTCGGCGGCTTTGCTTTTGCTGCCGTATTCATGGCAACAGACCCCGTGACTGCCGCTCGCACCAATCCCGGAAAATATGTCTACGGTTTCCTCGTCGGAGCGGTGGCAATCATAATTCGTACATACAACAACGGCTATCCCGAGGGAGCTATGCTTGCAGTGCTTCTCGGCAACGCACTTGCGCCGCTGATCGACTATTGTGTCGTGCAGCTCAATGTCGCTCGTCGTCGCCGTCGCGCATTGAATTAAGTGACGAAATTAATTTGAAATTTTCAATCACATTCCACATTCAGATAGCCTTATGAATAAGCAAAGCAACACATATACGATAGTCTACATCATTGTTCTCGTCGTCATTGTCGGGTTTGCTCTCGCGGCGACATCGCTTGCGCTTCGCGACCGTCAGCAGATCAATGTCAATGCCGACAAGATGAGTCAGATTCTCAGTGCCGCTCTCATTCCGACTGATGCCGGAAGCGACGTGGCAAGTGAGTTTGACAAATATATAACCGATCAATTCGTGGTCAACGAGCGTGGCGAGAAAGTCGACGGTGTCGATGCGTTCAGCGTCGATGTCGCAGCTCAAAGCAAACTTGCTGCCGATGTTCGTCAACTTCCGGTTTTCGTCTGCACAACAGCCGACGGTGCAACCAAATACATCCTTCCCGTCTACGGTGCCGGTCTTTGGGGCCCGATTTGGGGCTATGTCGCCTTTGATAGCGACGGCTCGACGGTCTACGGTGCATATTTTGCTCATCAGGGCGAGACTCCCGGTCTCGGCGCGGAGATTGCAAAGCCGATTTTCAGCGATCAATTCAAGGGTAAACACGTGTTCAAGGACGGTCGTTTCCTCCCGATTGCCGTTGTCAAAGTCGGACAGCAGCCTCTCAACGGTGAAGATTATGTCGACGGTATCTCCGGTGGCACTATCACCTCGAAAGGTGTCGGCGATATGCTTGCCAACTGTCTCAACCCCTACAAGAAATTTCTTCAAAGCCTTGATCGCTAACGGGTTTAGAGGTCGTATCTTGATAGAAAACACGAATTAGTATATCTATTAAAAAAATTTCATCCTTCATGGCTGATAAAGTTAATAATAAAGAGGTGTTTTTCAACCCTCTGTCAAAGAATAACCCTGTTGTGGTTCAGATTCTCGGTATCTGTTCCGCGCTCGCGGTTACTGCCAAGCTCGAACCGGCGATTGTCATGGGAATCTCGGTTGTTGCAGTCTTGGCGTTTGCCAATGTGATTATCTCGCTCATTCGCAACACGATTCCGACAAATATCCGTATCATTGTTCAGCTCGTAGTCGTTGCCGGTCTTGTCGTCATTGTCGATCAAGTCCTCAAAGCATACGCCTACGATGTTTCCAAGCAGCTCTCGGTCTTCATCGGACTCATCATCACCAACTGTATCCTCATGGGCCGTCTCGAAGCCTTTGCGATGGCCAACAAACCGTGGCCCTCGTTTCTCGATGGTGTCGGCAACGGCTTGGGTTATGCTATCATTCTCGTAATCATCGGATTTTTCCGCGAACTCTTCGGTAGCGGCACGCTTTTGGGGTATCAAATCATTCCTCAGTGTTTCTATGATGCCGGATATGTCAACAACGGCTTGATGATTCTCCCGCCGATGGCTCTTATTATCGTAGCTTGCATCATCTGGGTGCAACGCAGCTACAATAAGGATCTTCAAGAGGATAACTAATCTCTATATGTTTAAACTACTAAAATCTGCCCCGACGTGGAAAATTTAAATATATTCATACGGTCGATATTTATCGACAACATGATTTTTGCCTACTTCCTCGGCATGTGTTCGTTCATTGCTGTGTCGAAGAATGTCAAGACGGCTTTCGGTCTTGGTGTAGCCGTGACCTTCATGCTCGTGGTGACGCTTCCGGTCAACTACTTGTTGCACACCTACGTGCTCAGTGCAGGAGCGTTGTCATGGCTCGATCCGTCTTTTGCCGATGTCGATCTGAGCTTCCTTTCACTCATAATGTTTATTGCAGTCATAGCTTCGATAACTCAGCTCGTCGAAATGGCTGTCGAGAAATATAGCCCTGCGCTCTATTCATCGCTCGGAATCTTCTTGCCGCTCATTGCGGTCAACTGTGCAATCCTCGGCGGCTCGCTCTTCATGCAGCAGCGTGATTTTGCCAATGTCTGGACTGCCGTCTGTGCAGGTGGCGGCTGGGGACTCGGTTGGCTTCTTGCTATCACGGCAATCGCTGCCATTCGCGAACGGTTGGCAACGTATTCCAACATTCCTCGCCCTCTTCGCGGTGTCGGTATCACATTCATTCTGACCGCACTCATGGGCATTGCCTTCATGAGTTTCCTCGGCATCAAAATCTGATTCATTAACACATAGATAAACCCCTCTACATAATAGCATTATGTTAACGATACTTTCAAGTGTGAGCGTCTTTCTGATCATCACCATCGTCTTGGTGGCGGTGCTCCTGCTCGCAAAGAAATATCTTGTCCATTCGGGCAAAGTGAAAATAACACTCAATTCCGACACGGTTATTGAGGCTGAATCCGGCAAATCACTGCTTTCGACACTTGCCGATCAAAACATCTTCCTCCCCTCGGCTTGTGGCGGCAAAGGTAGTTGCGGACAGTGCAAATGTCAGGTGTTCAGTGGCGGTGGTGACATTCTTCCGACTGAAAAAGTGCATTTCTCGCGCAAACAGCAGCAAGACCATTGGCGACTCGGCTGTCAGGTGAAAGTCAAAGAAGATTGTTCGGTAGGCGTTCCCGCCTCTGCTCTCGATGTCAAGGAGTGGGAATGTGAAGTAATCTCCAACCGCAACGTTGCCACCTTTATTAAAGAGTTTATTGTTGCTCTTCCCAAAGGCGCTCACATGGACTTCATCCCCGGTTCATACGCTCAGATCAAAATCCCGACCTACGAGATGGACTATGATAAGGACATCGACAAGGCTTCAATCGGCGACGAATATCTTCCGGCATGGGAAAAGTTTGGTTTGTTCGGACTCAAATGTCGCAACACGGAAGCTACCGTCCGTGCCTATTCTATGGCTAACTATCCCGAGGAGGGCGATCGAATTATGCTGACCGTCCGCATTGCCACTCCCCCCTTTAAACCGAAACCTCAGGTCGGTTTCCAAGATGTCATGCCCGGTATTGCATCGAGCTATATTTTCACTCTCAAACCCGGCGACAAGGTGCGCATGAGCGGGCCTTACGGTGACTTCCATCCGATTGTCGATTCAAAAGCCGAAATGATGTGGATCGGCGGCGGTGCAGGTATGGCTCCCCTCCGCGCTCAAATCATGTGGCTCACCAAGACTCTCAACACTCGCGATCGAGTCATGAATTATTTCTACGGAGCGCGTGCTCTCAACGAAGTCTTCTATCTCGAAGATTTCCTCCAACTCGAACGCGACTTCCCCAACTTCAAATTCCACCTCGCACTCGACCGTCCCGACCCCGCAGCCGATGCCGCAGGTGTGAAATATACGCCCGGATTCGTTCATCAGGTAATTTATGAAACTTACCTCAAAAATCATCCGGAACCGGAAGACATCGAATACTATATGTGTGGTCCCGGCCCGATGAGTGCTGCCGTCAATAAGATGCTCGACGACCTCGGGGTCGACCCCGAATCGATCCACTACGACAACTTCGGCGGATAAATTCTCGCCACTTGCATAGTTAAATACGTTTGAAAATCCGCTTGCACTTACTTCAATCGAGGGTAGTGCAAGCGGATTTTATTTGCTTTGTAATGGAGATATGTGTGTATGCCGTGGATTTTACTCGGCAGAAATCGAGAGGACAGAAAAACGGCTGACGCGGATTGGAGGTTCGGTCAGCCGTTTGATGTATATGAGAATTAAGGAAAGGTTACAGTGTGTAGCAGACTCCGATGTTGAGATAGATATTGTAGTTGTCCATGTCAATTTTTCGGGTGTCGGGGCTGAGGGTTTTGATTCCACCCCAAGTCAAGTCGGCGTTGATTGCGAGCGAACGGTAGACTTTGAAAGATGTTCCGAGCTCGATTCCGGCATCGAAGCGTCGGAGGTCGTCGGTGTAGTCATAGTCGGCTTTCGTGATTCCGATTATGGCAGTCATCGGGGTTTCTCTGACGTGACCTTTGACGACGTGACCTTCAAACGAGCGGTCGAGCGCGTAGGATGCGTATGCTCCAATGCGGAAGTCCCATTTGTCGTTGAGGCGATAGACTGCGCTGACGGGGATTGTCAGGTAGGTGAACCGGGTTTTGTTTTTGATCGAGCCGGTGAAATAGCCGCGTTTCACTCCCGTGTCGTCGCCTTCGCCGATGTTGAGGGTCATGCGGTAGTTTTTGACATCGATGCCGGCATTGTGTCCCTTGTTTTCGATGCGGAGTCCGATTTGTGCTCCCCAACGAGAGTTGAACATTTTCAGGGCGTGACCTGATACGGAGAGATTGGCAGTGGGGCTGTAACTGTTGATTCCGCGGATTTCGGCGGGAAGTCCGATAGGCATGGTTCCGCCGACATTGAATCCGACTCCGATTTTATATTCGACATCGCTGTTTTGGGCGTTGACTGTCGGCAACAGACCGAGGAAGAGCGCGATGAATAGTAGGGTTTTGTTCATGATTACTGCTTCTTAGAAATCTGTGTCACAAATGATTTTGACGTTGTCGACATAGAGGACGCTGCCGACGGCTCCGTCGTAGGTGTCGCCGTTGCGACTAGCCGAGAAGATGACGGCAAGATTGTAGCCTCCGCGAGCCAAAATGTCGGCGTCGACGGGTTGCGTGTAGATGAATTCCATGTCAAATTCTACATAGCCGTCGCCTGCTGTGTCACCGCCGCCATCGGTCATCTCGGCGCGAGCAACGATGTTGGGGCTGTCTTTGATGGTGTAGCCGTTGAGGTGGCTGACATTTTTGTCGGTCTTGTAGAGGACGGCTTGCATGCGGCAGCAGTCGGCTACGTTGGTTTTGAGAGTCAAGCCTCCGGAGCGGTATTTATAGACACCGGTCATTCGCAGCGGTTTTTTGGTGAACGGAAGTCCGAAGTGGGTCGATTCGAGCGGATCGTAGTTCGACGAGTCGAATTGCCCGATAAACAAACTTCCGGCTGCTATCGGTTTGTAGTAGTCACCGGTTCGTTTAGTCACGAGTTTTACTGCGTATTGTCCGTCGAAGCTATCGGCGGTCGGCTGAGTGGGGAATGCCGTGTAGTCGTCGTTTTTACCTACGGTGAATGCAAACGGCTCGTTGCCACACGACCAGATGAACAGACCGCTGTTGTCGTCGGTCGATTCGGTTGTCGGTTCGTAAGGAATCCGATATTTTTCGCCTTCGGGTTGATACCAGTGCTCGAAGTCGAATTCTGTCGGCATTTCGGGGAAGAGGATGCGGACGGTGTAGTTTTTGGTCCAGTTGCCGTCTTCACTTGTGACGCTGAAGCGGACGGGCGACGAATAGTCGGTCACTTCGGTCGGGTCGGGGGTGATTGTCGCTCCTTCGGAGAGTGTGAACGAGAAGTTTATGTCGGCAACGTCGATACGGGCAGCATCGGCATAGATGTCGATAGTCGTTTGGGTATATATGATATTCAAGATACCCTCCGAATCGGAGAGTATCTCGACAATATCAGCATCTATGTTTGGTTTCTCATCTTTGATGCAACTGCTTGTTGCTGTCAGCACAAGAGATAAGAAAAGAAACTTGATGAATTTCATAACAGTTTATTATTGTTGACGCAATGTGATGATTCCGTTAGCTTCGATGAATTGGGCCGTAGTGATCTTGCGACCGATAGCACCCCATTGACCGAGACCGTAGGCACAAATGTATTTTTGAGGATTGGTCACGATGTCCATTTGGTCAACGTCAGGCCCTACGGGGAGAAGTTTGCGGAGTGAGTGAGCATAGTCGTCGGCAAAGACCATGTTGCGATAGAGAATCATTACGCCTTTATTCCATGCAGCACCGTCCCATTCGAGGATGTTGTAGTCGTTAGCTTCGGCGAGGGCTTTGACTTTGGCGTAGTCGGCCGAATTTTTGTCGGCAAGGATATAGTTGGCAAATCCGTTGGCGTCGATTTTAGTTTGGTAGTCGCTGATTGCAAGCGGAGTATAGGTGTCGGAGTTGCCGACGCATACCGACCAGTAGCGCATATCGGAAGTGGTGTATTCGCTGACGGTTTTCGGATAGGACGGAGCTTTGAAGTTGAAGACCATAACTTCGTCTTCTTCGAGAACGTTGCGGCTGTAGCAGTATTCGGCAGGGCCGTTGGGGTATGCGTAGGAGAACGGTGCGCGGAAGAACAAGAGATTGGCAGCCGAAGTAAACGCTGCGCTGGGAAGTTCCATTTCGCCGCGGAGACCGCTGAGTTCGCGCTTGGGAGCTTTGACTTCCTTGCCTGTGGTGAGGTCGATACCTTTGATTGTCGGCATGGCTACGCCTCCGAGCATATTTCCTTCGGGGATGTAGTAGCGGAGGATTGTGCAGGCTTTCTTGACATCGGCATCAAACCAGCAGATGTTTGATTTGCCGGCTGTGATCGATGCGGGAGCGTCGGTCGGCAGGATGTAGACGGTGTATTTCTGATTTTTAGCCGTAGTTTCTTCGCAGAAGGGGTTGGTGTAGCCGTTGTCAGGAGTGATGTCCACGTCCATGAGGCTGTAAGATTGCTTGCAGTAGCTTGTCTGAGCATCATCGTCATAGACGTTGTAGCTGAGGAAGCGAGCGTCAGGATATTCGCCTTCGATGATGAGACCGAGGTTCGGGTTGGCTTCTGCATCGAAAGTATATTCCCAATAGTATGCGAAGTGGTCGGGGTAGAATTGCAGAGTCATGTTGTCGCCACGCAATACGTCGCCCCAAAGTTCGGAGTTGCCGATGATTTTGTTGTTGTTGTTGTCGTCATCATCATCGCTACACGATGAGAATGAGAAACTCAACATTGAGCAAAGTACAAATGCTGTAAGTTTTGAAAATTTCATTGTTTGCTGATTGATTGATTGTTAGTTAAAAATATTTATTTTGGTCAATTCCGCAAAAAATCTGTTTTAAATCCTTCGCGGATTCAAAACAGATTTTTTCATGGTTGAATACATGATTTTCGTGGACAAAGTTACGAATTAAATTGATTTTAACAAAATGATAGGTTTATGCCGGTTATGAACAATAGTGAATAATTGCAAGGTGTATCTTTTTGAGATATAGTGAATTAGTAGCCTATGTCGCAGATTGGGATATTGGATAGTTTTATCCAATATGGCAAGGAATTAATCCATTAAAGACAATATCGGGCAGGCTGCGCGTCGGCAGTCTGCCCGATAATACGGATTTCGATGTCAGTCAATCGGTTATCTTACTGCAATTTTCTTGACAGAGACAGAGCCGTCGGCTGAGATGATTTTGACGATGTTGATACCTTTGACGGGTGAGGTGAGACGACGGCCGTTGAGGTCGTAGATTTCGGTAATTTTGCCGTCGGATTCAACTACGATTGAGTCGATAGCCGATGATGCGTCTACTTTACCTTTGGCAGAGAGTCCGCCAAATTCGTTGATGGCTTGAACCGTGTAGCCTTCGCTGTCGTTTCCGCCAATGAGGTAGCTGCTTTCGGTTGTGAATCCGATAAATTCGTCACCCTTGGTGATGAGGTAGCAGATTGCGTAAGGAACAGCGTCCCAAGAGAGTGTTCCGTCAGTGAATTTAACCGAAGGAGTTGCGCAGGCTTCTGTCTTGATGACGGGTTCCCAGTTGTCTTTGCCTGAGAGGACGTTGCGGACGGTGTATTGAGCAGCTTCTTCGTCGGTCAGATAGTTTTTGGCTTTGCCGTAGACCTTGTTGCCGTCGGCGTCCTTATAGTAATAGGTGTCGCGACGCTGAGTAAGGTCGAGGAGGTTGCCATTTGCATCGGTGGTATTCCAGTCAGCCCAGAGGACAGGGAGTCCGCCCATGGTTTCATACCATCCGGTTGCGGGGATTGTCACTTCGGCGCGAGTGTTGAGGAATACGGTCTTGGGTGAGTTGTGCCACGGACGACCGAGCCATACAGAAGTTTCTGAGGGAACGCCAGGGGCTGTGATCGTACAGTTGTTGAAGACGTAACCCCATTCAACATCGGCTGCGTGTGACGGAGCTACGATGAAGCCACCGCTTTGGCGGTTGATGTAGAGCGTAGTGTTGTCGATGTAGATGTTGCCCGAGTTGTAGATGAAGTCTACGGCACCTTCGATGAACGAGTTGCGGACGTAAGCACGATAGTTTGAAGTCGAGGGCGTGATCCAAGTGTCTTGGTAAGAGAGCATGGCAACGTTGTTGAAAATCGTGCGGTCGCCTGAAGTGTTGAGAGCCAATGCTTGCGGTCCTGCTTGCTGTTCGTGACCGTGAGAGTTTTCAAGGGTAATGTTTTCAAACAGACAGTCGTTGGAGTTGATGACTACGGTTGCGCCCTTGCTTACGTGGTAGGCGTTCTCGCCGCCGCAGAGACGGTTGTCGAGGACTACGGTCTTATCTCTGTCCTGACCGATGATGTGGAGCATCGGTTTGTTGGCGGGGATGTCGATGTGTTCTTTGTAGTTGCCGTTTTTGACAAAGATGAGCCACGGTTTGATTCTGTTTTCGGGAGCTGCATCGATTGCGCTTTGCAGAGAGGTGAAGTCGCCACTTCCGTCGGAAGCAACAATCACGTCAAAGAGACGAGCTTCGGGCTGCTGACGTTCGAGCGTTGTGAACGAGAGGTTTACACCTGCAAATGCGTTGCCTGAACGGTCGACGATTGCTCCGGCGGGAACAACGAAGGTGTAGTCTGTGTTGTAGTCAAGGCTTGAATATTTGTAGACCATGCTTTTGCCGCTGACGGTCGGAGTGAGGACTTCGCCGTTGAGGGTGGCATTGCCTGAGCCGATTTTGATTTTCTCGTCGAAAGTGAGGATGATCGAGCCGGTAGCCGATACGCCGTTTGATTTGTCGGCAGGGATTGTGCTGACAAGGACGGGGGCCACGTTGTCGTTGGCTGAGTCTTTGTCGGCGAGGACATAGAGATCGGAGATGCAAAGACCGTCATAGTCGGTTTCGTTGCCGACGAGGTCAGATTCGTTGTCGGGCATGAAGCGAACCCACACACGTTTTTGGTTGTCGGCTTCTTTGGGGAGGGCAAACTCATTGGAAACCCATCCGGGGGCGAGGTTGTAAGTTCCGACGGTTATGAAGTTTTCGCCGTCGATACTGTATTGCATATTGTTGATGCTGCGAGAGTTGTAGCTGACACCGAGCGATGCGGCTACGATCACGTTGGAGTAACCGAGGGTTGAGAACGAGGCTTCAAAGTAGTAGCCGTCGGCACGGTTGCGCCAGATGCGTGCGCCCCATTTGCCGTTTTCTGCTCCGTTGCCGACTCCGCGGGTGAGCCAAGACGAGGTTTGACCAGAGGCGTTACGGAGGCTGAGGAGACCGGCATTGTCGCTTTCGGCTTTAAAGTCGGCAGCACGTTCGGAGTTGGGAGTGTCGAAGTAGAAGTCCCAACCGACGATGTAGTCCGTTGCAGAGAATGTTGCAGTGATGTTTTTCTCGCCGTCCATGTTGATGACACGTTCGGGAGCGGTAGTATTGTCTTCCCAGTTGGTGAAAGTCAAGATGCGGTTGTTGACGGTGGTCAGTTGCACGTCAGTGCCGACTTCGTAGTAGTGAATGCCGTCGACCACGTGACCTTCGGGCGTATAGAGAACTTGGTTGACATTTGCTCCGCCTTCAATAGCGAGGTTGAGAGCGTAGACGTCGGTCTTGTCGTAGTTGGCAACCAAAACAGTGTTCTCTTTGATTTCAAAGGTGTAGGGGTTGTCGGTAGAGATGACCTTGCCGTTTTCATCGTTCCACGATTTGAAGTGGTAGCCGAAGTTTTCGTCGGTTGAAACTTTGAGAGTGGTTCCGCTGTCAAATTCAGTGCCGGCGGGAGCGCAAGAGAGTGTGCCTGCACCTTCGATGGCTGACATCAGTTTGAAGGTGTAAACGGGGACAGCTTCTACTTGACCGTTAGCAACACCGTAGAGCATGAGGTTTGCAAAGCCGTATTCTTTGTTTGTGGCGAGTTTGTTGATGTAGAGAACGATTGTTACAGCTTCCGATGAAGCGTCGAAGCCCTCGATTTTCTCGTCAAACTTGGTGAAGTTGATGCCGTCGCCGTTGTTGTTGCGAGCAGGGCTAAGGGCGTTGTTGACCATGACGGTCTTGTCGCCGCGTCTGACTTCAAGACCGATGTTGCCGCCGCCTGTGCCATGTTTGCTGGCTTCAAAGCTGAAATGTGTGGGCTTGAATGTGATGCCTGCTTTGGGGACTACGGTCATAAAGAGGGCATCTTCTTCGGTGAAGTCGGAATTGTTGTTGTTTGACGGTTTGAAGAGCGTCTGAACAGAGCCGCCGGCGGGAGAACCGGTCTTCGAGATGGTCAGACCTGTGCCGATTGCGAGGTCGCAGACAGAAAATATGCCGTTGATGCTCGGAGTAGCAGCGAGTTCGGGAGTTACAGAGCCGAGAGGCCATGTGAAGTTGATCTCAGCGTTGTCGACAGAGGGGAGAGCTTCGACAGCATTGCCGGAGATTGAAAATTCCGACAAATTCCAGTTGGTTGTTCCGACAGTCGGAAGCAAGCGAACGATAACATTGTCTTTGTTGTTGGCAGAGATTTCAACAGTTTGAGTAACGTATTGAAACCATACACCCGAACTGTTTTTTGCTCCGGCATCTACCCATGTCGTGCCGCCGTCGGTCGAAACGACCAATTCAATAGGTGTTTCGGTGTTGTTGCCGGGAGCAATTGAATAGCTGATGGCAATGTCTTTGTAGCCTTTGGTCGGGAATGATACTTGATAGTAACATTTGTGTTGCGAAGCGTCGCTGTAATTGTTGATTTCGTTGGCAACGGTGTTCTCGATGCGGAACACACGGTTTTCCCAACCGTTACACAATGAATAGTAGCGACCTTCACTGTAACCTGACATATCGAAGGCAGAGGCTTCGCCTACGCAAGTTTCGGGAAGGATGTGGGGAGTGGTTCCGGTGAACCATTCGGTGATGTCTTCTGTGGCTGCTACGCCGGTCGGGGTGTAGAGCTTGTTTTTGTCGTCGATTGCAGTAGCGGTGTAGCCCTGCTCGAAGGTCCACGAAGCGAGCGTTGTTTGCGCTTGAGCCGAAAGTCCGAGCGCGAAAGTCGCTGTCAGAAGACCTGTTTTCAGTGATTTGTTAAACATGGTGAGATTTTTATATTAAAAGATGTGTTTTGAAGTCTTGATGCTTCCGTCGGTATATAGATTGCGGACAATGCAAAGCGTCCCTTTTGTCGGCTTGGTGATTTCCATGCCTTGGGTGTTGAAATATCGTGTGTTTACGATTTCTGATGACATGAGAGTGTTTTCGATGCCTGATGAATTTCCGCTGACATAGCCGTGGATTTTGACGTCGGAGAGACAAATGGTTTTGCCGGAAGCCTCGTTGTTGTACCATGGATGGAAGCGCAGGCGCAACGATTGTCCGCCTTTGAGGCTGATGACGGGAGTCACTTTGCCGTCGATCATGTTGTTGGCAGGCATTTTTTTGTATTCCAGAATGTTGACTGCATCGCCAATGTTGTCGTCGATGTAGTAGTAGACTTTGACACACATGCCGTTGCCGCCACAACCGCAGACGTAGTAGCTGATTTCGTCGATGTTGAATGTGGTTTCTGCCATGGCGGTTACACCGAACTCGATGTAACGGGTTGAAACTTCATCAATTTCGCCGGCAGGCCATTTGTCGCCGGAGATGAGGTTGCGTTGGGTTTTTCTATCGGTTGTAAATCCGGTGTTTTCGGGCCAAACAGTATTTTTGTTGGGGTTGGCATAGCGTTGGACATACATTTCTGACCATGTTTGGTCGATTGCGTTGATCGGGCCGGTCACAACGTAGCTGTCGTCCTTTTCCAAACGCCAATAGACTGATGCTTCCGTACCGCCTGCAAGTTCGATGGCTTTTGCGTTGACGGGGATGACGGTTTGCTTGTCGCCGGCAGAGATTGTTATCGAACCGGAGTTGTCACCGGAGTTGTTGAGAGTAATCGAGGCGTTGAAGCGTTGGATGAGAGTGCCGCCTTCGTAGGGGAGTGAAAGAGACGAAGTCCATGTCGTGCCGTCGGTCGACAGTGTGATGCCGTCGGTAGCAGTTACGGTAATGTTGCCGCTTGCAGGAGTGATGTCAAATCCGGTCACCATAAATTCTTTTGTGAGAGACTGACCTTTGTAGCCTTCACCGAAATTGCCGTCGGAGGGAGTGACACCCAAATCGCTTGTCAGTTTAACATAGTCGGTGAGCAGACCTTGCTCGCGGCAAAGGCGTGCAAAGTTGCGGGCAATGAGTGCTGCACCGGTTGCGCTGAGGTGGGTCGAGCCCTCGCCGTCGCCGAGAATCTTGTGGCAGTCAGAATCGCCGTAGCTGAGATAAAGTTCGGCAGTGGCTGTCGTGAGGTCGACGAACGGAACTTCCATTTCTGTTGCGACTTGCTTCATTTGATAGACGTAGTCCATCGAATTGTCGTCGGCAGAGACTTTCTGACCGGTGACCGGACCGTTTTCAGTCAAGACTGAATAGCTGTCGCCCAAATCGTGCTGACCGTTTCGGCGGATTGTGTTGCCGGAGAAATACATTCGGCAGATCGGGCCGACGAGAATCGGAGTGCAACCTGCTTCGCGGGTCTCGTTGACATATTTCCGAAGATATTCTTTGTAGGTCGTCGACGGGCGAGTGCCGCGATAGTCGGTCGAATTGGCTGTGGCTTCATCACCGATCGAGCGGTAGTATGCTTTGACCTCGTCGCCGTCCATGCCTCCGTTTTTCTCATCGTTGTGGGCGAATTGAATCAAAACGTAGTCGCCTTCCGACATTTGTTTTTTGACCGAGCCCCAATATGACGACTCGCCGTAGAAACTTTTGCTTGAAGAGCCACTTTTGCCGCGGTTGTTGACTTCGATCCCGTCGAGGAACTGTTGGAGATACTGACACCAACCGCGAGTGACGGTCGCATTTTCATCATAGTTTGCCATCGTGCTGTCGCCGATGGTATGAATCTTTTTCTTGGCTGCGTCGGCTGAATTTGTGCCTCCGAAAGCCAAGCCGACAGAAAGCAGCAGAGATGCTGCAAGTTTTTTATTCATGGGTTTGTGGTAAAAGGTTTTTTGGTTGTAATTTCTGACGCAAAATTACTAACTTGTTATTATATAGATTGGTGAAATCGGCTCAAAGGGGTGGAATTTCGGCTCATGGCGGCTGGTATTTTGGGCGTTTTGAGGAAATTTACTACCTTTGTGTTGAATAACATTATATTAAGAATTTTATGAAATCAATATCATTATTATTGTCAGCCGTTATGGTGGCTGTTATGGTTACCGGTTGCGGGTTGATTAAAAAAACAGGTACGACAGTGACAGACGAAAATTCAGACGTGAAGACTACCGTGGTTGGCGCGACAGCTTCGGGTTCGTATGGCGAATCTCAGACAGCTCCGTTGCTCGGCAGTTGGGCCATCTCGGCTATTGATGGTAAAAATGTGGTCATCAATGGCGATAATCATCCTCAGATTACAATCAAAGCAAATCCCGACGCGAAAACCGCGGTTCAAGTGATTGTGTTCAACGGTTGCAACTATATCAACGGCGTGTGGAATGTCATAGGCAGCAAGCTCGAAGCCAACGGCGAGTTCTTGACCTCGCTGATGATGTGTCACGATGCGCCTTACGAAAGTGCTATCACTCAGGCTGTGAATAAAGTTAGCTCTTATACCGTTGTCGATGAGAATACTATCACCCTCAATGCTGCCGATGGTTCTGCATTGATGACACTTCGCAAGCGTAACCTCGCGTTTCTTAACGGAGCGTGGAAAGTGACGGCTATTCAAGGCTCGGAAGTTCCCGCAGATGTTGCTGTTAAGATCGTTATAGACATTGACGAAGCTAAAATCCACGGAAATGCAGGTTGCAATGTGCTCAACGGAGCAATTGTTGTCAAGCTCGACAAGCAGAACGGCATTGAGTTTAAAGATCTCGTGACTACTCGCATGACTTGCCCGGCAATGAATACCGAACGCGCATTTTTGCTCGCGCTCGAACAAGTTGATAATTGTGAGGTGGGCCAATCGGTTGATCAGGCCGTCATGAAAAGTTCCGACGGTCAGACCTTGCTGACTCTCGTCAGAATTTCGCCCGATCAAGTCGGTGACTAATAAATATATAAGGATATATACACCTCTCCCCACTAAATCAATTCTGAAAAATGCAATCGGTTGATTTTAATAAACTCGTGCTGCTCGACGGCAACGAATTTAATCGTCGTGTCGACAGTGTGAAAGAAAAAATGGCTGAGTCCGGGATTCAGGCTTTGCTGATTTCTGACAATGCCAATAAATATTATTTGACCGGTCGTGTCTATGCCGGATACATTTACATTCCGGTTGACGGCAAGGCTACGTTTTTCATCCGCCGTCCGGTCGAATTGACGGGCGACGATGTCGTCTACATTCGTAAACCGGAAGACATAGTTGAATTTCTTGGCGAAAATCACCCCTCGACAGTCGGATTGGAACTCGATGTAATTCCTTATTCCGTCGCATTGCGATTGGCGAAGGTGTTTGCTGATAGCGAGTTGAAAAACGCATCGACGGTGATGCGTCAGGCGCGCGCGGTCAAAACCGAGAGCCAGATCGACAAACTTCGTCAGTCGGGAGTCAAGCACGTCCATGTTTACAGTCGCATTCCGCATATCTATCAATCGGGAATGTCGGATATGGAGCTCCAAGTTGAAATCGAACGCATCAGCCGTCTGCAAGGTTGCCTAGGGCAGTTCCGTATCAGTGGCGACTCGATGGAATTGTATATGGGCAATGTCCTTGTCGGAGAAAATTCAGACTCCCCGTCGCCCTACGATTTCGCGATGGGAGGCGAAGGCCTCGACCCGTCGCTTCCGGTAGGGGCTAACGGCACAGTCATCAAGCCGGGCAACACAGTGATGGTCGACATGAATGGAAACTTCAACGGCTACATGACCGATATGACGCGAGTTTTTGCTCTCGGGCAGATTTCGCCGCTTGCACTCAAAGCGCATCAGTGTTCGATCGACATTCATCGTGCGCTGTGCGAAATGATGCGTCCGGGTGCGCTTGCCAAAGATTTATATGCAAAGGCTGAGGAAATCGTAAAGGAACGAGAGTTGACACCTTATTATATGGGGCATCGTCAACACGCCGGATTCATCGGTCATGGTATCGGGATTGAGATTAATGAAGCTCCCGTCATAGCACCGCGTAGCCGCGACATCATTGCCGAAGGCAATGTCATTGCACTCGAACCGAAATTCGTCATTCCCGGCACCGGAGCAGTAGGTATTGAAAATACATATACCGTCTATGCCGACCATGTCGAGTGTCTCACTCAGTCGCCCGAAGAAATTATATATTTCGACGTCTAAAATTTTTCAGTCTCTAAATGCAGTCTTTGGACAATATTTTAAAAAAAATAGATAAACCTCTCTTTCATGCCATCGGTGACGCGGCTGACTCGATTGACCGTCCGTGTTACGCCGTCGGCGGATGTGTGCGTGACTTTTTTCTCGAACGCCCCTCGAAAGATATTGATTTCGTGACGGTTGGCAGCGGTATCGAGCTAGCTGAAATCGTGGCTGAACGTCTCGGCAAAGGGACTCACCTCAGTGTGTTCCGCAACTTCGGAACGGCACAGGTGAAACGTCGCGACATCGAATTGGAGTTTGTCGGAGCTCGTCGAGAGTCTTACGACCGCAATTCGCGCAAACCTGTGGTCGAGGACGGAACGCTTGAAGAAGACCTTTCGCGTCGCGATTTCACGGTCAACGCACTTGCACTCCGTGTCAATCGCAATGGATTCGGCGAACTGATCGACCTATTTGACGGTCTCGGCGACATGGAGCGGCGGATTCTTCGTACTCCGCTCGACCCGGATGTCACGTTTAGCGACGACCCTCTGCGCATGATGCGCGCAATCCGTTTTGCGACGCAACTCAACTTTGAAATTTTCCCCGAAACGTTTGAGGCAATCAAACGCAACGCCGAACGCATCAAAATCATATCTCATGAGCGCATCGTCGATGAACTTATGAAGATCATGCGAGCCCCGAAACCGTCGATCGGTTGGGAATTGCTGCTCAAATCCGGTCTTTTGGCATTGATATTCCCGGAACTTGCAGCGATGAAAGGAGTAGAAGTCGTTAAGGGTAGGGGACACAAAGATAATTTCTTCCACACGCTTGCCGTGCTCGACAATGTTGCTGAAAAGAGTGACAATGTTTGGCTTCGGTGGGGCGCATTGATGCATGATATTGCCAAGCCCGTCACTAAACGTTGGGACGAAAAGCTTGGTTGGACATTCCACAACCATAATTTCATCGGAGCAAAGATGGTGCCGAGGATTTTCCGTCGGATGCGTCTGCCTCAGGATACAAAGATGAAATATGTGGCAAAACTTGTCGAACTTCACATGCGTCCGATAGCATTGGTCGAGGACGAGGTCACAGACTCGGCTGTGCGACGTTTGATTCACGATGCCGGCGACGACATCGACGATTTGATGATGCTTTGCGAAGCCGACATCACCTCAAAAAATCAAGAGAAAGTCCGTCGGATGCTTGAAAATTTTGCCCTTGTCCGCCGTAAGATGGTTGACTTGAATGAGCGAGACCATATCCGCAATTTCAAGCCGCCGGTCGACGGCACTGAAATCATGGAGACGTTTGGAATCACGGGCGGGCCTATTGTCGGGGTCATTAAGTCGACGATTAAAAATGCAATTCTCGACGGCGTGATTCACAATGACTACGAAGAAGCCCACGCTCTGATGCTTCGAGTAGCCGCCGAACACGGATTGCAACCGATTGAAAAGAAATAACTAACAAAAAGGACTACATTTCACGCACGCACTCATAGATGAGCTATCGAATATTAGAAGAAGCCTACGGCATTTGTGGCGACGGATACTTTGTCGGCACGCCTGCCGTGTTTCTCCGCTTTGCCGATGATGACGAGGCGAAGGCCGACGGCAGTCGGTCGATGTCGCCGTCAGAACTGATTGAGGCGGTCAAAAGTCATCCGTCACGCCACATAGTAGTCTCCGGTCGGCGGCTTGCGGAGCAGTTTGACTCACTGTTGATAGACTTGCTTCACGACGAAGGCTTTTTCATTCAGGCAGAGACGTCAGGCACTCAAATTCTGCCCGAAGGAATCGACTGGGTGACGTGTGTGCCCGAAATCGGAGCGGCTGATGACGTTTGCCTCCGACAGATTGACGAACTTCGAGTCGTTTACTCCGGGCAGGATGTCGACTCGACACCCGGGCGGATTCCGGCTATGCACTATTTCGTGCAACCCGAATATCATTCCGACGGCAGTTCGAATGAGGCGGAGACGCTCGAATTTGCCCTCTCTCACCCCTATTGGCGATTGTCAATTCCCTTGAAGAATCGTTATTAACATTCAAGTCGAGTTTTCAACATTTTAACACGTTTTGGTATTATAAAGAGGTCTTATTAACAAGATATTTTGTTACTTTGCATCATAAAATTGATAATAAAGACCTTATGGGTAAAATTATTGCGATCGCCAATCAAAAAGGCGGTGTAGGAAAAACCACGACAACAATCAATCTTGCGGCTTCGCTTGCCTCGGAAGGCAAACGGACTCTGATCATTGATGCCGATCCGCAGGCAAACGCCACGTCGGGCTACGGTATCGATCAGAAGTCAATGGCGTCGTCGATCTATGAATGTCTCGTCGATGACTATCCTATTGCCGGTTCACAGGTCAGCACCTGTTGTGAAGGGCTTGATCTCGTCGGTTCGCGCATCGACCTTGCCGGTGCGGAAATCGAGTTGATCAACAAACCGTCGCGCGAAAATGTGCTGAAAAAAGCCATTGCTTCTGTGAGCGACATTTATGACTACATCTTGATTGACTGCTCTCCTTCGCTCGGACTCATCACCGTCAACGCCCTGACGGCTGCCAATTCGGTGATAATTCCCGTACAGGCCGAGTATTTTGCTCTCGAAGGAATCACGAAGTTGCTCAACACGATTCGTATCATCAAGTCGAAACTCAATCCGAGTCTTGAAATCGAAGGCTTCTTGCTGACGATGTATGATGCGCGTCTTCGTCTCGCCAATCAAATCTACGAGGAATTGAAAGGACACTTCGGTCCGATGGTGTTCGACACGGTCATCCCTCGCAACATCCGTCTGAGCGAAGCTCCGAGCCACGGGCTTCCGGCTCTGCTCTACGACCCCCTGTCGCGCGGAGCGACATCCCACATCGCCCTCGCTCGCGAACTGATTTCTAAAAATCAGGCAAAAGCCTCGTGAGGATAGGCCAGACAATTGATTAAGTGCAAATTTAAGTAGTAGAAAACCTCTCATTCTCTAAAATAAAGACTCACCATGCTGCCAAAACGTCCGGCTCTTGGCCGTGGACTTGATTCACTGATTGCGATGGACGACGCTCCGGCTCGAGGAACGTCGGCTATAAACGACATCGAGATTTCGCGCATCTCACCCAATCCCGATCAGCCGCGAACACTCTTCGACGAGGACGCTCTCGACGAACTTTCGCGCTCTATTCGCGAACTTGGCATCATCCAGCCGCTTTCTCTCCGAAAGACCGGGCCGGATACCTATCAGATCATAGCCGGCGAACGCCGCTATCGTGCTGCGATCAAAGCGGGACTGACCACCGTCCCCGCCTACATTCGCACAGCCAACGATACCGAGCTGACCGAGATGGCTTTGATCGAAAACATTCAGCGCGAGGACTTAAACGCCATAGAAATAGCCCTTACGTTTAAGAAATTGATCGAGCAATACGACTTGACTCAGGAGCGATTGAGCGAGCGCATCGGCAAGAAGCGTGCGACGATTGCCAACTTCTTGCGTCTGCTCCGATTGCCTGCCGAAGTCCAACTCGGACTGCGCGACAAGCGGATAGACATGGGTCATGCCCGAGCACTTCTGAGCATCGAAGACCCGAAACTCCAACTGCGACTCTACGAAGAAATCGTCAAGCAGGGACTTTCGGTGCGTCGAGTCGAAGAACTCGCTAAGAAATATCAGCAGGCGGCACTCCAAGGACAGACCCCCACCGACGAGCCTCGAAGATTTTCTAACAATGATTATGATATTTTAAAAAATCATCTCTCGCAGCGGTTCAGCACACCTGTAAAACTGACTTGCGACGCTTCCGGAAAGGGAAAAATTTCATTTTCTTTCCGTGATGAGGCGGAACTTGAAAGATTAATTGCTATCTTTGACACTGCAAAACAGTGAGACACCCTCTCGTGTCGCTGTCGAAAAATTGTAGGCTTCGGCTTAACTGTCAGAAAGCCAAATTAATAAACTAAAATGCAATCAGCAGCGGAAAAAGAAACGAACCACATACGACCCTTGTTTAGTGTGCTTGTCGGCATGATAATAATCGTGTTGACCAGCCCTTTTAACATCTTTTCAGAAATTCCGCAGGTGGCGACCGATTCGATAGCGGTTGACTCAGTTTCAGTTACTGAAAAATTGCCGACACGCTTCAATCGCCCCGTAAAACCAGCGCGTCGTCACACCTCGCCGATAGCCGAGACGCCCGAGCAATCAGCATTCGCCGCCGCCGCCGCCGACACCGACAGTCTGACCATTGCAACCGACTCGGTTTATTCCGAAGTCTATGCTATTGGCAAAAATCCGACCGACTCGCTCTCGATGCGTCGCGAAGAGACGAAATTCACCTTCGTCCCCGACCCGACAAAAGCCGTGTGGATGTCCGCACTCTTCCCGGGACTCGGACAACTTTATAATCGTAGATATTGGAAACTTCCGATCGTTATCGGAGCATACATGGGACTTGGCTACGCAACCAATTGGAACAACACAATGTTGCGCGACTACACTCGAGCCTATTCCGACATCATGGACAACGATCCGAACACCAAAAGCTACATGGACTTCTTTGCACCGACCGTCAAGGAAAGTGACCTCGACAAATCGTGGCTCACAGACCTATTGCGCCGTCGCAAGAATTACTACCGTCGCAATCGCGACCTCTGTATTATCTGCATGGTCGGAGTCTACGCCATCGCCATGATAGATGCCTACGTCGATGCCCAACTTGCCCATTTCGACATAACCCCCGATTTGAGTGTCGACATCGCGCCGACGCTCCTCCCGAGCAACTCGTCGAATCGATTCTCGACACCGAGCGTAGGGCTCTATTGGGCATTGAATTTTTAAGAGTTAGTAACAACAATTATTTGTGCGGTCGTTCGACAGACACACTCTCTCAAAGGCGGCGACCACATAATTATATATATAATACCATCTGAAATGAAGAAATCAATCTTGGCAACATTGCTTGCAATCGGACTATCGGCGTTCGGCACAGTCAGCGCACGATCGATACTCGACATCAGGCAATCGATAACCGACGACAACGTCATTGCCCCTGAAAGTTTCGAGACGCAGACCCGTCTGCTCGAAGAAAACTTCTACATAAAAAACTACGTAGTCCCCGGAGTCGATCTCGGAGACCCGAAGCCCGCATCGCCTGCCGAATACGAGCAGCGACTCAAAGTGCTCCCGACCGAAATTGATATGCCCTACAATTCGATTGTGGGCAACTTTATCAATATGTATCTCACAAAGAAGCGCGACCTCGTAGCCGATATGCTAGCCCTCCACAGCTACTACGGGCCGATATTTGTCGAAGAACTAATCAAAGAAGGTATGCCCGTCGAACTGCAATACCTACCCGTCATCGAATCGGCAATCAACCCGTGTGCACGCTCGCGAGCCGGAGCCGTCGGACTTTGGCAATTCATGCCGGCAACCGCAAAGGGACTCGGCATGGAAATCAACTCGCTTGTCGACGAGCGCATGGACGCACGTCTCTCGTCGCGCAACGCCGCCCGTTATCTCAAACAGCTCCACGACATCTATGGTGATTGGTCGCTTGCAATAGCTGCCTACAACTGCGGCCCCGGCAACGTCAACAAAGCACTGCGCCGAGCAGGTGACGGCAAGAAAAACTTCTGGGAAATCTACGAATTTCTTCCCGCCGAAACGAGAGGCTACCTCCCCGTATTCATTGCCGCCAACTATGTCATGAACTACTACGGCAAACACGGCATCTCCCCGACCATCGTCAAACGTCATCTGACCACCGACACCGTAATGGTCAACAAATACGTCCACTTCAACCAGATTTCAGCCGTGCTCAACATCCCGGTCGATGAAATCCGAATGCTCAACCCCCAATACATCAAAGACGTAATCCCCGGCGACTACCATCCCTATTCGCTGACCCTCCCGACACAGCAGTGTCTGAGCTACGTCATGAGCGAAAAAAATATTATTGCACACGACGCAGAGCTCTACGACGGACGTCCCGGACACATCGAACCCGGACTGACCGCCGAAGTTGAAACACCTGTCGGCGACAACGGCGTAGCCAACCTTGCCAGCGCAAGCCGCCAGACCGTCAACGCGGAAGTCAACAACGAACTCGCGCAGACCCAACTCATCGAGCGCACCGTAGTCAAAACCCACGTAGTCTCTCGTGGAGAAAACATTCGAGACATTGCCCGTCAATATGGAGTCTCAGCCACCGACATCAAACGTTGGAACCAACTTCGTCGCGGCAAAGTCAAAGAAGGCGATACACTCAAAATCGAAGTCATCGAGCGAGTAAAACCCGACAACGTCAGCGTCGTCGCAGCCTCCGAAGAATCGCAGGTGAGCCATCAAGAAATGCACGCGGCAGCCAAAACCGAAGCAGACTCCATTGCAGCTCAAAAGGCAAAAACCTCAACCGTTAAACCGGCAAAAGCCAAGAGCGCAACCGCGTCCGCCACAAAAATCCACCGAGTTAAAAAAGGCGAAACCCTTGGAGCAATTGCACGAAAATACGGCACAACCGTATCCGCAATCCAGCGCGCCAACGGCATGGGCAAGAAAACCGGACTTCAAATCGGACAAAAGCTCAAAATCCCCGCCAAATCCACCAAACGAAGATAGAGTAAATCTATAATAAGATATATAAAACTGCATAGTTCAATTTCATGGACTGTGCAGTTTTTTTGTTCAGATTTTGAAGTATAAGAACAGTATTGTAATATATTTAACTATTATTAACTCAACCGGGGGGGGGTAAATTAATTTTTGCAATATCTTTGCAAAATATAACATACATATAACTTAGTTAAGTTATGTATGGAATTTAATACAAAAATTTTAACTTTAATCATTTATTTATCATGAAAAAACGAGTAAATGCACCCTCTTTGAGGATTGGTTCGCATTTTGCGCGTTATGCCTCATGTGGATTATTAACATCCATGTTTCTGTTTGCAAATCCTCAGGCTCTAATTGCCGGGGAAATAAATGCTGCTGAAACTCAGGTTAATCAAGCGAGAACAATTTCAGGTGTTGTAAAAGATGAAACAGGCGAACCGATGATAGGTGTTTCTCTGTTGATTCAAGGAACGACCAAAGGAACAACGACTGATTTTGACGGTAAATTTCATCTTTCAAATGTCCCATCAGATGCAACTATTGTTGTTTCTTATATAGGTTACAAACCCCAACAGATTAAAGTAAATCGTCAAAAATCGTTTGATATAACTTTGCTTCCAGACAATCAGGTGTTAGACGAGGTTGTTGTAGTCGGTTATGGTGTCGTTAAGAAGTCCGATTTGACCGGCTCGGTAGGAAGTGTTAATTCAGAGGCAATTTCGGCAAAAGGCTCGACTTCGGTTATTGAAAGTTTACAAGGACAAGTTGCTGGTGTAAACATCAGTCAAGCCTCAAGCCGTGCAGGAGATGGATTTAATATTCAAATTCGTGGTAAAAGTTCAATGAATGAGGACAGCAAGCCGTTGTATGTAATTGACGGCGTCGTCTGTGATAATATGGACTTCATTAACCCGATGGATGTAGAGAAAGTAGACGTGTTGAAAGACGCTTCTTCTACGGCTATATATGGTTCTCGTGCTACAAATGGTGTTGTAATTATTACTACAAAGAAAGGTGATGTAAATGCAACAGCCAAGGCTACAATAAGCTACGACGGTTACTATGGATTTAAAGAAACCGCAAATATGCCGGATTTTATGGATGGAACCGAATATTCGAAATTTAGATTCTCTCGTTATCTGACTGAATCGATTGATCGAAATACAGGTTTGGCATCATGGGATATGAATGCAAGTGATTTGACCAAATTTTGGTGTAATGACAGCCCGGTCATCAAAGATATGTATGTCAATCGAAAATATACAAATTGGACAGATCTTGTGACTCGCGACGGCTCTCAACAGAATCATTTCATAAACATTTCCGGCAATGCTAAGGATATTAGCTATCGTATTGGCATGGGCTATCAGAATGAAAAAGGAGTGCTTTATGACAATTATGAACGCTGGAACATTAAAGGTGCAGTCGACCATAAGATTAACGATAATTTTTCAACCGGAATTTCGGCTAATTTAGCTACCTCGATGAAGAAATACGGTAGCAAAAATTCGGTAAATAACGGTTTCTTGATGAATCCGACAATGGCTGCCTACTATTGGGAGGGAGAGAATGCCGGACAACCGATTTATCAACCGGGTAAAGATGCCGTGCTATATCCTAATGGCGGAGGCCCGACTTCAACAATAAATCCGTTGGTGGATCGCGAAAATTCAAAAGATGACACGCGAACATATAATGCAATGGCTAATATTTATTTGCAGTATTCACCTATTAAAGAAGTGATTTTTAAAACAACATTCTCTCCGATGTATCAAAAATCTCGTCGAGGTGTATTCTATGGCGCGCAAACCCAAGTGCGTGGTGGCAATGGAAATCAAGCCGAAGATTATAATGATGAAACATTTTCATATACATGGGATACGCAAGCTAATTATATCAAAACATTAGGTGATCATAGCTTGAATGTATTAGGATTGTTTTCGGTATATCAGCAACGTGAAGAAGGTAACTATATGAAAGTTACCAATATGCCGTTTGATGTCGATTGGCACAACATGGGTTCTGGTACAATTGAATCTCGTTCAAGCTACTATCGAAAGATAGCAATGCTCTCGTATGTGTTGCGCGTCAATTACTCATATCAAAACAAATATCTACTGACCGTATCGTCTCGTTGGGATGGTAGTTCTAAATTTTCAAAGAACGATCGTTGGGGTATGTTCCCATCGGCAGCCTTGGCTTGGCGTATGTCGGAAGAAGATTTTATGCAATCCGCCAGAGGTTGGTTGAATAATTTGAAACTACGTTTGAGCTATGGCGTTACGGGTAACAATGCCGGAGTTGGTGCGTACGACACTCAATCATTAGCTAATATTAAAAACTACTATAACTTTGGTAACACTATTGCCAACGGTTACGGTTATTCAATGGCAAATTCTGAATTGACATGGGAAAAAACTCATGAATTAAACATTGGTGTTGATTTCGGATTCCTCAATAACCGTATCTACGGTAGCATTGATGTCTACAATAAGATTTCAAAAGACTTGTTGATGGAGATGGACACGCCGTATGAATTGGGTTCTGCAACCGGATCTATTATTAGTAATGTCGGAAAGGTTCAGAACCGCGGTATTGAAATTATGTTGAATACCGTAAACTTCCGCAATAGAGATTGGAGTTGGGAAACAAGTTTTTCATTCTCTCGCAACATTAATGATATAAAAGAATTGAATGGCGAGAAGAAAGACTTGATTGGCAATAAATGGTTTATTAATCAGCCGATAGATGTTATTTATGGTTATAAGCATGATGGAATCTGTACTCGTGAAGAAGCGCAAGCATTCGCAGCCGATAGCCATTGGAAAACTAAATTTACCGAAGGTACTATGAAAGTCGTCGATAAAGACGGCAATGGTACGATTGATGCTGATGACCGTATGATATTGGGTCACTGCGCTCCGACTTGGACCGGTAGTTTGAACTCTACATTGACTTATAAAAATCTGGATTTTTCATTTAGTGTTTATGCAAGTCAAGGCGGATATGTCTACTCACCCTTTATGCGTGAATTCGGTCGTTATGGCTCGCGTGGCACACAACACATCAAACTTGACTACTACATTCCTGCCGGTGCAGCGATTTTGGATGACAATGGCAACGTAGCATTCCAACAGGAAACTCACTATGGTAGTTGGCCTTTCCCGACCGGAGGTAATGCTACCGGTGGAGCCGGTGGCGGTCGCTTCTGGAGTGAAGATTCTAATGGTCAGGCATTTTGCGTAGATAATTCGTATGTAAAAATAAAGAATATATCTTTGGGATATACATTGCCTAAAAAATATATTTCCAAGTTCCATATTTCAAACTTGCGTATATATGCCAACATTCTCAATCCTTTCACCTTTACGGATTACAAAGGATTCGATCCGGAATGGGCTGATGCGTCTGTTTCCGATGGCACCGGTGGTGTTAGCACCAGAACATATCAAATCGGTGTTAATTTGAAATTCTAATATTTAAATTGTCCTTATTTATGAAAAATATATATTATAGTGCGTTTGTTGGAGCATTTATGCTCTTTACGAGTTGTTCCGATTTTCTCGATCAAGACAATAGGTCGGATGTTGATACAAAAAGTTTTTATAATACAACAACCGGATACGAGAGTCTGACAAATCAAATGTATTCTTCATTGCGTACGATATTCAATAATCAACCGCATTTGTTTGTTGGTGGTACTGACTTATACGGCGACGGTAAAAGTCAAGGAATGTCAATGACTTACTATACATATACGGTTTCTGAAGATTGTA
The DNA here is from genome assembly GCA_964497255.1 of uncultured Staphylococcus sp. Lineage (GTDB taxonomy): Bacteria > Bacteroidota > Bacteroidia > Bacteroidales > Muribaculaceae > Duncaniella. Next base: position 35,604 of record CAZCCI010000004.1, read on the forward strand.
TTGATAGATTTTATAAAAATTGTTATATTGGCATTCAAAAAGCCAATGAGGTGATAGCATACGGAGAAACGACTGCTGATTCGAGCGTCCGATTGCAATACATTGATGAAGCTCGTTTTATTCGTGCATGGTATTACTTCCAATTGGTTCAGCAATTTGGAGGTGTGCCCATCGCGAATGAAATGTATGAATCGGCAGTTATGAACTTCCCTCGTAATTCATTGAAAGAAGTCTACGATTTTATTATTAGCGAATTTGAATATTTGGCAAATTCCTCTAAGCTGCAATCGGAAAGCAATATCGGAAGAGCCAATAAGAAAGCCGCAAACTTCTTCCTTGCAAAGGCTTATTTGACGCGAGGATGGTTAAATGGACAAGATGAAGAAATCCAAGAAGATAATATTGCCCAAGACTCGGATTTCTCGAATGCTATCAAATATAGTTTGGTCGCTATTGACAACACCATACCGGGAGAATCAATAGAGACTGCTTTTGACATAGCAAACGAACAAAGTTCGGAGTTTTTCTGGACGGTACAGTATAGTGGAGCATCGGTTAATAATCCGAGAAACGACGGCTCTTATCAAATGTCACAATTTGGCGCATATTTAGGTGGTGCTGAATATCCGCGTACTAAATCTATCGACGGAACTTATTCGCCGACATATCATTTCCATAGTTTATTTGCAAAGGGTGATGGTCGATATGAACAAACATTTATGTTGGAATTTTATGGAACGACAAAAGATGGAACTCCGACATATAAATATTTTGATTACTACTACCCCGGAAATGGTTCAAAAGTCCTCTACTACTACGCTCCGTGGTGGGCTACTGACGAGGATATTGCCGCTTGGCGTGCTGATGACCCTAATGGCGTGAAGAAAGACGCTGTTGTTGGCAAAATTGCATTGACGGAAGCCGATGGAGGCTTGGACCCGAATTCAGGAAAGGGTGCAGATTGGGCAACTCGTCGCCACAGCGATTGCGGTGTCCCCTGTATGCGCAAGTTTGATGACTATACTGAAACATCTATATCAAACCGAAGCAGCACTTGTTCGATGCATGATGTTTCTTGCGCTCGATTAGGCGAAGCATATCTTATTGCAGCAGAGGCTTATTTGATGCAAAATGATAAAAACAATGCGGCTAAAATGATTAATACGTTGCGTCAGCGTCCGGGTACGATAAAAAGTGGCTATGAGGATGCTATGACAGTGACTGCTGATAAGATGACTATTGATTTTATCCTTGACGAGCGAGCTCGTGAATTAGCCGGAGAGTATGTCCGTTGGACCGACTTGAAACGCACCCATAAGCTAATCGAATATGTGACAAAATATCAAGAAGATCCGATTCAAGTATCCAATTTGAAAGGTTCTGATGGAAAATATAAAATTTTGCGTCCGATACCTCAATCGGCTATCGACAAAAATAAAGATGTTATCACTCAGAACCCCGGATATTAATTTTAATAATTGAAATTCATTTATGTAGCTGTGTCGTAATAAAAAGGTTGCGACACAGCCTTTTTATTGTCCGCTAAACAGATCATAGTATTTTCCAAGCATTCGATATGTCGATGATAGCCATGACTGGACGGTTGAGTTTTTACAGACACCAGTCCCTGAAAAAACTGTTAATCTTCGTTTTGAGCTTTTTCGGCGTAATCTTTGAGAAGTTCGGACAAAAGCTCAAAATCCCCGCCAAATCCACCAAACGAAGATAGAGTAAATCTATATAATAAAGTCAATAAAAAATATCGTTCCCTAAGAAGTATATCTAAATATTTTTCGGGGAACGAATTTTTTTATTGGATAACGATATTCAGCTATAAAACGACTGCTTAGAATAATGGGAAAGTGTCAATATTGTTGACGTATTTTTCTTCAAATTTACGGTCTGACATACATAGTATAGCAATGCCTTGAATAAACGGAACAATCGACCAAACTCCACATGTAAACAGAGTTAAGGCTATTGTGATAATGCCTGCAACCTCTTTCCCGATGATGAAATAGTGTATGCCGAATCCTCCAAGCAAAAGAGCCAACACTCCACAGAGAATACGTTTGGAGTCGCTCTTACGAGTCTGTGAAAGAGCCTCCATTAATTCCGGATATGTATAGAGTGGTTTAAAATTTGTGCTGTCGGAGCTGACCATAGAGTTTTCGTCAATGTTATACGCCATTAACTGAGAAACGGTCATTGGACCGATAATATTTTCATTAAGGTTTAAGTAGTACATTTGCAAAATTTTGAGATAATGAAGAAATTAAAATGACGGTTAGATTCTTTTATTTAATCTATGAATAGCGAGTTGCCGATTGGGGTCGGCAACTCGCGCGTTTTTGGAGTGTTTTTCAGGCTGATGACCGAGAGGGTCGTAGTTCCTGAAAAACTATTAATCTTCGTTTTGAGTTTTTTCGGCGTAATCTTTGAGGAGTTTTTCCTGAACGTCGGCGGGGACGAGTTCGTAGGACGCAAATTTCATTGTGAATGCCGAGCGTCCGCCGGTGATTGAAGAAAGAGCCGTTGAGTATGACGACATTTCTTTGAGGGGCACTTTTGCCGAGATTTTTTCAAATCCGTTGTCGCTCGACATTCCCATGATGATTGCGCGTCGACCTTGCAAGTCGCTCATCACGTCGCCCATCACGTCGCCGGGCACCATCACGTCAACGTCATAGACCGGTTCGAGCACCTTCGGATTAGCGTTGCGGAACGCTTCGCTGAATGCGTTGCGACCTGCCAAGCGGAATGAGATTTCGTTTGAGTCTACGGGGTGCATTTTGCCGTCGTAGATGCAGACTCTGACGTCGCGGGCATAGCTACCGGTCAGCGGTCCTTGTTCCATGCGGTCCATAAGACCTTTGACGATTGCTGGGATGAAGCGAGCGTCGATTGCACCGCCGACGATACAGTTGTGGACCACGAGCTTACCGCCCCAAGCCAAAGGTATTTCTTGGGTGTCGCGCACGTTCATCTTATATTCTTGATTGCCAAACTTGTAAGTGTCGGGCGCGGGCATACCCTCGGTGTAAGGCTCGATGATGAGGTGAACTTCGCCGAATTGACCTGCACCGCCCGATTGCTTCTTGTGGCGATAGTCGGCGCGAGCCGCCTTGGTGATTGTTTCGCGGTAGGGGATACGCGGTTCTTCAAAAATGATGGGAAGTTTATCGTTGTTTTCAACTCTCCATTTGAGTGTGCGCAGGTGGAATTCGCCTTGTCCGTAGAGAATGGTCTGTTTGAGTTCTTTTGATTGCTCCACGATCCAAGTCGGGTCTTCTTCGTGCATACGGGTGAGGATGCCCATGAGTTTCTCGGCATCGCTTTCGGTGACGGGGCGAATGGCACGGCGATATTTGGGCTCCGGATAGCGGATGAAGTCGAAGGTATATTCGCAATCTTTGACATTGAGAGTGTTACCGGTGCGGACGTCTTTGAGTTTGACGGTCGCGCCGATGTCGCCTGCACAGAGTTTGTCGACGGGAGTCTTGATGCTGCCGCAGACACAGTTAATCTGCGCGATGCGTTCGCGAGAGCCGCGAGAGATGTTTTCGAGGTCAACGCCGGGAGTGAGTGTGCCGGACATGACTTTGAAATAGCTGACTTCACCGATGTGAGGTTCGACAGTCGTTTTGAAGAAGTAGAGCGACAACGGGCCGTTGCAGTCGGGCTTGACTTCAACACCGTCGGCAGTGATGGGAGCGGGCATATCTTCAACGAAGGGGACAACGTTGCCGAGGAATTCCATCATGCGGCGAACACCCATGTCTTTTGCTGCGCTGACGCAGAACACGGGGTATATCGAGCGGTCTACCAATCCCTTGCGGATTCCTTCGCGCATTTCGTCTTCCGAGAGATGTCCCTGTTCAAAGAATTTTTCCATGAGAGTCTCGTCGTTTTCGGCAGCTGCTTCGACGAGAGCTTGGTGGAGTTCGAGAGCTTTTTCCTTCTCCTCGGCGGGGATTTCTTCGATAGTCGGAGTTCCGCCGTCGGGTCCCCATGAATATTTCTTCATCAAAAGGACGTCGATCATAGCGTTGAAGCCCGGACCGCATTGGAGAGGATATTGGATGGCCACGATTTTGTTGCCGAAATGCTCGCGCATTTGTTCCATCACGTTTTCATAGTCGGCTTTTTCGCCATCGAGCTGGTTGAGCGCGAAAATGACGGGCTTTTTCAGACCTTGAACCGTGCGGAAGATATTTTGAGTGCCGACTTCGACTCCATATTGCGAGTTGATGAGGATGACACCCGTGTCTGTCACGTTGAGAGCCGTGATTGCGTTGCCAACAAAGTCGTCAGCTCCCGGACAGTCTATAACATTGAGCTTTTTGTTAAGGAATTCGGCATAGAAAACCGTCGAGAACACACTGTAGCCATATTCTTTCTCGACGGGAAATGAATCGCTCACGGTGTTTTTTCCTTCGATCGTACCGCGGCGTTTTATAACTCCACACTCGTAGAGCATAGCTTCAGCGAGTGTGGTTTTACCTGAGCCTTTGCTACCGAGCAAGGCTATGTTTTTAATTTCGTTCGTTTGGTAGACCTTCATATCAGCTTGGTTTTAGTTTATAGGTAAGAATAAATTTAAGTTTGAGTTAAGAATTTCAACGTCTGAGAGGCTGAAAAACCTCGTTTGTCGGCTGAGTCTTGTAAGACATTTCTTAAATCGACCGCAAAATAGTAATTATTTTTTAGTTTTGTATCTGAAAAAGATATGTTTTGCAACACATATTCACGCCCCTGATGCCGTGTATAAGCGTGTATGATGGTCTGTATTAACGTTTTGCGATATAAAAACCGGTCTTGAAAAATTTTTCAAGACCGGTCGGGTTAATGATTCTTATTGTACCTCGGAGGGGAATCGAACCCCTATCTGAAAATTAGGAATTTCCCATTCTATCCGTTGAACTACCAAGGCGAATCAAAAAATCGGAGAGCATAGAGCGTCTACTCCTCAAAAAAAGTCGACATCCGTCTGTCGGGGGGGATGTTTTTTAAAGACTAAGGGTAACTCTTGAAGATTGCTAAGAGTTACCCTTTGGTGAGTAGCCCATAGCAGAATCGAACTGCTATTTCAAGTGTGAGAAACTTGCGTCCTAACCGTTAGACGAATGGGCCAAATTTAAGTTGATTGCATCGGCAGCAATAGCCGTTTTGTTTTCAACGGTGCAAAGGTAGACGATTTAGTCGAATTGTGCAATCAATTAGCAAATTTTAACACGTCGGCTCGATTGTTGGGGGGGAGGGAGAGAATGATACCGCCCGAACGCATCGAGTAGCGTTCGGGCGGCGCGATTATAGTTAGATTTTGGTACTTCCTATTGATTTTATTTGGGCAACTCCATGCCTTTGAGGATAGCCTCTTTATTGATGGGGAGGAGATGGTGGTGACGCTCCGGGAGAGTCTTTTTGAGACCTTTCATGACGGCATCGACCGAGACGAGGTTGCGGACTTTAAGAAGCGAACCGAGGAGCACCATATTGTAGGCCTTGCTCGACGGAAGCTCGAACGTAGCTTCCATTGCTTCGACGGAGACAACGTTGATGTCGGTGCGAGTCGGCGCGTGGTGGATGCTGTAAGGGTCATAGATGAGAGTGCCGCCGGGTTTGATTTTAGCCTCGAATTTATCGAGACTTTGCTGGTTGAGGATGACGGCAGTGTCGTATGCGTTCAAGACGGGGCTGCTGATCGGAGCATCGGAGAGGATGACGGTCACGTTGGCTGTGCCGCCGCGCTGCTCCGGGCCGTAGGCAGGCATCCATGTGACTTCGAGTCCGTCCATGAGTCCGGCGTAGGCGAGGATTTTGCCCATCGAGAGGACTCCTTGACCGCCGAATCCGGCTATGATGATTTCTTCTTTCATGAATTTGTCTTTTTCGATTAACTGGAGGTGGGGTTGAGGGGAAGAGGGAGTGGATCAGCGGTTGATGTCTGCGTCTTTGAGATCGCCTAAGGGATATTTGGCAAACATGTGCTCCTCCATCCATTCGTTGGCTTTTGCCGGCGAGAGTTTCCAACCCGAGTTGCAGGTAGAGACGATTTCGACTACCGACGTTCCGCGACCTGCCATGCTGTTTTCAAACGCCTTGCGGATTGCTTTCTTGGCTTTGCGGACAGCGGGAGCGGTGTGGACGCTCTGACGAGTGACGTAGCAAGTGCCGTCGAGCATCGCGAGGATGTCGGTGATGCGGAGGGGGAATCCGTTGAGGTCTATGCGACGACCGTAGGGAGTGGTCGATGTTACCTGACCTTCGAGCGTGGTCGGTGCCATTTGACCGCCTGTCATGCCATAGATACCGTTGTTAATGAAGATTATAGCAATGTTTTCGCCACGGTTTGCAGCATGGATTGTCTCGGCAGTGCCGATAGCCGCAAGGTCGCCGTCGCCTTGGTAGGTGAACACGAGTCGCGACGGATTGAGGCGTTTGGCAGCCGTAGCGATTGCCGGAGCGCGACCGTGGGCGGCTTCGATCCAATCGATGTCTACGTAGTTGTATGCCATGACGGCACATCCTACGGGAGCGATGCCGATGGTGATGTCTTCGACACCCATTTCTTCGATGACTTCCGCCACGAGTTTGTGGACGACTCCGTGGGAGCATCCGGGGCAGTAGTGCATTGTGTTGTCGTTGAGCAGACGGGGTTTGGTCTCAACTATATTTGACGGTTGTTTGATTTCTTCGGGAGTCATCATGACGCTTACTTTTCAATGATTTGGTTAAGTGCTTCAAGCACGTCGGAGGGGTCCATGACGATGCCGCCCATGCGTCCGTAGTGGTGGACGGGGACGCTGTCTTCAAGGCTGAGTCGGACGTCTTCGATCATCTGTCCGGCGTTGAGCTCGACGACGAGGATGGATTTCACTTGTTTGCTCAGGCGTTTGACCTCGTCGGAGGGGAAAGGCCAGAGGGTGATCGGGCGCAGGATACCTACTTTGATGCCTTGCTCGCGAGCTTCTTCCATGGCTTTCTGACAGATGCGGGCTACCGAGCCGAAAGCAATCATGAGATACTCGCAATCGTCGGTGCAGTGCTCCTCAAAGCGAGTTTCGTTGGCTTGGATGAGGCTGTAAGTGTTTTGCAAGCGGATATTGTTGCGCTCCATCTCGATCGGGTTGAGTTCGAGAGTGGTCATGATGTTAGGCTTGCGACCGTTGGTGCGACCGGTGACGGCCCACGGACATTGTGCGGCAATCTCTTCATCGGTGCGACGCGGACGCTGAGGCGGAAGGACTACTTTTTCCATCATCTGCCCGACAACGCCGTCGGCGAGCATCATCACCGGGTTGCGATATTTAAACGCGAGGTCAAATCCGAGACCGACAAAGTCAGCCATCTCTTGGACCGACGCCGGCGCGAGGACAATGAGGTGATAGTCACCGTGACCGCCGCCTTTGGTGGCTTGGAAATAGTCGGCTTGCGAGGGTTGGATTGTGCCGAGACCGGGGCCGCCGCGCATACAGTTGATGATCAGCGCAGGGAGTTCGCCGGCTGCGATATATGAGATTCCTTCTTGTTTGAGGCTTATGCCCGGGCTTGACGATGAGGTCATGCAGGCTTTTCCTGTGGCTGCTCCGCCATAGACCATATTGATGGCAGCGACTTCGCTTTCGGCTTGGAGCACTACCATGCCGGTAGTCTCCCACGGCATCAGTTCTTCGAGAGTTTCAAGAATTTCGCTCTGAGGGGTGATGGGATAGCCGAAATAGCCGTCGACTCCGTAGCGGATTGCTGCGTGAGCGACTGCTTCATTGCCTTTCATCAGTCTGACTTCGTCTTCCATATTGAATTGTCACCGACGTCTTTTGTTCAACGCTTTGTATAGAGCTTTTCTGAGAGGAGAAATGGGGGATAGAAAGTGGTTAAAGACGTCTTGATGTTTGTTTTAGGTTGGTAAAAAGTGTAGAGATAAAATTTGTTAAATTTACCTAATCGGGCTTGGTCGTTGGGGGCGAGTTATTTTTCGACGACTCGATAGACCGTTATGCATCCGTCGGGACAAACCGTCGCGCAGGCTGCACATCCGATACATTTGTTGGGATTTTCATCGGTCACAAAGTGGTATCCCCTGTCGTTAACCTCCTTAGGTTGAAGTTTGAGCACTCCGCACGGACAAGCTACTACGCAGAGGTCGCAACCCTTGCATCGTTCGCTGTTTATGTCTACTGCTCCTATGACTTTTGCCATAATGCTGTTAATGATTAGTATGAAAATGAGGCTGGGGAGGGAGCTTGGGAAATTTTTAAGCCTCGTTTGAGATTCTTTTTTTCAATACAAATGTAACCATAAATATTCAGATATGTGTGTTTTTAATAAAACTTTAACCATTTGCACATTCGTTAATTTGGTGTGTAAGTTGGTTAAAATCCCATATTTTAGAGGCTTATCCCGTTAGGTCGGGTCAATAGGCTTTTTGAAATGTGAAAATTTCTTTATCGAGGTTTGTGTTGGCAACGTGGATTTTCACGGCTTTGGTGGTCGGGGCGTTCCAAATTTCGTCGATGTCAAACGACGCATAGTAGGCGCGGTCGTGGTTGTCGGTCTCTTGCGCCATGATGTGGACGAGATAAAATTCGGGTGTCTCCGAGTCCTTGGTCTTCGGATCGAGGACAATGTTGAACATACGCGGCTCTTTGGAGTAGGTGAGACGCAGGTGAAAGTTGATATACGAGCCAGTGCGCCAAGTGCTGTAAAGATAGACCTTGTCGCGATTCCAGATGTCGAAGTCCGATTTCCATTCGGTTTCGGCTTTGCCATCGTTGATTTTGGCTGCCGAAAGAAGACTGATGCGATCCGAGGCGTATGCCTTACCGTTTTCGGGGATGTAGCGGATCATCAATCGCTGTCCCTGCTCGATTTCTTTGAGAGTGATGTCGGAGGTCAGAGTGACGAGAGGCGAGTCGTCGACTTGGCGGAATGTAAACACCGAACCGCTGTTGTTGCTGTTGCGTCCCTCGTAGGTCACTATGTCCCAAAGCTGCATACTGACCGGCCCGTCGACACCGTCGTCGTCGCGACACGACGAGAGCGACGTGCAGAGGATAACGATGAGCATTATCGGCAACAAGAGTGCTGATAGCCGATGTTGACGAAATTGGTTGATGCGGATGACTGACGACGACGACATGGGGATTGGTATTAGCGGAGGGAGGAGGATGGAATGTTTCTGATGAGGTTAGTATATGGACACCGAGTGACGTGTGTGGAGGGGAGGGCTGGTCAGACAATCAGACCATCCTTCATGTGGATGACGCGGTCGGCGCTTTCGGCAAACGCATCGTCGTGGGTGACGATGATAAACGTCTTGCCGGTGGCTTCGCGGAGGTCGAAAAACAGTTTGTATAGCTCCGTGCGGTTGTGGCTGTCGAGGCTGCCGGTCGGTTCGTCCGCCAAGATGACTTTCGGGTCATTGACAAGCGCACGCGCCACGGCTGCACGCTGACGTTCGCCGCCCGAAAGCTCGGCAGGGCGGTGGTCGAGACGACCTCCGAGCCCGAGATCATCGAGAAGTTTGCGGGCGCGGTTGAAAGCATCGGCGCGTTTCGTTCCTCCGATCAGAGCCGGCAGCGCAACGTTCTCTTCAAGAGTGAATTCCGGCAGAAGTTGGTGGAATTGAAAGACGAAACCCATATTGCGGTTGCGAAATTGAGCGAGTTTCGCCTCCTTCATCCCCGAGATTTCAATGCCGTCAAATTTAACGCTGCCGCTATCGGCACGTTCGAGAGTGCCGATAATTTGCAGCAGCGTGGTTTTTCCCGCACCGCTCGGACCGACGACGGTCAGAATCTCGCCGTCGGCGACAGTCATCGAAACTCCTTTGATCACTTGGAGTTTGTCGAAACTTTTGCGGATGTCGGTGACTTCGATCATTGTATTTTATCAGATTGACAGACGGCGGAGAGTGTCGAGAAGTTCACGGTTGATAGGCTTATCGTTTTTGATAGCCTTCGAGAAGGGAACGTAGACGATTTCATCGTTGCGGATGCCGATCATGACGTTGCGTTGCTCTTCAAGAAGCGCGTCGATAGCGGCAGCACCCATGCGCGACGCAAGGATGCGGTCGTGGGCCGTCGGCGAACCGCCGCGTTGGAGGTGTCCGAGGATTGAGACGCGCACGTCGTAGCCGGGATATTCAGTCTTCACGCGCTGAGCAAGTCCCATTGCGCCACCGGTGACGGGGCTTTCGGCAACGAGGACAATCGACGAGTTTTTACTCTTGCGGAAACCGTTTTGGATGAGTTCCGCCAACTGGTCGACCTCGGTCGAAATTTCGGGGATGATTGCAGCCTCCGCTCCCGACGCGATTGCGCCGTTGAGGGCGAGGAAGCCGGCGTCGCGCCCCATGACCTCGATGAAAAAGAGACGTTCGTGGCTTGTAGCGGTGTCACGGATTTTGTCGACACACTGCATGATCGTGTTGAGAGCCGTATCGTAGCCGATAGTCGAGTCCGTTCCGTAGAGGTCATTGTCAATCGTGCCGGGCAGACCGATGATCGGGAAGTTAAATTCGTTGGCAAATATGCGGGCGCCGGTCAGCGAACCGTCACCGCCGATGACCACGAGGGCATCGATTTCGTGGCGTTTGAGATTGTCGTATGCGAGCTGACGGCCTTCGGGGGTCGTAAACTCCTTGCAGCGAGCCGTTTTCAGAATCGTGCCGCCGGCTTGGATTATGTTGGATACGTTTTGAGTCTTAAACTCTTGGATTTCATCGGTAATCAAACCTTTGTAACCTCTATAAATGCCTTTGACGCGCAGGCCGCCGAAGATAGCGGAGCGAGTGACGGCGCGGATAGCCGCATTCATGCCGGGAGCATCGCCTCCGGAAGTCAGAATGCCGACACATTTGATTTCTGCCATAACGTTAAATATTTAAAGTGTTGTGCTGAAAGTATGACATCTCATTATTTCATTTTTTGACGGTGCAAATTTAGGGCTAAATTATGAAAAAGCCCTTTCTTGAAACGTAAAAAAATGTCAAGGGAGCACGGTTGCCGATACGATTCTGATGTCCTCGATAGGGCGGTCGTTGCCGTCGGTGTCGACTTGTTGGATCTTGTCGACGACCTCCATGCCCGAGAGCACTCGTCCGTACACCGTGTAAGTTCCGTCGAGGTGGGGAGTTCCGCCCTCGGTCATATAGACGTTGCGCTGTTCGGGAGTGAAATAAGTCGAATCGTTGGCAGTAAGTTTTTCAGTCTCGGCAGCTAGCTTGTCGCGCAGAGCGTTGAGACCTTCGTGGTCACGGTTGCGGCGCATCGACATGATGCTGTCGCGGTATTCCATCGACAGACGGTCAAACACATCCTGCTTGCGCTGCATGATAGCCTTGTGTTCCATCGCGTCGAGCTGACCTTGTGAAAATTTGCGACCGGTGACGATGTAAAACTGCGAGCCCGACGACTTGCGTTGCGGATTGACAGCGTCGCCCTGACGAGCGGCAGCGATAGCACCGCGGTGATGATAGTGGTTCGGGAAATCGATCTCGGCATCTATTTCGTAAGGCATATCTCCACCGCCGAGCATCTTGCCCTTTGGAGCGTCTTTCGACGACGGGTCGCCGCCTTGAATCATGAAATCGGTGATGACGCGATGGAAGAGCAGACCGTCATAGTGACCCGACTTGGCGAGCTTGACAAAATTTTCGGTGTGGCGGGGAGTGTCGCCATAGAGGAGGATGGTGATGTCGCCGAGTGTAGTTTTGAGCAACACCTTGACATCGCCTTGATTAGTAGTAGCGTTATTGTTATCCATAGTTGAAGTGGTGGAATTATGTGCATTGACGCCAACGAGCGCGACAAGCAACAGTAAAGTTGAGATAAAATATTTCATAAATCGGGGTGAATGTGGAGATAGGTCTTGCGGATGTACTATTCGCCTAAATTTTAGCGACTTTGCGATAGGTGTCGAGGAGGCCTTCGGCAAAATTTCGGGCAGAGAAACGCTTGATGTACTCGCGACCGGCTTCGACGGTTGAGGCTCGCAGAGTCGGCGACTCGATCAGAGAGTTTGCAGCCTTGGCAAATTCATCGACCGACTTCGGGTCAACGTAGATTGCGCCGGGCCCGCCCGCTTCTTCGAGACACGACCCCGTGGCGGCAATGACCGGAACCCCGGCGGCGATAGCTTCGAGAATCGGAATGCCGAACCCCTCGTAAAACGACGGGTATGACGCCGCGATTGCCCCTGCATACATTGCCGGGAAGTGGGCAAACTGTGCGCCGTGGATGATGAGTAGGCGCGATTCAAGCCCCAATTCGCGAGCCGTTGCTATGACTTTGTCGGTATAGGCGGTGTGTCGACCGACGAGCACAAGCGAAACATCTTCGGGGAGCATCGGGAGAGCTTTGAGAGCCAACATCTGATTCTTTCGGCTCTCGATAGTACCTATACCTATTATATAATGCTTCGGAAGATTATACTGCCGTCTGACGGACTCAATTTCCTCCTGCGAAATCTGTTGATAGAAAATGTCGGCACAACCTTGATAGACCACATCTATCTTCTCCGATGGAATGCCGTAAAGCTCCATCAAGTCGAGCCGGGTGCGCTCACTGATAGCAATGATTCGCGTCGCGACGTTGGCCGCATATCTGAATTTTCGGTCACAGATACCGACATCGGCCTTGTGGTAAAACTCCGGGTGGCGGAGGAAGATAAGGTCGTGGATAGTCACAATCGACGGAATCCCGCTGCGGTCTATGCCGAGAGGCAGCTCATTGCTCAGACCGTGATACAGCCCAACGCCGTCGCGGACGAGCTGTTCGGTCAGCCACTTGCTGCGCCACACCGATTTGAGCATCCGACCCTTGAACGTGTCGGGAGTGGCAAGACTGATACCCTCCTCATCCAACAGCGGTTGCAACTGCACGTTAGGCTTAATCTTCGGCGTGTAGAGTCGGAAGTCGGTGTTGTCGACCGGCAGCAACTTACGGAGCGATTCGAGGGCGAGGCGCGAATAGTTGCCTATGCCGGAATAGTTGAGCACGGCGCGCTTGGCGTCGAAGCCGATAGTGAGTCTTCTTGACATTGTCGGAGCAGTGGAGTGGGGGGGACGAATGGTGTGTGTGGGTGGAGGAGAAGATAGGGGGGGATAGATCTTAAAGGCTGTCGGTCAGCGTTATGCGCTTGTAGATGCGGCGGAAATTGTCGTCGGTAGCCGAGAGCTCCTCGGCGCGTTCGTCGAAATCGTCGCCCCAGATAGCCGTGATGAGATCAGGGATGTAGCGACGCTCGCGGTCCTTTTCGATCACGGTAGCGATGAGGCGCGAAATCGAGTCGGCATAGCGATCCTTGTCGATTGTGTGGAGATAGCGAGCCGCGGAGACCATAAACTGACCGGTTTTGTCGACAAAAATCATATTGTCGACCAATTCGCTCATGATGTCGTCACATTCACCGATGTGGTTAGCGATATATTCGTATGTGAGGAGACCGTCGGGGTCCTGAGAGAGACGCTTTTTGAGATCTTGTTCCATGTCTGACGGATCTTTATTTTTTGATTTAGAATTGTTTCTGCAAAATTAAGGATAATCGTCTAATTATCCAAATTCAACGGCTGATTGGGCAAATTCAAGGGCAGATTGGTCAAAATGTCTTAACTTATACTCTGAACGGCAAAAAATTTGGTCGAAGAGTGGCAAATTTGTCTAAAAATACCTAAATTTGCTATGAACAAAATTAAAGACGAAAAAATAAGCTACAACCGATAGGTGTCAATAGGCATATAAATTATGGATAATACGATCGAACTTTCGCAATTGACCGTTTTCCGGCAATTCGCCACCGAATACTCGACTTTCGGCGACGACTACGTGTTCACTCGCGTCACGGAAGACGGTATGCACGACTTCTTCACGAGCGGCCCGATTAATTTCGAAGGCATGGCGTGGCTGCTTTGTTTCGGCGGACGGATTGACCTCGAAGTCAATCTTCAACCGGCAACGTTGCGCGAAAATTCGGTGCTCGTGACGAATCCCAAATCCTTTATCGAGGTGAAAGACGTCGATTGGAACGGATTCGACTGCTACATGCTCTTCATCTCGCGCAACTTCATTCGTGACGTGAACTTCGATCTCAACATCCTCGGCTCCATCCCCAAACTCTCGTCGGGGCAGCGCATCGAGCCGCTTCAAAACATTGGCCGCGACGAAGCCGTCTTGCTCAAAGAATATTTCAACATCCTCAACAGCAACACCAAGAACAACGACAGCAATTTAACCAAAAACTACTCTAAGTCGATAGCCCGCTGCATGATAGCAGCGTTGACCTATCAGTTGATACAGATTGTCTCTCGTCGTCTTCCGGCGCTCGAAGAAGAGCAGCGATCGCGCTTCCGTCGTTCGAACTACGTCCCCGACTTCATCGAGTTGGTCCACGAATACCATCGCAGCCAACGATCCGTCGCATTCTATGCCGAAAAGCTCTTCATCTCGCCAAAATACCTGTCACTGTTGATCAAAGAAGCGACAGGGCGTTCGGCGGCTGAGATAATCGACGAATATGTGATACTCGAAGCAAAAAACCTGCTCCGATTCTCAGGCAAAAACATTCAGCAGATCAGCTACGACTTGAACTTCCCCAACCAATCATCGTTTGGAAAATACTTCAAACACCTCGTCGGGATGTCGCCCTCCGAATATCAACGCTCCAATTAGCCGCACTCTTCTCTTCTCCCCTCCCACACGCCCTCAAAAAAAAGCGTGCCGATTGTTTTTTTATAAAACACAACAGCTTCAAACACAACACAATTCAACCAACGAAGACGCCCCCACCGCACTTCGGAAAAAAACAATCAAATGTCATGAAACTAACGCTTCCTCCTCGTGTCAACGCCCGTCCGCTTGAAGTGGACACCGCCGAGAGTCGTCAGATAATCATCATCGGAGCCAACGGCTCCGGCAAAACCCGCTTTGCCGACCGAATGATGACCGACCTCGGCGACAAAGCGTTTCGAATGTCGGCTATAAAAGCAATCTTCGGCAAAGACGACGAAAATCTGATGCCCGGCTCAATCGACAGCCTCTACCATCAACTGACCGACGCCGGGTTGGGTATGATTCGCGGCGACATCAAAGGCGAATTTGACCGCATGATAGCCCTCATGCTCAACGAGGAAATGGAAAATCTGCTCGAGTTTAAATACCGACCAAAGGCGACGGATGCCACCGACTCCTCGCTCGTCGACGGCGGCAACCGTCGCGGCAACCTCCCGACCACCCGAATCGACAACCTGATCAGACTGTGGTGTAAAGTCTTCCCCGACAATCGTATCCTCGTCGAAAGCGGGCGGATGATATTCAGCCGCGAGCGGTCGGCAGACACCTACTCATCGTCGAAACTCTCGGCAGGCGAACGAGCCGTGCTCTACTACATCGGCGCGTCGATGTACGCCCCACGCAACGGCGTCATCTTCGTCGAATCGCCCGACCTCCTGCTCCACCCCTCGTCGACGCGCTCGCTTTGGGACGGCATCGAGCAACTACGCTCCGACTGCACGTTTGTCTACATCACCCACGACCTCTCCTTTGCCTCAACTCGAGGCGACGGCACCACCGTCTGGGTCAAAAGCTGCGACCCGACTCGCGGCGAGTGGGACTATGATTTCATGACCTCGGCCGACGGTCTCAACGACGAAGTCTTCCTTGCAATCGTCGGCGCACGCAAACCCGTCCTCTTCATCGAAGGCGACGGAGTCAACTCGATCGACGCCAAACTCTACCCGCTGATATTCCGCGACTTCACCGTGAAATCGCTCGGCGGATGTGACCGCGTGATCGAATCGACGAGGACATTCAACAGCCTGCGCGCCTTCCACAATCTTGATGCCTGTGGCATCGTCGACCGCGACCGTCGCGACGAAGGCGAAGTGAGCTACTTGCGCAAGAAACGCATCTTCGTCCCGAACGTCGCCGAGATTGAAAACATCTTCATGCTTGAAGACGTCATCCGAGCCGTCGCACGCCACTATCATCAAAACGAGGACGAAGTCTTTGCGAAAGTCAAGAAAGCCATCATGCGGCTCTTTGATGCCGACCTCCGTCAACAAGCCTTGATGCACACCCGCCACATCGTCAAAAAAACCGTCAGCCACCGCATCGACGGACGCTTTGCCAACATCAACAAATTGGAGGAACACATCAACGACCTTTGCCAGTCGATCAACCCGCGCGGCATCTACGAGCAATACTGTCGCGACTTCCACCGATACATCGCCGAAGGCGACTACGACTCCGTCCTGCGCGTCTACAATCGGAAAACGATGCTCTCCGAAAGCCACGTCGCTCGCGCCTGCGGGCTGCGCCACGACGACAAAGATGCCTACATTCGCGCCATTCTTGCCATCCTCAAAGACGATCGCGGGCCCGCATTGGCAATCCGCACGGCAATCCGAGCCACGTTCGGAATCGACGATGCCGACAAAGACACCGCCGCCGAATCATGATGATGATGATGATGATGATGACTAACCTCCTGCTACTCACATCGGCAGTGGTGACACTCTCGATTTTCAACAGTGTCGAATTCTATGTCATCGCCGTGGTCATCGCCGCGGCAGTGGTCGCATTGTCAGCCTCGGGCAAAGACTCCCGCCCCGTCCGTCAACACCTCCTGCCGGGAGTGTTGAGCCATTCCGACGCCCCCCAACCGCCCTCGATCGAACTCATCTGCTGCGACGACGGCTCAGTCATGCTGCATCGCCACGGCCTCTCAGGCATGACCCTCACCGGAGCGGTCAGTCTCGCCGTGTCCGTCAAAGGCTTTGACGTAGAAATCAAAGAGCGGCAAGTGTCGGGTAGGGCAGGCGACCCCGACATCGTCGACACAGCGAGCTTCATCCTCGACTTCATGGGCTGCGAACGATACTTCATCAGCTATCGGGCGGATGACGACGGACTCTTTGCCGCCCTGACGCTCCACAATCGACCCGGAATCCGCGCCCTAAAAACCATGCAGTGACCCTTTGAGTGGGGGATTTTGAAGAAAAATGAAAAAAAATTAGCCTCCTCGGACATTATCGCACCTTTTTCGGGTGTTTTGTGTTGTATCTTTGCAGCGGGAAATAAAAATCCCGACCTGTTAAACCTCTTTTAATTGAAAAAAACTATGGAAACAAACACACAAAACACCACCACCACTCGCCGCAGCAATCGTAAAACCGAGCTCCCGGTCTCGAAACAATTCTACAACAAACTCATTCAAAGCGCACATCAAATCTTCTCCGAACTCGGATGCTCCGACGACAAATTTGAATGGCTGACACTGCTGATTGACGACTATCTGCTTAGTCGCAAGACGGTTGACCGCGCCGACCTGTCGGCTGACGACATGGCGGATGTCTACGTCGTCTTCG
This sequence comes from uncultured Staphylococcus sp., assembly GCA_964497255.1. GTDB lineage: Bacteria > Bacteroidota > Bacteroidia > Bacteroidales > Muribaculaceae > Duncaniella. The sequence continues at coordinate 52,972 of CAZCCI010000004.1, forward strand.
TCTGTCTGCGTCAGGAAATCGACAAAGCAATCTCACGCTCCGAACGCGCCCGACTCCGGGCAGCCCAACGCCGCAGCCGTCGACCCTCCGAAAAATCTCGGCAATCCGTCGAGCCACCGACCGCCTCGGTCGCCGCCGACGCCTCCACCTCCACCGCTCACACAGCCGACTCGGCAACGGCGACGGATGCCGTCAAATCGTTGGTCCCGACACTCTCAGCCGGCGACAGCCAATTGACTGACAGTCAAATTCTCGATGAAATCAACTTCCTCAGAGCCTATCGCGGCTACATCGAAAAATCCTGTATGCGAGCCCGTCAAAACCAATGGCAAGGAGTGTCGTTCTAAGAATCTTACCCTATATGTGAAAATGTATAATCAATTGTCAATGAGTTGTTAAATTTTGATTTTTTAGCGCGGACCGAAAGCCGAATCGAAACGCAAAGTGGGAAAAATGAAAAAAAAATCGTAACTTTGCAATCTAAAATCAAATAACAACAAACCGTAGCATTGAATCATCCGCGGAATGACCGTCAAAAAAAACGTCGGACAGTCCGATTCATCGCCGCGGCTTGATAAAAATGACTATAAAAACCCTGCATGGAGTCAAAAAAAGTACTATTCATCTCTCAGGAAGTAGCACCCTATCTGCCGGACACCCCGATGTCGGTGCTTGGTCGTGATATACCCCAAGGGATTCATGGAAGAGAATTTGAAGTAAGGGCATTTACCCCTAAATATGGCTGTATCAACGAGCGTCGCAATCAGCTTCACGAGGTCATCCGCCTGTCGGGAATGAACCTCATCATCGACGATACCGATCACCCGCTTATTATTAAGGTGGCAACACTCTTGCCTTCAAGAATGCAGGTTTATTTCATTGACAACGACGACTATTTCCAATCGTTGCCCGAAAAGGGACTTGAAACCGACCTCCTTCCTGCCGACAACGACGAGCGCATCATGTTCTTCACCATGGGTGTCGCTGAAACAGTCAAAAAACTCCGTTGGCAACCCGCCGTCATCCAATGCAGCGGATGGGTATCGGCTCTCAGCCCCCTCTATCTTCGCAAAAAATACGGCGAAGACCCGACATTCCGCGACTCGAAAATCATCTACGCCCTTCAACCCGAAAAATTTGAAGGCACTCTCGACCCGCGCTTTGTCGAAAAACTCCTCATGAACGATTTCACCGAGGACGACATCAAAGCGCTCGGCAGCGACCCCGTCGACTTCGCAGCCCTCAACCGTCTCGCGATTGACTACGCCGACGCCGTCATCCAAGTGACCGACGATGTCGACCCCCAACTCCTTGAATATGCTCGTCAGACCGGCAAACCCTTCCTCCCCTACAATGGAGAAGACGACCGTGCTGAATATTATACTGAATTTTATCGATCGCTCTTGGGTGAAGAGGATGATTGATTCGTAAGCAACCAAAATTTCGAATGAAAAAAATTTCACTGATTTTATTCGGCGCGGTAGCCGCGATGACAGTCGCATCGTCGTGTGACGAAGTGACATCAACCGTCGGCAGCAGCCTCGTTCAAGACGAAGTCGAAATCATCGTCGACTCAACATTTACTGTCTCGGGGCAATCCGTAGTCAATGATCTGGTGCAGTCACGAACCGTGCTCCAACTGCTTGGACGTATTGATGCCGACGGCTACGGCTCATTGTCGAGCGACATCGTCTGCCAATACATGCCGACAGCTTTCGTCGACACAATCGGCGTAAAGCCGGAGTATATCGACTCCGTGAAATTGGAACTCGCAATGTATAAAAACGGCTTTGCCGGCGACTCCATAACCCCGATGGGCGTAGCGGTCTATCCCCTGACTCGTCAACTCTCATCGCCGATTTACAGCAACTTCAACCCCGAGGGCTACTACGACCCCAACACCCTCCTCGGCTCTACGACCTACTCCGGACTCATCGACGGAGCTGACAACGTTACAGCCGACAACTACGGCAGCATCTACAAAACCATCTCCATCGACCTCCCACGTCAGATCGGAGTCGACCTGCTCAACCAATTCAAAACCTCCGAAGAGACGTTTGCCACTCCGCAATCATTCGCAAAATGGTTCCCCGGACTCTACATCACAAACTCATTCGGCTCGGGTCGAGTCACTCGCATCATCAGCAACATCATCAACGTCTACTACCACTCCGTCCAGCCCATCCCCAACACGGACCCCGCTCGCGACACAACCCTCTACTACACCGGAGGCTACATGGCAGTAACGCCTGAAATCATCACCAACAACAACATCTCCTACAAGATGGCGGAATCGCTCCGCCGACGCGCATCGTCGGGCGAATCCCTCCTCGTTGCCCCCGTCGGCTACGACGTCGAATTTACGTTCCCCGTCCGCGAAATCATCTCGCGCTACAAAGCCCAGAGCAACGCACTCTCCGTCATCAACGCCCTCTCGCTCTCGATACCCGTCGAAGAAATCGAAAACGACTACGGACTGACACCGCCGCCCTACGTGCTCCTCGTGAAGAAATCCGAAAAAGAAAAATTCTTCAACGGAACGCAGATCAACGACAACGTCACGTCGTTCTACGCCGCCTACGATTCGACCAACAAGTGCTACACATTCTCGTCGATGCGCGACTATCTCATCGACGTCATGTCTCACGACGAAGTGACAGCCGACGATGAGCAATTCGTCATCTGCCCCGCCTTGGTATCGTTCTTCACCAATGCGTCGAGCAACTACTATTCGTATTACTACGGCTACGCATCGACCTCGACCCAAGTCAGCTCGATCACGCCCTATGTGACCGAACCCGTAATGAGCAAGCTCAACTTCGACGATGCCGAAATCCGCTTCGTATTCACCAAGCAAACCCTCGGCAAATAATTCGAGCCCTTAGATTCGACAACGAAGTGCAAAAACTTACGTTTTTTTTGAGCAGGCAAAAAAGCCCGGGAAAGCGTTGAAAACTTGACGAATCCATTTTGAAAAGCTGAAAACTTTTCTCTCGACCGTGATTTTTTGCCCTCGAAAGCATATAAATCAGAAAAAATCATTAACTTTGCACTCGCAATAGCGAAAAATCTCCAAGCAACGACTACATCTCGCTTGAAAGCATCTTAAATCTTTTCAAAGAGAAAAAGAAACTCCAAGCAGTAACCGCCTTGCCGAGCATTTTTCAAATCAAGCCGCAATAGCTCAGTTGGTAGAGCATTTCATTCGTAACGAAAAGGTCGTGGGTTCGAGTCCCACTCGCGGCTCATCAACACAACAAAAAAAGTCTGCAACTCATCATCGAATTGCAGACTTTTTTTGTTGTGATATTTTTTTTGCTGAGATATTGCTGTGCTGTGATATTGTTGTGTTGTGATATTGCGTTGCTGTGATATTGTTGTTTAGCTTTGAGGTTGTTGGTGTTGATAGCGCAGTTCCCAGCAGGCTACTGCCGTTGCGGCGGCGACGTTGAGGGAGTCGACTCCGTGGTGCATCGGGATGCGGACGGTGTAGTCGGCATTGTTGATGGTGTCGATTGCGAGTCCGTCGCCTTCGGTGCCCATGATTAGGGCAAGTTTGGGCTCGGTTTTGAGTTGCGGGTGGTCGAGGGGGACTGATTTGTCGGTCAGAGCCATTGCGACGGTTTTGAAGCCGTGTGTTTTGAGGGTGTCGACGGGGGTGTCGAGCCAAGCCCACGGGATTTGGAACACGGTGCCCATCGAGACGCGGACGGCGCGGCGGTTGAGGGGGTCGCAGGAGGTGGGGGTGAGGAGGATTGCGTCGATGCCGAGGGCTGTTGCGGAGCGGAAGATTGCGCCGATGTTGGTTGTGTCGACGACGCTGTCGATGACGACGATGCGGCGGGCGTCGGTGAGGAGTTCGGCGAGGGGTTTGAAGGGTTTGCGACGCATGGCTGCGAGGACTCCGCGGGTGAGGGTGTAGCCTGTGAGTTGGGCGAGCAGCGGACGCGAGGCTGTGTAGACGGTGAGTTCGGGTCGCGAGGCTATGATGTCGGCGGCGTCGCCTTCGATGTGGCGTTCTTCGCAGAGGAGTGAGAGGGGTTCGTAGCCGGCGGCGATGGCTGTGCGGATGACTTTGGGACTTTCGGCTATGAAGATGCCTTTTTCGGGTTCGAGCCGATTGCGCAGTTGGGCTTCGGTCAGGGTGGCGTAGATGCTGAGTTCGGGTGAGTCGAGGGTTGTTATTCGGGTTACCGGCATGGTGTTTTGTGTGTGAATTAATGTGAATCGGGCGTTTAAAACAGTACAAATTTAAGTCTATATCGCCGATAAAACAACAAAAAAAGGTAAAAAGCATTTCAATTTTCAGTTTTCACGCGAAATCTCCGTAACTTTGCAGTTGAGATTATTTATAAAACCAATTAGAAATAAATATGGCTTACAATCTTTTGAAAGGAAAGCGCGGTATCATTTTCGGCGCGCTCAATGATATGAGTATTGCCTGGAAGGTGGCTGAGAAGGCTGTCGAGGAGGGCGCAACGATTACTCTGACGAATACGCCGGTGGCTGTTCGCATGGGTGATGTCAGCAAGCTGGGTGAGAAGCTCGGTGCTGAGGTTATCCCTGCCGATGCTACCAATGTTGAGGATCTTGAAATGGTTTTTGCCAAGTCGATGGAGGTTCTCGGCGGTAAGATTGATTTCGTGCTTCATTCGATCGGTATGTCGCCCAATGTGCGCAAGAAGCGTCTCTATGATGATATCGATTACGATTTGCTTAATAAGACTCTCGATATTTCGGCTATTTCGTTCCACAAGATGATTCAGGCTGCTAAGAAGCTGGATGCGATTGCTGATCACGGTAGCATCGTGGCTCTCAGCTATATCGCTGCTCAGCGTACGATGTTTGGCTATAATGATATGGCTGATGCTAAGGCTCTGTTGGAGTCGATTGCTCGCAGTTTCGGTTATATCTACGGTCGCGAGAAGTCGGTGCGTATCAATACGATTTCACAGTCGCCGACTCAGACTACTGCCGGCAGCGGTGTGAAGGGTATGTCGTCGTTGATGGATTTTGCTAATCGTATGTCGCCGCTCGGCAATGCTACGGCTGATGAGTGTGCTGATTATTGTGTCGTTATGTTTAGCGATTTGACTCGCAAGGTGACGATGCAGAATCTTTTCCATGACGGTGGTTTCTCGAGCATGGGCATGAGCTTGCGTGCTATGGACCAGTATGAGAAGGGTTTTGATCAGTATCGCAATGAGGATGGTACGATTCAGTATGGTTAATCCGCTGTTTCTCTACGCGCACACACACATGACGTAAATGATTTGATTTGTTGCTGTTGCGGTGTCGTTTGAGTCCGTGGATGCAATAGGTCGAGTTTATAAAAAAAAAATAAATCAGGCGCATGGCTTTTTCGAGAGCTGTGCGCCTGATTGCTTTTGGGGGGGGGAGATATTAGTTTTGTGTTATTTTTTTGGGGGGGATTTGCTTTTGGCTGTCGTGGTTATTTCGGGAGGTTGAATGCGACGGTCATTTCGTGCATTTGTTCGTCGGACATTCCTTCGGGTTCAAATCCCATGTTTTTGGCGGCGATGTAGATGAGTGCCGATTTGTTGAGGACGTCGATTTGGTCGAATGCTGCCATGACGTCGGTGTCGACTGCGAATACGCCGTGTTTTTCCCAGAGTGTCACGTCGTAGTCGCCGAGTTCTTTGATTGTTGCTTCGGCGAGTTCGTTGGAGCTGGGGAGTTTGTAGGGGATGATGCCGAGTCCGCGGGGGCAGAATGCTTTGGTTTCGGGGATCATGCTCCAAAGGAGGCGGGTTGCGATGTCTTTTTCAAGGAATTTTTTGCAGTGGGACATTGCAACGAGTTCGATGGGGTGGGTGTGGACTGATGCTTTGTAGTTGCTTCCTTTGCCGATGAGGTAGTTGTGGACGGCGAGGTGTGAGGGGAGTTCGGAGGTGGGTGCTACGGGGGCGTCGGCGATGATTTCGTAGTGGGCGCAGTCGTCGAGGATGCGGATTACGGATCCGTTTTCCATGGGTCGGCGTGCGAGGTCGCGCATTCGTTTGTTGGTGCCTTTGCAGTAGAAGTAGCAGCCTTTGAGGTTGGGGAGTGTGAATCCGATGGGTCGGGGTTCGGTGATTGCGGGCATTGCGCGGATTGCGTCGTCGATGTGTTCGGTTACGTTGACGGTGATGTTGCCGCCGTTGCGTTCTGCCCAGCCTTTTTGCCAAAGGTAGCCTGCGACTTCGGCTACTTGGTTGACTTCGTGGGCGAGTGCGGGACGATTATCAAGTATTGACATGGTTGATGTTTTTTTTATGTTTAAGTTGTTGTTGTTTCTATCAGATTAGTTGGGGGAGGAAGCAGGAGACGATGAGGACGATGATGCCGATGGTGAGGACGGTGATTGTTTTGGTTGAGCAGCCTTTCCATTCTTTGAGGATGATGCCCCAGACGTTGGAGAAGACGACGTTGAGCGCCATGAGGATGCAGAATGAGAGGGTGGTCAGTGTGGGCGATTGGGTGAGGAAGCCTTTGCCGAGTGAGAGTCCGAAGAATTGGCTGTACCATAGTGCTCCGGCGAGGGCGCAGTAGATGAGGTTGTTTGCCCAGACGTCGGTTTTTTTGTAGTCGCTCCACGTTGAGTTTTTGCTGTTTTGGTAGAAGCAGTAGATGGCGTTTGTGACGAATCCTCCGAGGGTTACGAGGAGTGTTGCTGGGAGTGATTTGTACATTTCGGGTGTGAGGTCGCCGAAGTTGATGTCGCTTCCGAATGTGAGTCCGACGTTGAAGCATCCGCTCATGAAGCCTGCGAGGAGGGCGATTGTGATGCCTTTGGGGAAGTTGAAGTCTTTGACGGCTGCTTTTTTCTCTTCGTCGCTGAGGGATTTGGCTTTCATTGAGCCTGCGATGCCGATGATTGCGATGCCGATGAGGGTTACGATTACGCCGAGGATGACTGAGAGTGTCAGTTGTGAGAGGGGGTCGTTTTCGGGGAAGAAGATGTTGAGGAGGACGGGGCCCATGATTGTGCCGAGTCCGGCGCAGGTGCCGAGGGCGATGGATTGTCCGAGTGCTACTCCGAGGTAGCGCATGGAGAGTCCGAATGTGAGTCCGCCGATTCCCCAAAGTGCTCCGAAGAGGATTGTCATCCAGATGTTGAATGGTTGCGATTGGGTGAGGAGTTCGCAGAGTGAGTGTCCGGCGGGGACGGCGAGGAGTGCGCCGAGGAGTGGTAGGATGAGCCATGCGAATATGCCTTGGACGATCCAGTAGCTTTCCCAACTCCAAGATTTGATTTTGTTGATGGGGACGTAGCAGCTTGATTGGCAGAATGCTCCGGCTGCGATGATGAGGAGTCCGATGATGATTTCCATTGTTGAGGATGTTTGTGGTATATATGAGAAAATCCAATAGGTCGGTTTGGCGGGCGGGTGCATGGGGCTGCACGGTGTCGCGTCGAAGACCTATTGGATTATGGTTGGGTGGATTAGCGTTTGGATGTTACGTCGGTTTCGTATTTTTCGACTGCTGCGATGTAGTTTTCGCCAACGGGTACGTTGTTGGTGAGGCAGAACATGTCGTAGACGGCGTTCCACGGGAGGTTTTTACATTCTTCGAGGAGTCCGAGGCGCTGGAATTTCATGTCGGCGAGTTCGTAGCGACGGAGGGTTTCGGTGGGTTCGAGGAGTGCGCGGATCATGCATTTTTGTGCTGCACGCGAGCCGATGACGTAGGCTCCGATGCGGTTGAGAGTGCCGTCGAAGTAGTCGAGTCCGTAGTGTACGCGGTTGAGTGCGCCTGCGCGGACGATTTCGCTGAATAGGTCGAGCGTGGGGTCGTCCATGATTGTTACGTGGTCTGAGTCCCAACGGACGGGGCGGCTTACGTGGAGCATGAGTTCGGGGACGAAGAGTAGCATGGATGATACTTTGTCGGCTACGCTTTCGGTCGGGTGGAAGTGTCCGGTGTCGAGGGTGATCATCATGTCGTTTTTGGCGGCGTATGATGTGTAGAAGTCGTTTGAGCCGACGGTGTAGCTTTCGAGTCCGATTCCGAAGACTTTTGATTCGACGCAGTCTTTCATCATGTCGTATTTCTGTGCGAAGATTTGGTCGAGTGAGTCTTTGAGGAGTTCGCGGTAGAGGTGGCGGTTGACTGTGATGTCTTTTGAGCCGTCGTGGACCCATGTGTTCATGATGCAGGGGTCGTTTTGTGCTTCGCCGATGGCTTGTGAGATTGCGCGGCAGCGTTTTGAGTGTTCAATCCAGAAGTCGCGGATGCCTTTGTCGGGGTTTGAGAGTGAGAGGTCGCCGCTTTTGGGGTGGGAGAATGATGTTGAGTTGAAGTCGAGTTTGATGTCGTTGGCTTTGCCCCAGTCGATCCAGCTTTGGAAGTGTTCGACGGTGCATTGGTCGCGGTCTACGAATTTTCCGCCGAAGTCGCCGTAGATTTCGTGGAGGTTGAGGCGGTGTTTGCCGGGGATGAGGCTCATTGCGTAGAGGATGTCGGCGCGGAGTTCGTCGATGTTGCGTGCTTTGCCGGGGTAGTTGCCGTTGACTTGGATGCCGCCGGTGAGTCCGCCTTCGCGGGTTTCGAAGCCTGCGACGTCGTCGGCTTGCCAGCAGTGTATGCTGAGGTGGAAGTCTTGCATCTGTTGGAGGACTTTGTCGGTGTCGATTCCGATTGACGCATAACGTTCTTTGGCGATTTCATACGCCTTTTTTACTGATTCTTCGTTCATGATAATAAGGTATTTTTTTTTGTGATTTTTGGTTCGATTTGTTGTTTTGTTGCCTTGTTCGTCGTTTTTGTTGCCGGTTGTTGGGGAGGGAGGGGGCGGCGGTTAGTGACGGGGTTGGTATGTTTTGGTTTCGGTTGAGTTGATTGCGACTTGGCGCATTTCGTTGATGTTGCTGACGCGACCGTCGGCTCTGAGTTGGACGAGGATGTTGCCGAGGGCTGTCGATTCGGAGGGGCCGGCTATGACGGGGATTCCGAGTTCGTCGGCTGTGAGTTGCATGAGGTGGGTGTTTTGACATCCGCCTCCGATGACGTGGAGGGTTGTGATTTCGTTGGGGGAGAGTTCGCGTAGCCAGCCGAGGATTTCTTTGTAGCGTAAGGCGAGGCTGCGGAAGATTATTCGCATGAAGTCGGCTGCTGTTTCGGGGGGTTGTTGGTTGGTTTGTCGACAGTATTGTTTGATTGCTTCGGTCATCGACGGGGGGTTGGCAAATGTGGGGTCGTCGGGGTTGATTGTGCTTTCGATTGTCGATTGGGTGTAGAGGGCGCAGAGGTCGGCTACGTTGGTGGGGGCGTCTTTGAGTTCGGTGCGTGAGCGTTCGAGGAGCCAGAGTCCGCAGATGTTTTTGAGGAATCGAATGGTTCCGTCGATGCCGCCTTCGTTTGTGAAGTTGTAGTCGAAGGCTTTGGGGTTGATGATGGGTTGGGGTGATTCGACTCCGAGGAGTGACCATGTGCCGCAACTGAGGTAGGCGAATTTTTCGTTTTTGGCGGGGACGCCGATGACTGCTGAGGCGGTGTCGTGGCCTGCGACGGCTACGACGGGGGTTTCGCTGAGTCCTGTCGCGTGGCGTACGCCGGGTGTGATTGTTCCGATGATGTGTCCGGGGTTGACGAGTTTGCCGAATTTGTCGGCTGTCAGTCCGATTTTTTCGAGGAGTTCGGCGTCGAGTTGACGTGTGGTCGGGTTGAGGATTTGTGAGGTTGATGCGACGGTGTATTCGGTGACGGCGTTGCCTGTGAGCATGTAGCTGAGTGCGTCGGGGATGAATAGGATTTTGTCGGCGTTTTTGAGTGCGTTGCCTTCTTTTTTGCTTAGTGTGTAGAGCTGGAAGAGGGTGTTGAAGTCCATGAATTGTATGCCTGTTTTTTCATAGACTTTTTCACGCGGCATTTTTTCGGTACAAAATTTGTCGACTGCGCCTGTTGTGTGTGGGTCGCGGTAGCAGTAGGGGAGTCCGGCGAGGGTGCCGTCGGGGTGGAAGTAGGCGACGTCGCATCCCCATGTGTCGATGCCGATCGATTGGGCTTTTGCGCTTTTTGCGTTGAGTTTTTGGGCTGCGATGCGGAGTCCGGTGATGATTTCGTTGTAGAGTCCGGGGAGGTTCCAGAAGATGTTGCCTGCGATGGGGAGCATCGGGTGTTTGAATCGGTGGATTTCTTCGGTCTCGATTTTGTTGCCGTCGAATGATGCGAGGATTACTCGTCCGCTTGTTGCGCCGAGGTCGACGGCGATATAGTATTTCTTTTCGTCAGCTTTCATGGATGATTGTTAGTGTGGTTGGTAGTTTTTTTATTTATATGGGGTCGGTCACTGCTCGCGCGTGTGTCGCCGTTCCGGACGATTCGGGGGGGGAGCAGTGACCGATTTTTGTTTTGTTTTTCTGGCGGGGGGTTATTTTTCACGCATGAATACGTTGATGAATGTCCCGTGGTAGTCCCAATTTTCGCGCAGTTTGTTTTCGAGGTAGCGGCGGTAGGGTTCTTTGACCCATTGGGGGAGGTTGCAGAAGAATATGAATGTCGGGATCGGTGCGCCTTTGAGCATTGTGACGTATTTGATTTTGACAAATTTGCCTTTGGTTGCGGGGGGGGGGTAGGCTGAGATGACGTCGAGCATTACGTTGTTGAGCTGTGATGTCGGGACGGTGCGGCGACGGTTTTCGCAGACGTGGAGGGCTGTTTCGAGCACTCGGTAGATGCGTTGTTTGGTGGTTGCCGATGCGAAGATGATGGGGAAGTCGACGAAGGGTGCGAAGCGTTGGCGAATGGCGTCTTCGTAGTGTTTCATCGCTTCTTTTGATTTGTCTTCGACGAGGTCCCATTTGTTGATGACGACGACGAGTCCTTTTTTGTTGCGCTGGATGAGTGAGAAGATTGCTACGTCTTGTGCTTCGATGCCGCGTGTTGCGTCGATCATGAGGATGCAGACGTCGGATGCTTCGATTGCTCGAATCGAGCGGATGACGGAGTAGTATTCGATGTCGTCGGTGACTTTCGTTTTTTTGCGGATGCCGGCGGTGTCGACGAGGTAGAAGTCGAAGCCGAATTTGTTGTAGCGGGTGTAGATTGAGTCGCGTGTCGTTCCGGCGATGTCGGTGACGATGTGGCGGTCTTCGTCGATGAAGGCGTTGATGATGGATGATTTGCCTGCGTTGGGGCGTCCGACGATTGCAATTTTGGGTATGTCGTCGAGTTGCTCTTCTTCTTCGTCGTCTTTGACGGGCATTTTTTTGACGACTTCGTCGAGGAGGTCGCCTGTGCCGTAGCCGCTGACTGCTGATACGCCCATGGGGTCGCCGAGTCCGAGGCTGTAGAATTCGGATATGTTGTAGATCGAGTCGCCGGTGTCTACTTTGTTGGCGACGAGGATTACGGGTTTGGTGGAGCGACGGAGGATTTGTGCGACGTGGTCGTCGAGGTCTGTTACTCCGTTGGCTGCGTCGACGATGAAGAGGATTTCGTCGGCTTGTTCGATGGCAAGGTGTACTTGCTTGTTGATTTCGTTTTCAAATATGTCTTCGCTGTTGACTACCCAACCTCCTGTGTCGACGATTGAAAATTCTTTGCCGTTCCAATCGACTTTGCCGTATTGACGGTCGCGAGTCGTGCCGGCTTCATCGTTGGTGATTGCCGTGCGCGATTGAGTAAGGCGGTTGAAGAGTGTGGATTTGCCTACGTTGGGGCGTCCCACGATAGCTATCATTTGTCCCATGCTTTGTTTATAATCTAAGTATGTGAAGGCATAATTCCGTTTCGGGGGTGTTTATGCAATGCAAATTTAGCCAATTATTTCTGAATCCGCAATAATGATGTGGTCAAACGGCTGAAAAATAGCCGTGAGATGTGTTGATTTGGTTAAATGATGTTAATATATGGATTTTTCTTGGAGAAATGTTTGGTGTGTGTGAAAAATGTCCTTACCTTTGTGACAAGTTTTTCATGGTATTAGATTTAAGGTAAAAGGTTATTCGTCGAGATGACGAGTAATTTTTTTTTGTGCCTATTTTTTTGGGGGGTGGTTTCGGGCGTCGGTGATGGGGGTGGTGAGTGGCGATTGATGGTCGGTTTATTAAGAATAAGGGTGATTTTTCGGACGGGTGTCAAAAAATCTCACTAACTTTGTGGTCGGTTTCAGTCATAAGGTAAAAAAAGATATTCATATTTTTATGGGCAATATGCAATCACAAGCAATCGGTGGCATCAATGAGGGTGTTGCTAAGGAACGGCTTTGGAATTCAAATTATTGCAAGGCTATGGCGGTGAATTTTATGATGTTTTTTTCATTTTATCTTCTTACTCCGCTTTTGCCTATCTATCTCGATGGTCGATTTGATGCTGATAAGGATCTTATCGGTGTCGTTTTGTCGGGCTATGTCATTGCGGCTTTAATCGTCAGGCCGTTCAGTGGTTTTATTGTCGATAGTTTTAATAGGAAGAGGGTGTTGATGCTTTGCCTGTTTACGTTTTTTATCTGTTTTTCCGGTTATATCGGGGCGACGACGATTTTGATGTTTGCAATCGTGAGGACTCTTCATGGTTTGCCTTTCGGGGCGACGACGGTGGCGAACAGTACGGTGGCTATCGATGTTTTGCCTTCGTCGCGCCGAAATGAGGGTGTGGGTTACTATGGTTTGAGCAATAATCTTGCGATGGCGATTGCGCCGTCGATCGGAATCTATATTTATTCGCTGACCGATAATTTTGAGGTTTTGTTTTGGATTTCGTTGGCGGTGGCGTTTTGCGGGTTTTGTCTCGGGTGTTCGATTAAGTTGCCTCAACGGGCGTTGGTGGTCGATAAGCCGAAGTTTAGTTTTGATCATTTTTTTCTTGTGAAGGCGTGGCTGATGGCTATCAATATTTTGTTGTTCGGTCTGTGTTGGGGCATTATGAGTAATTATGTGGCTCTCTATGGTAAGGAGGAGCTTGGGATTACGGATGGGACGGGGGCGTTTTTTGCGCTTCTTTCGGGCGGTCTGTTTGTGTCGCGTCTCTACGGTGCCAAGGCGCTGCGTGAGGGGCGTTTGACTGAAAATGCGATTGAGGGTGCGCTGATAAGTTGTGTCGGTTATACACTGTTTGCTTTTGCTCCCGGGCAGTGGGCTTACTATGTGTCGGCTATATTGATCGGTTTGGGCAATGGGCGGATGTATCCGGCGTTTCTCAATATGTTTATTTCTGTTGCGCGCAAGGATCAGCGCGGCACTGCCAATTCGTCGATTCTGACGTCGTGGGATTGCGGTATGGGGCTTGGTATCTTGTTTGGTGGTATGTTGGCTGAGCATATCGATTTTTCGGCGTCGTTTTGGTGTGCGGCTGTCTCGCAGATTGCGGGTGCTTTGCTGCTGATCTGCCTGACCCGACAGTTTTTCTTGCGACGGAAGTTGTCGTAAGATTGTTGTTACAATAGTATTGATGTATTTTCTTTAATCTGTTATTTTTTTTTTTGATATGACGACTGTAAATGCAAGCAAATCCACTGATGATTTGGGTGTGAAGTCGGTTGGCAAGCTGATTGCCCAATATTCCGTCCCTGCAATCATTGCGAGTGTGGCAACTTCGCTTTATAATATTATTGACAGTATATTTATCGGTCGCGGCGTTGGGCCGATGGCTATCGCCGGTTTGGCTATCACGTTTCCGCTGATGAATCTCGTTGCGGCGTTCTGTGTGCTGATTGCGGCCGGCGGTGCGACGATTGTTTCGATTTTTCTCGGACAGAAAAATTATAAAAGGGCGGTCGATGTGGTCAACAATGTCTTTACGCTTTGTCTGATTCATTCGATTGTCTTCGGTGGGTTGACGTTGCTGTATCTTGAACCGATATTGATGTTTTTCGGTGCGACGACGGATACGGTCGGTTATGCTAAGGAGTTTATGGAGGTGATTTTGATAGGTACTCCGATCGGCTATGTGTTTATCGGTCTCAATAATATCATGCGTGCAACGGGCTATCCGCGCAAGGCTATGGTCTCGGCTTTGATTTCGGTGGTGGTCAATCTGATTTTTGCTCCGATATTTATCTTTGTGTTTGATTGGGGTATCCGCGGCGCGGCTATGGCTACGATTTGCGGTCAGTTTTCGGCTTTCGTCTGGGTGTTGAGCCACTTTCTTTCGCGCAAGAGTTCGATACATTTTCAGTTTGGCGGTCGATGGCTGTCGGGCGGAATCATTAAGAGGATTTATGCAATCGGTTTGTCGCCGTTTCTGATGAATGTCTGCGGTTGTGTTGTCGTTATCTTCATTAATCGTGCATTGCTTGACTATGGCGGCAGTGACGGAAATTTTGCGGTCGGTGCCTACGGTATTTTGAACCGAACGGCAATGTTTTTCGTGATGGTCGTCTTCGGTGTGACGCAGGGTATGCAGCCGATTTTGGGCTATAATATAGGTGCAAATAATTTCGGTCGCGTTAAGCAGGTGTTGAGCCTCGGTGTTCGTATCGGTGTGGCAATCACGTTTGTCGGATGGATTGTCTGCGAGACTATGCCTGACAATGTTTCGTCGCTGTTTACGACGGATCAGGATTTGATTCGCATTGCGCGCGACGGATTCCGATATTATTTCATTGCGTTTCCGGTGGTCGGTTGCCAAATCGTGATTCAAAATTTCTTTCAGAGCGTCGGAAAGCCGAATGTGTCGATTTTCCTTTCGCTTACACGCCAATTGTTGTTTCTCATACCGTTTCTCATTGTGTTCCCGCGCTTTTGGGGTGTTAAGGGTGTGTGGGCTTCAATGGCTTGCTCGGATTTCATTGCGTTTGTCGTATCAGTTGTCACCCTTTGGTGGTGGATGAAACATTCGATGAGCCGTATGGAGGCTAATGCCGCAAGATTGGCGGAGCAGAGCGTGAAGTGATATAATTAATTAAGAAATAATACTTTACAATCAATCATATATTATATATACGATGCAAGATAATATTGATGTCAGGGTGACGCCAAAGGTTGCCGGAGAGGAAACATTGCTGCGTATCGACCTTTCGGGGCGACTCGGGGTGGATGCGAATGCAATCAAGCATATCACTGTGGTTCGTCGGTCGATAGATGCTCGTCAACGTCAGGTGATGGTCAATCTGTCGCTTAAAGTTTATGTCGACGAAGTGCCGTCGGATGTTTCGCTCGTCAAGCCGATTGCCTACAATCATTTGCCTGCCGATGCTCGTCAGGTGGTGGTGGTCGGAGCCGGTCCGGCGGGACTTTTTGCCGCTTTGCGATTGATTGAACTCGGCGTGCGTCCCGTGGTGCTCGAAAGAGGTAAGGATGTGGATTCTCGTCGAAAAGATATGGCTGCGATTGCCCGTGAGGGTGTGGTCAACCCTGATTCCAACTATTGTTTCGGCGAGGGTGGGGCCGGCGCGTATTCCGATGGGAAGCTCTACACCCGCTCTAAGAAACGCGGTTCGGTCGATAAGATTCTGCATATCTTTGCTCAACACGGCGCGTCGGAAAATATTTTGGTCGATGCTCATCCTCACATCGGAACTGATAAACTTCCGGAGGTCATCAAGGCTATGCGACAGACGATTATCGACTGTGGCGGAGAGGTGAGATTTAACTCGAAGGTGACAGATTTGCTCATCGAGGGCAATGAGGTCAAAGGCGTGGTGACATCGGCAGGCGAAAGCGTTGACGGGCCGGTGATTCTTGCAACCGGTCATTCGGCTCGCGATGTCTATCGTATGCTCGACAGCCGTGGCGTCGAAATGGAGCCCAAGGGGTTGGCTATCGGTGTCAGACTCGAACATCCGCAGCAGTTGATCGACCGTCTGCGCTATCATTCTAAGGACGGGCGCGGAAAGTATCTCCCGGCGGCTGAATATACGATGCTTACGCGAGTCGACGACCGTGCGGTCTACTCGTTCTGCATGTGTCCGGGCGGGTTTATCATCCCTGCGGCGAGTGAGGACGGGCAGCTTGTTGTCAACGGAATGTCGCCATCTAACCGCGGCACAAAGTGGGCAAATTCGGGAATGGTTGTCGAGATTCTCCCCGAGGATGTTCCCGACGGAAGCGATGAAAATCCGACTCTCAAAATGATGCGTTTCCAAGAGAGCATCGAGAGGGCGTTTTGGGAGGAGTCCGGACGGACTCAGAATGCTCCGGCTCAGCGCATGGCTGATTTCGTAGCCTCGCGTCAGTCTGCCGACCTGCCGCCGACGTCTTACGCTCCCGGAATCCATTCGGCTCGCATCGACCGACTGTTGCCAAAGGGCATTGCTCGCCGTCTGCAACAAGGGTTCAAGGATTTTGACCGTAAGAACAAGGGTTTTCTGACTAACGAGGCGGTGCTTATCGGGGCGGAGACGCGCACGTCGTCGCCGTTGCGCATTCCGCGCGACTCGGAGTCGTTGGCCCACGTCAGGTTGGCGGGGCTTTATCCTTGCGGCGAGGGTGCCGGCTATGCCGGTGGAATTGTCTCGGCTGCTATCGATGGTGATCGGGCTGCTGATGCGTCGGTTGCCTACCTTGACAGTCGCGTCGATTGACCGACTAATGATTTTTGAGTAGGCATAGATAGAAAATTGATAAATTTTTCACTTAAATTAGGTATTTTGACATTTGTCGTGAAGCGGTAATTTTGCATTGAAGAAAAGTAGGTAAGATTACAGCCTGATTCAATGTCAAGAGACCTGTTAGAAATAGTAAAAAACATAAAACTTCATCGGACGATGGTGCTTGTCGCATTTCTTGCGATGAGCACCATCGTCGTTGCAAAAGACGTGACGGTTGACATCCGTGTGGTCGACGCTTCGACTTCCGCTCCGATTGAGTTTGCCGCCGTTGCCATGACTCCGACCGATAAGTCTGTTGCCGGTGGCGTAAGGGGCGGATATACAGATGAAAACGGCCATTTTTCGGCTACGATGCCGAGCGGAACGTGGGGCATTGAAATCAGTATGGTCGGATATGCTTCGGTTCGACAGAAGTCGGAGTTGATCAAAGATGCCGTGATTTCAATCCCGTTGAAATCGGTCGAGTCGCTTTCGGAAGTGATCGTGACGGCTCGCGAGGTGAGAAATGCTTCGTCGGCATCGTTGATCGATACGACAGCCATGCGTCATCTCCAACCGTCGAGTTTTACAGATTTGCTCGGGTTGCTACCCGGTGGGGTTACGAAAGATCCGGAAATGGGGGCGGTGAACACTATCTCTCTTCGTGAGGCAAGCGGAATCACTGCGACTGACGACTATACGACCTCTGCGCTTGGAACGGCGTTTGTCGTCGACGGCGTAAGAATCAACAATGACGCAGGGATGCAGACAACTCCCGATGCAAACCATACTAATAGAATCTCGACGGGTAAGGGTGTGGATATGCGTTCGATTTCGACCGACGACATCGAGAGTGTTGAGATTGTCAGAGGTATCCCGTCGGTTGAATATGGCGAATTGACTTCGGGACTTGTCAACATCAAGCGCAAGAGCGGAGTCAGCCGATTGGAAGCACGTTTTAAAGCCGACACTCAGAGTCGGTTGTTTTATGTCGGGAAAGGATTTGATGCGATGGGCGACAAGTCGTGGACAATCAATGCCGGTCTCGATTATATGGACTCGAAAATCGACCCTCGCAACAATCGTGAGAGTTTCAAGCGTCTGACGGCTTCGTTGCGAAGTGTAAAGAGGTGGACGAATCTTGTGTGGAACTCAAACCTTAATTATAGCGGAACGTTTGAGAAGGACGATAACGACCCTGATTTGACTGTCAATAACACGATTGACTATTATAAGAATGACAAACATGATTTCCGTTGGGACAATCGTTTGGCTTACACTCCCGGTACGTCTTCAATGGTCAAAGAGCTGAGTCTCTCGGCTGCAATCGGCTATACTCACGAGCAGTTGACGCAACAGAAACACGTAGCATCGTCGCGCGTCATGCCTCTGCCCGTGTCGATGGTAGCCGGAAGTAATTACATAGGTTATCTTCCATTGCTTTATCTTGCCGACTATCGTGTTGAGGGTCGTCCGTTGACGGCATCGGCAAAAGCTGCCGGCAGATTTTTGTTTGAAGGAAGAAGCGTCGTTTCGATGCTCAAAGCCGGAGTCGAGTGGAATATGAGCAAAAACTACGGTCGCGGACCGGTCTACGATACGTCTCGTCCGCTGACAGCCGGAAATATGTCTCGTCCGCGAGCATTCAGCGATGTGCCGGCTTCTCATCAACTGTCGGCTTACGTCGAGAGCGAGACAAAACTCTACACGGAGGCTCACACGTTTACTCTGACTGCCGGTTTGCGCGAAACTCAGTTGCTTCATCTTGACAAGGCTTACGAATTGAGTGGCAAACCTTATCTCGATCCGCGAGCCAATTTCGTGTGGAATCTGCCTCACATCAATGCTGCCGGTCACAATCTTGATTTAGAATTTGCTGCCGGTGCGGGGTTGCACACGAAGATGCCCGTTGCTGCTTATCTGTATCCCGACAAACTTTATACCGACATCGAACAGCTCAATTATTATCACAACGTCGAGGCTTATCGAACCATGAATGTGATGACCTACATTGAGGATATGACCAACTATTCGCTTCGTGCCGCCCGAAATTTCAAGTGGGAGGTGAGAGCCGATGTCAGCTATCGAGGCAATCGTTTGTCGGTGACTTATTTCCGAGAAAATATGAAGGACGGATTCCGCAGCAGCGGCGATGTCCACAGATATATTTATAATCGTTATGATGCGTCGGCTTTTGATCCGTATGCTTTCGATTGTGCTCCGAAAATCGAGGAGTTGCCGTCGACTTCCGAGACTTATCTTGCGGTCAGAAGCAAGATTGCAAACGGTAGCCGGACGTTTAAAGAGGGCGTGGAATATACGATTCAATCGCGTCGTCTGCCCGGGCTTCACACCCGTGTGACCGTGTCGGGCGCGTTTTTCAAGACTATAAACAGCAACAGCCGGTCGCTTTGGTACAAACCGACGATCATCGTCAACAATCATGAACTGCAATACGTGGGGCTTTACGATGATGACGACGGCAATGAGTATCGCAGTTTCAACACTAATATTCTTTTTGATACGGATTTGAAGCCTCTCGGACTGAATTTTTCGATCGGAGTTCAAAATGTTTGGTTCACGTCGCGTCGTTCGCTCAATCGCGACGGAGTTCCGACTCACTACATGGATGCCACAGGCGAGATTCATCCATATACAAATGAATCTCAATCAGATCCATATCTCAAACAGTTGATTCGCTACTATTCCGACAGTTATTTTGCTCGTCAGACCGTCCCGATGTCGACCACAGTCAATTTCAAGGCAACCAAAACTTTTTGGCAGAAGCGAATCGGGTTGGCTCTCTATGTCAACCGTCTGATAGCAATCGAGCCTGACTATGAACGCTATGGAATCACAATCAGACGATATTCGACCCCATATTTCGGCATGGAATTGAATCTGAAACTCTAAAAGATTTTTACTAACGAATAATAATAAAAAAAACGATAAATAAACAATCAAGAATCATGGCATTTGACAATCTTAAAATCAAAAGTCTGTTGCTGAGCGCAGTTATTACGCTCGGGACTCCTGCATTGATGACTTCGTGTTCCGATGACGACGAAAATCCGGAGCCGACCTACGCAGTTGCTATCGTCAATAAATTTCCCGCCGAACTTCCTGCATCCTACACGGTGAAGTCTGGCGAAATCACATATAAAGAGTTGAACACCGGTCGAGTTTTGACTTTTACACTCCCCGTAACCGATGCAGACGTGATTCCAGCAGGAACATACGATGTCGACGCTACTATGGTGGTGACATTTGCCAACGCCGACGGTTCGGAGGTCGAGCGCACACTTCGCGCTGTGGCATCGCAGCAGGTGCTAAGTGTCACTTCGACGAGCACATCGCTTGATTGGTTCTTCTATAATCCCGACAACACTCTCGTTTTCGGTGAAATATACTTTGCCGGTTCGCCTAACGCAACAGGAACAAACGGTCTCTATGACACTTATTTTACTATCTACAATAACACGGATGAAGTTCAGTATGCCGACGGCATTGCAATCGTAGAAAGCAAGTTGACAAATGCTTCGTCCGACAAAATTCTGACCGAAGCCAACCAACGCAACGCCAATTTTACAGCTCAGACCGTCTATGTGATTCCGGGCAATGGCACTGATGTGGCAATCAAACCGGGCGAGTCGATTAAAATCGTCGACCAAGCAATCGATTGGACCGAGCAGGTTGCAGGTGCGCTCAACCACACCGATGCCGATTTTGAATGGTATGACGAAGTGACCACCGGAAAGGTTCGTGACACGGACAACCCCAATGTGCCCAACCTTGATAAGTGGTTCAGCTATTCGGCAACTATTTGGATTCCCTCAAATCAATGTAACCGCTCTTATGCTCTCGTGAAATTTCCCGAAGGCATGACTGCCGAAAGATTCCTTGCCGAGCAAGACGGCACATATAAATATATCAACTCGACAACCGGTAAGGAAATGACCGGCTCGAAGGCTTATCTCATCAAATATGATTGGATTATCGATGGCGTAAACCTCTCGCCGGTTGAAAGCTGGACGGAAGGAGCGTTGAGCGGCTCGGTTGATGCCGGCTATGCAGCCATTTCGGATGCAAAGGTGGATAAAAATAGATTCGGAAAGAAGTTTGTCCGCAAAGTTTCAGGCGTGTCAGCTCTCGGCAACACCGTTTTGATGGATACCAACGATTCTGCCGCCGATTTTGAAGTCGTATCAGCGAAATAAATTCTAACGGATGGCAGAAGCGTTGAATTATCGCTGTCATCTGATGGCAATGATTGCAGTCGTGGTGTTGACAGTCGACACCGCGGCTCAGTCGCGCTCGCTGCTTTCGGAGTTGCAGCGGTTGTCTCAGCCGATTGCGGTCGAAAGTTTGTCGGACTACGATGCTAACCCGGCATCGATGTTCTATCGCGACAGTGTTTCGCTGTCGTCGCTGTCGGTATTTGTCGATTGGGCTGATGAGGAGAAGCCTGTGATGGCGCAACTTGGCGACGGACAGACGATGTTCGGACTCGGCGCGGAGTCTTATTCCCGTCGCAAGTCCGAAGAGGTGGTCTGGGGTAATGCGTCGTTTCGCTCGGGGACATATCGCAACATTCGCTGGTCGGATTGCATAGACTATCGTCGTGTCGCGCCCTACGTCCTTGGTGATGAAGCCGGCGGCAATCTGAGTTCGCGGCGTTATGCTTTTGCCGGGGGCTATGCCCGACGCTTTTCGCAATGGACTGTCGGTATTCATGCCGCCTATCGTGCTGAGATTGCGTTTCGTAATCGTGACCCGCGAGTTAAGACGGTGGTTTCGGATCTCGACATCGATGCCGGCGCGACTTATCGAGTTTCCGATAAAAATATTCTCGGTTTTAATGCTGCGCTCAACGTCTATAATCAGGATTGCGACCTCGAATTTTATAATCCTGTCAACGAGATAAACACTTACACGTTGACGGGCTTGGGGACATACTACCGTCGTTTTATGGGCAACACGAACAAAAGCAGCGGTTACAAGTCGTTTGGCTATAAGTTCGGGATGCAATGGCTTCCGCTCGAACGAAAAGACGGTCTCGGCATCACGGCGTCGTTCAACAGCTACCGAATGGAGCAGCAGTTGAGAAATTTCAATAATCTGACGCTCGGATTTTCTGATAATGACATTCTGGCGGTCAGAGTGGCTTATAAATTCAACCTATCGGACGGGGTGATATTCCGACCGTTTGCCGACGGTGGTTTTCATCATCGGAAGTCGACGGAAAACCTCTTCGGGGCATCGGCGGGTGCGAGCTACGACAAAATCGGTAGCCGTCAGCCTTATAAGTCGGAAGATTCTTACATTGGTTTGTCGTTGCCGTTGCAGTTTGGAAGCGGAAAGTCGTCGACATTCTTTACGGTCACTCCGTCTGTAGTCGGAGAGTGGCGGAACGAGAGCTATGCGGAGCCGTTGCGCAAGGTTGAGGTGAGTCGTGTCGCGCCTGAGGTTACGCTTGATTTCTCAACCGTAGCGTCGCAAATTTGGCTTTGGCACGTTGCGCTCGGAGGAGGGTGTGCCAAAAATCTTTCAGCCGACGGCGTGTTTACGGAGCTCGACACAACGTCGTCGCTCGGCGAGACTGTGATGTCAAACTATTCGATGCTTTGTGCCGATCGTCGGGCTGTCAATGCTTCGGTGTGTCTTTCTCGACCTGTCGACAAGAATGTTGTCATGTCGGTCAAACTCGGCTACTCGATGACTGACTACGTCGGCGAGGGTGTCAGCCATTCGGTCGGAGTGACTGTCTCTGCTCAATTCTAATTCAAAAAAATAAAAATATATAGAAATATAACATGGTTCAAAACACTGAATCTGTAATCTCGGTCAGGAATCTGACTCAGCGATATGGCACCGGTCGGTTGATATACAGCAATCTGAATTTTGAAGTGCCCAAAGGTCGCATACTTGGTCTACTCGGCAAAAACGGCACGGGAAAGACTACGACTATCAACATCCTCATGGGCTATCTTCGTCCGCAAGAGGGCGAATGTCGGATTTTCGGCGAGGAAATCACAAGGATTTCGCCTGAAACTCGTGCGCGAATAGCTCTGTTGATAGAGGGTCATGTCCAGTATTCGTTCATGACAATCAGTCAGATAGAAAAATTCTATTCGCGTTTCTATCCGAAATGGAATCGAGACGCTTACTATGAGCTGATGGCGAAGCTCCATGTCTCGCCCGGTCAGAAGATTTCGTCGATGTCGTGCGGACAGCGTTCGCAGGTGGCATTGGGACTGATTCTTGCTCAAAATGCCGATCTTCTCGTGCTCGACGATTTTTCGCTCGGGCTTGATCCCGGTTATCGCCGATTGTTCATCGACTATCTGCGTGAGTTTGCAAAAGCCGAGGAGAAAACCGTCTTTATGACCTCTCATATTATTCAAGACCTCGAACGGTTGGTCGATGATTGCATCATGCTTGACTATGGTAAGATTCTCACTCAAATGCCGGTCGATGAGTTGTTGGGCAGTTTTTCGAGATACACGTTGACCACTGATATGCCGATCGAGCGACTTGCCGAATCGGAGATGTTTATCAATCCCGGTAAGATTAAAAATGAAGTCGAGTTCTACACGTTTAAGTCCGACGACGAAGTCCGAAAGAATCTTTCGGCTCTCTCGATTGATTGTCAATGTCTCGAACGCACTGAAAATCTCTCGCTCGAAGATGCATTCATCGGTCTAACAGGTAAATATTAAAATCTATGGAAAAAGCAATCATATTTAAAGAGTGGATCAAGACGCGCATGGTCTTTGCCATCTCGTTGGTGTTGGCTGTCAGCGTGGCTCTCTATGCCGTGTTGATGATGAACAGACTGATCGGACTCAAAGGTGCGGAGCATCTTTGGCTGATTATGCTGTTGAAAGACAATACGTTTGTTGATATAATCAAGTATGTGCCGCTCGTTATCGGTCTTGCTGTCGGCGTAGCGCAGATGGCACCCGAAATGTCACAAAAACGATTGAAACTTACGCTTCATCTCCCGTATCCGCAAAGTCGGTTGATAGCTCTGATGCTGCTGTCGGGTTTGTGTGAACTTTTTGTCATCTATTTTTTGCAGGCCGCTATTATTGCAACATACGATTTCTGCATCCTGCCCGTTGAATTGGTAGAGCGAGTGATGTTGACAACGTTGCCGTGGTACTTTGCCGGCTTCACCGCCTATTTGTTTGTGACGGCTATCTGCCTTGAAGGGACGTGGCGTCGGCGAATCGTGTTGTCGCTGCTCGCAATCGCTGTCTTGATGATGTATTTCCTTCAAGCAGCTCTCGAAGCCTACAATGGAATGATGTTTATCATCATCATTGCCACTCTTCTGCTAACTGTTTTGTCGTTTGGATCAATCATACGGTTTAAGGAGGGCCGTCAAGATTAAGAATATGAAGAAGTTATACACTGTCATACTTGTCGCTCTCAGCGTCATCGTTTTGTCGTGGTTCTTGCCGTGGCTCTATTCGATTGCGTTTCCTGTTGGCGGTTCTGACCCGTTTATAGCATATTCGCCTGTCAGCCACAAGTTTGTGGTTTCCGAGACTGATGAGTCGAAGAACGTCGTAATATATTCTCTCGATGAAAACGGTCGGCGCGAGGCTGAAACTTTCACCAAGGAGCAGCGCGATTCGCTCTTGCCTCAGATTTATTTCACTCAACTCATGGCTCGCGAGCAAATGCCCGATTCGACCGACGGGATTGAAATGTCGGTCTCGGCGTTGAAACACAATCAATGGGTGTTCTCGTCGATTCCACGCGACATCAACAAGGTGATGCCGAAAGTCTATATGATTATGGAGTCGATGCCTGCACGTATCGACCTCGAAGACCCCAAGGAGGTGTTTCGCTTCCGCAAAGGCGGCGAAGTCGAGTTTATCGACATGGAGACTGCCGAAGTAGTTCCCGGAAAGTCGCGTCGATTCACTGAAATTTTCAAAGATCGCGGGTTTAAATTGCCGGTGGTCAGTTCGTCGGCAAACATCACGAGTCGCAAGCCTTACGATGAGGGTTATCTCATGGTCGATGCCGCCGGAGAGATTTATCACTTGAAAATGCAGGCGGGACGTCCTTACATGATGAAGCTCCGCAAGCCCGATTCGATTTGTGGCAAGCATGTGTTTATCATGGAGAACGTAGAGACTCGTCACCTTGGTTTGATGACCGACACTCGCAACAATCTCTATGTCATCGAGCGCGAGGGCTATCGCATCGTGCCTCTCAACGTAGGGAAGGTCGATCCGACGACCGACAAGATTGCCGTAGTCAAAAATATTTTCAATTGGGTGGTTAAAATCACCAATAATGAGGGCGTTAGATGGACGGCTCTCGATTCCGACGATTATTCACGTCTTGCCGGCTACTCGCTGACCTACGGCGAGAATAAGTCGGAGAAGATTGCTGGCTTCATATTCCCTTTCACAATGTCGTTTACCGACGTTAGCGATTGCTATGCTTTCCCTCGCATCGAAAATGTCTCGTTTGCAGCAATTATTCTCAACATTATCCTCGCGTTGGTAACGGCCGTCGTCCTTCGTCGTCGCAAGTCGTCGCCACGCGCCACGGTTTCGGCTGCGATTGCAACGCTCGTGTTCGGAATCTACTCATTCATCCCTTTCCTCGTGCTTAAAAACTGAAAATCAATTAATAATCAATTAAAAAAACAATCAAAACAATGAAAAAAACTTCAATCGTAGCAATTCTTGCAGCATTCTGCATGATTATTGTATCGTCGTGTGGCGGCGGTTCGTCGACTGCATCAAATGAGGCATCCGAACAGTCGACTGTCAATGTCGACGAAGTTCTTGCAAATGCCGACAATATGATTGGCGACACGCTCGTCATCGAAGGCGTATGCTCTCACCTTTGTGCCCACGGTGGCAAGAAAGCGTTTGTCGTAGGTTCGGCTGACAGCATCATGATTCGTTGCGAAGCCATGCCTCTCATGGGCGAACCTTTTGCCAAGAGTGCAATTCGTCGTCCCGTGCAAGTTAAGGGTATCCTCTGCGAAGAACGCATCGACGAAGCTGCCATTCAGGATATGATTCGTGCAAACGAAGAGCAGAAAAAAGCCGCCGAAGCAGCTCCCGCAGCCGAAGGTGAAGCAAAAGGAGCTGAAAGCGGATGTGCAACCGAACGTACTGCAAAAGGTCAGCGCAATCTCGTGACATTCGAAGATCGTATCAACGATTTCCGTGACAAGATTGCCGCCCGTCAGGAAAAAGAAGGCAAAGCATATTTGTCATACTATTATATTCAGACTATCTCTTACGAAATTCTTCCCGAATAAATAAGAAAATCGACTGATTTATAAAAGCAAAAGCAACCCGGCTGTCGGCGATAGGGGAGTGAGTTGAACTCCTCTGTTCGTGACAGCCGGGTAGTTTTTGTTTTATTAGTTCCTATACTTTCGTAGGGGGTGAGAGTTAAGCCTTAGTTTTCGTCGGCAAACATGGGATCCCACGGCGGAAGCAGTGTCGGTTTCTGTTTCAATATGTTGAGCACCTTGTTGTTAATATATTTTTTGTTGACAACGAGGCGGAACATATATTCGTCAAACCATTTGTCGGTCATGATTAAGTGTCCGTTGTTGGCTTTGTCGCCGCCCCAACTGTTTTCGACGAGCCATTTGCGCGGAGTCTCGTTTTCATCAAGGTCGACGGCAACGAGAGTCATTGCGTGGGATGATGCCGACGAGTGTGTGCGGATGCGGTCGGCTTTGTCCATGCCGAATGTTGTTCCAAACAGAGAGTCGTAGTCATAGTTGTCAATGTCGAGTGTTCCGCGCTCGCGGTCGATGAATTTGCCGACGTCGCAAGAGAAATACATTGCATTGTTGTCCTTGATCGATGCGATAGCCATCGTCTTGATTTCGTCGATCGGGAGATTGACGTATGTCCAGTTGTAGCCGTCGTAGCCGTGGCGGTCAAATTCGATTTCATAGAGCTTGTAGTACTCGCGAGTCGGGTCGTTCATCACCATGACATAGTCGTTTTTCAGATCGTTGCCGGCAAATGTCTGATAGAACGACATCGGGGTGTAGGTCTTTGTGTCGACTATATTTCCGTCGGCATCGTGGCGAGTCCAAGTAAATTCCGTCGGCGGTTCTCCGAGGTTGAGAGCCAATATTCGGTAGACTTCCGAGAGCATTTCTTTTTTGCGAGCTTCGAGTTGCTTTGCCGATGAGCCGGACGAGGCAAGACGACGCAGTTCGAGTCCGTCTTCGCGCAGACGCAGGCTGAGCAGACGACGCATGTGTGATGTCGATTGGCTGCTGTTTGATTCGACCATGACTTCGATGGGAACCACACCGTATTTCATGAGGTTGTCGGCGATGCCGGTGTACTGACCTCCGTCGCTGAGCGGGTTGGCAAACAGCCAGTCGACTTTGCGGTCATCAATCGGCAGCGACGATGTGTCAATAATGCCTTGGAGAAACAGGTTTGATTTTTCGAGTTGATCCCAGAAGAAGTTGTAGTTTTGAGAGAGTTCGAGCTTTTGAAGATTATGATCGCGCATCATCTGTGCACGCAAGACGTTGAGCCCTGTAAACAGCCAGCAACGACCCGATGAGCGTTGGTTGGTGACTCCTTTGCTCTTGACGCGGTGTGAAAAATCCGTGTTGAGATTGTTTTTGTTGTCGTGGTTGAGAGCGAGGGCGTTGATGTCGTTATTGGCTATTGCATTGTGAATAGCCTTGTTGGCCGGTGTCTTCTCGTAAGCGTTACGGAAGTTTGCAATATCCGACTCGGAGATACCGCCGTTGCCCGGGACGCCCGCTAAAATTGACGGGAATGCAAGCGAAAAAGCTGCACCGATGATTAAGAGTGATTTTTTCATTGTGTTTTGTATGGTTAGATTTCCGATAGGCAAATTTAATGATTTTTGTCGAAATTTCAAGAATCAGGCTTGAAGTTTTATTCCTTTGCTGAAAATCAACTTTATGGAATTACTGTAAAATTGTCGTCGTTTACTCCTTAATTTATAAATATATTATTCCCCCCCCGAACAGGTCAAACAAAACGAATCGAGTCCGACGGCGGGGGATCCGTGTCGGACTCGATTTTTTTGTTATTGTTGCGCGACGGTTTGCGAAACTGAACTAGGGGAATGAAAGATGCGTGTCTTCGTCAGTCGTTCGCTGTCAGTAGTTGCGTTCGCTTTATGATTTGTTTGCGCGTTTGCGTTCGATTTCGTCAAGGATGATTTTGCGCAGACGGATGTGGTGGGGCGTTACTTCGACGTATTCATCCTCCTTGATGTATTCGAGAGCTTCTTCGAGCGAGAAGACTACCGGGGGGATGATTTTAGCCTTGTCGTCGGCACCACTCGCACGCATATTGGTGAGTTTCTTCGACTTGGTAACGTTGACCACGATGTCGTTGTCCTTGGCGTTTTCGCCTACGACCTGACCGGCATAGACTTCTTCCTGCGGGAAGATGAAGAAGCGTCCGCGGTCTTGGAGTTTGTCGATAGCGTAAGCGTAGGCAGTTCCGCTTTCCATTGCGATGAGCGAGCCGTTTGTGCGGCGTTCGATGTCGCCTTTCCACGGCTGGTATTCATGGAAACGGTGGGCCATGATTGCTTCACCTGCCGAGGCTGTGAGGACGTTGTTGCGCAGTCCGATGATGCCTCGCGAGGGAATGAGGAATTCGATGTGGAGACGGTCGTTTTGAGTGGTCATCGACACCATTTCGCCTTTGCGACGAGTCACCATGTCGATGATTTTCGACGAGTATTCTTCGGGGACGTTGATGGTGAGCATTTCAACGGGCTCACATTTCTGTCCGTCGATTTCCTTGATGATTACCTGCGGTTGACCTACTTGGAGCTCGAAGCCTTCGCGACGCATGGTTTCGATGAGCACGGAGAGGTGGAGCACGCCACGACCAAACACTGTCCAAGTGTCTTCGTGGTCGGCTTTCTTGACGCGGAGCGCGAGGTTGCGGTCAAGTTCCTTGGTCAGACGGTCGTGGATGTGGCGCGAGGTCACGAATTTGCCGTCTTTGCCGAAGAAGGGGCTGTCATTGATTGTGAATGTCATCGACATCGTAGGTTCGTCGATGGCGATGCGGGGGAGCGGTTCGGGGTTGTTGAAGTCAGCCACGGTGTCGCCGATTTCAAAGCCTTCGATACCGACGAGCGCGCAAATGTCGCCGCTTGACACGGATGCGACTTTCTTGCGTCCCATACCTTCAAATGTGTGGAGCTCTTTGATGCGCTGACGGACGATTGTGCCGTCTTTCTTGCAGAGCGCGATGTCCATGCCTTCACGGAACTCGCCACGATGAACGCGACCGATGGCGATACGTCCTACATAGCTGCTGAAATCAAGCGAGGTGATGAGCATCTGTGCGTCGCCTTCAATCACTTGCGGCTCGGGGATGTAGTCGATGATAGCGTCGAGGGCGGCAGTGATGTCCTCGGTCGGTTTATTGTAGTCCATGCTCATCCATCCCTGCTTGGCAGAGCCGTAGACGGTGGGGAAATCGAGCTGGTCTTCTGTTGCGTCGAGATTACACATCAAGTCGAAAACCATTTCCTGAACTTCGTCGGGGCGACAGTTGGGTTTGTCGACTTTGTTGATGACAACCACAGGTTTGAGACCCATCTGAATTGCCTTTTGGAGCACGAATCGAGTCTGAGGCATCGGGCCTTCAAACGCATCGACAAGGAGCAGACAGCCGTCTGCCATATTGAGCACTCGCTCTACTTCGCCACCGAAGTCGGCGTGTCCCGGAGTGTCAATGATGTTAATCTTGTATCCGTTGTAGTTGATCGATACGTTTTTAGAAAGGATTGTTATGCCTCGTTCGCGTTCAAGGTCATTATTGTCGAGGATAAGCTCGTTGGTCGACTGATTGTCGCGGAAAAGTTTTCCAGCCAAGAGCATTTTGTCTACGAGGGTCGTTTTGCCATGATCGACGTGGGCAATAATGGCAACATTTCTTATCTTCTGCATTGTCCTTTAATTTTTCGGCTGCAAAGTTACGATAAAAATCTCGATTTTCTATCGTACTTTACTCATAAACAAAAAACTTTCTTAGAGAAGTTGTTGGGAATATTGCCGCTTTGGGCGTCGAAGCGGAGGTTATTTACTCTCTCGGATCAATCGGATTCGGCTGATTCGACTCCAAAGCATTGCGTGGCGGACTGCATTTTTGCTCATCGGCGAGGTCAGCATACGAAATACGCCGTAGAATGTCAAGGCATAGAATCCTCCGACAGCCATTCCGCCCAAGATGTCGCCGGGATAATGCACTCCGAGATAGAGGCGGGAGTATACCAATAGGGTGGTCCAAATCGCCATCGAAATCGTCATGTATTTGTTGCGGAAGCATAGCGACAGGAAAGCGGCGAGCGCAAAGGAGTTGGCAGCGTGACATGAAGGGAAGCCGAAGCGTCCGCCATGATAGTTGTTGACGATGTGGATGAGCGAGCTGATCGGATTGTCGGGGTTTGACGGGCGAAGTCGCGCAAGCAACGGGCGCAGAAACGATGCACAAGTCTGATCGGTCGCGGCTATGGTCGCGGCTATCATCAGCAAGCATAAAAATCCATGATGCCACGAGTAGTGACGCACAACAAAGCAAGCCAACAGGACGTAGAACGGAATCCAGACCCATTTGTCGCTGACAAACCACATAAAGCTGTCGAGGATGGGGGTGTGCAAGCCGTTGATGAGAAGAAGCAATTCTTCGTCAAATGCCGAAAGTCGGCAAATAATTTCGGATATGGGATCCATTTTTTAGTTTAAGGTTATGACACTGTGTATGGAAAAATCAACTTTTGAAAATCTTAATGTTTTGCAAAATTAAATTATGATTTTGCAGACTTTTTGAATTTTGAAAATCAATGTCAAACCGGCTTTATTTGCCATTGTTCTATTTTTCTACAAAATTATCCATTATC
Organism: uncultured Staphylococcus sp.; assembly: GCA_964497255.1. Classification (GTDB taxonomy): domain Bacteria; phylum Bacteroidota; class Bacteroidia; order Bacteroidales; family Muribaculaceae; genus Duncaniella. The sequence goes on from CAZCCI010000004.1 coordinate 83,366, forward strand.
TTTGTGTGCTAATATTATAAAATATGTAATGAAATTACTGATTATAGAAGACGAGCGGCAGCTTTCAGACAGTATTGTCAGCTATCTCGGTCAGGAGGATTATCTCTGCGAACAAGCGTTTACATTTAGCGAAGCAATGATGAAAATCGACGTTTATGAATATGATTGCATCTTGCTCGACTTGATGTTGCCCGGCGGAACGGGGCTTGACATACTTCGCCACATCAAGCAGCGGACCCCTCAAACCGGAGTGATCATTGTCTCGGCAAAAGATTCGCTCGACGACAAAATCAAGGGGCTGAAAATCGGCGCGGACGACTATATAGCCAAGCCGTTTCACCTCCCGGAGTTGAGTATGCGCATCTTTGCGTTGCTGCGCCGCAAAAATTTCACGGCGACCAACACGCTCGAAAGCGGTCCGGTGACAATCGACCTGCCGGGCAAGCAGGTGGCGGTCAACGGCAAGGTGCTCGACCTGACTAAATCGGAATACGAATTGTTGCTCTTTCTCATTGAAAACCGCCACCGGGTCGTGTCGAAAAGCGCACTCGCCGAGCACCTTAGCGGCGACATGGCTGATATGCTCGACGATTTCAACTTCGTCTACGCCCACATCAAAAATTTGAAAGCAAAGTTGGCAAATGTCGGAGCCTCGGACTGCATAAAGACGTACTACGGTCAAGGCTATCAATGGAAATCAATCTCTTAGGAAGACCATGAAAAGTCTGCTGTCTAAAACCCTGATGCAGTTTGCGCTCTGCACCGCCGTGATCTTTGCGCTGACGACCCCGCTGTTTTATCTGCTGACCCGACATTATTATGCCGAAGATATGATCGACATAATTCAATCGATTGAGCAAGGGCGGGGACTTCCTCCTCTCGACTTGGAGGAAGACATCATGATCGGTATGATGATACAGTTTCTGCTCATCTTCCTCGTGGTCAGCCTGTCGCTGTTCATCACCATCCGCTTCATCACCCACCGCATCTGGCAACCCTTTGACGACACACTGCGAAAGGCTGAGCGTTTCAATTTGGCACAAGACAATCCGCCAAAGTTTTCGTCGACCGACATCATTGAATTTACTCGCCTCAACAATTCGTTGGAGCAACTGATGCTCAAAGACCGCGAGAAATTTCGTATACAGAAAGAGTTTACCGAAAATGCGTCGCACGAGCTTCAAACCCCTCTCGCAATCATCCGCAGCAAACTCGACCTGCTGATGCAGGAAAATCTGACCGAACGACAGATGTGTCTCGTCTCAGACCTCTACGGACTGACTATGAGGATGCGACATCTCAACCGCAATCTTTTGCTGCTCGCCAAAATTGACAATGCTCAATATACGACTACCGAGGAAGTCGACATCGTAGCGTTGATAGCCGAGTCATTGCCGCTCTACGACATTGTTGTAAACGACGGAACATCGACCCGTGTCGACGACCGTCGCTCAAACCGTGACATCCCTCTACGAGCCAACCCCGTCCTCTTGGAATGTCTGCTTAAAAATCTAATTGTCAACGCCATCCGCCACTCGACGGAAGGCAGTGTTGTCGACATCATCATCGAGGACGACCGCTTGATCGTCAGCAATGCGTCAATCGACGGCAAGGCCCTCGACACGACAACCCTGTTTCAACGCTTTCGCAACAGTAACACAGTGAGACAGAAAGGCAACGGACTCGGACTTGCCATAGTCAAAGCCATCTGTGCGCTCCACGGTTGGACGGTCGAATACGACTTCCACGATGGCAAACATAATTTTACCGTCGAATTTACCGCTTAGATGTTTATTGAATCATAAAAAAATCCTCGGAATCCTGTTTGAATTAGGAATCCGAGGATTTTTGAATAAATATCAGAATTGATTGAGATTCGAGTGTCGGTTATCTTCCGATGATTGGCATAGCCAAAGAAGTCGGTTGGTCGGTGCTGATCATTTGGATTGCATCTTCGATATATCCTCTCGACTTGCTGTCGGTAGCAGTCGGTTGGGGGAGATGAACTTGGTCGAACTCGATGAATTTCGCTACATCATACTTCCAATCAGCACCCATAGCCACTTGCATGACGTGCTTGTAGATAGCCTCACGCGACGGAGCGTTGAAGCCGTTGGTGTTGTGAAACATCATGCTGTCGTTTGTCGGTCTCCAAGCTCCGTGGAGATAGCCGCAAGCACCTTCGTAGATTCCGAGGCGTTCGCCAAAGACATCTGTCGCTTGATAGCGGCTGTCGTCGAGAAGATGTTGCCAAGGCACATCCGTAGCGGAGAATGAAACGTTTTGAGCCCAACCATACGACGTTTGCAGATTGCGATATGTTTCGACTGTGCTTGCCGGAACACTGCTATTGTTAGCTTCGTAGGCATATTCATCGAGCAGCTTGCCGAGACCGTGACCCAAAGCTTCGTGACACAACACCGAGCGGAAGCTTTCGCCGACGGGGTCATTGTCGATGAGGGGGACGTAGGCAATGGCAAATTCGCTCATAACGTTGTCGAAAGGTATGGCAAAATTCGTCGTGCCGGCGCGGTCGGGAGTGTTAATGATGACCACGGCGAGGACATCGCGCAGGCGTTCGATGGCTTGCAAGTCGTTCACATTCTTAACAGATGCTACGATTTGATTGAAATCGCCTTCAACTCGCGAACTTCCGTTGCCTTGAAACTTGCAGCTCAAAGCCGTCTGATAGCCTGTCCCGAAAGCATTGTTTTTGGATACCAATGTGACTTGCCAAACATCGAAGTATTCACGAAGTGACTTCACGGGTTCTTCCGTGAACAAATTTTCCATTGTTTGTCGCATCACGCTCTCGTAGCGACCCGAGTTGATTTCGCGATCCACGAATCCGTCGCCCATGATCACGATTGGCATACCGTTGCCTTTCGTGTGACCTTGCAGCAACTTGAAAGTGTTGTGCTGAGAATAGTCGGTTGATGTATCTACGGGCAAACCGGCTTGCTCGACGGTGAAAACTCCCGAGGTGATATAAACCTCATTGTAGTCATTGGGGTTGACGATGCGGATATAGAACGTCACCGAGCGGCTCTTGTGAGCCTCGTTGGGCAACACGTTGAAGTGATATTCGCTTTCTTGAAGCCCCTCGCCGACGCCGGCTTCCGTGTCATTCGGATTGTTGGCATCCTTAACACCCTTGATCCATGTCGGTTGCGAAGCGTTTTGAACCACCAGCAGTTTGTGACCGCGGATGTTTGACGAGAATTTCACCACGAGTTCACCACCTTCGGCTGCAACGTTGTAGGTCTGCTGTTCGAGGTTGACAATGTCAGTTTTGTCTTGTTTGAATGTAGCAGTTACTTTGCCTGATTTGGTTGAAATGGTGAGATGCCCCTCGCGCACCGAACCGGTATTGTTGAGCGATTTGGTTATCACACTGATGGTCTGCTCCCCGGCTTGTCCGGTCATGGGTGAAATTGTGGCCCAATCGACATCGACCGATGCGTTCCAATTTTCTTCTGCTATAAATTTGAACTCTGCACGGCTGCCTTTTTCATATCCGAGAGACAGTTGAGGGTCTTCTGTCGGGCAGATGATAGGAGAGTTGTTGTTGTCGTCATCGTCAGATGAACAACCTGTGAGCAACGGCAACAAGAGTGCCGTTACCCACAGGAGGTATTTGTGTCTTAATTTGTACATTTCTATCTCTTTCGTCTGGCGGGTATTGAGTGTTATTTGGTCGGAGCTGTCATGTTGAGAGTTGCAATCTCGGTAGTCTGCAATCCGTCGGCACTGACACCGGCTACGACAACATGATATTTTTTACCCGGAGTGATGCTGGCATCGTTTTTGATGCTGGTTTCGTCGTTTTTGATTGTCTGTTCGCCTTTGAGGAGCACACCGGCTGATGCCCAATCATAGTCTTTGACGATTTTCATAAGTTCCAAATCGCCCATACGACCCATCAACAGATTGAAATCGCTGCCGCCGTAACGTTGGTTGAGATAGTCATCTTCAACAAATGTGACGAGATACATTTCATTGTTGTCGGAGGGGGTGACTTTGATAGTGCAGACCACCTTGCCATTGTCGCCGACCGATTGCTCTACTTCGGTGATGTTGAAAGTGGTTTTGCTTGTTGCTTCCCACTGCGGAACGGTGTACACTGTCTTCATAAACGGAGTGACAACCGATACGGGGTCATTCGGGTCGGTTTCGTAGTTGAAACGAACGCCGTAGCAGTAAAATATTTGTTCTGCGCCGGGAGTCAGAGAGCGGGTTGTCCAGCTCCAATCGCCTTTATTGCAGCCCATTTCCATGTATCCATACCAGGGAATGTTGCTGTATTGTGCCATCATCTTGTAATAGCTGTATTCATAGCCTTCCAAAAATTCGGCGATAGTCGGATATTCAGCAAAACGAGAATAAGAAATTTGAGCTGTTTGGAAAAGCATATTCTTGTCAGCCGGTTTGACAGTGAATGTCGCACCGCGATACGAGAGGTTGGTAATGGTCATTTCAAACGGTCCGGAGCCGGTTTTAACCTTTGCAGAAACGGGAGCGGAAGTCTCGGTGTCGTTCAACGCTGTTAAAGAGAACGTGTACTCGGTGTCGAATGCCAATTCAAAATTGTCGTTTGACGCAAGTTCGATGCTTGTTGTGACCACATTGCCGTTGGTGACGGTCGTAACACTTTCGCCTTCGCCGGTAGTCAGTTCATAAGAGTAGCCGGTTGCGCCTTCGGAAGCAGTCCAAGAAAACGCCAATGTGACGGGGTTGTCGGAGATTTGTTCGCTTTGTACGATTTCCGGGGCTTGCATTTTGACTACGTCGTCATCATCATCACTACATGAAACAAATGCCATGGCAGGCACCATGAGCATCATTGAAACATTAAAAATAGATTTGAACATAAAACTTAAAAATAAACGTTTGCAGAAAAATGTATTGTTAGAATTTTTGTGTCAACAAGGGGTAAATGTCACGTTAAGTACCGCTTTAGATCATATCTAAAATTCAGTGGAGCAAAAGTAAGAATATTTTTCGGATATTTAGGAATAATTCTTAAAAATATTTACCATGACGAGCCGAAAGGTGTTAAATGAATAGCTTTTTAAGTCGAATTTACTGTGATTTGCACGAAAATAATGCAATCTGCGCCCTAATAAGTCAGAAAAAAAAGTGACAATTAGGGCGCAGATTGTAGCCGATGTCGGACGGCTGAAATTTTAGAGACTTGTTAATCCTTGGATTTGCTCTTTTTGTGGGTGCTCCAATAGTGGAAATTGCATTGTGATTCGACGGCGGTTTCGATTTCGTCGGGGAGCGAAGCAAAGAAGTCGTGTCCGGTTATGCTTTCGACCGAATCGATTGTGACGGCACACGCTTGCATCCCGCCTTTCACTTTGCTGTTGGGCATGATAAACCCGATACCTCGTGCCGGAGTTGCGTATGGCGAAATTATGACTTTGAAAAATTTGCGAGGGACGTAGACTCGCGTGTCGCCGATGTGTTCAATCGGGTCGCCGTCGATGATCGGACCGCAGACGATATAAATGACGCTGTCGGCTTCCGCCCACTGTCGGCATTTCTCTTCAAGATTCTTCCATGTGCCAGCGTTGAGCGATTTGACTTGCGGACAGATGTTAGTCATGTAAAACGATTGATTCATAGCTTCTTCATCCCAGCGCATATCGCCTGCCGGAGCCATGTGGCCGCGATCGTAGCCCGAGTAGCTGTAATCCCAAGTCTCGGCAGAACTTTCGATGTCGGGGTCGGCGATGAATTTATTCGAGCGAGCCGTGTTGCCGTCGGTTTCGTTAGCGGTCAATTCCCACGCCACCCAGTTGGGTATGTGATGTTGGGGATTGAATGAGATGTCCATCCCCTTGTAGTGTTTGAAGATTTCTTCGGCATCGGGATTGGTCTTGACCGCCATGAGATTGCCGAAGTCGCCATTGGTGGCGATCGTCAGCTGCTCGTCGGCAGGCCGTTTGGAACCGTCGAGTTGCTGCCCGAGGTGTATGCACGCCAAAATCAAGCCGATTGTCAGCAAGATTTTGTAGGTATTGAATTTGCTTTGTGGAGATTTTTTTGACTTTCGTTTAGCTGTCATTCTCAGAAATTAAGATTGTTGATGATGCGTCCGATTTCTGCTGCGTCGGCTACGGATGTCCCCATGCCGATGGGCAGGCTGACAATCTCGTCGGCGAGTCGTTCGGTGACGTTGAGCCGACCGTGGGGCAGCGATGCGTAGCAGGGTTGGAGATGCGGGGGGATGGCATAGTGGATGTCTGTCCCGACTCCTTGACGGTGCAGTTCCTCCATGAATTTTTCGCGACGGTCAGCGGGAACGCGGACCACGTATTGATGCCAAACATTGTCGGTGACTTCGTCGGTCATCATCGGCAATATTACTTCCGGACGATTGATTGTGCGGTTGTAGGCGAGTGCGCGAGCGAAGCGATCGGCATTCTCATCCTTGATGTGTGGCAATTTTACTCTCAACATAGCGGCCTGTATCGGGTCGAGGCGGCAGTTGAAACCGCGATAGATGTTGTGGTAGCGACGGTCTGACCCGTAGTTGGCGAGAGCGCGGATAGTTTTGGCGAGCGTTTCGTCGTGGGTGATGACCGCTCCGGCATCGCCGAGAGCACCGACATTTTTCGTCGGGTAGAAGCTGATTCCGGCAGCGTCGCCGAGCGCGCCGGCGTGGTGAGAGAGATGCAGACCGTTGGCAAGAGTCCTCGCGCCGAGGGCTTGCGCACAGTCTTCGATTATTTTCAAGCCGTGGCGTTTGGCGACCGCGACGAGAGTGTCGTCCCACGCCACACGTCCGTAGAGGTGCACGGTCATGATTGCGCGAGTCTTGTCGGTCACGGCTTTTTCGATGAGCGAAGTGTCGATGTTCATCGTCCGCTCGTCGATGTCGACGGCTACGGGGACAAGCCCGGCATCGCTGATTGCGAGCACCGAGGCAATGTAGGTGTTGGCGGGGTAGATCACTTCGTCGCCGGGTTTGAAAATGCCCGACTCGATATAGGCTCGGAGTATCAATCTAAGTGCGTCGAGACCGTTGCTGACTCCGATGACAAACGGAGCATTGGTCAGCGACGACAATTCTGCTTCAAAGGCTTCGACTTCCTCGCCGCCGATGTAGCGTCCGCTGCGAATCACTCGCTCGGCGGCGGCCACAAGCTCGTCGGCATACGGTTCGTTGACTTTGCCGAGGTCAAGAAATGGATATTTCATAGTCGGAGGTCGCTGTCGTAGGCGAGACGTTTAAATTCTTCATAATCACGGATATATTCGTCGGGGTCGTAGAGCGTGGAGGTCATTACGAGACAGACGCTGCCTGACGCAAAATTGTCGAGCGTGCGCCAATAGCCGGGTGGAATGTAGAGTCCTTCAAACGGACGGTTGAGGGTGTAGGTCATCCATGAGAAACCGTCAAAGAGGTTCACGTTGAAGCAGCCGTTGACGGCGACGAGAAATGATTTGGCTTCTTTATGAGAGTGTCCGCCGCGAGCTTCGCCGGCAGGGACATCGTAGGTCCAATAGCAACGTGCGATTTCAAACGGTATTTGGTCGTTGTCTTGGGCGAAAGTCAGGCTTCCGCGCGGGTCATAGATCCTCGGCAACGTGATGATGCATGGTTTTTTAAGATCTATCATATTGATTAAATGGTAAGAAGAGATTAATTCGAGTTATAGAAACTGATTGTGTATTGCAAATATAGTGAAATTTGTGGCAAGGAGCAAGGTTGGGAGTGGAAAGATGTAAGATTAAAGGTGAAATGATATTGGTAATGAGAGGGGTGAATGGTTGGAGGTGTGTTGGAGGAGGTGTGTTGGTGGAGGGTCGGTGATGGAGAGGTGGGTGGAAAAGAAAAGCAGCTTGGTCTCTGAGAAACCAAGCTGCTAATGAGATCTTCAAGCGAAATTCGTTCGAAATCCGAGTGTGGATTGCAACGAATTTTTACTTTCTGATTCCGAGCTCTTTTTGTGCGATGATGGCACGGTAGCGGTTGATGTCCTTGCGGATGAGGTAGTCGAGAAGACGACGACGCTTACCTACCAATGCTTTAAGAGCGCGTGCAGTTGTATAATCTTTGTGATTTGACTTGAGGTGTTCAGTCAAATGAGCAATACGAACAGAGAATAATGCAATCTGAGCTTCAGGCGAGCCAGTGTCAGTCTTACCCTTACCGTACTTCTCAAAGATTTCTACTTTTTCATCAGAGTTCAAATACATTGATACAGATGTTTAAAAGTGGTTAATGATAAATATGAATAGAATAGTTTACTCAAAAGAGCGCACAAAGGTAGTAATTTATTTCTAAATTACCAAATTTTAGCGCGTGATTGAGTGTGATTAGTCAATGTTGAGGTGTTCTTTCGCAGGGTTGCGGAAGCTGATTTTGTGTTCGAGATACTCCTGAGTTGCGATGAGGGTGGGTTTGGGGAGTCGTTCGTAGAAACGAGAGATCTCGATTTGTTCGCGGTTTTCAGAAACTTCTTCGAGGTTGTCGCTGAGCGATGCAAATTCTTGGAGTTTCTTTTCGAGGTCGTGTTTCATTTCGCTACCGATTTGGTTAGCGCGTTTGGCGATGATGCAAACGGTTTCATAGACGTTGCCGGTGTCCTCGCTCATTTTGATGAGGTCGCGAGTTTGAGTGTTGAGAGGTGCGTTGGTCTTCTTGTAGTCCATTGTATCTATGTTGTTTACGTAGTTACTTGTTGAAAGTGTGGAGTGAGAAGTGAGAAGTGTGAGGGGGGATGATGCTTAGTCTTTGACGTAGCGTTGCGCGATTTTGAAGATGTTGTCTGCTTCTTCGCGGTTGGGGGTGTCGGGATAGTTATTGATATATGAGTAGTATTCGTCAATAACTTCGCGGAAACGATCGGATTTCTTTTCGTCGATACTTTCGCGTGCTTCCTGATAGCGTGCTTTGAGTATCAAGAGTTCGAGATCCTCTTTATATTTTGAATAGGGATAGTCTTTGATTGCGTTTTTTGCAACGATGACTGCGCTCTCGTAGTTGTTGCCGAGATAGCTGCCGAGGTTGTAGTAGAGCTGGGCGTTTTCGAGCTGTTTGAGTGTCAGCTTGTCTTGGAGCTCGAAGATTGCATTCTGTGCGATTGAAACCTTGTCGCTTTTGGGGAAGTAGTCGAGGAATGATTGAAGTTCGTCGATGGCCTTCGTCGTGCCCGATTGGTCGAGCTGAGGTTCGGGCGAGTCAAGATAGTAGCCGTAGCCGGCATAGAAACGTGCCAGTTCGGTGTATTTGCCTTTCGGAAAACGGGCGTAGTAGGTCTTGAAATATTCGCCTGAGGTCTGATAGTCTTTGTTCTCGTAATATGACAAGGCGAGCAGGTAGAGAGAGTCTTCCGCTTTTTCCGAGCCTTTGAATTGGGTTATGATGTCTTCAAGCGCGGTGGCGGCTTGGGTGAATTTTTTTGCTTCAAATGCTCGCTTGGCGTAGTCGAGACGATAGTCGGGGTCATGACTTTTAAGGACACGCTGATATTCTCCGCAGGAGGCGAGAGCCAGCGCGGAAACGAGCATGATTATGTATTTTCTCATAATGTTGATCACCTGAGATATGACGAGTTTTTTGTAGAAATGATTTTTCAAATTGCAAATTTAGCGTTTTTTTTGCTAATAGAGGCTATGTAAGGTTGATAATTTTGTGAAAAATAACATTGAAAGGTTTAAAAGAGGTGTTTTTTGACTTAAATAAACTAATTTTGCAGTGTAATAGAGCCGATTTCGAAATGAGAGATCGAGTGTGTTGCTCAAAAATTCATATCCTGTCAATAATCTATGTGTTTTGTGAAATCATTTTCAAGATATTTCATTTCGGTCATGGCGGCATTGCTGCTTGTCGCTGTGGTTTCGGCTGTTCCGTGTCGGGCTGATGAGTCGAGTCCGAAGCGCGAGATGCGAGGCGTCTGGCTCGCAACGGTGTGGGGCATCGATTGGCCTTCGGTTTCGGGCACGAGTCGGACGGTCAGAGAGCGGCAGCAGAAGGAGTTGTGTGCAATTCTCGATCGTTGCGAGGCGGTCAATCTGACTTCGGTGTTTTTTCAAGTCAGAGGGATGGGCGACGTGATGTTTGACTCAAAGGTTGAGCCGTGGTCGTCGTTCGTTTCCGGCGAGCGCGGGGTTTCGCCCGGCTGGGACCCGCTGCAATTTGCGGTCGAGGAGTGTCATCGTCGCGGATTGGAGTGTTATGCGTGGGTCAATCCGTTCAGATGGAGTTCGGGCACTGACTATAAGAGTCTGCCTGACAAGAAGTGGAAGGATAAAGGTTGGTTGCTTGGTTATGGAAAATATACGGTGTTTAATCCGGGTCTTGAAGAGGTCCGCGAGCACATAGTCGGGGTTTGTCGGGAGATTGTCACCGCTTATGATGTCGACGGGCTTGTGTTTGACGATTATTTTTATCCCAATCGGATTCCCGAGACGGAGGAGGCCGGTGATTTCAAGTTGTGGCAGTCGCAGTCGCCTTGGATGACTTTCGGCGATTGGCGTAGGGCTAATGTCCATAAGACGATTGCCGATGTCCACTATATGCTCGCAGATTTGCGTCCGGACGTGAGATTTGGAATTTCGCCGGCGGGAGTTGCCGGCAAGTCGCATACGTCGGCTGAAAAGTGGGGCATGGTGCCGAGCGATGTGAAGGCTGACGATTGGCAGTATAATGAGATTTATTCCGATCCGCTCGGATGGCTCTATCAGGGGACGATTGATTTCGTGTCGCCTCAGATTTATTGGTCTTCTACTCATCAAACTGCGCCTTATCAACCGATTGCTCGGTGGTGGAGCGAGGCAGCGGGGCTTTACGGCAGCCATTTTTATTCGAGTGTGACGATGGCTCCGCTGGGCAAGGCGAACACGCCGGAGCAGCGCGACGAGCTTGTGGCACAAGTCTTGTTTAACCGCGAGGCGAGTCTGACGGGCGAGTTCGGGACGGTGTTGTATAGTGCCAAATTCTTACCGAAACTTGCGTCGGATCTGTCTGCGTCGTGTTTTGCTGTCAAGGCTTTGCCTCCGGTGCTTAGGCGAATTGGAGATGTCGCGCCTATGCAGCCTGTCGGGTTGACGATGAAACATGGAATATTATCGTGGAATGCTGCCGACGAGGGTTCGGATTCGTTGCGTAGCCGACGCTATGTGGTCTATGCTTTTCCGGCTCATTTGAGCTTGGACGACATCATGAGCGACGATGGTGACGGCTTAAAGAGCGAGTATATCGTCAGGGTCTGCTACGGGACTTCGGCTGTCGTGCCGGCCGGAATGGCGTATGCCGTCACGGCTTTGGCTGGAAATGCCGAGGAGTCGACTCCGGCGTTTTTGCGCTGAAAAATCCGCGATACAAAGGATGCTATCAAAGGCTCTGATTAAGAGACTGCCGAGTGGCGTTTCGTGTCCTGAGTGACATAGAAACGTATCACGGCATAGATTATGCTTTGCTGTCGGGTCAATATTTCTTCGGGGTTTTGTCCGAGGATAAATTCCATGCTTAGAGCTTTGCTGATTGGGGCGCGGTCGTCGGGTTGGAGTGAGTTGATGGTGTCGATGACGCGGGGGGTGATGACGAATGGAGTTGCCATAATTGTTGTTGTTTAGAGGTGAGAAATTTTTTTTTTGTTGTTTTGATTCAATCGAAATCGACGGTGGGTGAAGTGGGTGAAAGTCGCCTGTCGTTCGGTTGACATTGCAAAGGTAATACCGAGGGTGGGCAACTTTTGAGTACTGATTTGTTAAAAGAAGTTATCAATGCTGATTTTTTTTTGACGAGATGTTTTTTTCGAGGGGTGTTATATATAAATATGTGGTGATTGGTTGGTTCTCAAAAGTTTAATGATGATTTAATGACTTTGAAACAGGGGCGATTTTTTTAACCGAAACTAAATAAATATGCAAAAACCATGAAATATTTGTTGCCGAATTTTGCCGCGAGAAATTTAAATCATAAATATCACAGTGAAAAAAGAAATGTCATTAATCATGGTCTCGCTTGCATCGTGTTTGACCATGTCGGCAGTAGATGGGCCGAAAGACGGACTCCTTAAAGGTCGTATTCTTGACAACGAAAAAAATCCGTTGCCGGGTGCTGTCGTAATCATTGATGAAAACAAGCAGTCGGTCGTGACGGACATCGATGGCTATTATTCCTTTGGAAATCTTTCGGTTGGAACACACAATTTATCAGTTTCGTATATCGGCTATTTGCCTGTCAAAAAGCCGATTGTCGTATCCGACGCGGGGGCGGTTGAAGACGTCGTGATGTCAGACTCGTCGCAGGAGTTGAAGGAGGTCGTCGTGACCGGTGTCTTTTCCGGACAGCAGAGAGCTATCAATGCTCAGAAAAATAATGTAAATGTAACAAATGTGGTTTCGGCTGATCAGATCGGCAAATTTCCGGATTCAAACATCGGCGATGCTCTGAAACGAATCAGCGGAATCAATGTCCAATATGATCAGGGCGAGGCTCGTTTCGGTCAGGTCAGAGGCACACCTGCCGAGTTTAGTTCGGTGACAATCAATGGTTCGCGTCTGCCGTCGGCTGAGGGCGATGTCCGCAACGTCCAGCTCGACCTCATTCCCTCCGACATGATTCAGACGATCGAAGTCAGCAAGACTCTTTTGCCGGATCAGGATGGAGATGCAATCGGCGGTTCGATTAACTTGGTGACTAAAAATTCGCCGCACAGATTTTCAGTCGGAGCAGTTGCGGGGACGGGTTATAACTGGGTCAGCCAAAAGATGCAGTCGAATTTCGGTCTGACACTCGGCAATCGTTTTTTCAACGATAGATTGGGCGTGATGTTTGCAGCGTCTTACAACAATGCTCCCTCCGGGTCATACAACACGGAGTTTATCTGGGAAAAGGATGACGACGGCAAGGTGTATGTCAACGATTATCAGATTCGTCAGTATTACGTCACTCGTGAACGCCAAAGCTACTCGCTGTCGCTCGACTGGAAGTTTAACAGTGACAACAAGATATGGTTTAAAGGAATATTCAATAACCGAAACGATTGGGAGAACCGCTATCGCGTGACGCTCAAAGACATTTCGCCCGAGGGCAAGGCTGATGTGCGTATTCAGACCAAAGGCGGTTCGGACGACAATCGCAATGCCCGACTCGAACGTCAGCGGACGATGGATTTCACTCTTGGCGGTGAGAATCGTTTGGGTTGGTTGGGAATCGATTGGAAGTTGGGCTACGACAGAGCGTCGGAGGAGCGTCCCAACGAACGTTATATCGACTATCGTCTGAAATCTCAGCATTTCGACTTCGATCTCAGCGACTTGCGCAATCCGTTGGCAATTCCTGCCGATGGGTCGACGATGACTCTCAACGATGACTTTTCGCTGAAAGAGCTGACGCAGCAACAGGAGGATATTGTTGAGGAGGATTTCAAGGCCGCCGTCGATTTTAAAGCCAAGTTAAACGAGAGGTCTAAAATCAAGTTCGGATTTAAGTATGTCAGCAAGTCGAAGGACAAGGAAATTGATTTCTATGACTATAAGCCGTTGAACAAGAAGTCGTTTAATGCCGATGCGTGGGCTCATACGCTTGATAAAAGCACCGATGATTTCATGCCGTCGTCGAAATATCAGGTCGGGACGTTTGTCGACAAGAAATTTCTCGGAGCGTTGAATCTCGACGATGAATCGACGTTTGAACGCGAGCAGGTGGCTGAGGAGCTTGCCGGAAATTTCCATGCGAGAGAGAATGTGACATCGGGATATGTGCGCATAGATTCGCGAATTGCCGATAATCTGCACTTCATGGGCGGTCTGCGAGTTGAAAACACTTCGCTTCGCTATGTCGGCAGGGATTATGATGATGAAACCAATACGGTGTCGAAGACAGCTACCGAGACGTCGGATTATATTAATTTCCTGCCGTCGCTCCTCTTGAAATGGGAGATAAACGATGATTTTATGTTGCGTGCCGGTTACAATCAGTCGATTTCACGTCCGAAATATTCGGCTCTCGTCCCCGGGATGAATATCAAGCGCGGCGACAATGAAATCAAAATCGGCAATCCGGATTTGAAAGCGACGACATCTCACAATCTTGACCTCAATGCCGAGTATTATTGGAAATCGATCGGTCTCGTGTCTGCCGGATTGTTCTATAAACGAATCGAGGGCTTTATTGTCGACGAGGTTGCTTATAATAAAGAGTATCAAGGAAATGTCTGGACTAAATTCACTCAGCCCAAAAATGCGGGCAATGCAAATATCTTCGGCGTGGAGACTGCTTGGCAGCGAGATTTCAGTTTCATTACTCCGTCGATGAAGTGTGTCGGACTCTATGCGACTTATACCTACACTCATTCGAGAGTTGCGGATTTCAACTTTGAAGGTCGTGAGAATGAGGATGGTTTGAGCCTTCCCGGTTCGCCCGAGCACACTGCCAATCTGTCGCTCTACTTCGACAAGAGCGGTTTCTCGACCCGCCTGTCGTTTAACTACGCTTCGGCTTTCATCGACGAGATGGGCGCAAGTTCGTTCTACGATCGTTACTATGACTCTGTCAATTATCTCGATTTGAATCTCAGCTACACGTTTGGCAAGCGCACGAAGTTTACTCTCTTTGCCGACTGCACCAATCTGTTGAATCAACCTCTCCGCTACTATCAGGGCAGCAAGGATTTCACGATGCAGCAGGAATATTACGGCGTGAAGCTCAACGGCGGCATAAAAGTAAAATTCTAAGATTAACAATAATTGAGAATCAATATAATTGAAACAATGGTGAAAACAACTATGATTCGCAAGATATTTTTTGCAGCGATAGCCGCTCTCCTTGTCGGCTCGGTTGCGTCGGCCCAAACTCAAATTAAAAAGGGCGATCTGAATTTCATCGTGGCTACGGATCTCGGCAGAAACGGATACTATGACCAAAAGCCGGTGGCTGCAACGATGGGTGAAGTTGCCGAGCAGGTGGGGCCGGAAGCCGTGATCGCTCTCGGCGATACTCACCACTATGGTGGCGTAGAGAGTGTCAATGACCCTTTGTGGATGACTAACTATGAGCTTATATATAGCCATCCGGAATTGATGGTCAATTGGTATCCTATTTGTGGCAATCATGAGTATCGCGGCAACACTCAGGCTGTGGTCGACTATTCAAACGTCTCTCGTCGGTGGTCGATGCCTGCCAAGTATTACACCAAGACGTTTAAGGATGACGGAACGACGCTGAGAGTCGTGTTTCTCGACACTCCTCCTCTGATCGACAAGTATCGCAAGAAGACTGATACTTATCCCGATGCGGCAAGGGAGGATGCCGACGCTCAGTTGAAGTGGCTCGACAAGACGCTTGCGGAGGCTGCGGAGGATTGGGTGGTCGTCGTCGGTCATCATCCGATTTATGCTTACACCGACAAGTCGGAGTCGGAGCGGACAGATATGCAGAAGCGAGTCGATACGATTTTGCGCCGATATGATGTCGATATGTATATCTGCGGTCATATTCACAACTATCAGCACATCCGTCGTCAGGGGTCAAAGATTGATTATGTGGTGAATACTTCCGGTTCGCGGACGAGAATGCCTAAGGAAATCGAGGGGACGGTGTTTTGCAGCGATGCAGTCGGATTCTCGGTGCTGACGGTCGGAAAGAAGGAGTTGAATCTCCATTTGCTCGACAAAAACGGAACGGTCATCCATACAGTGACACGAAGTAAGTGATATTGATGTATATATTTCTCCTCGACACTCCTCAATGAAAAACGGTGCCGATTCCGCGACATGGGAATCGGCACTGTTTTTTAGTTAGTTAGTTTGTTTGTGCTTTATTTCGTCGGTTGGTCGTCGGATCAGAGCATATCGACGGAGCGTTTGATGAACTCGTTGAGGTCTTTGCCGCGGAGGAGTCCGTTGGCAAGGAGGGCGAGGTCGATTGCTTGTTTTACGACCGGTTGTCCGGCTGCGTAGTCGGCAATGATTCCGTCTTTCTCTTTGCGGTTGTTTTCGACGCTTTCAAGGAGCTTGTCTTCCTCGGCTTTTTGCTCGTCGGTCGGTTTGTTGTCTTTGATTTCGGAGCGAAGAGTCGAGAGTTTGCCGTTGTCGGTTTCGATAGCCGAGTCGATCGGGGCGAGCTTGTCGGCAAGAGCTTTTTCGGCTTCACCGAGGATGCCGGAGATCACGGGGTGGGCGGCGTTGACAATCAGGTTGTAGCTGTCGGGCATTTCGGCGTAGAAGTTCATGCCGGGCTGTGTTGCCGCCATGTCTTTCATGCGTCGCATATACTCGTTTTGAGTGATGAGCACGGGGTTTGCCGTCGGGTCGAGAGATTCGAACGATACGAGGAACTCGGCTTTGTCGACGGTCGGAATCTGGCTGCGGAAGAGGGGCGTGAGCAGAGAAATCTGTCCGGCGTTCAATCCGCTGTCCTTTTGGTCGGCTTTCGGGATGAGTTTCTCGGTGACATCGCTGTCGACACGCACGAAACGGCTCTTTTCGAGCTTGTTTTCAAGCATCGAGATGAAGTGGCCGTCGAGCTGTCCGTCCATGAGGAGGACGTTGTAGCCTTTCTCGTTGGCAGAGTGGATGTAGTTGTATTGCGCTGTCGAGTCGGTCGCGTAGATGTAGACGACGTTGCCATCCTTGTCGGTCTGCGAGGCTTCGATGAGTGTGCGGTATTCGTCGAGAGTGAAATATTTGTCCTCGGTGTCGCGGAGGAGGGTGAATTTCATTGCCGAGTCACAGAATTTTTCGTCGGTCAACATGCCGTATTCGATGAAGACTTTGATGTCGTCCCACTTCGATTCGAAGTCGCTGCGGTTGTTTTTAAACAATTCGTCGAGACGCGATGCGACTTTCTTGGTGATGTAGCCGGAGATTTTCTTGACGGCGGTGTCGCTTTGGAGATATGAACGCGAAACGTTGAGGGGGATGTCGGGCGAGTCGATGACGCCTTGGAGGAGCATCATAAATTCGGGCACGACGCCTTCAACCGAGTCGGTGACGTAGACTTGATTGCAATAGAGCTGGATGCGGTCTTTGCGGATGTCGAGGTTGCTCTTGATTTTGGGGAAGAAGAGGATGCCGGTGAGGTTGAAGGGGTAGTCGACGTTGAGGTGAATCCAAAACAGGGGGTCTTCCTGTCCGGGATAGAGTTCGTGGTAGAATTTGCGATAGTCGTCGTCGGTCAGATCCGAGGGCTTTTTGGTCCACGTCGGTTCGGTCGAGTTGATGACTTTGTCGGTATCAGTGTCGACGTATTTGCCGTCTTTCCATTCCTGCTCTTTGCCTGAAACGATGGGCACGGGGAGGAAGCGACAGTATTTTTTCAAAAGAGTGTCGATGCGGGCTTGTTCGAGGAACTCTTTATTTTCGTCGTCGATATAAAGGACGATGTCGGTGCCTCGTTCAGCCTTTGTCGCGGGCTCCATAGAGTATTCGGGGCTGCCGTCGCAAACCCATTTGACGGCTTCCGAACCGTCTTTGTAGCTGAGCGAGAGGATTTCCACTTTTTTAGCAACCATAAATGCCGAGTAGAATCCGAGACCGAAGTGTCCGATGATGGCATTTGCGTTGTCTTTGTATTTGTTGAGAAATTCTTCCGCGCCGGAGAATGCGATTTGGTTGATGTATTTGTCAATGTCGTCGGCCGTCATGCCGATGCCGTGGTCGCTGATGGTGAGCGTGCCGGCTTCTTTGTCGACGCTGACTTTGACATTCATTTCTCCGAGTTCGCCTTTAAATTCGCCGAAAGATGCGAGGGTTTTCAGTTTTTGAGTGGCATCGATGGCGTTAGATACGAGTTCGCGAAGAAAAATTTCGTGGTCGGAATAGAGGAATTTTTTAATTACCGGAAAGATGTTTTCGGTAGTTACTCCAATCTGTCCTTTTTGCATAGTATAATCGAGTTTGAGTTGTTTAATCTTTACATTAAACAATACTGCAAAGAAAATGCCAAAGTCAAAGGCTGACAAATTCTGTTAAAATAGCTGCAAAAATGGCAGAGTCGGCGGCAGAGTGCGGTTGATGTCAGACGTGTCGCGGGTGACGTTGATGTTGTGGCGGTCGAAGATTCTGACGGCATTTTTGATGAATGATTGCCGATGCAGGTTCATAGAGCGGTCGAGGTCGTCGCTCTCGGCGGGAAGCAGTCGGAAGTTTGAGCCTTTGCCGATGGCTGGTTCGGTGAATACGAGGCGATAGCTTGCTTGGCAGACGTAGGCTCGCCCGAATTGGTCGCGAGCGAGTTTGATGCGTGCCATTGCGCCTCCGCGAGTGTCGGTCGTGCGCATTGCTGAGATGAAGTTGCCGAGGGAGTAGACGGTGAGATACGGGCGTCCGGTCGCAGGGTTTTCTTTCAACTCCATGGGTTGGATTACGTGGGGGTGTCCGCCGATGATGAGTTCGACGCCTTGGTCGGCGAGAAATTCTGCCAAGTTTTTTTGAGTGGCGTTGGGCAGCAGTTTGTATTCGATGCCCCAATGGATGCAGACGGCTATGATTTCAGCTCCATTTTGACGGGCTTTGCGGATGTCGGCAGTCATCAGTTGACGGTCGATGTAGTCGATTTCGATGTCGGAGGTCTTGCGGATGCCGTTTGTCCCGTAGGTGTAGTTGAGGAATGCGACTTTGAAGCCGTTGATGTCGCGAATCATCGGCAGGATTGAGTCGCGGTGGGCTTTGTTGCGGTAGACTCCGAGATAGGGGACTTCCTTGTCCTCGAATGTTCGGATGGTTCGACGGACACCTTTGTCGCGGCGGTCGAGGATGTGGTTGTTGGCAGAGAGGATGAGGTCGAAGCCTGCGTCGGTCAGCGCATCAACATAGTTGTCGTGGGCACAAAACATCGGGTAGCCCGAATAGGGGGCGCCTCCGAGCGGGACTTCGAGGTTGACAACGGCGAAGTCTGCCGACGAGATGTAGGGTTTCAGCGAGGTGAAATAAGTCGAGTAGTCGAGAGACCCGTCAGATTGGCGTGCGGCATCAATCTGACGCTGGTGTTGCATTGCATCGCCGGCAAAGACTATCTCCGCGCTGTCGGTCGGCAACAGCATGGAGAAAAATGTCAGGAATATTGCAATCATGTTTGCAATCATATATACATAATTATATAGGTGGTGCTCTCGACGATAAAAAGCTGTTTGGAAATTAGAGGTGTAATTTTCAAACAGCTTTTTTTATGAGTGAATTTTTTTTTATTCGGTCGGTTGTGGGGGGCCGATTAAGAGTAGATTTCCTTCTTGGCGGCAAGGAGGGTGTTGCGCATGAGTGAGCAGATGGTCATCGGGCCTACACCGCCGGGGACGGGGGTGATGAATGCACACTTTTCGGCTACGTTTTCAAAGTCGACGTCGCCACGCAGGCGGAATCCGCTCTTGCGAGTGGCGTCGGGGACGCGGGTTGTCCCGACGTCGATGACGGTTGCTCCGGGTTTGACCATGTCGGCAGTTACAAAGCCGGGGCTTCCGAGGGCTGCGATGATGATGTCGGCTTCGGCACAGGCTTCTTTGATGTTGGTCGATGCGCTGTGGAGCACTGTCACTGTCGCATTGCCGGGATCGGATTTTTGCATCATAAGTGAGGCTACCGGTTTGCCGACGATGTTGCTGCGACCGAGGACTACACATTTAGCACCTTTGGTCTTGACACCGTAGCGTTTGAGCAATTCCATGATGCCCGACGGCGTTGCCGATACGAAGCAGGGCAGACCGATTGACATTCGACCGACGTTGACGGGGTGGAATCCGTCGACATCTTTGCGATAGTCGATTGCTTCGATGATTTTCTGCTCGGAGATGTGGCGCGGAAGGGGGAGTTGGACAATGAATCCGTCGACTTCCGGGTCGTTGTTGAGTTGAGCTATGGTTTCGAGGAGTTTTTCCTCGGTGATGTCGTCTTCATAGCGAATGAGAGTCGAGCGGAATCCGCAGGCTTCACAGGCTTTCACTTTGTTGGCAACGTATGTTTCGCTTCCGCCGTCGTGACCGACGAGGATTGCTGCGAGGTGGGGGCGGCGAAGTCCTTGCGCCACCATGCTTTCAACTTCTGCCGCGATTTCGCGCTTGATGTCGTCGGCAGTCTTTTTTCCGTCGATAAGTGTCATCGTCTCATTCCTTTCATGTTACGCATTAATGCCATCGGGTTTTTGATTCCCGAAACGGCTTTCATCATCTTGCGGGCGTCGTCAAATTGCTTGATTAATCTGTTGACGTCCTGAATATCTGTGCCGGAGCCTTTTGCAATACGTTTGCGACGGCTGCCGTTGAGGATTTCGGGGTGTTCGCGTTCCTCGGCTGTCATTGACTGAATGATAGCTTCGATGCCTTTGAATGCCTTGTCGTCGATGTCGATGTCTTTGATGGCTTTGCCGACACCGGGAATCATCGATGCTAATTCTTTGAGATTTCCCATCTTCTGAATCTGTTGGATCTGTTGGAGGAAATCGTTGAAATTGAACTGGTTTTTGGCAATCTTGCGTTGGAGTTCGCGAGCTTGCTTTTCGTCGTAGGCGTTCTGGGCTTTTTCAACGAGCGAAACGATGTCGCCCATGCCGAGAATACGGTCAGCCATACGCGAGGGGTGGAAGAGGTCGATTGCATCGAGTTTTTCACCCGTACCTACGAATTTGATTGGTTTTGTGACGACTGTGCGAATCGAAAGGGCTGCACCGCCACGGGTATCACCGTCGAGTTTCGTCAGGACTACGCCATCGAAGTCAAGGCGGTCGTTAAATTCTTTTGCTGTGTTGACGGCATCCTGACCGGTCATCGAGTCAACGACGAAGAGGATTTCTTGCGGTTTGACGGCTTGTTTGATGGCTGCAATTTCTTGCATCATCTGCTCGTCGACGGCAAGACGGCCGGCGGTGTCGATGATGACGAGGTCGTAGTGGTTGGCTTTTGCGTGGCGGATTGCATTCTCGGCAATCTCCACGGGATTTTTGTTGCCGTCCTCGGTGTAGACGGGGACGTTGATTTGCTCGGCAAGAACTTTGAGCTGGTCGATAGCGGCGGGACGATAGACGTCGCAGGCAACGAGCAGCGGACGTTTGCCCTGTTCGGATTTGAGTTTGCGGGCGAGTTTGCCTGAGAAAGTTGTCTTACCCGAACCTTGCAGACCTGACATGAGGATGACGGTCGGGTTGCCCGAAAGGTTGATTTGGGCTGTCTCGCCGCCCATGAGTCGGGCAAGTTCGTCGTGGACAATCTTCACCATGAGTTCGCCGGGCTTGATGGCATTGATTACGTTCATGCCCAAGGCTTTGGCTTTGACCTCATCGGTGAATTGCTTGGCTACCTTGAAATTGACGTCGGCTTCAAGGAGGGCGCGACGCACGTCTTTAAGGGTTTCGGCAACGTTTATCTCGGTGATTTTTCCTTCACCTTTAAGTATCTTGAAACTTCTGTCAAGTCTCTCGCTTAGATTCTCAAACACTTCGAATGGCGGGGGGATAGGGGGTTAGAAATTCTTTTTACTGATATATAATAATGTTGTGTCGATGTCGTCGGCTCTTGTTGGGTGTGAGGGTAGGAGGGAGATTCCTTTTACTCCGGGAGCAGACGATTGGTTCGCGTGTCGGGGAAGAGCACGATGGGTTTGTGTGTGCGCGCTTCTTCGGGAGTCATCTGTGCGTAGCACATGAGGATGACCACGTCGCCAACCTGAACCTTGCGGGCAGCGGCTCCGTTGAGACAGATTACGCCCGATCCGGGTTCGCCGGGGATGGCGTAGGTGTCGAAACGTTCGCCGTTGTTGTTATCGACGATATAGATGCGCTCGCCGGGGAAGATTCCGGCAGCGTCCATGAGTTCACTGTCAATCGTGATGCTGCCGATGTAGTCCAAACGGGCTTCGGTGACAGTCACGCGGTGGATTTTGCACTTGAGTAGTTCGAGTGTCATTTCCTTTTCGGATATTTAATATTGTCAATCAAGCGGACATCTCCGCAAAACACGGTTATGCAGCCGACTGCTGAGTCGGTGTCGGCCCAATCGTTGATCGGTTGCATGGTCAGAGCGTCGACGATTTCGTAGTATTCCACCTCCATTTGGGGGTATGAATTGATTTCGTCGATGACATTGCGCTTCGTCTCGTCGACTGATTGGTTTGCAGCCCAATCGAGGCTCTTTTTGAGCGTGCGGTGGATTGCCGGGGCGATTTCGCGCTGTTCGGGAGTGAGACGCACGTTGCGAGAGCTCATTGCCAGACCGTCGTCTTCGCGTTTGATCGGACAGTCGACGATTTCGAGGTTGAAGCCTTCGAGCTCGACCATCTTGCGGATGACGGCTATCTGTTGGAAGTCTTTCTCTCCGAAGTAGGCACGAGTGGGCAGGGTGAAAGCAAACAGTTTGCTGACGATTTGCGCAACGCCGTTGAAGTGTCCGGGACGCATTGCGCCTTCCATCACTTCGGCAACCGGTCCGAGTGCAAACTGACGATTGTCAGGCTCGGGATAGATTTCTTCAACCGACGGAATGAAGGCGAAGTCTACGCCGGCTTCGCGGAGCAGAATCGTGTCGGCTTCCTCAGTGCGTGGATATGTGGCAAGATCGTTGGGATTATTAAACTGAGTGGGGTTGACAAATACGCTCACGACAACGAAGTCGTTTTCTTGACGAGCTTTTTGTATGAGTGACAAGTGACCGGCATGGAGCGCGCCCATTGTCGGGACGAGTCCGATGCTGCCTTGTTTGCGAGCTGAGTCGAGTTTGTTAGTTAATTCTGCGACAGTGCGAATTATTTCCATTTCTTTGAACTGTGTATGTCTGAAATTTCAGAGTGCAAAATTACGCATTATTTATGCAACAAGCAAATAAAAAAGATTTTGGCGGTCGATGTAAGCGATTGTTTCTGTTGAAATTTCATCCATTGCGGATTGTTCTCACAAATTTCGGAGAAATATGAATCAAACGGATTGACAATTTGAAATAAAAATCGTAATTTTGTTTTCTATTAACCAATGTAGACGGTTTCCACGAAATTACAAGCTATTTTTATTCATCCGTATGAGTTCTCCATATTCACCAATTGACGAATCGTCGTATAATGACTCATCTTTCGATCCGGAGGCTATCCTCAACAGCCGCGGTTCGACTTACAATAATCCCGCTCCCGGTGTCGGTCAGGAAAATGTCGTGGCTCAAAATCAAGTCGACGAGCCGACGGCTTCCGTGTCATCGGTGCAAACTTCCGCAGGAGTGAGTCAAGCCGAGCCGACATCGCGTCAGGCAGGCAGAGTCGCTCCCGAAAACAAAAATTCCGATCGCAAAAAGGAGACGTCGGCAATGTCGCAGACGTTCAATCTGATTCGCGACTCTCGAACAGTCTTGTTTCTCGGCATTGTGCTCGTCATCTTTGCCGGCTATTCATTGATAGTCGCATTGTCGTATTTCCACAACATCGGCAACGACCAAAGCGCGATGATCAACGGTGATTACTCTCCCGAAATGATCAAAAATGCCGGCGGCCCGTTTGGAGCATGGCTTGCTCACGCTCTCATCTACAATTGGCTCGGACTCGGGGCATTTATAATGATTTACTATCTCGGGATGTGTGGCATCTCGATGCTGAATGTCTACCGACCGTCGTTTTGGCGGTTGACAATGCGCTGCCTGCTGACGGCAGTAGCCTTGTCGATTATCTGTGGCTTTGTGACTTACAATATAGCCTCGCCAATCTATTGGGGCGGTCTTCACGGTCATCTGTTGAATGAAAAATTGATGATCATGACCGGCTTTTGGGGCGCACTTGCGGTCAGCCTGATCATGGGCGGACTCGTGGTCGTCGTATATCTCGGCGAGTTGAAACGTGTGTTCTCGTTTATTTCGGCAGGGGTCAACGCCTATCGAGCTCGTCAGGCCGAACGCCGAGCCGAACGTGAGCGCATTCGCGAAGCGGAGGAGGCCGAACGTCGCGAACGTGAGGCTGCCGAAGCCGCTGCCCGACGCGAAGCCGAGGAAGCAGCCGCTCGTCAAGCCGCTGCCGAGCGCGAACAGTCGGTGATCGTTGCTCAGCCCGAGCCTCAACAGCCCTCTGCTACCGCTGCATCTCAGCCAATGATAGGCAGCCAAATCCCGACTCCGGTACCAACCCCGGCTGAAAACAACCCTTATGGCAGTCTGTTCGGCTCGGCAGCCGGCGTGGATTCCGACCGCTCGGATGACGACGAAGAAGACAGTGGTGACGACGACAATATTTCTGACTCCGACGATATTCCCGATTCATTGTTTGCCGATGAGCCGGTCGAGGATGACGATGAAAAAGTGGTCGACACCGATTCCTCCGATTCCGACATTGCTCCGCTTTTTGCCGGAGGAGAGCCGTCGTCGCGCAGACCGACGGTTGAGGAAGTGCTCAATCAAGAGCCTTTTGACCCTCGTGCCGAACTGTCAAACTATCAATTTCCGTCGGTCGAGCTGCTCATTCCCTCCAAAAATACGGGAGTCAGCGTCGACGCACGCGAAATGGAAGAAAATAAGGTGAGAATCACCGACACGCTCAACCACTACGGTATTCCTATCTCGAAAATTGAAGCAACGGTCGGACCGACGGTGACGCTCTACGAAATAATTCCCGCCGAAGGTGTGCGCATCGCCAAAATCAAGCGTCTTGAAGACGACATTGCGCTCAGCCTTGCCGCGCTCGGCATCCGAATCATTGCGCCTATCCCGGGCAAGGGCACTATCGGTATCGAAGTGCCAAACAAAGACCCGCAAATCGTGTCGATGCGTTCGATAATCGAATCGCCGACGTTTGTCAACTGCCGCATGGAGCTTCCGATGGCAATGGGACGCACGATCAGCAATGACGTTTTCATGGCAGACCTTTGCAAGATGCCCCACCTCCTTGTGGCTGGAGCGACAGGTATGGGTAAATCGGTCGGACTGAATGCAATCATTGCATCGTTGCTCTACAAAAAGCATCCCTCGGAACTCAAATTCGTGTTGATCGACCCGAAAATGGTGGAATTCAGTCTCTATGCGCGTCTCGAACACCACTATCTCGCAAAACTCCCCGACGAAGAAGACGCAATCATCACCGACCCGATGAAAGTAGTCGCCACGCTCAACTCGCTTTGCGTCGAGATGGACAATCGCTACGCGCTTCTCAAAGAGGCTTCGATGCGCAACATCAAGGAGTATAACGACAAGTTCGTGCATCGTCAACTCAACCCTGAAAAGGGTCACAAGTATCTCCCGTATATCGTCGTCATCGTCGACGAGTTTGCCGACCTTATCATGACAGCGGGCAAGGAAGTGGAAACCCCGATTGCACGAATCGCTCAGAAGGCACGCGCCGTCGGCATCCACATGATTCTTGCAACTCAACGCCCGTCGACAAACGTCATCACCGGTATCATCAAAGCAAACTTCCCCGGCCGTATTGCCTTCCGAGTATTCCAGATGGTTGACTCGCGCACGATTCTCGACCGTCCCGGAGCAAATCAGTTGATCGGTCGCGGCGATATGCTGTTCAGCAACAATGGCAAGCTCGACCGAGTGCAGTGTGCATTCATCGACACCCCGGAGGTCAGCGCAATCTGCGACAGCATCAACGAGCAGGTCGGCTACTCATCGGCCTACGAATTGCCCGAATACATCGCCGAAGCCGCCGACGGCTCTAAACTAGCATCGGTCGGCGACCGCGACCCGCTGTTTGACGAATGTGCGCGCCTTGTCGTCACGACCGACACCGCGTCGACTTCCTCGCTCCAACGTCGCTATTCAATCGGCTACAACCGTGCCGGAAAAATCATGGACCAAATGGAGGCTGCCGGAATCGTCGGCCCGTCGCAGGGAGGCAAACCGCGTCAGGTGCTTGTCGATTCGCTTACTCTCGAACGTATTCTTGAAAATAACTGATGAAACCAAA
The DNA here is from genome assembly GCA_964497255.1 of uncultured Staphylococcus sp. Classification (GTDB taxonomy): domain Bacteria; phylum Bacteroidota; class Bacteroidia; order Bacteroidales; family Muribaculaceae; genus Duncaniella. The sequence continues at coordinate 109,190 of CAZCCI010000004.1, forward strand.
CATATTCAAACCGCTATTCCTTTTGCTGGCTCTCATTGTGATGAGTGGCAACGTAGTTTCCGCCAAGGAGACTGCCGAAACATTGTTGGACCGAGCTGCCGCCAATGTCCGGAATGCAAAGTCGGTCAAAGCCGACTACACGATTATTTCCGACGGGCATAGGCAAAACGGAGTCCTGACAATCTGTGGCGACCGTTTCACCATCTCGTCGCCTCAAATCTCGTCGTGGTACGACGGCAGAACTCAGTGGACTTACTCGACACAGACCGGCGAAGTCAACATCACCGAACCGACCCCCGACGAATTGCAGCAGGTCAACCCCTTTGCAATCATCAATTCGTTTCGCAAGACTTACAAAGCCACGCTCCTCAACTCTCCCGCAGGTGTCAAGAAAATCAAACTCGACGCGCTCAACTCTGCCAACGACATTCGCAGCGTCGTTCTGACTCTTGATGCCGCCAAACTCCAACCCTCAGAAATCGATTTGACCCTCGGCAATCGCCGTACAGTCAAAATTAAAATAAACTCGATGACCTCCGGAAACGTTTTGCCTGTATCCGCATTCCGATTCGATTCGAAAGCCCATCCCGGCATCCCGGTGGTCGATCTTAGATAAGCGAGAAAAATTTAATAAAAACAAAATCATAAACAAACAATTATTTATGGCTGAAATCAAAACCCGGTGTTTGATCATCGGTTCAGGTCCTGCCGGCTACACAGCCGCAATTTATACATCGCGAGCCAACATCTCACCCCTCGTCATTGAGGGTATGCAACCCGGCGGACAACTCACAATCACCACCGAAGTCGAAAACTTCCCCGGACAGCCCAACGGCATCACCGGACCGCAACTCATGGACGATATGCGCACACAGGCTCTGAAATTCGGTGCCGACATTCGCAGTGGATTCGTGACAGAAGTCGACTTCTCAGCCCGCCCGTTTAAGGCCAAGACCGACAACGGTCTTGAAATCACAGCCGAGACAGTGATCATCGCAACCGGTGCATCGGCTCGATACCTCGGACTTCCCGACGAGAAGAAATATTCAGGACTCGGAGTTTCGGCGTGTGCAACTTGCGACGGATTTTTCTATCGTAAAAAGCGAGTAGCAGTCGTCGGAGGTGGCGACACGGCGTGCGAAGAAGCCCTCTATCTCAGCAACCTCGCCTCGGAAGTCTATCTCATTGTCCGCAAGCCCTATCTTCGTGCATCGAAAGTGATGCAAGATCGTGTGCTCAACAAGAGCAACATTAAAGTCCTGTTCAACACCAACACTACCGGGCTTTTTGGCGAAGAATATCTTGAAGGTGCACACCTCGTTGAGAACGTAGGCACGGCTGACGAACGTCACTTCGACATCGCTGTCGATGGCTTCTTCCTTGCAATCGGCCACAATCCCAACACCGAAGTCTTCCGCAGCTTCATCGAATGTGATGCCGCAGGCTACATTAAAGTTGCAGGCGCAGGCACCCAGACCAACGTTGTCGGCGTATTTGCCGCAGGCGACGTAGCCGACCCGACCTACCGTCAAGCAATCGCCGCGGCCGGATCAGGTTGCAAAGCCGCTCTCGATGTCGAGCGCTTCTTGTCGGAAAACGGCTTGTAATATCCACCACAGACACACACTCTCTCTCAACAAGCCTCTGTGAAAAAAATAATGTTGTCGTAACGTCATCCTTTCGTTTCAAGGATGATGTTGCGACAATGTTTACCACAGAGAAATCCTGCAATCCGCATACGAATCACTTACACACACATACATACATACACCGCCACTCAACAATGCTGACCGATGGAGTAATAAGCCTGCGTGCGCTCGAAATCACCGATGTCGACACCTTATATAATTGGGAGAACGACCCTTCATTGTGGAGCGTCGGGACAACCCTCGCGCCCTACTCGCGCAAGCAACTTTGGGACTACGTCAACAACTACGACAGCGATATTTTTGCCGCCAAACAGTTGCGACTGATGATTGTCTGCAATGAAACGCAGACAACAATCGGGACTATTGATTTCTATGATTTTGATGCCGCCAATTCGCGTTGTGCAGTCGGAATTTTGATAGTCAACGGCTTTCAGCGTCGCGGATTCGGGCTTAGGACACTAAATTTGGCGGAAAATTATTGTCGGGACTCCTATTCGCTTCACCAACTCTATTGCACAGTGGCAGCCGACAATCAACCCTCGCGACAATTATTTGAAAAAGCGGGCTACACGATCAGCGGACGATTGAAATCGTGGCTTCGCAAGGCGAACGCATATACCGACGCCTATATTTATCAGAAATTTTTGTAAGAATTTTTAAGAATCGACGGCTATCGACGAATCGAGTCGGCAAACAATGTGCGGTTGAGCAGCGACCGTCCGAGTGTGATTTCGTCGGTATATTCAATCTCGTTGCCGACCGAGACACCGCGGGCAAGTTGTGTGATTTTCAAGTCGGCAAACTCAGCAAGTCGGCGGAACAGATAGAAATTTGTCGTCTCTCCCTCCATCGTTGCGCTTAGAGCGAGAATTACCTCATTGACCCCTCCGCGAGCCACACGCTCGATCAGCGAATCTATTGCGAGCTGTTCGGGGCCTATGCCGTCCATGGGTGAAATCACTCCGCCCAACACATGATACAGTCCTGCATACTGACCTGTATTTTCAAAACTCATCACATCTTTGACACTCTCGACCACGCACACCGTCGAGCGGTCGCGACGCGGGTCGGAGCAAATCGGACAGACCTCAGTCTCGGAGATGTTGCGACACACGGAGCAATATCGGATGCCGCGACGCATATTTATGATTGATTCGCCGAGCGCAACCCCCATGCTTTCGTCCATACGCAAGATATGGAGCGCAAGTCTCAGAGCAGTCTTGCGCCCGATGCCGGGCAATCTCGATAGTTCAGTCACGGCTCCGTCGAGCAGTCGTGACGCAAATTCCGTTTGCATTTTTAAGTGTTTGAAATAAAGTGAAAGCGAATGACAAAGTTAATATTTTTTGCCGACAGTCAAAAATTTCCGGGTTTTGCCTGAAATTTAACAAAATTTAATATTTTAGTGTAAATTACTCAGTATTAGCCTATTAATGCTGAATTTTCGCTATGAAAGGCAACAAAAAAGGCGCAATAATGTAAAAATTTTTGAAGTCAATTACATTATCGCACCTTTTTGGGGTATTCTGTGTCGTATCTTTGCAGAGTCGTTCGATTCTCCTCAACTTATTTCGGTTGAGTTTTGCGCAAGCGGAGCACTTGGGCCGAACGGGGAGGGAGATAGAGGCGCAACCATTCTTTGCCTGTCGGGGCAAAGAGCGGATCGGTCTGCGTGAGGTGGCTGACGGTTTCGTCAATGTTGCCGTAGCCTCCGAATTGCTGATTATCGGTCGACAGAACTACGTCGTATTCGCCCGCAGGGGCAAGTATACCGTAGCCGGTGAATGACTTCGAAGGATTGAAGTTGAAAATAAAAGCGAGATCGCCACGCATGAATGCGAGAACTTGATCGTCGTCTTTTTCCCACAGTTTTACGACGGGGAGCGACTGGAAGTTATAGACTCCGGTCAGAAGGCGGGTCATAGCGTTGTCAAAGGCGTTGAGCATTTCATATTTCAACTCTTTGCGGTCAACGAGATCCCACTGTCGGCGGGCATATTTGTAGCTCCATCCATTGCCTTCGCGCGGGAAGTCGATCCATTCGGGGTGTCCGAACTCGTTGCCCATGAAGTTGAGATAGCCGCCGTTGATGGTCGAAGCAGTCACGAGGCGAATCATCTTGTGGAGGGCAATGCCGCGGGCCACGGTCATATTGTCGTCGTCCTTCATCATGTGCCAATACATTTCCTTGTCAATCAGGCGGAAGATGACGGTCTTGTCGCCGACAAGGGCTTGGTCATGGCTTTCGACGTAGGAGATAGTCTTCTCGTCGGCGCGACGGTTGGTAAGCTCCCAGAAAATAGATGTCGGATGCCAATCTTCATCTTTTTTCTCTTTGAGCATTTTGATCCAATAGTCGGGGATACCCATAGCCATTCGGTAGTCGAAACCGATGCCGCCGTCTTTAAACGGCACTGCAAGCCCGGGCATTCCGCTCATCTCTTCGGCAATCGTGATTGCCGAGGGATTGATTTGGTGGATCAGCTTATTGGCGAGGGTGAGATATGTGATTGCATTGGTGTCTTGATGACCGTTGTAGTAATCATCGTATCCGTTGAAAGCTTGTCCGAGACCGTGGTTGTAGTAGAGCATCGAAGTGACGCCGTCAAATCGGAATCCGTCGAATCGGAATTCTTGCAGCCAATATTTGCAGTTCGACAGGAGGAAGTTGATCACGTCGTTCTTGCCGTAGTCAAAGCAGAGCGAATCCCAAGCCGGGTGTTCGCGGCGCGAGTCGCCGTAGAAATACTGGTTGTAGCTGCCATCGAGTCTGCCGAGACCCTCGACTTCGTTTTTGACGGCGTGGGAGTGGACTATGTCCATGATGACGGCAATGCCGAGCTCATGGGCGCGGTCAATGAGGCTTTTGAGTTCCTCGGGCGTTCCGAATCGGCTCGACGGAGCGAAGAAACTCGAAACGTGGTAGCCGAACGAGCCGTAGTAGGGGTGCTCCTGTATCGCCATGATTTGAATGGCATTGTAGCCGTCGGCGGCGATGCGCGGAAGGATGAGGTCGCGAAACTCGGTGTAAGTGCCGATGCCCTCTTTTTCCTGAGCCATGCCGATGTGACATTCGTAGATCATTAGCGGGCGAGTGTCGGGTTTGAAGCGACGCACTTTCCATTTGTATTTCTCTGCCGGAATCCAAACCTGAGCCGAGAAAACGTGGGTGTTTTCGTCTTGAACCACTCGTGTAGCGTATGCCGGGATGCGTTCGCCCTCACCGCCGTCCCAAGTGACGATCATTTTATATAGGTCGCCGTGGTGGATGTCGGAGGGTTTCAGCTTGATTTCCCAAACACCGTTTTTCTTGTGTTTGAGAGCATATTTTTTTAGGATTTTCCATTTGGAGAAGTCGCCTATCAGAGTGATGCCGGTGGCATTCGGAGCCCATTCGCGAAACACCCAACTGCCGTCGGTGTTGCGGTGCAACCCGAAGAAATTGTGAGCGTTGGCAAATGAATCAAGAGTGCCGTCGACTCCGCAAAGCTCTGTTTCTTTGGCAATGGCGTCATTGTGACGACCGATGATTGCGTTGGCATACGGTTCGAGCCACGGATCGTTTTTGATGATGTTGAGAGTTTTCTTTTTCATGGAAAACTGTTTATGATTGGTGTAGTGTATGAGTAGAGTGATGTGGTTTTCGAATGATTGTCGGCGGCGGTGTCACGGATATAATAATGTGTGACATGGCGACTCCTGACAATCTTCTCCACAAACTTAACAATAATTTTTGAATTCTATGATAATATTGCCAAGAAAAAGTTTCGTATCCAAATCTGTTTACAAGTTTTTTCGTACCTTTATATCCCCGATTGAAATGTGGTCGGGGCTGATTAAGATTGACAGACAATGAAAAATATATTTGGAAAGTTATTTATAATATTTTTGATTCTGAACGTCTGCGTTGCTTTCGACGCTTCCTCGCGGACTAAACGAGCGAAGCGTGGCGGAAAGTCGCGGACGGTGAAGGTCGAGCAGCCGGTGGTCGAACGTCCGGCGCGCGAGCCGTTTGTCAGAAGCATCGATGTGCCGACTGCCGACGGCGGTCTGTCGGGGCGAAACATCGCTTTGTGGCAGAGCCACGGACGCTATTTCGACTTGAAAGAGGGTCGGTGGATGTGGCAACGAGCGCGATTGCTGGGGACGGTTGAAGATTTGTTCTCGCCGTCGTTTGTAGTCCCCTATCTGATTCCGATGCTTGAAAATGCGGGGGCTTACGTCATGACTCCGCGCGAGCGAGACGTCTCGGAGGTTGAAATAATCGTGGATCGCGACGGCGGATTTGCCCACGACGGCTATTCGGAGTCGCATCACGGCGCGCATCATTGGCGGACGCTTGACGACGTGGCCGGGTTTGGCTACAAGAAAAAGGTCTTGACGGGGTTTGACAATCCGTTTGCCATGGGTCACGTCCGAGAAATTCAGACCGTCGCTGACGACCGAAAGGCTTCGACGGCGGAGTGGCACGCCGAGTTTCCCCGCCGAGGGTCGTATGCCGTCTATGTCAGCTATGCATCGTTGCCCAACAGTTCGCGCAACGCTCGATATGTGGTCAATTCGCTTGCCGGCAGTCGGGAGTTTGAAGTCAATCAGCGCATCGGAGGCGGGACGTGGGTCTATCTCGGGACATTTCCGTTTGCAGCCGGGAAGAGCGACGCGCCAGTCGTCGTGTTGAGCAATGCGACCGGTAGCGACGACGAGGTTGTGACTGCCGACGCGGTGAAAATCGGTGGCGGTATGGGCAACGTCGGACGGTCGGCATCGGCCGACGACGATGAGTCGCCCCTATGCAGCGGATGTTCGCGTTTTGCCGAGGGTGCTCGCTATTGGTTGCAATGGGCGGGAATGCCGTCAGAGGTTTATAGCGTCACCGAGGGTGTGAATGATTATGAAGACGATTACAAAAGCCGCGGTTTGTGGGTCAACCACCTCGCAGGCGGCCCGGGTCGTGCCGGGCTTGGAATCCCGGTCGATTTGTCGTTTGCATTCCACACTGATGCCGGGACTACGCCCGACTCGGCATCGACAGTCGGAACTATGCCGATTGTCTACACCAAGGGTGAGAGGCTCGGCAACGGTGAGCGGCGCACAACGTCGCTGCGCTATGCCGAACTCGTCGCCGGGCAGATTGTGGCCGATTTGCAGGCGTTATACGAGCCGACTTGGAATCAACGCAAACTTCGCGACCGTCAGTATCACGAAGTGATGACACCGCAAGTGCCGTCGCTGTTGGTCGAACTGCTGAGCCACCAGAATTTTGCAGATATGCGCCTCGGGCTTGACCCGACGTTTCGATTTGCGGTCGGGCGTGCGATATATAAAGGTATATTGAAGTATATTCATGAGAAGGATTCGACGCCGTTTGTCGTCAGTCCGCTGCCGGTCAGTCGGTTTGCAATCGAGGGACGCGACGGGGAATATAAGTTGACGTGGACAGCCGTCAATGATTCGCTCGAACCGACAGCCGTCCCGACATATTATATTGTCTACGAGCGTGTTGACGACGGTGAGTTTACGGAGCTTGCGGTTGTCGAGTCGCCGTCGCTCGACGTGAAGGTCTTTGACGACAGGATATACAGCTACAAGGTCGTAGCTGCCAACGATGGCGGTGTCAGCTTCCCGTCGGAAGTGTTGTCGCTCTGCGATATGAACAGGTCGGACAAGGAGCAAGTGCTCGTCGTCAACGGTTTCACCCGAGTTTCCGGCCCTGCTGAATTTTATGGCGGCGGACGTTCGGGATTTGACTTCGCCGATGACTACGGAGTTGCCGACGGCTATGATTTTCATTTCACCGGAGCGCAGACGGAGTTTCGCTCGGATGTGAAATGGGTTGCAAACGACGCTCCCGGCTACGGTGCAAGCCGTGCGACTCACGAGTTGAGTCTCATAGCCGGCAATACGTTTGATTTCGTCAGCGTCCACGGTCGGTCGATTCGCGAGGCCGGTCATCCGTTCGTGTCGTGTAGCGTCGAGGCGTATGCCGCCGGATGTGTTGCCGACTCGACGATTCGGATTGTAGATCTGATTCTTGGCAAGCAGAAAGAAGTCGCCGTCGGCGCGAAGCAGATCCGAAAGTTCAAGCCGTTTACGTCGGCGATGAAGAGTCGTCTGGTTGATTTTTGCAACTCGGGAGGGGCTTTGATTGTGAGCGGCAGCAATGTCGGCGGAGATTTGTTTGACAATCCGTTCAGCAACTCCGACGAGCAGGCTTTTGATAAAATGTTTGGCTCGACGATTCTCGGAATCCGCCACAGTCATGCCAAGGCGACGGCTATCGGAGCGGTTCGCGAGGTGCGTTCGCCGTTCAGAGAGTTTCGTGGCGGCTTGTCGCTGACGTTCAATCAGCAGTTGAACTCCGACTGCTACGCCGTGGAGTCGCCAGAATCATATCTGACGGTCGACGGCGGAGTGGCATCGGCGATATGTCGATATGCCGAGAACGACTACGTTGCCGGAGTTGCGTTTGACTCGGAGACTCATCGGGCTGTGACGCTCGGATTTCCGTTTGAAACCGTCACGGAGGCTGCCAAACGCGACGCTTTGATGTCGAAAATACTTCGCTTTATTTCATCCTCAAAAAAATAATTCAAGAAAATAATGTCTGAACAAAAAAAATATTCAAGGCTTTCGACAGAAGCTATGCGTCGGATAGCCGAGCAGTCGACGGTTTTTTCGACCGTGATTAATCTGACTGACGACACAATCGAATTTACTCATCACGGTTTCAGCCGACTCGAACAGGTGCTTCGCGAGACCGGGGCGGCGATGGTCTATTCCGACTATTATTCGGTTTCGACCGCTGTCGCCGACGGATGCAAAGAGCCGACGCTCAATCGGCTGATCGATTGTCAGGAAGGTTCGTTGCGCGACGATTTCGACTTTGGTAAAATCGTGATGGTCGACACTGAGAAAATGCGTGAGGCTGTCGGCGGTATGACCGACGATTTTGAAGCTGCCGGGTGGTACGACTTGCGTCTGCGCCTTTCGCGCTCGGGCGGAATCGTTCACATCCCCGAACCGCTCTATCTTGCCGTCCCGCAACCGTCGACGGATGCCGATGGGGGAGAGGCGCAGTTCAACTACGTCGACCCTCGCAATCGCTCGTCGCAAATCGAAATGGAAAAGGCGGCTACCGCCCATCTGCGAGCCGTCGGTGCGCTTGTCGAGCCGTCGGCTTATCGGAAATTGAATCTTGACGAGGGCGATTTTCCGGTTGAAGCGTCGGTAATCATCCCTGTCAGAAACCGATGTCGGACAATAGCCGATGCCGTCGAGAGTGCATTGTCACAACAGACTTCGTTTCCCTTCAATGTGATTGTCATCGACAACCGTAGCGACGACGGTACGACTGAAATATTGCAATCGAAAGCTGCCACAGAGCCGCGATTGGTGGTGATCGACACCCGTGATTGTCCCGGCGTTGCTCCCGGAATCGGCGGATGTTGGAATCTCGGAATCCACTCGGAGCATTGCGGACGATTTGCCGTGCAACTTGACAGTGATGACGTTTACAGTCGCCCGGACACTCTCGAAATGATTGTCGGGAAGTTCAGAGAGCGCAATTGCGCAATGGTCATCGGTGCTTACAGTCTGACAGATTTTGATGGCAATCCGTTGCCTCCCGGTCTGATCGACCATCGCGAGTGGACTGACGCGAACGGTGCGAACAATGCGCTGCGCATCAACGGTCTCGGTGCGCCGCGAGCGTTTTTCACCCCCATTGCGCGGAGCATAAATTTTCCTGATGTCAGCTATGGCGAAGACTATGCAATGGGGCTTGCCATCAGCCGCAATTATCCGATCGGGCGAATATACGAATCGCTGTATTCATGCCGTCGATGGGAGGGTAATTCGGATCATGCTCTCAGTCAGGAGCGCATCAATGCAAATAATTTTTACAAAGACCGCGTCCGCACGCTCGAATTGCTTGCCCGCAAGAAAAATCAGTTGGGCTGATGGACTATAAATCGTTTTTAGCTGCCGAACTTTCGGTTTGGGACATGGCTGCCGAAAATTTCAGCCGTATTGCCCGAAGCCGTGACGAAGGGCGATTGTCGGTTCTTACTGCCGACGACGATACTTCCGCCGCCGACGGATGGCGCATGGCAAAACTCTATGTCGACCACCGACGTGCGTCGATTACGGCAAAGACCGATAGTGCGAGCGTTGCGTCACGTCCTTGCTTCCTTTGTCGCTCCAACCGTCCTGCCACGCAATCGTCGCTCGATTGTCTCGACGGACGGTTTGAAGTCTTGATAAATCCTTATCCGCTTGCGTCGGTTCATTTCACGATTGCATCGACGCGCCACGAATCTCAACTCCTTAGCGGCGGCGACGGGGTTTCGGCTATGGTTTCGCTTGCGCGAGACATGGAGGGGTTGTGTGTGTTCTATAACGGTGCGCGTTGTGGCGCATCAGCTCCCGATCATCTTCATTTTCAGGCTGTCGCGACAGAAACAGTCCCCAACATACTGAATCCGACCGCAGTCGGAACGTCGATTTTTGAAGCCGACGGAGTTCGCCTCTCGCGCAGTCGCAAGGGGTTTGCTCCGTATCAGTTTTTTGTCGTCGAATCGACCGACGATGTTGCTCTGTCGGCAGTCGTCAGTCGGCTGTTTGCGGCTATGGAGGATTCCGAGTCCGGCTCTGAACCGCCGGTCAATGTGGCAATGATAAAACTGTCGGGCAGTGATGTCGTCAGGACGTGGGTGATACCGCGTGGCAAACATCGACCGGATTGTTATTTTGCCGACGATGAGCGGAAGCTCTTGGTCAGTCCCGCGACGGTTGAGATGCTTGGGACGGTTGTCTGTTCGCGAGCGGAAGATTATGCCCGAGTCGATTTGCCGACGGCTGAAAATATCCTTGCGGAAGTCGCCGCCTCGGATAGTCGATATGAAGATATAATCGGGAAATTCATTACATTTGCACAATAATCTAAAAAGGTTTGAAAATATGTCTGATCAACCGCGAGTAAGAGTCGGAATCCTATCGTCGGCATCGCTTCGATTTACGCTTTCGGGGCGATACGTCTGTCAAGGAGGTGAATTGCCTGCCGGAAGCTATGAAGTCGGCATAAATGATTCGGGAATCTCGTTTTCGTTTGGCGGAAAGGTGTGGACTTCGATCGAGTTGACACCGACTTCGCCACGAACCGATTCGTTTGAACTCGAAGACGTGACGATCGGAGTGGATTTCCATTGGCAACGTCGCGAAAACCAACGCTTTCGCGGTGCATTGCGAATCATCGTCGAAAACGGTCGGCTGACGGCGGTCAATGTTATTGATGTCGAGGACTATCTCGAAAGCGTGATTTCGAGCGAGATGAACTCGATGTCGTCGCCGTCTCTGTTGCGTGCCCATGCCGTGATTTCGCGCGGATGGGTGCTGTCTATGATTGAAAATCGGAAAGCCTCGTCGTCGGCAGTCGGTCGGCAGTCGGTGAGTGCGCTCAATTCCGGAGCGTCGCTGATAAAATATTGGGATCGGGAAGATCACGGCAATTTCGATGTCTGTGCCGATGACCATTGTCAGCGCTATCAAGGAATCAGCCGTGTTGCCACCGACAAGGCTGTCCGTGCCGTTGCCGATACTCGTGGCGAGGTGCTGACGTTTGACGGCAATATTTGCGACACTCGTTTCTCGAAATGTTGCGGCGGAGTGATGGAGCGATTTGAAACCTGTTGGGACGACGATGCGCGTCCCTATCTCGTGGCGCGACGCGACGGTGCAGACTCTGCCGACTTTCCCGATTTGACCGACGAGGACAATGCCCGCAAATGGATTCTCGGCAAACCGGATGCCTTTTGCAATACGTCAGATAGCAAGGTGTTGTCGCAAGTCCTCAACGGCTATGACCAAGAAACACCGGATTTCTATCGTTGGACGGTCGAATTTTCGCAGGACGAAATTTCATCGCTGCTCTCCCGGCGGTTGAACCGTGATTTCGGTCGGATATTGGATCTCGTGACGTTGACACGCGGGTCGTCGGGACGTATCCGAGAGTTGAAAATCATCGGTACGGCTGACGATCTGATTATTGGCAAAGAGTTGATGATACGCCGAGCATTGTCGGAAACACATCTTTACAGTTCGGCGTTCGTTGTCGAAGCCTTTGATCGTGACAGTCAAGGGATTCCCTCCCGATTCGTGTTGAAAGGCGCGGGGTGGGGTCACGGCGTGGGTCTTTGTCAGATCGGCGCGGCAATAATGGGCGAGCAGGGTTATTCCTATGACAAAATCCTCCGCCACTACTATCCCGGAGCATCATTGACAAAATTATATTAGAAAAAACTCAATAGTCTATCATGAAAAAAACAGGACAACAACAGTCGGGGATGTCGGCTCGGCGCAATCCGTGGGCTTGGATTCCGACTTTATATTTCGCGCAGGGGCTGCCTTACGTTGCCGTGATGACGATTTCAGTAATCATGTATAAGCGGCTCGGTTTGTCAAACACTGATATTGCGCTCTACACCGGGTGGCTTTACCTGCCTTGGGTCATCAAACCGTTTTGGAGTCCGTTTGTCGACATCGTGAGCACTAAACGTCGTTGGACTGTCACGATGCAATGGTTGATCGGGGCGGCGTTTGCCGGAATTGCGTTCGCGCTGCCGACGCCGTTTTTCTTCTCGTTGACTCTCGCCGTCTTTTGGCTTGTCGGGTTCACGTCGGCGACTCACGACATTGCTGCCGACGGTTACTATATGCTTGCTCTGACCGAACATCAACAGTCGCTCTACGTCGGGATTCGTTCGACGTTCTATCGCATTGCGACCGTGGCGGGGCAGGGGTTGCTAGTTATCCTTGCCGGGGTGGTTGAAGAGTCGACGGGCGACATTCCGTTTGCATGGTCTGTCGTGTTCGGGATTCTGTCAGTGATGTTTCTCGGCTTTTCTTTTTACCACAGTCGCGTTTTGCCGAGGGTTGAAACTCCGGCTGCAAGTTCGCCCTCGACGTTCAAGGAGGTCTGGCACGAGTTTTGCGACGTGTTTGTTGAGTTTTTCCGTAAAAAGCAGGTTGGGGTGGCTATCATATTCATGTTGCTCTATCGTCTGCCGGAAGCTCAGTTGGTCAAGCTGATCAATCCGTTTCTTCTCGACCCCGTGACGGCGGGCGGACTCGGACTGACTACGAGTCAAGTCGGTGTCACCTACGGAACTGTCGGCATCATCGGGCTGACGCTCGGAGGAATTGTCGGCGGTATCATAGCGTCGCTTCGCGGATTGAAGTTTTGGCTTCGTCCGATGGCGTGGAGCATGTCGCTGACGTGTCTGACGTTTCTCTATTTGAGTTTTGCCGTCGAGCCGTCGTTGCTGACGGTTAACATTTGTGTCTTTATCGAGCAGTTTGGCTACGGCTTCGGTTTCACTGCCTATATGCTCTATTTGATTTATTTTTCCGACGGTCGTCACAAGACGGCTCATTACAGCATCTGCACCGGTTTTATGGCTCTCGGCATGATGATTCCGGGCATGGCTGCCGGATGGATTCAGGATACTTTCGGCTATCAAAATTTCTTTATTTGGACAATGGTTTGCTGTGTGGCTACTATCGGTGTCACATATCTTGTCAAAGTCGACCCCGAGTTTGGAAAAAAGAAAGCTAAATAGAATGATGCTATGAAGAAGTTGAAATCTCTGATTATAATATTGATTTCTGCCGTTTTGAGTGGCGGAATCGTGGCGACCGCCGACGGTGTCGAATCGGCGGGAGTGGTCATGCCCGGCATTGAAGTGTTGCGTTCCGACGGTTTTGAGCTTCTTAAAGGTTTGCGCGTCGGGCTGATAACTAATCCGACCGGTGTGGACAACAATCTCAAATCGACTGTCGACATCCTTGCCGAAGCTCCCGACGTAAGGTTGACGGCTCTTTTTGCGCCCGAACACGGTGTCAGGGGCAATTATGTAGCCGGCGCGACGGTCGTCAACGAGGTCGATGAGAAGACGGGAGTCAAAGTCTATTCGCTCCATGGCAAAAACAAGAAGCCGACACCCGAAATGCTCAAAAATGTCGATGTGATTGTCTATGATATTCAAGACATCGGGACTCGCAGCTACACGTTTATTTCCACTATGGGGTTGGCGATGGAAGCGGCAGCCGAAAACGGTAAGAAGTTCGTGGTGCTCGACCGCCCGAATCCGCTCGGCGGCAACAAGGTTGAGGGTAATATCGTCGACGACGATTGCCGTTCGTTTGTCAGTCAATATCCTATACCGTATATCTATGGGCTTACTCCCGGCGAGCTTGCGCGATTTCTCAACGGCGAGGGGATGCTTAAAAACGGCGTCCGTGTCGAGCTCGAAGTCGTGGCGATGAAAGGGTGGCGACGTTCGATGACGTTTGGCGCGACCGGTATGCCGTGGGTGTTGCCGTCGCCCCACATTCCGAATCCGTCGACGGCGTTGCTCTATCCGGCAACCGGTATCATGGGCGAATTGGACTACGTTTCGATCGGTGTCGGCTACACGTTGCCGTTTAAACTCGTCGGTGCGCCGTGGATCGATTCGTTGATGCTTGCCGAGAGGCTTTCGGCGTTGAATCTCCCCGGAGTAGGCTTCCGTCCGATTAGTTTCAAGCCGTTTTATGCGGCTTTCAAGGGCGAAAATTCAGGCGGTGTGGAAATCTATGTTACCGATGCGGAGAAAGCCCGGTTGACGTTGGTGCAGTTCTACGTCATGCAGGTGCTTGCCGAGATGTGTCCATCAAACAAGCCCTTTGCCAAAGCCGCGCCGTCGCGACTGAATATGTTTGACAAGGTTTGCGGTTCGCGCAAGGTGCGTGAATTGTTTTCTCGAAATTTTAAAGTCGATGACCTGCTCCCGTTTTGGACCAAGGATGAGGAGGATTTCAAGTCGAGAAGCAAGGCTTACAGGCTCTACGAGTAATTGATTGTTACAGATTTAAAAATTTTGACGGAATGAAATTGATAGCTGATGCCGGTGGCACTAAAATAGAGTGGGCGTTGCTTGACGCAGCGGGCAATGTGGCGATGAGACTGACTACTCGCGGATACAATGCAGCCCAAGCCGAGGCGCAGACTCTTGCGCGGATTCTTCGCGAAGACGCCCCGACGCTAGTCGAACGTGCGCAAGGTGTCGATGAGGTCTACTACTACGGTGCCGGTTGTGTCGGCGAGCGAGTTGACGGAATCAAGATCGTTCTGACTGCCGTTTTCAACAGTGGCGTTTGTCGTGTCGAGAGTGATATGCTTGGCGCAGCGCGTGCGCTTTGCGGCAGAGCGGAGGGCGTGGCGTGTATTCTCGGGACGGGGTCAAATTCATGTCGCTACGACGGTGAAAAAATCGTTGACAACGTTTCGCCGCTCGGATTCATACTTGGCGACGAGGGTAGTGGGGCAGTGTTGGGGCGCAGACTCATCGGCATGGTGATGAAAGGCGGATTTTCTGACGAAATATCCGAGCGATTCCGCCGTCGGTTTCCCGAGATGACACGAGAGGCTATTATCTCGCGAGTTTATCGAGGCGAGCGTCCCGCCGCTTTTCTTGCTTCATTTGTGCCGTTTTTGGCTGAAAATATCGGCGTTGAAGAGGTCGAGGAATTTGTGGTTGATGAATTTTGTCGATTTTTCCGCTTCAATGTCAAGGCTTACGAGAACGCCGAGCGGCTTCCGATTAATTTCATCGGCTCGATAGCGTGGCATTTCTCCGACCAACTCCGCAAGGCGGCAGCAATGTCGGGCTGTTCGGTCGGACGCATAGAAAAAGCCCCGATGGAGCTGCTGATTGCCTACCATCGGGACTGAAAATAATATTCTTTACGTTTTTTATCTGCTTTGGTGTGTGTCGATTACGTCGTCGTTGGTGATGACGGTGTCGACTCTGACGTCGTGAGGCTCGGCATCGATGCTGTCGACCAATTGAAATCCGTAGGCGACACCGATTTTTCGTGTCTGACACCCCGACAGCAGTCGGTCGTAGTAGCCTTTTCCGCGCCCGACGCGATTGCCCGAACGGTCAAACGCCACTGCCGGGACTATGATCAACTCCATGTCGGAGATCGACGCTGTTTCGTCGCCCGTAGGTTCTTCGATGTTGAATGAGCCGACCGAGAGACGCGATTCGTCGTAGGGCAGGATTTCAAGATCGTCGCCGCAGACTCTCGGGAGGAAGAATCGTTTTCGGTCACACCATTTTCGGATGAACGAGTGGGTCGGCAGTTCGTCCGGGAGGGAATAGTAAATCAAAATCTTGTCGGCGAGCATGAAAGCATCCGTCTTTTCGAGACGGACAAACGCCTTTTCTGCCGCTAAGGTTTTGTCCTCGTCGGAGAGCAGTTTCTTTTGCGCTTTGATTTCGCGCCTGATGTCACACTTCTTCATCAGAATCCGAGTCGTCGTCAGCGTTCTCCTCGCTTGTTTCGTCGGAAGAGTTGTTGTCGTTGACGCTTTTGGACGCAATTGCCTTTGAATCAGCAGTGATCGGGAACGATGCAGAGCCGTTGGTCAACGCTTCAATGGCTGAGAGCACTGTCGGGTCGGTTTCGTTGGCGACCTCATAGTAGCCTTGGACGTTGAGGACATTGCGGGCAATCATAGCTTTCAGTTGGCTGACAATCAGATTGCGCGAAATGTTGATATAGTAGGGGCGCGGAGCGACTCCGGCTTTCTTCGCATAGCTGACGAAGTCTTGGAGCAACATTGCGTCCGACGGCAATTTTTTGAGAATCTCGGCAGCAGATTCAGCTCCTTCGAGCTGCTGACGGTTGCGGTCGGCATAGTCGAAGGTGTATTTTTGAATCAGTCCGGCGTTGATGATGTTAATATAATAGCTTGTAATGCCGGTCGTGTCGTTGGGGACGAAGATGTCGGGCATGATACCGCCGCCGCCGTAGACGGTGCGACCGTTGAGCGTCTCGTAAGCGATTGATTTGTCGAGTTTGATTGAGTCGGCGTTGTAAAATTCACCGTGTTCGTAGCGGTTGACGATGTCGCGGTTGTAGTCCTTGCCGTGAGAATAGTCTTTCTGAATGCAACGACCCGAGGGAGTGTAGTAGCGAGCGATAGTCAGACGGATTGCGCTACTGTCGGGGAGCATCATTTGGTTTTGAACCAAGCCTTTGCCGAACGAACGGCGACCGATGACGAGTCCGCGGTCATTGTCCTGAATTGCGCCCGAGAGGATTTCGCTCGCGCTTGCCGACGTCTCGTCGATGAGGATGATCAGCTCGTTGCTGTTGAAGCTGCCCGAGCCGTCGCTGAGAGTCGGAGTGGTGTCGGGAGTGCTTTTGCCGCGCATACTGACGATGGGCGAGCCGGCAGGGAGAAATTCGTTGGCTATGAGGACTGCCGGGTCCATGAATCCGCCACCGTTGCCGCGGAGGTCGATGATGAATTGCGTTGCACCCTTCGAGACGAGATTGATCATTGAGGTGAGAAATTCGCTGTAAGTCGTCGCGCTGAATTTCGTGATTTTGATGAATCCGATGGTCGGGCGAATCATGTAGGCCGCATCGACCGAGTTGAGGGGGATGTCACCGCGAACCACGTCAAAGTCGAGCATCTTTTTTGACGTGTGGCGTTTGACGGTCAGTTTGACCGAACTGCCCTTCAATCCTCGAAGCGACGACATGACTTTGACATCGCTCCAATTTTGTCCGGCAACGACGGTGTCGTTGATAGCCACGATGCGGTCGCCGGCGAGGAGACCGGCTTTTTCCGACGGGCCGCCGGAGATGACTTCGAGCACGTTGATAGTGTCGTTGAGCAGGTTGAATGAAATTCCGATACCCGAAAACGAGCCGCCGAGTTCTTCATTGACGGTTTGCAGGTCGCTTGCAGGAATATAGACGGAGTGGGGGTCGAGGTGAGATAGCAGGTCGGAAAATGAAACTTCGAGCAGGCTATCGGTGTCGATGTCGTCGACATAGAAGTTGTCGACCGATTTCAGAATGTTGTCGAGCTTGCTGCGTGAGCTCCATTTGGCGGAGTTGTTGAAGAATGTATTGCCGAGCCACATGCCGACAACCACTGACAATGCTATGACCAACGGCATCCATACGGATGTCTTTTTCAGACGGTTATTCATAGACGTTTTGTTTATATAGATAGAATTTTAGCTTTTTGACTTGATTTAGGTATATTAGGAGTTGTGTGGAGGGGAGGGGATGAACGCGGAGTCAACATTGATCAGCCGACGGCGACGGGTTGCAGTCGACGTTTGGAATGTGGCAACATTCGATGCCTGCCCGTTGCAGAAGTTCGATGCCGTCGATGATGCGATAGAGTTCGTTGAAAACTACTCGTTTGATGCCTGCCTGAATGATGAGCTTGGCACAGTCGAGACACGGCGACGCGGTGACGTAGAGCGTCGAGCCTTCCGACGAGTTGTTGGAGCGTGCTACTTTCGAGATTGCATTGGCTTCGGCATGGAGCACATAAGTTTTTGTGAGACCGTTTTCGTCCTCACAAACGTTTTCAAATCCGGCGGGAGTCCCATTGAAACCGTCGGAAATAATAGTTCGACCTTTGACCATCAGCGCACCGACTTTTCGACGTTCGCAATATGAGTTTTCAGCCCAGATGCGAGCCATGCGCAAATAACGGCGGTCGAGCAAATCTTGCTTGCAGTTATGTTCCATTCGGTTGTTTTATGGGTGCAAATTTAGTGAGAATTATTAACATATGGTGCAATTTCATGGGAAATGTCGCAGTTAATGACGAATTTATTAGCAAATTTATCTATAAATAGTCCGTAAAGTCTGAAAATAATCCGTATCTTCGCGTTGCCATGAAACGAATTGCATTCATTATACTATCATATTTGACGCTCATTCTCGCGAAGGGGGCAGAACCTTATTGCGAGATTGCGCTCTTTGACGAGGACGCGGGGCTCTCGCAACATTCGGTCAAACAGATTGCTCAGGATTCCGACGGCTTGATTTGGATTGCCACTTGGAACGGGCTCAATCGCTTTGACGGCTATGACTTTGACTGTGTCCGTCCCGGAATCGACGACGAAACGCGCCGATATTCAAACCGCATACGCGACATCAAGCCCGGTTGCGACGGCGATCTCTGGTGTCGAATCGACGACAAGATTGTCCGCCTCGATGTCCGCACCAACAGGTTTGCCGACATTCATTCGCAGCTTGAACGAAAGTTGGACTTTAAATTCAGCGTTAACGGCATGAGGCTGAGTCGCGGGCTCGACACGGTCGTCGTTGAGTGTGACTGCGGAAGTTTTATCACGTTTCCAGTCAAAAATCCCATCGACGGAGCAGTCCGGAGCGACAAACGTCCTGCTATCAAATTCTTTTCATCGTCATTTCGCAGACCGGTCAAGGGCTACGATATTTCAAAGATTGCTTTCAGTCGGGAGGCTGCCGACGGCGGCAACGCTGCTTGGGTGGTCACGACCGACGGGGTCGTCGCGCTTGTCGACACTTCGACCGGCACTCGGAAGACCGTTGCCGATTTGGAGGTCGACGACTCGTCGATGCGCTACTGTACGACTGACAGTTACGGCAACCTCTGGCTTCGCTGCTCTCGCGGAGCCTACCGCCTGACGCTCGGACTGCTGCCATACACGAAACTGAAAACTCCTCATCGTCCGTCGCGCGTGCTTGCAATGACTCGCGACGTCGACGGTCGGATATGGGTTGCGGAGTCGGGCAACGGCTCTGTGGCGGTCTACGACAGCATTGCCTCGTCGCCCCGCTATCTGACCCCCGACGGCAGGCTGACCGACACCGACGCTCGTTTCGGTCATGCCGTCTATTCGATGTACGCATCCGCCGACGGGACCGTTTGGCTCGGCTCGAAACCCGACGGACTGTATCGCTTGACACCGACCGCCCCCGACGGCGTTTCCTTCGCAGTCGAGCGCATCGCCGACGGCTATATCTACGACATTTCATCGGGCGGCAACGGCTGTCTGTGGTTGGCTACGCTTCGCCGAGGGGTCATGCGCATCGAAAACCCTACGGGGCGAACTCCGCGGGTGACACATCTCGCCGACGTCTGCCCCGACTACCCCGAAGTAGCCGTCAGTTGCCGAAAACTCGCGTTTGAAAACGACTCGACGCTTCAAGTCGCAACGACGAGCGGACTGCTGACCATAGCCCTGCATAGCGATTTGACCACGCCGTCGGCGTTCACGCTCCACACCTCGGAGACGGGCAACAATGCCTCGTTGGGCTGCGTGGCGACGATGGATGTCTTGCCCCTCGACGGCCGACGCTTGGCTGTGGCTACGGAGAGCAACGGCGTAAACCTGCGCGATGCCGACGGACGATTCTCGTCGCGCAATGTCACCGACAACTACTCGCTTGACCTCGCCCAATCGCTGTCGGCGTCAGCCGACGGGCGCAAGGTGGTCGTCGTAGCCCCACGCATGATATATACGATTGACACCGCCGACGGCAATATGCGCTTCTTCGGCGAATCCTATTGGCACGACAAAGTGCTGTTCACCGACTGCCGCCTGCTGCCGCCGGTCGACACGGCGGCGGCCTCCTCCTCCACCTCGCCCGACGCTCGATGGTTGGCAGCGACAGCCGACGGAGCAATCGCCTTCCGCTTCGGTGATGTCGACCGCGAAGTCGCAGCCCCTCGGATAATGTTCACGAAAGCATCGATTCAAGGCAGGGCCGACACGCTGCTGACGTCGGCGACCTCGCGAGTGACACTTGGCAAGACCGAGCGCAACATCACCCTGCGTTTTGCCGCCGTCAACCATCCCTATCCGGCCGACATCCGATATGCCTTCAGAGTCGACGGCGGAGAGTGGACCGACTTGGGGACGACGCGCGTCATCACGCTCTACGACCTCGCCCCGCAAACCTACGACATTGAAGTGCGCACCTCCGACAGCGGTCGCCGTAGCCCCGACAGCATAGCGAGTCTGCAACTCGATGTCACGCCGAAGTTCTACGAGACCCTCTTCGCGCGCCTAATCTTCCTCCTCATGATTCTTACCCTTGTCGGCGGAGTCATTCGGGTGATAGTCTACATCCGCGCAATCAAACGCAAGCAGCGAGAGACCCTCGAAGCCTATATGCGCCTCGTCGGAGCGACGCCGACGCCGCCGACGACACCGTCGGAGACCGCCGACGCGACATCAGAGCCGACCCCGACCCCGTCGCTGCCTGAAATCAGCGAAGCCGACAAGGAATTCATGAATCGAGTGATGGACTACGTCAACTCACACCTATCCGACCCCGATTCGAGTGTCGACGACATGGCAGCCGCAATCGGAGTGAGCCGCAGCGGACTCGCACGCAAGATGCGTTCGTCGATGGGCGTGTCGGCAGCCGACTTTTTGCGACGGACACGCATGAGCCATGCCGCCAAGTTGCTGCTTTCGACCGATTTACCTATCAAAGAAATAGCCTACGAATGTGGCTTCTCGGATTTGAACTACTTCAGCAAGTCGTTTAAGGCCCACTATTCCATCTCGCCGACCGCCTACCGTCAAAACCACGGCGAGAAAGCCTCCGACACAGCCGCCACAGCCTCCGACACCGCTGCGACACAACTGACTACGCCCGAAAAAGAGCAATAAACCACCGCTTGAAAAAAAATTCCCCGTCTTTAACATTAATTAGCATGGGTGTGTTCCGGTTTTGCTCACCCCTGCTATTACCTTTGCATTGTGAAAATCACAGCAAAGACCGATTATCTTAAAAATAATCCGTAACTTTGTGTTATTACAAAGGATTATTACTATACTAAAAACATATATAAAGAAAAGTGCCATGATTACGGGACAAATAAAAAATCAAATAGATCAAATCTGGAATACGTTTTGGGAGAGTGCAGGCATCACCAATCCGATGTCGGTGCTCGAACAGATGACCTATCTGTTCTTCATGAAACTCCTCGACGATGCCGAGCGTCAGCGCGAGAAGATTTCGCAGGAGCTTGACCTTGGCGACCTTGACAACCCCACCTTTCCTCTCGGCGCATGGCACAATCCCGAGACCGATGAGGATGTCGACGGGCAGTCGTTGCGCTGGCACAAGTTCAAGCAGCTCGAACCCGAAGCGATGTTTCGCACCATTCAGCGCGATGTTTTTCCATTCATCAAACATCTCAACAGCGGCGACGACTCCGCCTACTCGCGCTTCATGGGCAATGCCAACTTCCTCATAGCCTCGCCTCGTGCACTCGTGAAGATAGTCGACGGCATCGACACTCTCGAGATGAACGACCGCGACACGATGGGCGATGTCTATGAGTATATTCTCGGCAAGATGGCAGCGAGTGGCAAAAACGGACAGTTTCGCACCCCGCGCCACATCATCCGCATGATGGTCGAACTGATGCGTCCCACGCTTAGCGACACAATCTGCGACCCCGCCATGGGCTCTGCCGGATTTATCGTTGAAGCGGCAAAGTATATCAAAAAACTATACTCCTCCGAGCTGTTGAAGCAACACAACGACGAGCACTTCCGCAACACGATGCTCCACGGTTTCGACACCGATCAGACGATGCTACGCATCGGTGCTATGAACCTCATGCTCCACGACATCAACAACCCCGACGTGGCATTTCGCGACTCGCTCTCGACCGACAACACCGACGTCGACCGCTACTCTCTCATCCTCGCCAATCCGCCCTTTGCCGGCAATCTCGACTACGAAGCCGTGGCGAAGTCACTGCTTGCCATAGCCAAGACCAAGAAAACCGAATTGCTGTTTCTCTCGCTATTCTTGCGTACTCTTGCCGTTGGCGGACGTTGCGCCTCGATTGTCCCCGACGGAGTGCTGACAGGCACCTCCAATGCCCACAAGGCAATCCGCAAAGCCATTGTCGACGGCAACCGTCTTGAAGCCGTCATCTCCATGCCATCGGGCGTATTTCAGCCCTATTCGGGAGTCTCGACCGCAATCCTAATCTTCACAAAAACAGGAGCCGGCGGCACTGACCGAGTGTGGTTCTACGACATGAAAGCCGACGGCTACTCGCTCGACCAAAAGCGCACCGAAGTAGCCGAGAGTGACATCCCCGACATCATAGCCCGCTTCCACGCCCTCGACGGCGAAGCCGAGCGCACCCGCACCGACCAATCCTTTCTCGTGCCCGTCGACGAAATCCGCGAGCACGACTTCGACCTCGCGTTCAACACCTACAAGGAGACAATCCGCGAAGTGGTTGAATATGAAGCTCCCGAAGTCCTTATCGACCGAGCATCCGACCTCGCCACCCGCATCACCGACGGCATCGCCGCGCTGAAAACACTGATAAAGAATAATTAAGTTAGCTAAAAAAACACCACCACCACTATGCAAACCACTGATTTTGCAAAACCCAAATCGAGCTACCGCAATCTGTATGTGTTTCAGAAAGCAGAGGCAATCCTCGAAAATGGTGGCATCAAAGAACAAATGTTTAATGCCCGAATTAACTTCCGTAAAAACAAAAATCATGAAGCATAACTGGGAATATAAACGGCTGGGAGAGGTTTGCGATAAAGGAGCTTCAAATCTGATGCAAAAAAAACTTGAAATCACTGATAGCGGATTTGATGTTTTTGGGGCATCAGGATGTCTTGGTAAAATAGGCTTTTATCAACAAGAAAATCAATACATCGGGATTGTTAAAGATGGATCAGGTGTAGGTCGTTGTAACTTATACCCAGCAAAGACATCTTTAATTGGCACTATGCAATACATACTTGCAAAGGATCTTGTCACAAATGGATATCTCTATTATGTTCTCCGTTCTCTAAATTTAGCTAAATATGCTAATGGCGCAGCAATACCGCATATTTATTTTAGAGATTACAAAAAGGAAATTGTTCCCGTACCGCCTTTATCGGTTCAGGAGCAGATAGTTGGGGAGTTGGATAAGATAAACGAGTTGATAGACGATTGCCGTGAGTTGCTGCGCACCCTCGACAACCTCGCTCAATCTATTTTCTACGACTCTTTCGGTGACCCTGTTACCAACCCAAAAGGTTGGATTCAGCAAACTGTAAAAGATATTTCTACAGTCAAAATTGGACCTTTTGGGAGTTTATTACACAAAGAAGATTATATTAGTGGAGGAACCCCCTTAGTTAATCCCATTCACATGCAAGGGGGCTTCGTTAGAATTGACAATAATTTTACTATTGACGAAACAAAAAAACAGTCCCTTTTAAACTATCTCCTAAAATCAGACGATATTGTATTCGGTCGCCGAGGTGATATAGGTCGTTGCGCGCTAATTACAGCAAAGGAGGATGGTTATTTATGTGGGACAGGAAGCCTATTCGTTCGGTTTAAGATTAAAATTAATCCAATATTTGCGCTTTGGTGCTTTAAGCAAGAAAGTGTAATTAAATATCTTACTGACAAAGCTAAGGGTGCGACTATGCTAAATATTAATTGTGGAATTGTCGAGTCAATCCCATTAATATTGCCTCCTCTTACCCTCCAAGAAGACTTTGCCAAGCGTATAGAAGCAATAGAGGCAA